>JBDRES010000047.1:0-12597 GCA_043819515.1 bacterium
GAGGAGGGCTACGGCTTTCTACGATCACCCGATTACAATTATCTGCCAGGGCAGGATGATATTTACGTGTCACCCTCGCAGATAAAGCGCTTTGATCTGCGTACCGGTGATATTGTTGCCGGGCAGGTACGTCCACCCAAGGACAATGAACGGTACTTTGCCCTGCTGAAGATCGAATCCGTCAATTTTACCGACCCGGAGAGTGCCAAGCACAAGGTGCTGTTTGACAATCTCACGCCGCTATATCCGGAGGAAGCCTTCAAGATGGAGTCGGATCTGGAGGAACCTACCACCCGCATCATCGACCTGATGTGCCCGATCGGCAAAGGGCAGCGGGCTCTGATCACATCGCCGCCGAAAGCGGGCAAGACGATCATACTTCAGCGCATTGCGCAGTCGATCACGGCCAATCACCCGGAGGTCAAGCTGATCGTGCTCCTGATCGATGAGCGGCCGGAAGAAGTCACCGACATGCGCCGCTCAGTCAATGGCGAGGTCATTTCATCGACTTTTGACGAACCGGCCGAGCGTCACGTTCAAGTGGCCAACATGGTGTTGGAAAAGGCCAAACGGCTCACCGAACATGGCTTCGATGTGGTCATTCTGCTCGACTCGCTGACTCGCTTGGCCCGCGCCCACAACTCGGTGGTGCCCCACTCGGGCAAGATCCTCTCCGGCGGTGTTGATTCCAATGCCCTGCACAAACCCAAGCGGTTCTTTGGAGCCGCCCGTAACATCGAAAACGGGGGGTCATTGTCGATCATCGCCACCGCCTTGGTTGAGACCGGATCGCGTATGGATGAAGTCATCTTCGAGGACTTCAAAGGCACCGGCAATATGGAGTTGGTCCTCGATCGCCGTTTGGCCGACCGGCGCATATTCCCGGCCATGGACATCAATCGCTCTTCAACCCGTAAGGAAGAGCTATTGGTTGAGGCTGATGTCCTTACCAAGATCTGGATTCTGCGCAAGTTCCTGGCCGAAATGAATCCGATCGAGGCCATGGAATTCCTCCTGGATCGTCTGAAAAAGACCAAGACTAACGAGCGCTTTTTGGCCTCAATGAAAGACTGAGTCGACTCTGGTTCGACATTCTACGGCCGATGCTTGGGGCACCGGCCGTTTTTTGTTGTCTCGTCCAGCTTTGTCGGCCTATATAAATTGAGCGTGAACCGAATCCGAACCGAGGTCCACTGGTGGTGGATCGACAAACAGCAGCGGAAGCCCGATAGCAGCTATGTCTGAACAGTTAGTCATCGATCTGTGCAATGTGTATCTAACCTCCGATAGGGGTGACCCGATATTCTCTAATCTCAACCTGCAGGTGCCGGCCGGTCATTCGGCGGTGATTGTGGGCCCGGCCGGATCGGGAAAGTCCTGTCTGCTTCAGATGCTGGTTGGTCGCCGCTGGCCGGACTCAGGATCGGTCGAACTGCTCGGCAATTGTCTGCAAAGGCACAGGAACGGCCTCGTCAATCGCATCCGTCGCCGGGTGGGCGGGATCGGCGGCATCTTTGGTCTGGTACCGACGCTTACGGTCGCCGAGAACGTGGCCTTCCCGCTGATTCTGAATGGCGAGCGGAAACGGTCCCGGCGGGAGAAATTGATGAAAACGCTGGCCGATTTTTCGCTGCTCAGAGTGGCCTCGGAGTATCCCGCGGCTCTGACTCGGGTGGAGAATACCCTGGCGCAATTCGCCCGAGCCTCGATCTCGGCGCAACCGATTGTCCTGATCGATGAACCTCTGGCCGGCTTGGATACCCAGACATACGATCGGATTTTTGATTACCTGGTCAAGATCAGCCTCTCCGGTCGATCCATGATCATGGTCGCCGGTGATCCGCCTAAAAAACAACTCCCCCAAGCCAAGCATTACGAGATTCGCAACGGGACCCTCCAATGATCAAGTGGGCCTATATACTCAAAGAGCTGATGCGCAATCTGGGTCGACATCCGATGGCATCGCTGGCTTCGTTCTTGTCGCTGACTCTTCTGTTTTTGCTTTTGGATCTGTTTTGGATAGCGGCCGGAACATCCCACCAATTCTATGACCAGTTGATCTCGGATGTCCATATGGAGTGCTTCGTGGCGGAGAGTGTCTCAGACACTTCGCTGGCGGAGGTACAGGATTCGCTGGAGGCCATCGAGGGTGTTCTGTCAACGAGGCTAGTCTCCCGACAGGATGCTCGCTATGAACTGGCCCGACTAGTTGGAACCGATCTGCTTGTCGGCTATGACTCGATCAATCCGCTGCCGCGCTCTTTTGTAGTGACACCCGATCCCGGCTTTCTAACCGGGTCGAGGCTGGATCAGATAGAGCAGCAGGCCAATGCTTCTCCCTCAATAGAGCAAGTTGATTACCCTCGGGATTGGTTGGCCAAGGCCGAAACCGCCCGCGAGCTGGTACGCTCGATCGGCCTGGGGCTGGGCGGTCTGATCCTGCTTACGGCGCTTATTAGTTCCTTCAACGGTATTCGCTTGACGATCCGTGTACGCGCCGTCGGGCTTAACCAGATGCGCACCTTGGGAGCATCAAAATCCTTCCTGGCCATGCCCTTCCTGTTGGAAAGCCTGATCATCGCGGCCCTGGCTGCTGCCGCCGGTTGGGGGGCCATATGGTATGGTCTGCAGAAAGTCAGTTTCACCGCCATCGAATTGGTGTTGCCCGAAACCGCCGACGTCGTTGCCTATGTAGGGATTTGTGCCGCCATCGGTTTGCTCAGCGGCTATCTGGGCATCCGGAGATTGCTGAGGTGACGCGGTGCTGCGACTTGTTTTCTATTTTACTCTGCTGCTGCTGGTCACGGTTTGTCGGGCCGATGATGATCGCGACAAAGTTGTAAAACAAAAGGGCGAGTTGCAACAGATCAAATCGGAGCTGGATCGGGGTCGGGCCGTCCTGGACAGCCTCAAGAAACAAGAGCTGTCGGTTCAGAATCGGATAACTGAGTACGACGAGCGTCTGGCCTCGAACGCAGTGGTTGTGAACCGCCTGGGTGACCAGCTACGTCAGGTACGAGACCGCATCGCCGCCGCCGGCGAGGCGCTGGCCGCCAACCAGGATCATTACGATCGCTCGCAACGGCGTTTCTTGGGCAACCTGCGTCAGTTTTACTTCAGCGCGCGGCAGCCCTACAAACCCTTTTCGGAGCGGGCCGAAGAGGAACTGACCATGCAACGGCAGATCATTTACCTGGCCGCACTTTCCAATTTTGAATCGGGGACCGTCGCCGACGCCTCGGTCCTGCTGGCCAAGTCCGAGGCGGAGCTCAAAGATTACACCGGCGAGAGTCGAAAGGTGGGCGCTCTCAAGAAAGAAAAGGAAACGGCTGCAGCGCTGGACAGGTCGCGCAAGGACCGCGAGCAGAAGGAGCTGTCCAAGCTGTACCGCGAGAAGACTGAGAAGGTCGATCAGGTGCTGATGTTGGAGCAGGCAGAGATCGAGATGAAAAAGATCATTGCCCGGCTGGAGCAGCAGCAGCAGCGGCCGACCGTGATTACCGATTCCAGCGGTCGGGTGAGCGTTTTTGCCCACCTCAAGGGTCAACTGTCGGCGCCATGTCTGGGCGATATTGCCGAGACGTTCGGACAAAAGGTCGATTCCATCACCAAACTGCGGTCGTTTTCGCCAGGGATAGTGATGGCCTGCTGCCGTGGTTGTGACGTCTTCAGTGTCGCGCCGGGAGAAGTGGCCTACATAGGTCGATTGCGCGGCGTTGGCGAATTTGTTATCATAGATCATGGTGGCAACTACTTCACAACCTATGCCGGTATCGAAGCTATCGAAGTAACCACCGGCCGCATGGTTCCCGCAGGCGGCAAGCTGGCTCGGGTCGGCGCCGACGGTATTCTGCGTTTTGAACTGCGAGCCGGTCGCGAACCCCTCGATCCGGTGGATTGGATTAGACTTGACGGCCTTTGATGTTATAGATTTGCAGCCCAAAGCATACCGAGCTCTGGCCAACTCCTGGCTTAACCAGCGAGTGGCCTCAACCTATCTTTTCTGGGGTCGTCCGGGACTGGGTGGCTGGTCTCTTTATCTGGCCCTCAGCGCCCTGCTCAACTGCGAAAGCCCGCACGTGGCGGGGGAGGGAGCCGACGATGTCAGTCGTCCCTGCGGCCAGTGTCGCAATTGTCGCAATATCCAAAGCCACAACTTCGAGGGACTGATGTTTGCCGTCGCCTTGCCACCGCTCAAAAAGGGTGACGATGCTATCGACATGACCGGCGAAGTTATCAAGATCAAGAGCGCCGAACCCTTCGCCACGCTTAGTGGTTCCGGCAGCCGCAATATCTCGGTTCAGGCAGCCCGCGAGATCAAACGCCGTCTGGCGGCCAAGCCGCCCAAGGGACTCGTGCGCACCGTCCTGTTTCACCAGATGGAGTATATGCGGCCGTCGTCGGCGGATGCTCTCCTGAAAATGATCGAGGAGCCGCCCCCCAATACGGTCATTGTAATGACTGCCCGCCGACCGGAAGTGCTCCTGCCGACGATTCGCTCACGGGCCCAGGAAATCCGGCTTGATCGCATTCAACCCCAGAGGATCGAGGCTTACCTGGGTCGGCATTATGGCCTCGAGCCGGACGCGGCTCGTCTGTATAGTCGTCTGTCCGACGGTTGTCTGGGGGCAGCCCTGGCCCAGGTGGCCGAAGAAGATGGCATGCAATGGAGAGCGGATGCTCTGCAGTTGTTTGACCTTCTTGTCCAGGGCTGCGGTCCTGAACTGATCAGCCGGCTTCATGAGACGATTGACCTGCGTAATCTCTCCGAGGCTGAGCAACTGTTGGGCTTCTGGCAATCACTGCTTCGTGACTGCCTGCACTATCAAGTGACCGGTTCCGAAGAGGCCTTCACTAATCCCGACTTCGCCGGTGATATCAAACGCCTTTCTTCCCGACTGCCTGATACTCGCCGCATCGACGCCATGCTGGGCCATGTCAAAATGACCCTTGCTGATCTGAGGCTAAATGTGCATATTCCCGGAGCGCTGGCAGCCTTGACCATCAAAATGCAAGCAGCAAGCCGTTAACGATCGTTTCTTCAAGGTGCCTGCCCTAGCGGAGATAACTCCATGGCCGAATTATATATCGTAGAATTCAAAGGGTCCCGCAGGGACTATTTCTATAACGCCTACTATCATAATCTCAGGCTAAACGACTGGGTGATGGTGCAGGCCGAGCGTGGCGAGGACATCGGTCTTCTAAGTGCCAAGGTCGAGACTCCCACTGATCTGACCGGCCAGGAACAGCCTCGTTCGATCCTCAGGCCGGCCTCGAAGGCCGACCTTCTGGCTTTGGAAGACTGCCGTCGGCGCGAAGAGCAGTTGCGTCCCGAGATCATGGCCAGTATCAAGCAGCATAAGTTGGCCATGAAAGTCATTGATGTTGAATGTCAGTTTGACGGCAACAAACTGACCGTGTTCTTCACGGCCGACCGGCGCGTCGACTTCCGGGAGTTGGTCAAGGATCTGGCCGGTCAACATCGTACTCGCATCGAGTTGCGTCAGATAGGCGTTCGCGACGAGGCGCGCCGCATCGATGGTTACGGCATTTGCGGCAGGCGCCAGTGCTGTAACACTTTCATTCGTGAGTTCGCCCCGATTTCTACGCAACATGCCCGCGAGCAGGACCTGCCGCTGAATCCGGCCAAGATATCCGGCAATTGCGGCCGCTTGCTTTGCTGTCTACGATACGAGGTTGACTTCTATACGGAAACGCGCAACAAGTTTCCGGCCCCGGGAACCTTTGTCAAGACCTCGCTCGGCGAGGGCACCATTGAGAAGATCGACATATTCAATGAAGAGGCCATCATCCGCGATTGCGAGAGGGTTTGCTTCCGTTGTCCGGCCAAGGAATTTGCCCCGGCACCGGCGGCGGTCGCAGAACCGCCGGCCGAAGATGATGCTATCGACGACGACACTCCGGTGGCAGTAAATACTCTTGCGGATGAACCTGTCGAAGACGACCACAGTGATTTTCCCGAGGAAGACGGTTCGCCGAACCATCAGGGTAACAGTCCAGGAGAGTAGCCGTGTCGAAACCGTTTTATGTCACCACGCCGATCTACTATGTCAACGACAGACCCCATATCGGGCATGCCTACACGACCATCGCCGCCGATCTTCTGGCGCGCTTTCACCGTCTGGCCGGGCGCGAGTCGTTTTTCTTGACCGGTACCGACGAACACGGGTCCAAGGTGGCCGAGGCGGCCGAGGCGGCCGGATTGTCCGAAATTGAATTCTGCGACCGCACCGTCGAGAGTTACAAAAAGGCCTGGGTCGATCTGTCTATCGACTATGATTATTTCATCCGGACCACTTCATCGCGACATGAACAGGCCGTTATCAAGATACTTGAGGCCATGCGACAGGCTAAGACCGACGACGGCCAGGATGTGGTCTACTCCGACTACTATGAGGGACTGTATTGTACCGGCTGTGAAAAGTTCCTGACCGAAAAGGAGCTGGTCGACGGGATCTGTCCGGACCACCAGACAAAGCCCCAGGCGCTTCGCGAGAAGAATTATTTCTTTCGGCTCTCGGCGTTTTTGCCCCGTCTCAAAGAGCTCATCGAATCCGAAGAACTCCTGATTCTCCCCGAGGAGCGCCGTCGCGAGGTCCTCGGTCTGATTAAGCAGGATCTGCCGGATTTTTCTCTATCGCGAGAACGAGTTAAATGGGGTATATCCCTGCCCTTTGACAGCAGCCAGGTGGCCTATGTCTGGGTTGATGCTCTCTCCAACTATATTTCGGCCACGGGTTATGCCGATGATCAGGTCGCTTTCGACAAATGGTGGAACAGTGGTGAAGTCGTTCACCTGATGGCCAAGGACATTCTCAAATTTCACTGTCTGTACTGGCCGGCCATGTTGATGGCGGCCGGAGTGAAGCTGCCCCGGACCATATTTTTGCATGGCTTCTTCACCGTTGATGGCCGCAAGATGTCCAAATCGCTGGGCAACAAGATTGATCCCAGCGATATGGTGGTTGAGTTTGGACCTGACGCGACTCGCTATTTGTTGCTGACTCAGTATCCCTTTGGTGTTGATGGCGACATCCAGGCCAGTCGCTTTGTGACCCAGTATAACTCCGATCTGGCCAACGACCTGGGTAATCTCGTCTCACGGGTCGGCAAGATGGTTACGGTCAATTGCGAGGGTCGCTTGCCGGAGGCGTTTGACGACCTTTCCGGTCTGGCCGGGCTGCGGCAACAGGCCGAGCAACTGGCCGCGACGGCATATGACCATATCAGTCATTTTCGCCTGGGACAGGCTATTGCCGAGGCGATGGCTCTGGTTCGTAGCGCCAACAAGTTCTTCAACGATACCGCTCCGTGGATTCTGGCCAGGGAGGGCAAAGCCCAGGAGCTGAACGGCGTTTTGCGGGCCTGCTGTGAGGTGATTCGGATTGTCTCGGTGGTTTTGTATCCGGTCATGCCCAACAAGATGGCAGAGGTGCGCCGCGTACTCTCATTGGACGACAGCAGCCTGACGCTGGTCGACGCCGGCCGGTTCTATTCGTTGGAGACAGGCACCGAAGTAAAAGCCGACCAGCCGATCTTCCCACGCCTAAAGCCGAGGGCAGAGAGTGAACCAAAAACCGCTGCGGCGGCTCCAGTCGATGAGGCCAACCTGATTGACATCGCCGATTTTGCCAATGTTGAACTGCGCGTCGCCGAAGTGTTGGAGGCCGCGAAAGTCGAAGGAGCCGACAAACTGCTGCGCCTGCAAGTCGATCTTGGTTCGGAAAAACGGCAGATCGTTGCCGGAATAGCCGAGCACTACGCTCCGGATCAAATCGTCGGCAAGAAGGTCGTCGTCGTGGCCAATCTCAAACCGGCAACGATTAGAGGCGTCGAATCCAACGGCATGTTGCTGGCGGCCAAGAAGGGGAAGCAGCTCTTTGTCCTTAGACCCGACGGCGATCTGCCGCCCGGGGCCAAAATCAGCTGATGATCGACTCGCATTGCCATCTGTACTTCAAGCAATTCAACGGACGCCGTCAGGAGACTGTCAGGGCGGCCAACCTGGCCGGTGTCCATACCATCGTGAATATCGGAGTTGATCTGGCTACTTCCCGGCAGTCTATCGCGCTGGCCGAGCGATTCGACGGCATATACGCCACGGTGGGTGTTCATCCCCATGACTCCAAGACCCTAACCGACAGTGCCCTGGATGAACTGGCCGATTTGGCTGATCATCCCAGGGTGTGCGCTATCGGTGAGATTGGGCTCGATTTTTATCGCGATCTGTCACCTCGGGATATCCAGCGTACGGTTTTTCGCAAGCAGCTCAAGCTGGCCGTCGACAAGAAGAAACCGATAGTGATTCACACTCGCGAGGCTATGCGCCCGACGATCGACATTGTGCGCGAATACGCCGCCGATCTCAAGGGAGGCGTGTTTCATTGTTTTCCCGGCGATGCCGCTGATGCGGCCGAAGTGATCTCGCTGGGCTTCGTAGTCGCCGTCGGTGGGACGCTGACCTATCCAAATTCCTGCATGGCGGCCATGGCCTCGGTGACGCCGCTGGATAAGATAATCCTGGAGACCGACGCCCCATTCCTGGCCCCGGCGCCCTATCGTGGCAAGACCAATCGTCCGGAGTACATACCCATTATCCGCGACCGGCTCGCCGAGCTACAGGGAGTCAGCCGCCAGGACGTCGAAAAGACCACCGATCGGACCTGCCAGAAACTCTTTGGGCTGGTAGAAGTTTTTGGCGATTAGGGTGACCATCGCATATGCACTCTGTTCAAGAGAACCCTGGGCAGGTCGATACTCCCTTGGGGTTTCGACACCCATTCTCCAGTACAGCCTGGCAGTGAAAATGCTGAAGTTACAGTCGCGGTAGGACATACTGAACATGCGTGCCAAGAAGAGTCTGGGTCAGAATTTCCTCATCTCCGAGGCTGTCATCTCGCGGATAATCGATTTGGTCGATCCCCGCCCGGGGCAGACGATTGTCGAGATTGGGCCGGGGCTGGGTGCGCTGACGCGTCCGTTGGTCGCCTCTGGAGCAACAATTGTCGGCGTCGAGCTGGATCGGGACTTGGCGGCCATACTCCAGCGAGAGTTTGTAGATAGTGACAGCGTCACGATAGTCAATCAGGACATACTGGCCGGCGACCCTGATGAGCTATGCCGGGCGGCATCGGCCATCTTAGTCGGCAATCTACCCTATAATATCACCTCGCCGGTTCTTGATTGGATGTTCAACCATCGTGCTCGTTTTTCGCGGGCGATTCTGATGATGCAGAAGGAAGTGGCCGAGCGGGTGGCCGGACAGCCGGGTAGCAAGAACTGGGCGCCTCTGTCGATCTTCCTGCAATGCCACTTTAGGATCACCTATCAGTTGACGGTTGGTCCCAGGAGCTTTCGTCCGTCACCGGCTGTCAGTTCGGCCGTGTTGGAATTTGTCCGCCTTCCAAGGCCGCTGATAGATGTGACGACTCACTTCGAAACAGTCGTGCGCCAGGCTTTCCATCAGCGCCGCAAGATGCTCATCAATAATCTGTGCCCGGCGATAGTACGTTCGTCCGGCGAGCTCCGGCGAATTCTTGAGGAACTGGGATTCGATCACAAGATCAGGGCCGAGCAATTGAGCATTGACCAGTTTCACCAGCTCACCCAGGCTCTGCTGGTCCGGGATCTGGTGTAAGCATCGTCTGGCGAGAATCCTCGAGGCATATAAAAGGGGCCATGTCCCCGTTTGAAATTGACTTGTGACCTTCCGGTCTGTTTGTTGGTATAAGCTGGCAGAAGCAGTTGCCAACGCCTGTAATCAGCGAACAAGGAGGGTCGGTTGTCCTCATTGGTAGTAAACGTAGATACAGTATCGTTCTTTCGCGAGATGCGCGGCCGGAACGAGCCTGATCCCGCCCAGGTGACGGTTTTGGCGGAGATGGCCGGAGCTGATGGGATATCGGTTCAATTGAGCGCGCGGCGCCGGGCCATGCACGAGCGCGATCTTTATGTTTTGGCTAGCGTTGTCAAGACGCGCCTCATGATCGAAATGCCGCCGGCCGATGTGCTCATCGAAAAGGCCTTGGAGATCAAGCCGTCGATGGTGACCCTGGTGGCCGACCAGGCGACCGGCAGTATCGATCCCTCGACAATCAATCTCAATGACGGCGAGTTTGATTATAGCGGCCTGATCGCGCGCCTCGGGGGAGCGTCGGTAGGCGTGAGTTTCTTTATCGAGCCGGAACCGGACTTGATCAGGAAAGCGGCCAAGGCCGGTGCCGCCGCCGTGTTGATCAACTGCGCCACCTATGCCAACGCTCGCACTCTGCAGGATGCGCAACACGAACTGGATCGCATCGATCGTACCGTTGTGGCGGCCGGTAAGGCCGGTCTCTCGGTTGCCTGCGGTCGCGGTTTGAACCACCGCAATCTGAAGCCGCTGGTTGAGTTGGGAGCGGTCGATGATTTCGTGATCGGCTATTCCATTTGTGCCCGAGCCTTGTTGATCGGGTACGAACGGGCGGTCAGGGAGATTGTCTCCGCCATCTGAGGTCGGAGCGGACAGACTGATTTTGGATAGCATTACAGGCCGTACTGAGCGCGTGCGAATTGAAGTGCCGCTGATGGTCGCCGACAGGCGCGTCGATAGCTTCTTGGCCGATCATGCCGATGTCAACATTACGCGCAGTCGCATTCAGCAACTGATCGCTCTGGGGCTGCTGAAAGTCAACGGCAAAACGGTTGGCAAAAACACCAAAGTCAAGGCAGGTGACCTGATCGAGCTGGAGGTGGTTGTCTCTCAGCGCCCCAGTCTCGGAGGCGAAGATATCCCGCTTTCGATCGTGTTCGAGGACAAACACCTGCTGGTAATCAACAAACCCCCCGGCCTGGTCACCCACCCCGCCCCCGGCAGCCCGACCGGTACCCTGGTGAACGCCGTGGTTCATTATTTGGGAGCAGCTCCCGGAGGCGGCGACCCCGCCCGCCCCGGCATAGTCCATCGGCTGGACAAAAACACTTCGGGTTTGATTATCGTGGCCAAGTCTTCCGAGGCCTTCTCTGAGCTGCAACTGATGATCCAGAATCGCACTGTCAAGCGACAGTACCTGGCTCTGATATGTGGTCAGCTGAAAGACCAGGAGGGGATCATCGATCTGCCCATTGGTCGCTCCATCAAAAACCGGAAGAAGATGGCGGTTACCAATCTTCATGGTCGGGAGGCTCGCACCGGCTATCGTGTGTTGGATCGCTACCGATCATACGACCTGCTTGAAGTGACCCTGCAAACCGGTCGGACGCATCAGATCCGCGTTCATTTGTCGCATTTGGGGCATCCGGTTCTGGGTGATCCCGACTACGGCGGCCGGGACAAATGGCACCGTGGTATTTTTGCCCCGGAGCGGCCGCTGGCCAAGGAGATTCTGGCTGTCATGCAGCACCAGGCGCTGCACGCCTACAAACTCGAGTTTGAACATCCGATTGAGGGTGGGACTCTCAATTTCCAGGCCGAGCCACCGGTTGATTTTCAAACGATTCTGGATCTTCTGGACAGGGAAGGGCGCTAGCCGCCTAGTCGAATTTCCGCAGGACCAACACTTCCCGCCATGCCTTTTTGGCGTTGTCAAACGGGACCTCAACATCCAAATCGCCATAGACATTGCCGATTTTGAACCGGCCGGACAGCTCAACCAAAGCACGCATGAGGCCAAAGGTGTAGCTTCGAAACGACTCCGGGGCCTGGTGCACCGTGGTCTGACCATCTTTCTCCCAGGTCATCGTAACCGTGCCCTTGGCCAACTCGGTGATCGGGTCAAAATCCGGATCCGAGGCCCAGTCAATCTGCAGTTTGCCGCTGCCGTTTTCCATCTTCCAGGTGTTGTCGACCGTCTCCGGCTTGCGGAAAACATCACGGGGGTGTGATATCTCGATTATGTATATGCCGTCAGGTGTCAGATTCGACGCTACGGCGTTGAGATTGGCCAGTGCGTCCTGGTTGGTTTGTAGCAGCCCGAAGGTATTCATCATGCAGCAGGCCAGATCCACCGGCTGCTCCAGCCGGAAATCGCGCATGTCGGCCTCCAGGATGTAGCCCGGGAGGTTGCCCTCATCAAAGCATTTCTGCGCATAGAGGGCCATCTCCGGCGCCAGATCGACGCCGTAGGCGGTGCCGCCGCGACGGGCGAATTCGCGACAATATTGGCCGGGGCCGCAACCCAATTCGACCATGCTGCCGACGCTGCTCCTTCCGGATCGCCTGGCGGCCTCAATCAGGAAATCGACGGCTTTGACGTAGTCGCGCCAACTGAAGGCGAGCTCATATAGCTCCGGAACTTGATAAGGATTTGAATTCATGCGCCGCCGCCCTCCTGAGGCTCATTTGTTGACTTTCGAGTTAACCCCATATATATAGCCCGCATGGCAGACAAAAGCAATAAACAGACGTTGACTTACGCCGACGCCGGGGTCGATATCGACGCCGGTGATGAGGCTGTACGGAAGATCAAGAAGCTGGCCAAAGCCACCTTCAATGAAAAAGTGCTGACCGAGATAGGTGCCTTTGGGGGCTTCTACAAGCCGGACTTCACCGGGTTGAAAAGCCCGGTCCTGGTTTCCTCCTCCGACAGCGTCGGCACC
>JBDRES010000048.1:0-5440 GCA_043819515.1 bacterium
TCCCGCACGGTGGCCTCAAACTTGCGAAATGACTGCGCCCCGGCGTAGGTTTCATCACCCAGCATAAGGGCCGCCCACTGCCTGGCCGACATGGCCGAAGTCCCGGAGTCGGTCAAGAGATCGATATAGATGTCGGTCGCATCCAGTTTGAAGATATTGTACTTGGCCTCGGCGATACGTCGTCGACGTTCGTCACGACCCAGCAATTTGATCGGTTCGATCGATTTGATTCGGTATGGTTCGGCAGGCTGGCGCTTTGTGGACATGGCTCACTCCTAATTGGCATTAATGATTAACAGACCTATTGGGAGTGGTTGTCTAGATCGAGTCTTTGACGCGGCGGCGGTGATACTCCAGCCCCAGGTGCAAGGATTGACTTTTGATGACCACAGAGCCGGGCATTAGTGTTTCCTCAACTCAAACTCGGGCACAATGTGGCCGGTTATCGTTCCCCGCACATTGCGCACATCAGGTTTCTCAAGCCGCTTCAGAAGCGGCGCCTTTTCTATGCTCAATATACTAAGTTGTTTCAAAACTTCAATAACTACCGCACCTAAGCAGCGCCAGTTGCCATCATGGATTTTGACCGCTATTCCCAGCGGCGGATCGGCCAAACCGATACCCTCGACCGCCTCCGCACCGATCTTGCAGACAACATTATCGGGTAACGACCTGGCCAGGGCCAGGTCAAAGCGGCCTTTGCCTGAGACCATCTCCGGGAAGGCATACATCGCCTGCCTGACTCTGGTTAGGGCGGAAACGGGAATGCGGTCCTGCCCCTGCAGGTTGGCCAGGCGCATGAACCCGGTTGCCAGCGAACGAACACTCAGCGGATAATTGGGGGCGCTGCAGCCGTCGATGCCGGGGGTCATCCGGTCGGCCGGAAAGTCACACATCTGTGATACTGCCGCCTTCACCAGTTGCTGGACCTTGCCCTCAATGTGCAGATAGTCCAGCACCGGTTCATTTAGATACCGGGCCAGGGCCAGAAACCCGGAGTGCTTACCCGAGCAATTATGGCGAACCGGATCGAACTCCTCCCCCGCCAGAGGGAATTGTAGACGTTCCTGCATTCCCAGCGGCCAATGGCAGCCGCATTGCAGATGCGACGGTTCATTGCCGGCCGCCGCCAGGTTCGACAACACCACCTCGCGATGCTCATCGGAGCCGTTGTGCGAACCGCACATGATGGCGAGCTGTTGGTCGTCAAATCCAAAATGATCGGCCGCACCGGTGGTAATCAACGGCAGGAGCTGAAACGGCTTGATCGCCGAACGCATCATCGTGACGAGTTCCGGATCACCCAGACTGTGAGTAAGACGACCGTCACAGTCGACGACGGCAATCGAGGCGTAATGAATCGCCTCGATCTCTCGGCCGCGATAGACGCGGGCGGCTATGTGGGGTTGGTTGCTCACTTCACTACCTAGACTCGATTGCGCAGCATCAACTCGCTGGGATGCGGGTTAAGGTAAACTTGATCTTGTATATATGTGATTTGGTGTTTGTCCACATGATGACGAACCAAGGTCAGCGGCACGATAAGTGGAACCAGCTCCCGATGATACTCCGCGATCACTGTCAATAGATCAGCTTCTTCGGAGGCGCTTATGTGCTTTTTGAGAGATCCCCTAATGTGCTGCAGGACATTGACGTTCTTTTTCACTGTGGCGCGGTGAGACAGCGCGGTCATAAACAGATGCCGGTACTGCTGCCGGAGTTCCGACGCTGACGTATCTTGGGTAGCTGCCAACAACCAACCCAATTGCCGATACGTGGCCGGATGATGCGCCAACAGTAGGCACTTGTGCGATATATGGAACGCAATTATCTCGCTGCGGCGGAAGCGCCCGGCAAACAGCTGCCGCAAACGATCATACGCAAACACTCTGACAATGAAATTCTCGCGCAGGTCCGGATCGCCTAGACGCCCCTCTTCCTCCACCGGTAGATCCGGGTATTTCTTCATAAGCGCAGCGGCAAAAAGACCAACCGCTTTCCTGGCCACCCTGCCCGTCGGACTGTACAATTTCACTCGTTCCATTCCGCACGAGGGCGACCTGCTTTTCAGAATGTAGCCGCAAGTTTCCGAAAGGTCGGCCTTACGCAGACGGCGTGACGAATACTGGATCATGCGGGCGGTCCAGTCCTGCCCGGACTTGATGCCGACCAGGCGCGGCGATTCGAGGTTTCCCTCAAGTTGAACCGGCTCGCGGATTTTGCCCATACCGGCCTCAAGTTCAGGACAGACCGGCGCAAAGTCGAAATACTCAGCCAGGACATCGGCGATATAGCCGTCTCGCATGTGGCCGCCGTCGTAGCGCGACTCAATTCCCAACAGGCAACTGCTGACGCCGATTCGCAGGCGTTTGTCCAGGGCCGGCTTGCTCATCTGTCAGTCCGCCGGAAGGTCGAGGGGGACAACTTCGATTTCGTAAAGCACCGGCCAGTTCTTGCCGGTGACATAAATACGCTCGTGGTCGGCGTCATAGGCAATGCCGTTAAGAACGCCGCTACCGGTGAGCGAGTCAACCGGTTGCTCCAGACCGGCCAGCCGAATCCAGCCCAGGACCTGGCCATCGTCGGGTGAAATGCGGGCCAGGAAATTAAACTGCCAGATATTGGCCCAAATTTCGCCTTTGACATACTCCAGTTCGTTCAGGCCGACTATCGGCCCGAGATGATCGTGCACCTGGATCGTGCGACGGATAGCAAAGGTCTGGGGATCGCGGAAATAAATCGTTGGCGTACCGTCGCTTGCTATCAGAGAGCTGCCGTTGTGAGTCAGCCCCCAACCCTGAGCATCCAATGGAAACGATCCCAACGAGTCAAACGTCTCCAGATCCCATACGAAGGCGATGCCATCAAGCCAGGTCAGCTGGTATATCTTACTATCAAATATGGTGATCCCCTCACCAAACAGACTGTCTGGAATCGCTTGTCGTTGAAGAACTTCACCACTCCTTAAGTCCACTTTCCGTAGATCTGATCGCCCGCGATTGCCGGTACCCTCGTACAAGAAGTCGTTGTAATAGATCAACCCTTGCGTAAAGGCGGCGGTGTCATGGGGGTATTGGTTGACCACCCGATATCCGTATTGGCGCGCCACGCGCGGCTTTTCAGGCTCCTCCGAGCCACAGCCGGCCAGCAACCCTGCTAAAGCCGGTATCAGCACAAAGAGCGTCTTCAATAAGTTCATAGCTTTATAGAATAACGGCCCCAACGGCCTCTCGTCAAGGTTTGAGCCAAAAACAAAGAATTCAATAGAACCTTGATATTGGGATCTTGTTGTGTTATAGGAGACAGCGATAAACGTAGGGATTGAAAAATTGAGTTTATTTAATTAGAGGAGTCAGCCACCATATGAAACGTCTGACATTTGTGATGGCGGCCGTCATCCTGGCTACCAGTATCGCGGGATGCGGGGCTATGAAGCGTCGCGACAAAGGCGCACTGATCGGCGCCGGAGCCGGCGCCGCCATTGGCGGCATCATCGGCCATGAGGCCGGCAATACCGCTATCGGAGCTATCATCGGGGCCGCCGTCGGCGGTGCGGCCGGGGCCTACATCGGCAACTATATGGACAATCAGGCCGCGGAAATCGAGCGGGATCTTGAAGGCGCGACCGTGACCCGCATCGGCGAGGGGATCAAGATCACTTTTGATTCCGGGATACTGTTTGACATCAATAAATCCGACCTGCGAGCCGAGGCGCAGACCAATCTGACCAACCTGTCGGAGATTCTCAACAAGTATGCGGACACTGATGTCCTGGTCGAAGGGCACACCGACTCGACCGGTTCCAGCGATCACAATATGGATCTGTCGCTGCGACGTGCACAATCAGTGGCCAACTACATGACCGGTCGGCAGGTCCTGGCCAACCGCTTCCGCATCATGGGTTACGGAGAGGACCAACCGATTGCCGACAACAGTACGGCTGCCGGACGACAGAATAACCGCCGGGTCGAGATCGCGATATTTGCTAACGACAAACTCAAAGGCGCCGCCAAAAAGAAGGTCGGCGAGGGCTGAACTCAAGGAGAGAATGTGATGAACGGAAAATGGATCTCAATGTTGACAATGACCGTCGCCCTGCTGGTGATGGTAGTCCTTGGCTGTGGCAAGGCTGACGAAAACGCCGCCGATCATTCAGCCGAAACCACCGCAACCCAGGGCATGGAAAAGGCCGGGGAAACGGTAATCGCTGCGTTTGATCAGATGAAGGCCGATTACGTCGAAAAGGCTGAACAGATGGTCACCGAGTGGGAAACGAAGATCGGCGATCTGGTAGCCAAAAAAGGTGCCCTTCCCAAGATGGCCCAAAAGCCTCTGGAGGAGCCAATGACGATGCTCGAGGACCAGAAGGGCGCCCTGATCGCGCAGTTCGACAAACTCAAGGGAGCCGACGAAGAGACGTTTGATACCGAGAAGGCCGCTTTCGAACAGGTTACCAGCAGTGTCTCAGACGCGTACGCCAAGGTAGCCGGCCTGTTTTAGCCGGAGATACCTGAGCCATTTACGATATAGAGAGAGCAGGTCCCACCAATAGGACCTGCTCTTTTGTATTTTCGGCTGCACACCTGGGATCGTCGATCGCCACCCAATCCTGTTGACAAAAGTCCCCCACAAGCTACATTACCGGGTCGAGTAAACCGAAACGGCCCGACTGCTGCGCAGCCGGCAATTAGAAAGTAATGTCATGCGTCTGTATGAGTTTGAGGGCAAAGAGCTCTTTCACAAATTCAAGATCCCCGTCAGCAAACGGGAGGTCGCCAAGACACCCGATGAGGTCTATCGCGTCGTCAACGACTGGGCCGTCCCGGTAGTGTTGAAATCGCAGGTCCTGATCGGCGGTCGCGGCAAGGCCGGCGGCATAAAGATCGCTTCCGGTGCCAACGAAGCCCGTACCAAAGCGGAGGAATTGCTCAGTCTCACTATCCGCGGCTACAAAGTGGATTCGATCCTGATCGAGCCTAAGCTCGACATCGAGCAGGAGTTTTATCTCGGCGTCACAATCGACCGCGCCAACTACAAGCTGGTCGTGATTGCTTCCGGCGCGGGCGGCGTTGACATCGAAGAAACGGCCGAAAAATCCCCCGAGAAGATCTATCGTCAGTCGTTCGACATTGCCGACGACCTCTACAGTTTCGATGGCCTCACGATTGCCAAGAAGATGGGTCTTCCCGCCGAGCACCTAAAGGAGGGCGCGGCCATTGTCGGTCGGCTGTACAACATGTTTCGCGCCTATGACGCCAAGCTGGTCGAGATCAACCCGCTGGTTCTCACGTCGGATGGCAAGCTGATTGCCGCCGACAGCCGGGTGTCGCTTGACGACGATGCGATCTTCCGTCATCCCGAGTTGAAAGAGATGGGGATCGAGAAGCGTCACGAGGAAGGCGAGATGACGCCGCGCGAGCAGCAGGCCACCGAGTGGGGC
>JBDRES010000049.1:0-10069 GCA_043819515.1 bacterium
GGGCTGCCCGAGCAGCCCGCTCTTTTTATTGGCAGCGCCGCCCCCTTCTCCAGAGTAGTAGTCCAGGTAGGTCGGAACTCCTTAGAGTTCCGACACCGCTCGAATCATCGGATAATGTCGGGGTGGCGACTTATGGGCAGAATAATGTCGGGACCCCTTCGGGGTACCGACCTACGGGCAGTCCAGGTAGGTCGAAACTCTTTAGAGTTCCGACACCGCTCGAGTCATCGGATAATGTCGGGGTGGCGACTTATGGGCAGAATAATGTCGGGACCCCTTCCGGGGTACCGACCTACGGTTGATCCCCCCCAATAAGAAACCGGGGACCGGCCAAAGCCAGTCCCCGGTGGGAATGTCGATTGTAGTCGGAGAACTACTTCGTAGGCGGATTCGGCTTGAGAATGAAGGTCTCGGACTCACCCTGCAAGGGCAGGCCCTGACCGGTCCATTCCTCAGTTACCCGAATCTTACAGAAGGCCGAGTCGGTGATCGACGGATACACCGGCACGAACCACTGATAGCTGGTCGGATCGGCGTCGTCATCCGTCTGATGAACGATCAGCGTATCCTCGTAGCTAACGCCGTCATCGACCGACAGCTCAAGCATAACCGTTCCGACACGGTTACCATAGGTCGTCCAAGTGATCGTCGGCGTGCTCGACATGTAGATGACAGTGTCGGCTACCGGCTTGCTTACGACCAGGTCGGGGTTGATGATGAGCAAGGTCTTAGCCGTCGTATCCGCTGCGGTACCACCGCCGGCCGTCTTGACGTAGACGTACGCATCGGTAGTCGTACTATCAGCATCCCAGGTCGGGACGGTATAGACAAACGTACCGGTGTTGGCCGAATTGGGGGTAATGACCGTGTCAAAGTAGCTGTGGCCGGCAGAACCGATGCCAAGGGTGACATTGCTGAAGGTACCGACCGTGTTCCACGTGATCGTATCAATACGACCCATGTAGATGGCTTCCTCCGGCGCAGTCATGAAGAAACCGGTGATAGCAAACGTCTCGGACATCTCCTGCACCAGCGAGTCGTCGTACTTGGCCTTGTGCGACCACTCACGGACGCGGATCTGTACCGAGTCGTAAGCAGGAGCCGGTACGGTCCAGGTCCAATCGCCGTCGTTCGGCCATACGAACTTAACAAGCGTGTCCTCGAGAACCCATTCCTCATCGACGGCGTCAAAGATGAAGCGCTCGATACGAATGGAGTCATTGACCATGATACCGTAGTTGGTCCACTCGATATCATGTGAGCTGCCAACTTCCCATTCCTCGCCGCCTTCCGGAGTATCCAGCGTCAGACCGCTGATATCGAACAGAGCACTGACAACTGCATAGCTGCCGTCGGTCGAGGCGACGCGGACGATAGCACTGTCAGTACCAAGAGTCGGCGCGACATCTTCCCAGATGAAGTAGCCCTTGTTCGGCACGGCGCTGCCCAACAGATTCCATGTGGTATCGTCGGGATCACCCTTCATATCGGCCCAGTAGACATTCACATTGGAGGCCAGCGAATCCCAGCCACCGGTGATGTTGAACCAGGTGATATTGAAGTTAGCGCGGTACGGAGCCGAGGAGGACGCATTCGGCTGCTGGATCGCAAGGCGATCATTTTTCACCGGGAAGGCCCAGCCCTTCTTGTAATCCGGCTGACCAATCGGAAGGACCACGCCCAAGTTGCAGTTGTAGTCGGCGTCCCGAGTGTACGGATAGTAGTTGGTAACGCTAGTGGACGTCACCGCATTCGGCGTGGCAATGTCCACAAAGAACGTGTCGGTGCCGGTGTGGGTCCAGCCATCATACGAATACACGACCGCCACTTCATCAAATCCAACCGAGGAAATGCTGAACGGAATCGCCGTGGAGTCCGTGTGCTCGCGATCGAACCACCACTCACGACCGGTGGCAGCGCCGTCGACCAGGTCGGTCGAGTCGGCCGCCGAAATGTTGAGCTTGACACCGGCATAGATGAAGGACTCCGACGAGAACTTGAAGCCGCCGCCATGGTTGGCCAGAGCCAGCTTGCAGTCGGCCGAGCGAACGGTGTCTACCAGCCAGGCCAGGGTCTTGGCGCCCGCGTCGGCGTCGGAAGCCCAGCTATGCAGGTTGTTGCCGTCCATCAGGGTATCCCAGGTGGTGCCGCCGTCATACGATATGAACAGATCCAGCACGTCAACGACGTTACCGCCCTGAGGCTCCACGGTTGTCCACTCACAATCAAAGCTCGGAGCAGTGAACAACTCAGCCGAGGTCGAAGAAGGCTCGACGAACTGAATGTACGGAGCCAAACGGATACTATCGGTACCGGTGTTGCCGGAATTATCGGAAATGGTCACCTTCATCCAGTCACCCGCGCCGACCGCACCGGCCGGGATGGTGACAAACAGGGTGTCGCTGTAGCGCAGCGTACCGTTCCAGCCCTGCCAGGTGTAGGCGGTCGGCTTGTAGGCCGGATCACCACCACCCTCGACGAACGTAATCACCGGCGCGGTGTTGGCGACATACTCAATCAGACTGTCGGCGTGACCCGCGGGATGGCCCAGGAAGATGTAGGGCATAGCCGCGGTAGCGCCACCGGCATTATCGGCCGTGCCAAAGTTATTACTGAGGTAAATGAAGTCGGCCGGGCCAACGTTATCGGAGAAGGCGATCGGAGCTGAGTAGGCGCCCAGATTGCTGCCGCAACGACCCTGGACCCAGAAAGTCACTTCGGTGCCGGCGGCAAACGGAGTCTGACCGGCATCAGTGTAACGATCAAAGCCAGCGGGCAGGGTAACGGTGCGCGTCTG
Organism: bacterium; assembly: GCA_043819515.1. GTDB lineage: Bacteria > Zixibacteria > MSB-5A5 > GN15 > FEB-12 > DAOSXA01. Next base: position 2,798 of record JBDRES010000049.1, read on the forward strand.
CGTCACGCCGGACTGCTGAGCATCAACGGAGTCGATAATGCGGCGATCCGGATTGTTGAAATCGTCAGCCGCCCAGATGTAGAACTTGTCGGCATCGGGCATGACGTTCCATTCCAGCATGATGCCGGTGGTGTTGTAATCGATCTCATCGTCATAATCGACAATAACCGGCTGACCCAAGACGCAGTCATTGGCCGTGGTCACACTGTAGGTGCTGGCGTTCTGGACATAATCCTGCTCGATAGTCGAGTAGATCTTGAAGGTGAGGGAGTACTCGACACCATCAGATAGATCAACGTCGGGAGTGATCGTCAGCTTGTTGCCGCTCACGGCCATGGCCTTGCCGACCTCGTAACCGTGAGCTGTCTCAGTGAGGTGGACCCAGGTGCCGGTGTGGGTCATATTCGGCACCATGTTGAAGGTCAACTCAATGATACCGTCGGTCGGGAAGTCAGTAAATACGAATTCGCTGACCCGCTCGGCCACATCGTCCAGGTTGGTCGACAACAGTGCAATACCAACCTCTGTCGTGAACGAACGCGAAAAACCGGTCGAGCCATCGTTGTCGATGAGGGTCAGACCGTTGGTCGCTTCGCCATTGACGGTCACAGTGTAGCTGTGGGTCGTCTGCATGACCGAAGTCGGATCGAGGGTCAAGGTCTTGTTCTCATTCGACCAGGTAGCCACGAAGGGCAGAGTGAAGCCGGTGACAGCCACCGTGGCCGGGACCATCGAGTGTGAGAAGCTCATGACAAGATTGTCACCAACCAGCGGGGTGATATCTTCCCAGCTATAGGAGATAACAACCGGGGCCGGATCAAGGTCGCGCTGTGGGTTACCAAACAGCGGAGCGTAGATGGCCGGGACCTGTTGGCCCATTTCGATGGGATAGTCGCCGCCGGCGCCACTGTACTCAGTGTGACCGTACAGAATGTCGTTGACGGTGAACTGAGCAGTCTTCAGAACGATCCACATGTCATCGGGATCGAAGGCGGTACTGGTCGGGTTGTCGTCGTAGTTCTCACAAGCCGGAACGCCTGTGAACGAGTAGAAGCCATTGGCATCGGTGGTCGTCTCATAAGTGTCACCAATGACATGAAAGGCGCCAAAGTCCAACGTCACGGGAACATTGGGGGCGGCCGAGATATTGTTCGGGCCGTCCAGCGCTAGAGGTTCTTCACCGTCTTTGGCAGGGGCACCCGTCGGCAGAGCCGTGTACACATAACCGGACAGAGTGCCGGTCATCGGCCACAGGGCCGGGTTAAGGGACACCTCTTCAGTGATCACCCCATGTGCGTTCGGCGTGGTGGTCTGGTGCCAGCCCACCGAGTGGATCGTCGCGACATAACTGGCGGCAGCATGCAAGGCGCTGGCCGGGAAGAACGTCAGGGTGTAGTTACCGGCCGACAGCGTCGGGCCAGTAGTGAAATAGCCGTTGCCATCAGTAACGGCACTGTCCGCACCACCGGCGTGTTGCCAGACGACTTTGCAGCCGACCAGGAGGTCTCCGTCCACTGCATCCGTAACCGTACCTGAGATGGTACCGACTACGGTGTCGTTTTCTTCGGTGGGCGACTCGATAATGGTCGAGTCATCACCGCAGCCACTGATGAAGTAGGCGGCCAAAATGCTGCTCGCTAGGATCGCGAACAGCAGCAGAAACCTCATGTTTCTCTTCATCCTTCTTACTCCTTTGGAAAATCCTCGTTAAATCGTGTGTTTTTCATTCTTGATACAGTCACAAAGATCGCATCCCGCAATCCTGTCTGTGCCGAGCGTTCCCGGCGTGAATCTTTGTCTTAAAACTCCACCTCCCGGTCTTCTTTCTTCACCTCCATATCATCACTTCTCTATTTCGTTCTATCCTATTTTCCTACACAATAATTATCGGCCGGTGCGGTTATATCCTTACACCATAATGCCTTTCAATACGGAACTTATCCTCCAAAATCGGCTTAAACATACGAGGCGCCCATATACCTGTCAAGGATAAAACCACAAGAAAAAACCTTGCGAAGCACCCTCTTCAAGTGCCGCCGGACCTCCTTGTTGTGCCGTTCAACCAATTGGGGGTAAAGCAGTTACCAATGCGTCGCCATGCTTTACCCCGCCAAGTGGACCGACAATAATACAGCCCTTTTTCAAAAGCAAGTATTTTATCGGCGTATTGCCACTCCATAATTAGTGCAATCCTACTTTTTTATTTGGATCAACCTACAATCGGCGGCGGTTTGAGACAAAAAGACTCTCGCACGCCTGATGACCGTTCTCGGTTTGACAGGACCGAGCCCAGATCCTATATTCCGCGACTGGATCGCATCGCAAGCAAGGAGTCATATAATAGATTGCCCATTTCTCGTGTAGCTGTTTTACGTACCGACGCCAAAAATGTTCTGTGTGATTACCGGCGTCTGTTGGAACTGGTCGAGTACAAGTCCATCCTCGATCCGGCGGCGGAGACGCTCATCAAGCTCAACCTGTCCTGGACCAAGTACTTTCCGGCCTGTTCGTCGCAGCCCTGGCAGGTGGAGGGGCTGGTCAGGACTCTCACCGAGGACGGCTACGCCACCGGGCGGCTTTTCCCTGTCGAAAACAAGACGGTCGTGACCGACCCTCTCAAGGGCGCTCACAACAACCTGTGGCTGCCGGTCCTCGAGAAGTACGGCCTGGGTTTCACAGCGCTGCCGGATGTCGAGTGGGTTGTGTACGATTTTGGTAATGAGCTTCTGAAGCTCAACCATATCTTCCCCGAGGGCATCCAGATTCCCAAGATGTACATCGGCAAGCAGATCATTCACTTGCCGACGGTCAAAACGCACGGGCATTCGATCACCACCGGGGCGATCAAGAATTCCTTCGGCGGCCTGCTCAAGGAAGTCCGCCATTACGCCCACAAATATATGCATGAGGTTTTGGTCGACTTGCTTCTCATGCAGCGGCAGCTGCACCCGAAAATGCTGGCCGTCATGGACGGCTGTGTGGCCGGCGACGGGGCCGGGCCGCGCACCATGACACCGCACGGCAAGAATATCATTCTGGCCTCGGAAGACCAGGTCGCTATCGATGCCGTCGCCGCCCGGCTGATGGGTTTTGATCCGATGGAGATACCTTATATGAGGATGTGCCACGAGCGGGGTCTGGGCTGCGCGGATATCAAAGATATCGAGATCATGGGCGAGGATATCTCGGAGATAAACTTCCATTTCAGGACCAAGAAATCATTTGTCATCTGGGGCGACCAGATGCTCCGCAAGGGTCCTCTGCGGTTTCTCGAGAAAATCGCCCTGCATTCACCGCTGGTTGGTTGGGCACCGATGGCCAGTAACTTCTATCACGATTGCCTATGGTATCCGACGGTCGGCCGGTCGATTATTCGCAAGTTTGCCAAAACCGAGTGGGGACGGTTGTTTGCGAAGTATAAAGCGGGCGGGGCGTAGGCCGGCTCGGCTCTGCGCGACACAAACATAACGTGTCACCCTGAGCGGAATCGAAGGGTGGCATTTGACGATGTCGAAACCCCCAAAGGGGGTATCGACCTACGGACTAGAGACACTCCAACGTCACCGTCACGGTGATGTGCTTGCCGATCGCGTGACCAGCGACGGCCCCCGCGACGCCGCCGACCAGGCCGCCGAAAAATGCCGTTCCCAGTGCATCCCAACCCCAGGACTTGCGGGAGCCGACAGTCTCACCTTCGACAGCCGCTGCAACGAGCACACCTCCCACCGTCCCGACCGTCAGTCCGATCAGGGTCAGGACTTCACGAGCCGGTGACGGTCTGCAATAAGAAATTCGGCTGATCCGGTCAAGCGGGATGGACTGACTGGATTCGACACCGCGGTCGGTCGGCACTCTGAGAAGCAGTATTGAAGCGTCGGAACTGATCATCGGGCGACTGCCTGCAATCAGAGTACTGTCGTTGGTGAGAACTGTTATGGGATAGCCGGCCCTGGCCTGTTGAGCCAGACGGGACAGGCAGTTGGGTGCGGGGGTTGTTGGCTGCTCGGCGAACGCGCCGACACTGCTGGCGAATACGATTGCCAGTATCGTAGGCAGGCGCATGAGCATCTCCTATATGTTTCGACAATGTCGACCCCCCCAAAGGGAGTATCGACCTACCAACTGTATTTCATGCAAAATGGCATCGATCCGCTCAGTCGCCTCAATAGTCCTCCCCGTCGGCGCCGAAACCGGGGCCGTAAAGAACGGCGTTGACAAACATCTGCCGCGTACCCCACCAGTATGCCCGTATGTTGGGGTCGGTGGCGAACAGAATCACCTGACCCCTACCCGACGATTCCACCGTTGCCCACGATGTCCCGGCCCAGCGCCGGCGCGCTTCGGGCCAGAGCAGTCCGGACAGGCGCAGCTTGTTCGGATCGGTCGCCAAACGCGCCACGGTGTGGACCGGGCGATGCGACACCAGCGCCCGTGAGGTATACATCATGACCGGCAGGTCCGGACCGACCCCGATCGACAACCACTCCGTAGTATCGACCTCGGCTCGCATGATCACCCCGCGCGGGTGGAAGCGCAGGCTCCATCGATCGGCGTCTTCGTTCGGCTTATCACTTTTCCTGCTGTCCGCCTCGCCTTCGTCCGATTTGGGCGGCAGCTTGACCTTCTCCGGATGCCAGAGGGCCATGGTGTCGACTTCGACGTGTTCCGCAGCCAGCTCGCGGGCTATTTTGGTGTCGATCTCAGCCAGCTTGTTCAAAACCTGGCGTTTCAGGCGCACCTGCGACAGACCGTTAGCGCTGTCGGCTGCCCAGGCGGCCGAGCGATCGATGCAGATCAAAGTCCCACCCTCGTCGACCCATAGCTGCAGACGCTTTGCTCCAGCGCTGCCGAGCGTGTTGTCCAGGCTGTTGCCCCACCCGGCGGGGAGGATGATAACATTATACTTCTTGAGATCGTGGTCATGCAGATCACTCAGGCTGATCAGGGAGTGCCGGACACCGACCTCCTGATCCAGTGTAAACCATAGTGTACCGACCGAACCGTAATCCATGCCGTCGCCGGTCACAATGGCCACCCGCGAGGGCGTCAACCGTCGAAAGCGCCCGGCACCGAGGGCTGACCCTTCGGTGGATAGGGCGGTGTTGACACCATAAATGTCAACGCCATAGGTCGCCGCCAAAACCTTCAGGCGCGCAGGCAGGTCGGCCGGATTGTTCTGTTTGCGCAAAACCAGGGCGCCACGCTGATAGTCGCGGCCTTCCAACGTAAAGGCTTTGTTACAGGCGTAAACCCTTAGCTCCTCGTCAAATAGAGCGGCCAACAAGCGATTGGTCGCTTCTCCGGCCATGTCGATAACAAAGCCGAACTGAGCCTCCGGGTTATGCAATTCGCCTCGCGGACGGATAAGCGGTAGACTGACCGCTTCGGTCGCAACCTTGAATCCCGAGGTAGACCAATAAGCGTCGAGATCGTAAGCCAACGGCAGCGACCAGGCCGAGACTTCGTACATGCGGGTATCACCATACTTCTCCAGCCAGTGGCGCTCTTCAGTCAGAAAATCCGGCTTCAGATGGGAGTCGAACTCGAGTGCCGCCTTGGCCAGCGAACCCATCGGCTGGGCGGTGTTGACTATATAGGTTCCGGCCGGGAAGGTCCGGCCGGCATGCTCGGTTCCCAAAGCATCGTGAGCGCTGCGGACCTCGAACGACTGCGTCGCCTTTTGAATCTCCACTCCCTGTAGCAGCAGGGACGTGATAAAACGATCCATCCGCTGGGCATCATGATCCGGCGCAAACAGGAATTTCAAACCGGATTCGTGTCCCTGATTCACAATATCGCGGCGGGCCTGGAAATAGTCAGCCAGAATCGCCTCGCGATTGTCGGCCAATGTCGTCAAATTGACCCATGATGACCTGAATTGGTGATTGACCGCTTCGTGATAGGTCAGCATGTATCCGTCACCCTGCTTGATCGCCTCACCGTCGACCCGCGCCTGTTCATAGAGCATGCCGATACTGCCGGAAAAGGTGGCCCAGGCCGAGCCGTAGCCGATGTACCATTGATCATGCCACTCCATAGTATAGTAGGGCCAGCCACGTTCATCGAAAGCGGCAGCGTGATCGCTGTTGAAAACCGGCCACCACTTGGGGGCGGTGAAGGGTGTGTTGTAGTTGATCGGCTCCCGGGGCGGGTCGGACATAAAGCTGGCATCGGAGCCCATTTCGTGACCGTCCACCACCAACTGCGGATGCCACTTCAGGATGGTCGCCAGACGACCCTGGGTTTCCGGCTGCGTGACCAGGACCCAGTCGCGGTTGAGGTCAAACAGGTAGTGATTGGTCCTTCCCCACGGCCATACCCCCTGGTGCTGCATGGCACTGTGGTCATAGCTGGGCATGGCACTGCGATTGGCTTCCAGCATCGGCAGATAGCGCTCGCGGCCGTCGGGGTTTTGGGTCGGGTCGATTATCACAATAGTGTTGTCCAGAATGTGGCGAGTGCCCTCATCGGTGCCCGCGGCCAGCTGATAGATGAGCTGGACGGCAGCGTCAACACCGGACAGCTCATCGCCATGAATCGAATAACCCAGCCAGGCGACAGCGGGGAGCTTGTCGTCCGAAACAGACTTATCAGCGGACCGCCTCGGGTCGGCCAGGTAGTCCAAACGCTGGCGAGTGTCCTCCAGCCGGGCCATGTTGTCGGTCGAGGTGATTATCAAATGATAAAGTCGGCGCCCCTCGTGACTGACTCCCTGCTCGACCAACTGCACGCGTGGCGATTGCTCGGCTACTTTTTCCAAATATGGGACCAACTCCCAATAGTGGATCGGCCAGCTGCCGATCGGTCGCCCCAGGTGCTGAGTTGGGGTCGTTATGGCGGGATCGTACGTTCCGCCCGGATAGAATCCGATGGTATCGACGGTCGGCTCAAATTCATACTGCGGGCTCTGCGACCGCACAATTGATGAACAAGCAGTGAGCATTAGGATCATCAGAAGAACGAGCATGGCTTGACGGCGTAACATGGCGGGATCTCCCTTAGACAAAGTGTGCAACCTACGTTAAGGGTAAATAAAGTCCTCGGCGCATTCTTAGTAAAGGGAAAAGCCGGGGGGGCAGACCGAGCAAGAGCGAGTCAGTCGACGGCGCTGCCTTCGTCCTGGGGATGCAGGCGGAATTCGAGGATTTTGATCAGAGCATCAAAAATGGCGGCGATCAGAGGCCCCACGACCAGCCCCAGCAGACCAAACACGGCGATGCCGCCTATTATAGAGAAAAACAGCAGGAGCGGATGCATTTGCGTCCGACCGGC
>JBDRES010000050.1:0-24166 GCA_043819515.1 bacterium
CTGGACCACCCTGCACGCCGACACTACCGGTGCTATCGGCAAAGCCCAGTTTGATCTGCTCTGGCTGATCAACTACTACAGCGTAACCGGTATGAATTCCGATACGACCGGTTTCGCCGGATCGATCTTCTTTGGATCCGGTATGCCCAAGGGTTTCGATTCGATCACCCATACTATCACCATCGGCCCGATTGCCACCGAATTCACCGGCAGCACTATCTGCCTGGATTCGGCTTATTTCCCGCCGTCAGGTTTGTGGAAATGGGCCGGGGTTGACATGTTCCCGACATGGGACGGCCCGCACTGCTATACGATCGGCGGTGGCACTCCTGAACCTCCGGTGATCACCTGCCCGCCGGACCCATTTGGCTTTGATCTTTGCGGCCCGGAAGAAATTTCGATTAGTGTGCCGATTGACCTCGCTGACGCAGTGGAGGTAACGGGTGTACCCGGCGCTACCTGGGCTGGTGGTCTGCTGACTTTCACCCCTGGAGCCGCAGACACTTATTCAATGCATATCACGGCTACCAATGGTGACGGCACCGACGAATGTGACGTCATAGCTGTGGTCAGCTTCTACGCACCAGTCGCCATCGACTGCCCGACCACTCCTTTTGAGGTCAATCTGACCGAACCGGGTGAAGTGTGCGTACCGTTGGCCGTTGCCAACTACGCCACAGTGACGCCGGATATGGGCAGCTGGGATGCCGGACAGCTTTGCTTTACCGCCGGCGCCGCCGACACCTACACCATTACGGTCGACGCCACCGGCACCCCGTCGGAATGCGAATTTACCGATCAGTGTGTCGTGACGGTCATCGTTTCCATTACAGAGTTGCAGCCGCCGGTCATCACCTGCCCGACCGACCCGGTCGAGAAGGCGCCCTGCGCCAACTCCGGAAACCTCTGCACCGATCTTCCGATCGACTTTGCCGAGACTGTAGAGGTAACCGGCGACCCCAGTGCAACCTGGGATGCTGGCCAACTGTGTTACGATTACAACGGTCCGGCTACTCTGAATCTGCACGTGGTGGCTACCAACGGCGACGGCACCGATGAGTGCGACGTTGTCGTCAACATCAATCCGGTACCGATAGTCGCCATCGACTGCCCGACCTCTGACGTTCCGGTCACTATCGGCGGTCCCGGCGAGGCCTGCGTGCCACTTCCGATCACCAACAATGGCGCAGTCACGGTCAGCGTCGGTACCGGCACTCCGACTTTCGGCACCTGGGCTGACGATGTGGCTTGTATCCCGGTCGCAGCCGAAGGCACTTACCCGGTTACAGTCACAGCCAACTCGACCGACCCGGGCTGCCCGCCCGATGTGTGTTCGTTCAACATCGTCGTGAGCTTCACGGTCAACGTCGAGATCACCTGCCCGCCGGGCCCGATCGACCTTGATGCCTGTGACGGCGACAATGTCTGTATCTCACTGCCTATCGTCAACGCCACGGAAGTGACCGTTGATGGCGCTACCTGGGCTGCCGACCAGCTCTGCTTTGATGTCATGGGCGGCGGTGCCTACAATTTCCATGTCGTCGCCACCAACGGCGAAACCGCCGATGAGTGTGATGTAACCGTCAACGTGACGGTGGCACCGGCTCCTGCAATAACCTGCCCGGGTGAGTTCAACACCACAACCTGCCCCGGTGATCCTGTCTGTATCGGCGTTTCGATTTCGGACGCGACCTCTGTCACAACTACCTTTGGCACCTGGGAAGCAGGCACGTTCTGCTTCACTCCTGATGCGGCAGGGCTGTACCAGCCAATCATCACTGCCAGCAATGAATGCGGCGAGGTGGAATGCATACTGGAACTGAATATCGCTTATTGGGATGTTCCCGTTGTTGACTTCACGCCGTTGCCGAGCGACGGTCCGGCCCCATTGACAGTGGAGTTTGATAACCAGTCGACCGGTTACAATCTCATCTACTCATGGAACTTCGATGATGGTGGCGCTAGCTCAGAATTTGAGCCGATGCACACGTTCGAGGCCGCCGGCTGCTACGATGTAACTCTGACAGTAGAGGACGGATGCGGTCGTATCGTTGACGTCATGCATACCGTTTGCGCCACCGAAGACGAGATCGTAGTCCCCTCCGATCGTTGGATGGTAGTCGGTTGCGAAGCCCCGACCCTCAACGACATAGCCCTGTCACCGGGTGACCTGGTTGGCGCGCGCGACATTGACGGCGTCCTCTGCGGTCTGGCCGAAGTTGACGGTGGCGGCATGCTGGTTCTGACTATCTATGGTAACAGTCCCCACACCGCCTACGATGAAGGCTGCGAACCTGGTGAGCCGGTCTCCTTCGAGATCAATGGCATGCCGGTCGAGAGCATACCGGTCGTCATGTGGGCCTGGGGCGATGTCCTCAATATCTGCCAGTTCACCAGTGGTCCGCCGTGTCTGGTCTACGACCTCGACGCCGGTTGGCACCTGATAAGCTGGAACCTGGACTACACCGGTACTATCGAGGAGTTCGTGGGTATGATGAACGGTTGTGTCGATGTCGTCATGAGCTTCGACATGGCCGGTCTGACCTATGATCCGCTGCTGCCGCAGTTCTCAACTCTGCATAGCGTTGATTACTACCACGGCTACTGGGTCCGTCTGAATTGCCCGACCACCTTCGAGATCTGTGGTGACCCGATTGGCCCCGGCGACTATATCGATATTTATGCCGGTTGGAACCTGGTCAGCTACTGGCCGAACGATGTCCTGCCGGTGGCCGACGCCCTGGCTTCGATCTGGGGTATGGTTGAGGTTGTCTACGGCTACGATCACGGTTATTACGACTACGTAGCCGGTGGCAGCCCGCTGTACTCGACCCTGACCGACATGGGTCCCGGTTTTGGCTACTGGATCAAGTCCGCCGGCGACGGCATGCTCAGCTACCCGGGCTACGGTGCCCCGCTGGCTCGCCCCGCCGCCACTCGCGCTCTGCCGACGGTAGCCGGTTCGCGCAACTGGATGTCGATCTACGGCGAGAACATCACCATCGACGGACAGGCTATTGCCGACAACAGCACGGTCGAGATCTTCACCATCGCCGGCGTCCTGATCGGTTCCGGTGAGTACTCGTCCGACCGCCTGCAGTTCACCTCGGTTTACGGTTTTGATACCGATGGTATCGCCAACGCCTACCCGCATAGCGGTGATCGTCTTGACCTTCGTGTCAACGGTGAGTCGATGCCGATCCAGCTTCTGATGGGCGACAACGGCAGCCGCATCGATCTGAATAGCCTGGCTAAGGGTGAAGCGGTCATTCCGCAAACCTACCGCCTGATGCAGAACTACCCGAACCCGTTCAACCCGACCACCACGATCTCCTTCAGCCTGCCGAGCGATGCTCGCGTCCAGCTGTCGGTCTTCAACATCCTGGGTCAGGAAGTCCTTACCCTGATGGACGCTCAGATGAGCGCCGGTGAGCACGAGGTTGTCTGGAACGGTGATGATGCTTCCGGCAACTCGGTTACTTCCGGTGTCTACTTCTATCGTTTGTCCACTGACCAGTTCAGTGAAACGAAGAAGATGATCCTGATGAAGTAAGCGCGAATCTATCGCACTTTCTAAGGGCGGGTCTTCGGACCCGCCCTTTTTTTGATCGACACTGCAGATGAGAGCGTCCAATCCGAATGGAAAGAACACTCCGGCTTGCACAGGCGCCGCCGGCGGTTCGTCTAATGAAAACGGTATTTGACTTGCACCGTTTTCGTCCTATATTGAAGCCCTGTGCAGAGATTGTATAACATACTAAGTAGCAAACTTATCTGGATGACGACGCTGATACTGACTCTTCCGTCGGCAGTCTTCGCCCAGGAAGAGGCGGTCCGGATATTTCGCACTGATCGCGTTAACGCGCTGGTCTTGGTGCTGGTGTTTAGTTGCGCCGTTCTGCTCTATACCCACTGGGCGCGGCAAGGCAAAAAGTTGTTCCTGCGCAAGATTCCAGGGCTGGATGCTGTCGAAGAAGCTGTCGGCCGTGCCACCGAGATGGGTCGTCCGGTTCTATTCATACCCGGGATCGATGAGCTGGATCTCATTGATACCATAGCAGGCATTTCCATCCTCGGGCGGGTGGCTAAGATAACGGCTCAGTATGATACCCCCCTGAGTGTTCCGGTCCGGTATCCGCTGGTGCTGGCGGCCGGGCAGGAAGTTGTCGAGCAGGCTTATCTCGAGGCTGGTCGTCCCGATGCCTATGATAAGGACACTGTCAAATATGTCGCCGGGGAGCAGTTTGCATTTACGGCCAATGTCAACGGCTACATGATGCGCGAGCGGCCGGCTACCAATATTTACATGGGCGGCTTTTACGCCGAGTCGCTTTTGCTGGCAGAGACCGGTAATGCTGCCGGTTCGATTCAGATCGCCGGCACGGCGCGACCGGAGCAACTCCCGTTTTTTATCGCCGCCTGTGATTATACCCTGATGGGGGAAGAGCTCTTTGCCGCCTCGGCTTACCTTTCGCACGAGCCGATCATGATGGGCGGCCTCAAGGGCCAGGACTTTGTGAAACTGATTATCGTCATCATGATAATCGTCGGCGTCATCTTAGTGACCGCCGGTGTTGGTGATTTCTATTTGGAGTGGTTCGACGCGGTCTAAGAGGATCGCTTTGATGGTATCTATATGAAGACTACGTTACCGGTTGCTGTCGCTTTTCTATCGGGTTTGGCCATGGTGGTCTCGTTCTTTTTTGACGAGAATTCCACGCTTGTCGGGCGCGTTTCGCAGGAATTGCTCAACTGGATTATTATTGTTGGTGGCTTCACGCTCTTGTTGGGCGTTGTCTCTATCACCCGGGTCAACTGGGCGGCGGTAAGTTCGCGCAAAGAGAACTGGGGCTACAAGATCCTCACGCTGCTGGCGATTTTTGCGATGGCGGCCCCCTCGGTTCTGCCCGAATCCTGGTCGCCGCTGTTTGGGCGTGAGGCCGGATCAATTTACGACTGGCTTTTCATCAACATGCAGATGCCCATGATGTCGACCATGTTCGCCACCCTGGCCTTCTATATCGCCTCGGCTGCTTTTCGCGCCTTCCGTGCCCGCAGTGCCGAAGCGACTCTGCTCCTGGTCACAGCCACTCTCATCATGATGTGGCGGGTGCCGATGGGTGAGGCTATCCTGGAACAGCTTCCCGGCGATGTCCCGGGCCTGCTGAATACCTACGTAATGAATGGTATCAACCGGGCCGTACAGAGCGGCATCATTATCGGCGCCGCCCTGGGCGCGGCCGCTATGTCGCTGCGCATCATTCTCGGTATCGAACGCACCTACATGGGAAGGACCTAAACTAGTGCCTTTCTGGGATCGCTTAGAACAATTGGACAGACGCTGGGTTTACGGCCTGGTTTGGTTGGCGGTCTTGCTGCCGTTTTTCTTCCCGGTGAAGTTCCCGATCAGCGTATCGCCGGAGGCGCAGGCGCTCTATGACGCCGTTGAAGAAGTCCCCGACTCGTCGACCGTAATGCTGGTTTTCGACTACTACCCATCGACAGTGGCCGAGTGTGAACCGATGGCGATCGCGGCCGCCAGGCACTTCTTCGAAAAAGACTGCCGCATAATCACCCTGAGCAATATCCCCCTCGGCGGACCATCCATGGCCGAGAAGGTGACCCGTGCGGTAGCGGCGTCATACGACAAGAAGTACGGTGTGGACTTCGTCAATCTGGGCTACAAGTACGGCTATGTTTCGGTTCTGAAGGGAATGGGGTACTCGATCGAGAGCATTTTCCCGACCGACAACAGTGGCACGCCCCTGTCCGAATTGCCGTTGATGGACAGTGTCCACAATTACGAACAGATTGCCTTCATCTTCGAGGTCGCCGATAATGCTACCGCCGATTACTGGGTGTCGATTGTCAATGCCGGCTACGGGGTACCGATGGGCATGGGCATGACGGCGGTTATGGCCCCCAAATTTTACAGCTTTATGGGTGCCGGGCAGATCGTCGGTCTTTTGGGAGGAATGAAGGGCGCCGCCGAATACGAGATTTTGGTTGGGTACGAAGGTCCTGCTTTCCGGGGCATGGATGTCCAGTCGCTGGTGCATTTCCTGATCATCGGGCTGGTCCTGATCGGCAATGTGGCCTTTTTTATGGGCGGCAAATACAAGCGGAGAATCAAGGTATGAGCGGCATCGAGATCCTTCAGATTTGGCTCATCGCCTTTCTCACACTGGCGCTGTTTTCCTTTACTTTCAAGGACAACCCCTTCTATAAGGTCGCCGAGCATATCTTTGCGGGACTCACCGCCGGGTATCAGGTCGGACTGATCTGGGATACGGTAGTGATCCAGAAGCTCTGGGATCCCATGCTGGGCGGCTCATGGTGGTTGTTTTTGCCGGGCATTTTGGGTTTGCTGATGTTTTCACGGTTTACCAAGAACTACTCCTGGTTGTCGCGGATATCGCTGGCCTTTGTGATGGGAACCACCTCGGGCGTTTTCCTGACCACCAACCTTCACGGCTGGGTACTGCCGCAGATGAAGGCGGCCATGTTGCCGCTGGGGGGTGGTGGTGGTTTTGCGGCCGCCCTGCTGGCGATCATTGTGGTGCTCGGGATAGTGTCCACCCTGATCTACTTCTATTTTTCAACGGAACACAAGGGCGTGGTTGGTATTACCGCCAAGATGGGCATCTGGTTCATCATGATGGCCTTTGGGGCCCACTTCGGCTATACCGTCATGGGGCGTGTTTCACTCTTGATCGGACGCGTGCAGTTTTTGGCCGGAGACTGGGTCGGGTCTTTTTCGCAGATTTTCTAAGTACCATCAATAACTCTGTCGGTATAACCGTTAAGTATAATCGCTGTCGTTTTCAATCACTGTGGATCGAATCATGCTAAAGAGAATAGTCGTTATCGGTTTTTTGATAAGCGCCCTCGGATGTGGCGGTGACCAATCACAGGCTCCCATTTACGATACCTCGGCCAACCCGTACGGGCTCCCCAGCCAAGCCTGCAGTCTTCTGGACCGGATCGAGGCCGGGCAACTGGCTACCTTTGATCTGATCACCGATGCTTTCAAACAGCTCTACACCGACCATCCCGAACTACTTGACAACCTTCACTGGCGCGAGATCATAGATCGTCTGGGGCCGCGGTTTACAGCCCGTGCCGACGAACTGGTCGCTCGCGGGATCGGCTATTACAGCCAAGCGGCCGGCTTTTATACTCTGGCCTCGTTTGCCCAACCCGAGAACGACGATGCCCGGACTCGCCAGCGGTTGTTTGGTGCCTGGACGGATGGCCTGGACAACCTGGGCGCAACCGGTGCGGCCCGCAAAGACATGTTCAGCCTGGCCGGGGCCATAGAAGTGACCCGTCAGTTCGTTCTGGGCGACAGTCTGGAGCAGCAATTCGCGCGCGAATTTCTGGTTGAGGACTATCTCGGCCGTCTGATTGACAGTCTGCCGCCCGGACATAGCGTAAGTTCGCTGTCGGTTCACGATCGCGCCTATTTGAATGGGTTGAATCTGGGACCGATGCCGAATGACAAACCTCTGGTGGAGTTTGCCGAGCCGGATCTGAACCTGCTTTCGGCTGCTGTCGTGCCGCTGGCCGACGGCAACCTGCGACTGGAACTTTGCTTGGTGGCCGAAAAACCGGTCGCCGCTGACTGGCTGCCGGCTCTGAAGGGGGCCCAACCCGATGGCGGGATTATCACGATCTCGCCGTCCACACCCACCTCCGTCTGGACCGCCGGGCAGACAGTGCTGATTGGGCAAGTCATCAAGTACCTTGATCCTGAATCGGGACTGTCACTGGCCTGGATCTCCTCTGACGCCGCCCGCTCCTCGCCCGATCCTCTGGCAACCGAGTTTGTCACCATCCCCGGGCTGAGCCTGGCCGAGATCAAAAACTGACCCGCATCTCGGGCGCTGTAATAAATGCTTGTTCGATAGGGGCCGATGCTCTACCATGCGTGGGAATTTTAGGGATTGAATCGCATGAATGTTATCATACCCGTAGCCGGCAGCGGCACCAGGCTGCGCCCCCATACCTACGCGACTCAAAAGGCTCTGCTGCCGGTCGCCAACCGACCCATCCTGGATCATATCGTGGCGCCGCTGAGTGAGCTGTCGGTCGAACAGTGCGTCTTTGTCATCGGTCACCTGGGCTCCCAGATTCGCGAGCATGTTACCGACAACTATGATCTGCCGGCCTCCTTTGTTCGCCAAGATTCTCTCTTGGGCCTGGGCTACGCTATTCATCAAGGCCTCAGGAGTATCGCACCCGGTCCCACCCTGATTGTTTTGGGCGACACCATCGCCAAATGCGATCTGCAGCAATTCACCAGCGGCAACCATCATCGTTTAGGGGTATGTGAAGTTGACGACCCTCACCGTTTCGGAGTCGCGCAGGTTGACAACGGCTTGATAGTGGAACTGGAGGAAAAACCTCAGCAACCCAAATCAAACCTGGCTCTCATCGGGCTGTACTTTTTTCAGGATTCTCGCGTATTGTTTGATATGTTGGACCAGCTGGTTTCCCAGGGCAGGACTACCCGGGGCGAGATTCAGTTGACCGACGCTTTGGCGATGATGATAAAAGCCGGCGAGCGCTTCGAACCTTTTGCCGTCGACGGATGGTATGACTGCGGCCAGAAAGATACCTGGCTGGCCACCAATCGGCACCTGTTGCAAAGCGGGGAAAACTCGCCTGCCGACGCCGGATCGTCGATAATCGTATCACCGTCGGCGCAGATTGGCGAATCCGACTTGGGCCCCAATGTTGCGGTCGACAGCGGTGCCATAGTCAGACGAAGTCGCTTGAAAAACTGTATCATCGGAGCGGGAGCGCTGATTGAAGATTCCACTCTGGTCGACTCCATCGTCGGCCGTGGCGCCGTAGTCCGTGGTGTCCACGGATCGGTCAATGTCGGTCCCGACTCGGAAATCTCGCAGCGGTAAGAAATCGAAATCGACAGTCGGCGGCAATCGCCAGATAGGAAGGAGCACTCGCAATGGCTGGGGGAAGTTTTCTGTTCACTTCGGAATCGGTCACGGAGGGACATCCGGACAAGCTGTGCGACCAGATATCGGACGCCGTGCTTGATGAGATTCTGGCGCAGGATCGGCGCGGTCGGGTAGCCTGCGAGGCTTTTGTCACTACCGGACTGGTCATAGTCGGCGGTGAAATCACGACTCGCGCCTATGTCGACATTCACTCGTTGGTACGTCGTATCGTCCGCGAAATCGGCTATGTCGACAGCGCCCGTGGTTTCTCGTGGGATTCCTGCGCTATCCTCAACGCTATCGGATCGCAATCACCCGACATCGCCCAGGGAGTGGATACCGGCGGCGCCGGTGATCAGGGACTGATGTCCGGTTACGCCTGCCGCGAAACTGTGGAACTGATGCCTATGCCGATAATGCTGGCGCACAAACTGGCCCGCCAACTGGCCAAGGTGCGAAAAGAGAAAATCTTGCCCTATCTCGGCCCCGACGGCAAATCGCAGGTGACCGTTGAATACCTCGAAGGCAAGCCCCACCGGGTCGAAGCCGTGGTGATCTCAACCCAGCACACCGAAGAAATCCTGGATCGCAGCGGCAAGAAAATCACCAAAAAAGCGGTTGCTGAGATTATCGATAAGGTCATTCGCCCGGTAGTTCCCAAAAAGATGCTGGACAAGAAAACCAAATTCTACGTCAACCCGACCGGCAAATTTGTAATCGGCGGTCCACAATCCGATACCGGCATGACCGGCCGCAAGATCATCGTCGATACCTATGGCGGCATGGCCTCGCATGGCGGCGGCGCCTTCTCCGGCAAAGACCCGACCAAGGTCGATCGCTCGGCTTCGTACATGGCCCGCTATATCGCCAAGAACGTGGTTGCCTCGGGATTGGCCGATAAGTGTAATCTGCAGTTGGCCTATGCCATCGGTGTCGCCGATCCGGTCTCTCTAATGGTCTTTACCGACACCACTAACAAGGTGCCGGAGACACGAATTGCCCAGCTGATCAGGAAGTACTTCGACCTGACCCCGAAAGGCATCATCGCCACTTTGGGTCTGCTGGCCCCGATCTATCGCAAGACGGCCGCCTACGGTCACTTTGGGCGGACCGAGAAGCAGTTCACCTGGGAAAAAACTGACGTGGCCAAGCAGTTGGCCAAGGATGTATAAGCTATGGCAGTTAAGTACGACATATCAAATGCTCGTCTGGCCAAACAAGGCCTGCGCAAAATCGAATGGGCCGAGCGCTCCATGCCGGTGCTGAGGCTGATCAAAGAACGCTTCGCCAAAGAAAAACCCCTCAAGGGGATCAACCTGGCCTGCTGCCTGCACGTAACGACCGAAACGGCCAACCTCATGCGCACCCTGAAAGCAGGCGGCGCCAACGCCGCTCTATGCGCCTCCAATCCACTCTCGACTCAGGATGACACCGCCGCCGCTTTGGTCAAAGAGCATGGCATTAGCGTTTTCGCTCGTCATGCCGAATCCAACAAAGTCTACTACCAGCACATTCGGCAGGCGCTCGATTTCCAGCCGCACATTACCATGGACGACGGCGCTGATCTGGTCTCGACGCTGCATAAGGAACGCAAAGACCAGGCCGCCTCGGTTTTCGCCGGTACCGAAGAAACCACTACCGGTGTGATTCGCCTGCGCGCCATGGCCAAAGACGACGCTCTGCTTTTCCCGGTCATCGCCGTCAACGATTCCAAAACCAAGCATTTCTTCGACAATCGTTATGGCACCGGTCAGTCGACCGTGGATGGTATCCTCCGCGCCACCAACATGCTTCTGGCCGGCTCGACCGTCGTTGTGGCCGGTTATGGATGGTGTGGGCGTGGTCTGGCGGTACGGGTCAAAGGTATGGGCGCCCATGTGATCGTTACCGAGGTCGACCCGGTCAAGGCTATCGAGGCAGCTATGGACGGCTTCGTGGTTATGCCGATGGCGAAAGCCGCCCCGATGGGGGATCTCTTTGTCACCCTGACCGGCGACATCCATGTCATCCGCCTGGAGCATTTCCGCAAAATGAAAGACGGCGCCATCGTTTGTAACTCCGGGCACTTCAATGTCGAGTTGGATCTGGACGCATTGGGCAAGGCCGCTCGCAAGCGGCGTGAGATCAGGCCCCATGTCCAGGAGTATATCCTGGACGGCAAGCGGATCCATGTTTTGGCCGAAGGACGGTTGATAAATCTTTCGGCTGCCGAAGGGCACCCGGCTATGGTGATGGATATGTCGTTTGCCAATCAGGCCCTGGCGGCGGAGTACATCGTCAAGAACTACAAGAAGTTGAAGCGGCAGGTTTATGTCGTCCCGGAGAAGATCGACCAGCACATTGCCGCCCTGAAACTGAAGTCGATGGGCGTATCCATCGATCGCCTGACCCCCGAGCAGAAAAAGTATCTTGCGTCCTGGGAGATGGGAACGTAAAATAGAAGTACACGGTGCAGGGGACGAGAACTCGCTCCTACCTGACTGAAAACAGAGGGTCATTCTGCGGATTCATTAGAGATCCGGATTAGCGGCGATTGTGATTACAGCATCGCCGAGGGTGGCGAGAACTATCGTCCGATCCTGCCGACCGTTGCGACTCATTTTTTGATACAGCACCGGCCCTGAACACGGGAAGGGCTGGTGATTCAATTGCAAGGACGCAGTTGGCCGCCGGGCACCCGCCCGGCGGTTCTTTTTTTCTCGAGGAAGAATCTAGTAAGTGTCGGCCCGACCTTGACAGGCTACGGGGCGAGCTATATACTGAAGGCACTGTCAATTGATAGTCAGGAATATCCGGGGTTTTCGGGATGCGTGTCAGGTGAATTGACCGTTCCTGTGCTGACCGCCGGTTGTGCTGGGCGCTTTGAATGGAGGGACGCTAATGACAGAAGCCGAATAGGGCGTTGGGAGACACCAGAGTGTCATGAAGGCGGGCCGTCGCCTGCCGCATAGCGAGAAATTCATTGAAACAACATCATTTTTCACGGAGGAATTATGTTCACACGGTCTTTGGTTCTTTTGACGGTTTTGATCGTTGCCATCGGAGGGTCCGTCCTGGCAGCGCCCGGTTTGATCGACTATCAGGGATATATCGAAGACAGTGGCTCACCGATTACCGATACCGTCTCGATGACCTTTACCATTTACGACGCCGCAACTGACGGCAACAGCAAGTGGACGGAGACTCAGTCGACCGTGGCCATTATCGAGGGCATTTTCAATGTCACGCTGGGATCGTCCACGGCAATCAACGATTCTGTCTTTTATGGCGACAGCCGTTATCTCGAGATCAGCGTCGCCGGCAGCACCTTATCACCGCGCACACGCATTGCCTCCAGCGCATATAGTCTGCGGGTAGAGACGGTCGACGGCGCCATGGGTGGGACAATCTGGGGACACACTGTGGCAGCAAATCTCACGGTCGGGTCAAGCAATGTCAACACCGGAAGCGGCGGTTTTGTGGCCGGTCACAACCAATACCTGGACGCGAATTGGGCCTGCATTGGCGGCGGGCTCAGTGATAGTGTGTTCTCGGGGGCCGACTACGGTGCCATCGCCGGCGGGCAGTATAACAAGGTTTACGGCCAGTGGGGAACCGTGGGCGGTGGGTACTTGAACTATGTGAGTAACGGCGGAGATTACGGGACCGTAAGCGGCGGAAATTACAACGGCATTAACGGCGACTACGCCTGCATTGCAGGGGGATACTCCAACCTAGCAACCGGGAACTATGCGACCGTTTCCGGCGGTGATGACAATGAGGCCTCAGGAGACCACTCATTCGCGGCCGGCCGTCGCGCCAAAGCAACTCATGACGGTTCCTTTGTGTGGGCTGACTCCTACAGCGGCGATTTCTCTTCCACCGCCACTAATCGTTTCCATGCCCGAGCCTCTGGTGGCGTCTATTTTTATACCAACACGGCATTGACCGCGGGAGTCTATCTCGGAGCTGGAGGCGGGGCTTGGTCTTCAATCTGTGACCGGGACAAAAAGGAGCATCTCAGACCGGTGAGCGGATCCGAGATTCTGACTAGACTGTCGGAAGTGCCCATCTACCGCTGGAACTACAAGGCGCAGTCGGAAGAGATCGAGCATATTGGCCCGACGGCTCAGGATTTCTATGCCGCCTTTGGCCTGGGTGACGACGACAAGACTATTTCGACACTGGATCCCGACGGTGTCGCGCTGGCCGCTATTCAGGAGCTATACCGGATGACCAAAGAGCTTCAGGAAAGGACAGCGCGACTGGAAGCGCTGGAGGCGGAATTGACGGCGCTGAGGACCAGCGTCGAATACCTGATGGCCCAGAAGCAGGCGTCCCCGGGCGGACCTGAATTGTCGTCAATAACGTCCAATGGCAACTAAGGGAGGATCGGCCATGAAATGTGTCTTATGCCTGTCCATCCTGGTGATGTTTGTGTTGGCCCTGTCTCCGGGAACCGCCCGAGGCGACACGACCCTGGTGTGGCAAGTGTTCTCCAACGGGGCGACCGTCACCGATAACGGCGACACAACCCTGATCGGAACTTTGAAACAAACGGCCATTCGACGCTGCTACTACGATACGCTGTGTTTGCAGCAGGGGTTCTGGCCCTGGTTCAGCCCAACGTGCGCCTGCTGTGTAGGCATCCGCGGCAATGTGGACGCCGACCCGGAGGATCTGATCACAATCGCGGATTTGGTGTACCTTGTGAATTTCATGTTTAACGGCGGTCCTGCGCCCGCCTGTATGGAAGAAGCAGACGTAGATGGGAATGGCGATGGCCCCGACATCGCGGACCTGATCTATCTCAACTCATACATGTTTGGCGATCCACAGGGGCCCGCGCCTGCCGCCTGCCCTTAGTGGCGCCAACCAATCGGTCCGGATTCTCTGATTCTCGTTTGACAGGGCGGCCTACACGGGCCGCCCTCATTTTGTTATTCAGGAGAAGCTCCAGCGCCACTAGGTTAAGCCCGGCACCCCGCAGCTTGCAGTGGGGTCTTATCGGCCCAGGCATGGTAGCCGATCACGGCCTGCCCCCCCATCCATCCTTGACAAAACCGGATCTTGGGGTATATTTTGATTTAGCTCAAGCACATAGACGGAGCCCGACAAATATGCTATCAAAACTCCTGACAATGACCGCAATGGTCTGCCTGATCCTGCTCTGTACAGCCGGTCTGCAGGCCTCGAACCAACACCGGATCGAACCGGCGGCGGTTATCGTCGACGTGCCCACCCCATCCGGCTGGCTACCCTCACCCACGCTGGCAAGCCAGGTCCCCCTGTACAAGATCTTCAGTAACTGGATTGGGGATGTCTGGGAGCCGCACTCACGCTATGAGTATATCTACGATCACAGCGATAATGTCCTTTCAGAGACGGTTCTCGCCTGGGAGGCCTCGGATTGGGTCAACAGCGAACGGACCAGCTATACCTACAAGGGCGCGGTCAGTTTCACCGAAGCGTTGGGCGAGGTCTGGGACGGCAACAAATGGATTTATGAGTGGCGTTTGGTTTACAATCAGGGCGGGCTGGGATCGGAAGAGGAACTAGTCGAGCAGGTCTGGACCGGCGGCGAGTGGCTGGACGAGTCCAGGATCGTGTACGAGCGCAAGGACGGGCTGATTGTCAGCGCCGTCCGGTCTGAGTGGATTCTGGGGAAGTGGGTCGAGATCGAGAGGACCCTGTATGCCTATGACGGGTCGGGCAACTTAGTCGAGCAGATCGACCAGGTGTGGGGCGTCTCCGATTGGGAGAATGTCCTGCGGCAGGAGTATACCTACGGCGGCGGCTTGCTGATGGTTTATCTGGTACAGGACTGGTTCGGCGCCTGGGAAAACCAGACCCAGTTCCGCTATAGCTATCGAACCGACAACCAGCTAGCGAGTATCGTGCAGGAGATACCGGACGGAGGTCACTGGATCCCTACCTTACAAACCACGTACGACTACGATCTGTTTGACGTGCAGATCGGTTTCCTGGTCCAGTCCGTGGTTGGCGGGCATGAGTTGAACATCTCGCGCCAGCTTTACACCCATGACGGCTTGGGTCGCCGGGCATTTGAATGGTATCAAGCTTGGAATGAGATCCCACCCCCCGGCCACTGGGATAACAAAACGCAGTGGGAATACGGGTACGACAGCCCGACAGCGGTGGCTGACAACCCATCGACGCAGTCGCTGCCGACCGGCTTCACTCTAAGCCAGAATGTGCCCAATCCGTTCAACCCAACGACCGAGATCGCCTTTGATCTGGACCGCAAATCGCAGACACGGCTGACAATCTACAATGTCCTGGGGCAGGAAGTAGTCGTACTCGTAGACGACATTCTGGCTGATGGTCGATACCGGCTGGAGTGGGACGCGGCCGATCGGGCCAGCGGGGTCTACTTCTATCGCCTGGAAACCGAGTCAGGGACTCTGATTCGAAAGATGATGCTCCTGAAGTAATTTTGGGATGGATCTACTAGTTCATAGCGGGGTGCTCCACTGGCGCCCCGTTTTGCTTTGATCCATTCCGCCGGTCAGTCGCCCACCGGGGTCCACTTGTCAAAACATCCAAAGCCGCACTCCCGCAACTGCTGGATGAATATGTCGTTACTGTCCGGCATTTTGTTGCCCCGGTAGTGGAGCCCGAAATAACGATGGACCGGCCGCACGTATCCCTGTCGGTCCAGATACTCCAGGCACTTACGAGCAAACTCCTCGCCGTGCGCCTGGCGGCACGACTCGGCGATCCTCTCGCGGCGTTCGTCGGTGAGTTCCATCTGCCGTTCAGGATTGTTGCGCGTCGGGTACTTGGCTTCGAATGCGTCCAGCAGCGCTCGATCTTCCATTTCATGGTAACGCTCATCGTGTACCACCACCTCGACCGGCAGTTTGGGACGGGGCTCGGGCCGCACCCGAGGATAGCCCATCACCAGAAGGACCACCGGACATACTCCCGGCGGGAGCTCGAACATCTTCTGCAAGTCGGGGATAAACTCCAGTACCGTTCCGATATAGACCGAACCCAGCCCGACGGCATCGGCGGCAGTACAGATGTTCTGGGCGGCTATGATGACATCCTGAAACCCGATCCAGAAATGCCGGAAGGAAGCGGTGCCGGTGAACGGCGCCACCTCCAGCTCCGCCCAGCGCTGCAGACGGCGAAAATCGAGGCAAAACAGCAGGTTGACCGGCGCCGCGCCGATGAATGGTTGTTCGCACATGTCGGCCAGACGACGGCGGACATCCGCCTGTCTGATCTTGATAATCGACCAGGGTTGCAGGTTGCCGCCGGTGGGAGCGTGGACCCCCGCCCGCAGTACCGCCACCAGTGTCGCCGGATCAATGTCGCGATCCAGATAGGCCCGAACGCTGGCTCGTTCGTACAGCAACCCCAGGGTTGCTTCCGAGGTTGTTGATGACGCCTCGGGTTGAATGGGGGAATCGCTGCTGTTCATTACTTGAGCACCTCCTTGTCGCTCATCGACCAGACTTATAGATACTATCAAATTTCCACCATCAGGGCGCACCTGGACCGCCGCCCCCATCTGCCTCGACCCGGCGATCAGCGCCGGTGTCGCGGCCAGATTCACACCGGTCAAAGGTAAAGATAGTTCATGACAAACCGAACAAGTAAAGTAGACAAATGTCTGCCGGGGACCTACTCGGGGAATGACTGGTCTCGGACAAGAACGAGGACTGAAATGTACAGTATCAAGAGAGAGCCCTTCGGATTCCATCTGACCTTTGCCGGTCACATCACTGCCGATGAAATGCAGCGCTGGGCTGACGAATTTATCCTTCAAATAAGCCGGATGACAACATCCTTCAGCGTCTTTGTCGATATGCGCGACATCCGGATCGTGTCACCGGATGCGCAGCCGCCCCTGCGCCAGGGGCAGGAGTATGCCCGCAACCACGGGATGGTAAGGTCGGTTGTAATCCTGAGTGATGATGTCATTCGCATGCAGTTTCGCAAGATCGCTCGTCAGACCGGGATCATCGAGTGGGAGCGGTACATCGACGCCTCCGTCTGCCCCGACTGGGAGCAGCTTGGAATGGACTGGATCCTGCTTGGCCGCGATCCTGAGTCGGAAGACACGACCGGTCCGACCCGGGTAGTCACAGACTCTGTCGGCAGTACCAGCAGCGCCACCTGAATCTCCACTCAGCCGCGCCCCAAATAACCGGGCCGGTATCATACGATACCGGCCCTATTGTATCTAACGTTATATCGTATCAGCCCTAAAAGCCGTAGATCTCAGAATACTTCCTGGTCATGTAGTCCACCAACGGTTTGTGCGATAGTGGCTGACCCGATACCTTCATCTGCAATGCGTTTGCCCGGTAACGATTGCCCTGGATATGTATTTTGCCGCGCAGCCATTCGCGGAGAGTGAGAAAATCACCACGTTCAAACTGCTCGTACAAATCAGGCATCTCCTTGAGAGCTTGACTGAAAAACTGGGCCGAATGCAGGTTGCCCAAAGAATAGGTCGGGAAGTAACCCATCAGTCCCGCCGACCAATGAACATCCTGCAGGCAGCCGTTGGCGTCGGTATCAACCTTGATCCCGAAGTACTTCTCAAAACGATCATTCCATTCGCCCGGTACGTCAGCCGGCTTCAGGTTACCCTTGACCATGGCCCGCTCAAGCTCGTAGCGCAAAAGAATATGAAGGTTGTATGTAGCCTCGTCGGCTTCCACGCGAATATATGACGGGGCCACATGGTTGATAGCGCCGTAGAAATCGTCCAGCTTAACATCACCCAGAGCGCTCTTGAAAATCCGCTGCGCTTGCGGGAAGAAGTACTTCCAGAACGGCTTGGAGCGTCCGACCTGGTTCTCCCACATGCGTGATTGCGACTCATGAATGCCCAGCGAGACCGACTCACCCATCGGCGTGCCGAAGTGCTCTTCTTTGTTCAGGCCCATCTCATACAGGCCGTGACCGGCTTCGTGCATGATGCCGAAGAGGGCGTCGTTGAGGCGTTTGGGGTTGTAACGAGTAGTAATCCTGGTGTCGCCGGGGCCGATTCCGGAACAAAACGGATGAGTGGTGATGTCCAGACGGCCACTCGTGAAGGAAAAGCCCATAGCCGCCGCCACCGACTCGCCAAAGACCTTCTGCAAATCGACGTCGTAGTCGCGTTCAACAATTCCACTATCCGGCTGCTTGGGGGCATTCTTGATTTTCTTGAGCAGTTCGACCAGGTCCTTGCGGAGTTCTTCAAATGTCGCCGAAACCTCCTCGACCGTCATTCCCTTTTCATAGTCGTCCATTAGGGCATTATAGGGCTCGCCTTGGTAACCATAAGCTTCAGCCTTTCTAATGGTCAGGCCCAGGACCTTCTCCAGCCAGGGCTGAAAGTGCTTGAAGTCGTTTTTGGAGCGAGCGGTGACCCATTCCCCCTGCGCCAGACTGGTAGTCCTGGTCAACTCCTGGACCAGGTCCTTGGGCAGCTTGGTGTACTTATCGTAGGCGTGGCGGGTCTCACGGATATTCACCGCCTGGGGCGAATCGACATCCTTGACGTAATCGGATCCCTCCAGCTCGGACAGAAGCTCGCCTACTCGCGGATCGGTGAATTTCTCGTGAACCATGCCGGACAGTAGCCCCAGTTGCTCGGCTCGCAAGGCGGCGCCACCGCGCGGCATATAGGTCCGTTCCTCCCAGCCCAAGACACCCTCGACAGAACCCAAAAGGGCGATCTCCCGCAGACGTTCGGTCAGTTCTTTGTAGGTTTTCTCAGCACTCATCGTCATCTCCTAAATATGTCGCCGGGCCGTTTATTATCAGCATATCGATTACAGAACGAACATTATATGGCAAAGTTGCACCCTGAGCAATATGGACGAGTGAGTTTATTGGGGATTTGTCCGGCAGTGGCCGGGACTAGTCGCACACGGCCGGCGGCGGACCGCCGGAGAACATATAGCTGACCAGATGGACCAAGTCGGCAATGTCGGGACCAAGGCCATCGCCATCTATATCGCATGCTTCTGTGCAGACCGGCAAGGGACCGCCGGAGAACATATAGTTCACCAAGAATACGAGATCGGCGATGTCGGGACCGAATTGGTTGTAATCAATATCGCCGCGTATGATGCAGCACCAGCAGCCGACGTCAAAACAGCCGATCAGGCGGCCGCACTCGTTGTTGGCGGGAGCGCCGGGAGAACCGGACCTGAGGCCGTAATCGCCGACACCGGCGCCACAAAAAAGCGGATCGGCGGACATATTGCCGTTGAGATGGGCCTGCGAGTCGATCGGAGGTGTCCAATCGGAGCTGTTACCGTAGAGGTTGGTGCAGGTCAACTCGGCGTCGCAATCAAGATCACCGCCTGCACCAAAAGCCGCGCCGGTATTGAGGGTTATCAGGGAGGCGTCAATCGTCAGGCACGACCAGCCGGAGTCGGTGTATACGGTCGCCATCCCTTCCGAACTGGCATTGCCGGTGATGGTCGTCTGTCCTATGCCGCATAGGCTGTTGGCCTTTTTGTAAATCGCCGAGCCACTGTACAGGCTGGTGTTGCCGGTCATCAAACATTCGTGGACGAAGCAGTCGACAGATTCATCCACGAAGACGGCCGCTCCATAAGCGGCACTGTTGTTTGTGATTTCACACCCGATGAAATTCGCATTAGTTCAGTAATCAACCCAGACAGCGCCACCTTGGTCGACAGCTGAGTTGTTCTCAAAGCGGCAATCGATAAAATCAGCCCACAACTGCGATTCACACCCGTTCAAATAGACTGCTCCCCCGCCTAAGGCAAAATTGTCTTCAAAGATGCAATTATGTGCCACCAACCAGCCGTCAGTGAACACGCGCAGACCGCCGCCATGCGAGCTTCCCGGCGCCGAGCCACCTCTCAGGGTCAGTCCTTCTATGGTTATGGATATGTTGGAGTAGACCACACCGATGAGAATCACGTGACCCTGCTGCTGGGCATCAATCACCACGCCTTCCGGCATTCCCGTTGCACCACGAATACAGATGCTCGGTCGAAGGATGATGTTGTGTTCATAATATGTCCCGCAGGCAATCTCGACAGTGTCGCCGTCAGCTGCGGCCTCGATCCCGGTCTGGATGGTCGGCTGATCGGCAGGCACATGCACTATACCGGCCGCGACCGGCAGGGCGGCAAGGCAAATCAGCAACAGCGGAGGGAATCTGGTCATATGTTCCCCCAATCCAATGGACTCCTGACTCCATATAAATATAGACTGAAGGGGCACATCAGTCAACTGATTCCAGTGAATGCAGTTTCTGCGCCTTCAAAAGGAGATTGCCGAGACCCCATAACCGGCGTATATTCGGCCCAACGAACTTGGAGGTAATTTGGCACGTACCATAATCGACAAGGCCGAGAAATTGCTGGACAAGGAGTTTCGGATTCTCGATCACGGCTTTGTCCGCTTGATCGACTACATGGGTTCCGATTCGGCCATCGTCCAGGCGGCCCGGGTCTCGTATGGCGAGGGGACAAAAAAAGTCAGCGAAGATCGCGCGCTGATTCGCTACCTGATGCGCAACCGGCATACCTCGCCGTTTGAGATGGTCGAATTCAAGTTCCACGTCAAGCTGCCCATCTTCGTCGCCCGCCAGTGGATTCGTCACCGTACCGCCAATGTCAACGAATACTCCGGTCGCTATTCGGTTATGAAAGAGGAGTTTTACCTGCCCAAGCCCGAGGACATCCGGTTCCAGTCGACCGTCAACAAACAGGGGCGATCGGAAGAGGAAGTCCCGGACGAACTCAAACAGCGCCTGCTGGAGGTTCTGAACTCATCTCAGAAGCAGGCCTGGGCCGATTACAACGAATTTGTCGAGGCCGGTCTGGCTCGCGAGCTGGCCCGAATCAACCTGCCCTTGTCACTCTACACTGAATGGTATTGGAAGATTGATCTGCACAATCTTCTTCATTTCCTAAAACTCCGCCTGGACAAGCACGCTCAGCAGGAAATACGCGCGTATGCCAAGGTCATGGCCGATATGGTCAAGACCGTTTGCCCCATGGCCTACGAGGCCTTTGAGGACTATAGCCTCAATAGCGTGACTTTTTCAGGTCCGGAATTGGCCGTGCTGGGCAAGGCTATGACGGATGTTCCGACCGACACCGACGCCCTGGTAGCCGCCGGTCTGTCCAAGCGGGAAGCACAGGAGCTTCAAAACAAGCTGGAACAATGGCGTCGTGTCGCCGTTGACTGAGGGCCGCCGGGCTCAATCATTGTCGCCGGCTCACTAACCAACCCCGTTACCACCCTAAGAACTGGCAGCGTCCGACCGATAAGACAGGGATAGAGACTGAAAGTGGAGAATTTGAAATGAACGACGTCAAGAAAACTAACGGCACTATCGGCATCCTGACCGGCGGCGGCGATGTCCCCGGTCTTAATCCGGCTATTCGAGCGGTCACTATCAGGGCCTTGCGCGAAGGATATCAGGTAATCGGTATTCGCCGTGGCTGGTACGGCGCTGTCAATCTCTTGCGCGACAAAGACGCCGACAACTCTCATGCCTACCTGACACTGACGGAGGAGATCGTCAACAAAGCCGGGCGAACCGGGGGTACTTTCCTGCACAGCTCACGAACTCATCCGGGGCACATTGCTGCGGCTGATGTGCCCGAACATTTGAAGGACAAGTACTCCGAGCCGATGAACGATCTCACCGAAGAGGTCATCAAGAACCTGAACTTCCTGGGCATCGACTATTTGATCCCGATCGGCGGCGACGACACGCTCAGTTACGGTGTGCATCTTTACAAACAGGGCGTCAAGGTTGTGGCCATTCCCAAAACCATGGACAACGACGTCCCCGGCACCGACTATTGCATCGGCTTTTCCACTTGCGTCACGCGCACCATCCAGATGACCAACAGCCTGAGGACCTCGGCCGGATCCCACGAACGTCTGCTGGTGTTGGAAGTATTCGGGCGCTACGCCGGCTACACGGCCATGCTGCCGACCATGGCCGGTGCCGCCAATCGCTGTGTCATCCCGGAACACAAATTCAGTATCGAACGCCTCTCCGAGTTGCTCATCCAGGATCGTCACAAAAACCCAAGCCGGTACGCGGTGGTGTTGGTCTCCGAGGGAGCCATGTTTGAGGGGGGCGAGATGATCTTCCAGAATTCAGCCAAGGACGCCTACGGCCACATGAAGTTGGGCGGCATTGGTGACATGGTTTCGGCCAAGATCAAGGAGATTTCACCTCAGTTCAACAACGGCAAGGCCGTCAACACGATCACTCAGAAGCTGGGTTACCTGGTTCGTGGTGGTGACCCCGATGCTGTCGATTCAATCGTACCGATGGCCTACGGCAATCTGGCCCTGGATTTGATCCTGTCGGGCATTCATGGCCGCCTGGTAGTGCTCAAAAACGGACGATATGACAACGTGCCGATAGATGTCGTCACTAGTACCAAGAAATTCGTTGATGTCGACAAGTATTACAACATCGACCGCCTGCGCCCCCACTATCACAGTTTTGCCATGAAGCCGCAGTTTATCATGACCGGCGAGTAGCAGCGAGTAAGTCGGAGCCACCTATCAAATTCACAAGAAGGCGGGACATCTGTCTCGCCCTTTTCTTGACACGGCAGGGATCTACCAGCTGCCGGTGGTGGTGCCCACAACTGCACCCCAACCCCCCGTAACGTACACGGTCTGTCGATCGACTACCGAAATGGCATCAAAGGATGTTGACACTGACCTTCCCCCCAAAAAGTGGACAGGGGGTTAAGATCCTATTTTAGTTCTTCAAAGCCGTTTCTTCTCTCGAACTCGACTGGGCTGAGCTGGCCCAGGGTCGAGTGCCGTCGTTGGCGATTGTAGAACACCTCAATATACTCAAAAATCTTCGTTTGCGCCTCCTCTCGGCTCAAAAACTTCTCAAAATATATCATCTCCGTCTTAAGCGTCCCGAAAAACGATTCCATCACGGCATTATCACAGCAATCCCCGCGACGACTCATGCTGGCCACCAGGCCTTGATCGGTCAGTAGGTCTCGGTAATCAGCGGCGGCGTATTGCTTGCCCTGGTCGGAATGGTGAAGCAGTCCCGGATCGGGATGACGACGGGCAATCGCCTGACGCAAAGCCGAGAGCGTCAACTGGCCATCGACCCGGCGGCTCATGGCCCAGCCCACCACCTGACGGGAGTACAGATCCACCACGCCGGCCAAATACAGCCAACCCTCCGACGTCCAAATATAGGTGATATCCGAGACCCACACCGCGTTGGGCCGAACCACCGTAAACTGACGATTAAGCAGATTCGGCGCCACCGGTAAATTATGCTTCGAGTCGGTGGTGACTTTATACTTCCGAACCGTTTTAGCTCTGATCCCATGGACCCGCATCAACCGCGCCACCCGCTTCTCGTTACACACATATCCCTGATCCCGAAGCTCTTCGGTCACCCGCGGCGAACCATACAACCGGCGGCTGCGATCATAGGCGATCCTAATCTGGGATAGCAGCCGGCCGTTCTCAAGGCTCCGAGGACTCTCGGGACGGCCCGCCCAGGCATAATAACCGCTTCGTGATACCCGCAGAACTCGGCACATCAGGCTCACCCGATACTCCTGGCGATGATTCCGGATAAAGGCATATTTCACTCCCGGCGGCGCGAGAAGACCGAAATCGCTTTTTTTAAGATGTCACGTTCCTCCTTGACATCGGCCAACTCCCGGCGCAATCGCCGAAGCTCCTCCTGCTCAGGCGCTTGGTGACCTTTGCCCGGAAAAGCCCCGTTGCCTTCCTCGGACAGATCCCGCTTCCATCGATGCAAAAGATTGGCCTGAATATCCAACTCCCGGGCCACCTCGGCCACTTTCCGCTTTTCCTCACTAATCAACCGGACCGCTTCCACCTTAAAAGCCCGGTCAAAATTCCGACGACTTCCGTTCTTTGACATGCAGACACCTCCTGATAGCATTAAGATAACACTATCTTTTCCATGTGTCCACTAAACGGGGGGAGGCTCACAAATTGGATTTTGGGATTCGTTTTGGAGGCGGCGAATAAGCATAGTTATAGACTCCCGGTTTTTTGGTTCCATGATACCGGGCGTGCCCTGAATCAATAGTGGTTTGATAGGAAAAGTGAAGTAGCCTTTTGATGGCCCACAGCAGTGGTCGCTGCGGTGGGTTTCCTCTTTATACATTTTACTCGAAAAGCGAAAGTATTCTTTTTACGTAAAGGCGCAATGTTATTACCACAGC
>JBDRES010000051.1:0-39500 GCA_043819515.1 bacterium
CCGCCAGGTTCTCCTCCACCGGCGCGATATATTCCTGCAGATGTTTGGCATCCAAGAGTGACATCGGGTATTTCACCTCATAGCTAACGCTTCGGCGGCCAAAATATCATGGCCGCCAACCATTGTCAAACTAATTGTACCAGGCCCCAACCGGTTCACGGC
Source organism: bacterium (assembly GCA_043819515.1). Taxonomy (GTDB): domain Bacteria; phylum Zixibacteria; class MSB-5A5; order GN15; family FEB-12; genus DAOSXA01. The sequence continues at coordinate 163 of JBDRES010000051.1, forward strand.
TCCCGCTGAGACGGCATCGCACCCATCAAAATCTGCCCCACAGCAGCCCTGTACTCCGGGTTATCGAAATACTCGAGGTTGTTGTGCGAACCCGAAATCGTCACCATCTGCCTGGGCGGGCGGGCCGACTGGAAGAGCTGTCGCCCCATTTCATACGGTATTATTTCATCATCAACAGAATGAACGATCAATACCGGACAATCTACGACGCCTATCTTGGAGAGGGCATCGAAGTGATGCCGCAATAGCCATGCCACCGGCACAAAGGGGAACATGCGCCGACCCATATCGAGTGCCGAGGTGAACGAACTTTCAACGATCAAACCCCGGGCAGGCACCCGCGCGGCCAGATCGATAGCCACCGCCCCCCCCAGCGAGCGTCCCATGATTACGACGCGGTCGGCTTTGAATTCCGTATCCCGGAGCGCCCACTGATAGGTCGCCAGGGCGTCGGCGTAGAGGCTGACTTCCGACGGTCGACCTTCTGAACGACCATACCCAGCGTAATCGAACAGCACCACCGCCGCCCCCAACCCGACCAGGTACTGGGCCGTTTCCAGGCGATGGGAGATGTTGCCGGCGTTGCCGTGGCAAAAGAGCACTAACGGCCGTTCTGCGACGCCATCGCCCTCGGATTGTTCCGCCCTCGTCCCAGGAAAGTACCAAGCGTGGACCTGGCGATCGTCGCCGGAGGCAATCCAGATCTCCTGATACTCCAGGCCATAATCTTCAGGAGTGGCGTCGAAGGACGCCGTCGGATAAAAAAGCAGACGCTGTTGGTTCAAATACAGGTAGGCAACAAACACCCCGAACCCGAATAACACTAAGCCTGCAATCCAAAACAGCATGATGCTTTTTCTCATCGGTCGTGCGCTCCACCGTCAGCTGCGCGCCGAATTGCCACCAGTGGTGCGGCGGACGCCTGTCCCCCGTCGGAAGAGATCAGACGCTATTCCCATTCTATGGTCGCCGGTGGTTTGGAGGAGATGTCGTAGGTGACCCGGTTGACGCCTTTGACCTGGCGGATGATCTTGTTGGAGATTTCTCCCAGGATATGGTAGTCGATATGCGCCCAGTCGGCTGTCATGGCATCGGTCGAGGTTACGGCCCGCAATGCGACTACGTTTTCGTAGGTCCGCTCATCACCCATCACTCCCACCGCCTTCACCGGCAGCAACACTGCAAAGGCCTGCCAGATATCATCGTAGATTTTGTGGCGGTGCAGAGCATCAATAAAAATGGCGTCCACCTCGCGCAGCAGATCACAGCGCTGGTGAGTGACCTCACCCAGGATCCTGACGGCCAGGCCGGGTCCCGGAAATGGGTGTCGCCGAATGAACTGATCGGACAGACCCAACACGCGGCCCAGAGCTCTAACTTCATCCTTAAAGAGCTCTCGCAGTGGCTCTATCAGTTCCATTTTCATCCGGTCCTTTAGACCACCAACATTGTGATGCGACTTAATGGTCACCGAGGGACCCTTGAATGAAACCGATTCGATTACATCGGGATAAAGCGTACCCTGTGCCAAAAACGGAATGTCACCCAGCTTCTCCGCCTCGGCTTCAAAAACATCGATGAAGGTCGGGCCGATTATTTTGCGTTTTTCTTCGGGGTCGGTCACACCCTTCAACCGTGACAAAAAGAGCTCGGAGGCATCGACCGGATGGAGATTGATGTCCAGACCGTCCAGCATAGCGATGACATCTTGGAACTCGTTCTTGCGCAGGAGGCCGTTATTGACAAATACGGCGTGCAGGTTGTTGCCGATAGCTCGCGACAGCAGCACGGCGGCGACTGTGGAATCCACTCCGCCTGAGATGGCCAGGACGACCTTGTTGTCGCCGACTTGGGCGCGAATCTTGGCGATGGCGCTATCGGCAAACTGCTCCGGCGACCAATCGCCGCGGCAACCACAGATATCAAACAGGAAATTATGCAGTATTTGCACCCCCTCGGCGGTATGGTGGACTTCGGGATGAAACTGCAGTCCGTAGACGCGACGATCATGGTCGGCGATAGCGGCCACGGTGAGGCTATCGGTGGAGGCGATGGTCGCAAAGTGATCCGGCATCCTGGTGATCGAGTCGCCGTGCGACATCCATACCTGAGAGCTTGGCGACACCTCTGCCAACAACCCGGCCGGTTCTCGCACGGTCAGTTGGGCCCGACCATATTCGCGGGTAGATGATGCCACCAGTCGGCCGCCAAAATGGTCGGCCAGCAGTTGCATGCCATAACAGATGCCGAGAATAGGCTTGTTAGTGTCAAAAAAGCTGCCGTCAAGTCGAGGACTGTCGGGATCGGTCAGCGAGGCCGGACCACCCGACAGAATGTATCCGCGGACGTTGCGCTCAGCAAAGTCCTCCAGACTCGCCGTACAGGGAACGATTTCGCAGTAGACCTTTTGCTCGCGTACTCGTCGGGCGATCAACTGCGTATATTGTGAGCCGAAATCGATGATGAGAATCATCTCGTTGGCAAGCCGGGTGTCACTGGTCATCTTGGTTCAGTCCCTTGATAATAGTGTCATGGGCAAAGTTCGTTTGAGGATCGGGATGGTCCTCAAGGCAATGGAGTCCCCTTGATTCCTTGCGACTGATGGCACTGCGAATGATCAGCTCGGCCAGTGTCGCCATATTGCGAAGCTCGACAATCGCATAGGTGGCCGGCGTAGCCAGATAGTACTGCTCGATTCCCTCGAGAATCTGCCGGACCCTTTCGTGGGCCAGAACGAGGTGATCGGTACGCCGGACAATGCCGACAAAATCGGACATGATCCGGTTGAGCTGCCGGCGATCGTGCGCGATCAAGATCTTCTGGCGCGGATAGGTCAGCGATGAACTGGGCGGGTTGTCGACCGGCAGCGAGGTCGGGAAATCCACGCCCTGATAGTATTCGACAGAACGTCCGGCCGCTCCTTTGGCCAGAACAACCGCCTCCAAGAGTGAGTTGGATGCCAAGCGATTGGCCCCATGCATACCGGTAAAGGCGACTTCGCCGGCCACGTAAAGACCCGGCAGTTCGGTCTGGCCGTTGACATCCGAGACGACCCCACCGCAGGCATAGTGGGCCGACGGCACTACCGGGATCGGGCGCTGGGTGATGTCAAAGCCCTTGTTGAGGCACTGCTCGTAAATATTGGGAAAGCGGTCTATGATGAAGTCGGCATCACGATGGCTTATGTCCAACAGGACGTACTCCTCGCCCGTCCGTTTGAGCTCGCGGTCGATCGCTCGGGCGACAATATCACGTGGAGCCAGGTCACCCAGGGGATGCACACCCTCCATCAAACGACGACCGTCGACCGAAAGCAGCCGTCCCCCCTCGCCACGGACCGCTTCCGAGATCAGGAAGGGCCAGCGACCGGGGCTAAACAGGGCCGTCGGATGGAACTGAATGAACTCCAAATTGCCGATCGATACTCCCGCGCGATAGGCGGCGGCCATACCGTCGCCGGTGGCAATCTTGGGATTGGTCGTGTGAAAGTAGACCTGGCCCAGACCGCCGGTCGCAACCAGGGTCACGGGCGCGCAGAAATAATCAAAGGTGTGATGCCTTTCTGAAAAAACGAAGGCTCCGGCGCAGAGACGATGCCCCCCAACCGAGCCGGTCAGCAGTTCCAGCACCATGTGATCGCGGTAGATATCGATCCGGTCCTTGCGGTCTCTGACGGCCTTCAGCAGGGCTCGCTCGATTTCCCGGCCGGTCATGTCGGTGGCATGAACCACCCGATTGGCGCTGTGCCCGCCTTCGCGACCCAGGTGCAATTCGTCCTCGCGACCGCTAAAAGCAACGCCGTAGGCCATGAGTTCCTCGATCACGGCCGGGGCGCCGGATATTATTGTCTGGACAACATCGCGGTGACACAGCCCGGCGCCACACTGCAGGGTGTCTTCTATGTGAGCCTCAAAAGAATCGGTCTTGGCCACAACCGCGGCTATACCGCCCTGCGCACGGTTGGTCGACGAATCGGTTTCACCCTTCTTGGTGATGATGGCCACGCGCGCCTTGGGCAAACGCTCGGTAACTTGCAGAGCATAAAACAGCCCGGCCACGCCGGAGCCGACCACCAGGAAGTCATACCGCCTTTCCATTACCGCTCCTGCCGGTGCAAATCAAGATGCTGTTTAAGGCTTCGCAACAGAGTCTCCTCGCCAGGATCCAGGTCAATTGTCTGGCCAAGATAGTATATTTCACGGTCGAAGGCAAAGTCAGGGAGTTTGACCCAGTCTTTGCCGGTGGTCAGAATTACGTCCGAATCGTGCCTGGCCACCATGACCTGGATGCGCTCCAGTAGCGCCTGGTCGTAACGCTGGTGGTCAGATAGCTCCAGGGCCTGGTCCAGATCGGCGCACAGGGCGGCTACCTGGTGTCGCAGCGGCTTGAAATTACCGATGCCGGCAAAAAGGAAAACCGACTTGTCCTCAAGGTACTTCAGTGGTCGCCGGTCGGCAGGACCGACAAGTTCCGTGGTCAGAAACTGGGCGGAGTACAGCTCCGCCTGGGGACTCAGTCGGCGCAATCGATCCCGCTGCAGGCTCAGATCACGCGCGAAGTTGGACCTGGTGCCGATGATCATGTCGGCCCGTTTCAGGGCGCTCAACGGTTCGCGCAGCAAACCCAGCGGGAACCACTTGAGCATTCGATCCGGTACGGCCAAATCAAAAGTCACCAGATCGATATCCCGATACAAACGACGATGTTGAAAACCGTCATCCACGAGGATCACGTCGACTTCTATCGCGCTCGTCAACCTTACCGTCGCCTCGGACTTCGCCGCCGCCACCGAAAAGACCGCCTGGGGCAGCAGGTGCGAGAGCAGTTTTACCTCATCGCCGGTGTCGGCTGTCGGCATTTCCTGCACCTGGTAGCCGGGGCATACAAACGAAGCCTTCTTGTTGGCGCGACCGTAGCCGGATGAGACAATGCCGACCCGGATACCATCGTCCACGAGATGACTGGCCAGACAGGCCACCGTCGGCGTTTTGCCGGTCCCGCCGACGGTAACATTTCCTACCGAAATGACAGGCACGGGCACCTTCACCGATCGAATGGGAAGCAAGCGCGCCAAATAGTAACCCAACCGATACCCAAAGGACAATAGCCAGGCCCCAAAGGCAGCCAATTGCCAGAGGCTCAGGCCACGCCGCCGAAGAATCTTTCTGTAAATCTGTTCAAGCATCGTCAAGTTTAGACAATATATACTCACCGACGACAGTTGTCGCCGAACCTTTCAGGTCGATCTCGTTCTTTATTCGGAAACGTATCTCACCCGTGATTGTTTTGGCAATAATCGCTATCAGTTGATCTTTGTCCGCTACCCGAGCGCCATAATTGTGATTCTCAATATAAGCAGCCGCCTCAGCCACATTGCCCAGGGACGGGCCATACACGACCGGGGTCCCGGCCCAGACCGGTTCGAGCAGATTATGGCCACCGATTTCCACCAGCGTGCCGCCGACAAAAGCCAGATCTGCGGCCAGATAGAGTTTGTTTAGAATGCCGACACGGTCAACGAGGATTATGTCGGCCACGCCATCGCCGTAGACGGCGTAGGATACTCCAGCCGTCTTCAGCATTTGCCGAATCTTGGGACAACGCTCGACGTGCCTCGGCGCCATGACCATTTTCAGGTGCGGATGTAGCTTCCGCAAGTGCTGATAGGCCTGGAGTAAAGAGACTTCCTCACCCTCGCGGGTCGAACCCGCTACCAGCAGGAAGTCGTTGGGGGAAACACCCAACTCGGCCCTGATAGCGGCAATCTCCACGGGCGAACGAACCGGCAGCGGGGCGTCAAATTTCATATCCCCGGCGACTTCAACACGCTCGGCCTCGATGCCAAAGGAGGCATAACGCTCGGCATCTTCGTTGGTTTTGAAGAAGAATCGATCATAGGTCGCCAGTAATTGACCCAAGGTATGCCCAAAGAGTCGGTAGCGCCCAAAGGCTCGACGCGACATGCGACCGTTGACCAGTACTACCGGCAAATCGCGCTCGGCCGCTTCGGTAAGCAGGTTGGGCCAGATTTCGGTTTCGGCGATAACAATCAAGCGTGGCCTGAGCGTGTCCAGAGTGCGGCGTATCGCGGAGGGAAAATCCCAGGGGAAAAAGGACGTTGTCGCCATCGCTCCCAACATGGCGCAGGCTGTCTGCTGTCCGGCGACAGTCATAGTGGTGAGGTGGATCTTCAGATCAGGGCGCCCGGCCGCCAGGAAGCGGACGAGGTTAGCCGCTACGCGGACCTCACCCACCGACGAAGCGTGTACCCAGACGTCGGTCGGCCGGAGGTCCGCGACCAGGCCCAGTCGTCCTTGCCAGAGTCTATCCCCTCGCGCCGCCCGAACTCGCCCATACGGTCCGGCGATAGCGCCAATGCCACCGGTGGCGATGCGATACAATAGCATCAGCATCGGGTCGCCCCTCCGCCCGGCAGATACTCGGCCACAGCAGCGGCCGCGTTACCGGAGGCGCCCACGCTGCCCAGAAGCTGTGGGGTTTGATGCAGGGTCGTTATCATTTGCTGACGCGCCTTGTTATCGTCGGCAAGCGCCTGCAATTGTCGATCAATTTCGCCGCCGGTGACCTGGTTCTGGATCAGTTCCGGGACCAGCGAACGTCCGTGGATCAAATTAGCCAGCGCGATATACTTCAGGTCAATCAGACGACGGGCAATCTGATAGGTAATCCACCCGGTTTTGTAGACCACCACCATCGGGCGACCGATCAGGGCCGTCTCCAAAGTGGCCGTACCGGAGGCGGTCAGCACCTGCGCGGCGTCATAGATGACGCGTCGGGGATTGTCATAGGTTATCGTGATGAACTGGCGGTCCTCGGCGCTTAGTACGGAATCATAGTCAAACGTTCCGGAGACAGCGGCGATAGTGGCCTGTGCATTATTGCGTCGACAAAACATCCGGGCGGCGGTCAGCATCGGGCGCAAGTGGCGTTGTATCTCCTGAGGCCGCGACCCCGGCAGGACGGCCAAATGCCCGTCGGCCGGAGGATTGGTGGCCAGGTACTGCTGGGGAATATCCTCCATCAAATAGTGACCGACAAACCGACTCGGGATCCCGGCCGCCTCGAAGACCCCCTTCTCAAATGGAAGTATGTACAACATGAGATCGATCAGCCGTTTCATCTGGGGTAAACGCCCCTTTCCCCAGGCCCACACCTGCGGCGAAATATAATAAACGATCGGAATCTTCAGCTTCCGAACGCGCTCGGCCAGGCGCAGATTAAAACCTGGATAATCAACCAGGACGATCACATCGGGACGACGCTGACTGATATCCCGCACACATTGCTTCATCAGACCACGGAAAAAAAAGAAGTGCCGGGCCACTTCCCAAAAACCCAAAACCGCCAGTCGGGCGGAGTCGACCAACTGGGTTTGTCCCTGCTCTTGGAGTCGTGTTCCCCCCAGACCGTAGCACTGCAGATCAGGTCGCAGCCGCCGCAGTTCACCGAGCATGCGGGCGGCGGCGTTGTCGCCGGAAGGATCACCGGCGGATAGAAATATCAGGGGTGCTCCCATTTACTGTGGTTCGGCCTCCATCATGGGGCGAACCGTGTCGGTGCCGATGCGTTCAATCTCCAGGGCGATACGCAAGGCCTCCAGCCCATCATCCATCGGAACGGCAATGTCCTTGTTGTTGGTCACGGCCTCCAAAAACGCTTCCAGCTCGGCGGCCAGCATGTCTTTGCCGCTGTCTGCGCATTTGCTGTAGACGACATCCTTACCCGATTTGCCAAGGGGGATACGCATTCCGGCGGCCGCATCATCGGGACCGGCCAAGCGATACAGATCGGCCTGCTTCTTGGCCAGGTCCAATGAGTAGTAACCCGACTTCTGGAACAGGCGCATCTTGCGCATAGCATGAAGGGAAATGCGTGAGGCGGTAAGATTGGCCACTGCGCCGCCGGCAAAAGTGAGTCGAGCGTTGGCGATGTCCGGTTTTTCAGATATAACCGCGACCGCCGAGGCCTGGATATTGACCACCGGCGAGCCTACAAACATCAGGGCCAGGTCGATGTCGTGAATCATCAAATCCAGCACCACGGCCACGTCGGTACCACGTGGATCAAAGGCGGCCAGACGGTGCGCTTCGATGAAGCTGGGTCTGAGATCCAGCGCCGTCAGCGCCGCCACGGCCGGATTAAACCGTTCGATCTGCCCGACGGCCAACTTGACCCCTTTGGCCTGGGCCTGCTCGCGCAACTTACACCCCTGGTCGTATGTGGCCGTGACCGGTTTCTCGATCAGACAATGAACTCCGCGCTCAATCAGCTCGGCCGCCACTTCATAGTGAGCCGAAGTTGGAACCACGATAGAGACGCCGTCGACCGCTTCGGCCAATTCAGCCAGCGACGAAAATGCAGTGATGCCATACTCCTGGGCGTACTTCGCTGCGACATCCCGGTCGGTGTCATAAAGGCCGATCAGTTCCGCGGACGGCAACTTGGAGTACCATCGCAGATGGTGCTTGCCCAGCATCCCGACCCCCACCACGGCAGTCTTAGCTTTATTCATAAAGAGAGTGTCCTTTGCATAGTCGATTGATCCCGCACCCTGAGAACATGGCTCGAAGATAAGTGACCGACGGCCCTGCGGCAAGTTCTGCCTGAGGAAGAGTGAACGGAATACCGACAGCCGAGGTAGTTACTTGCACAGACCGCGGTGAGAAGCTGCGATGAAGTCCAGGATTGTTTTGATTTCCTCGGTTTGCTCCAACTCGTCCTTGATCCGATCGACCGCTTGAGAAGTGTTGAGACCGCCAAAAAACAACAGTTTGAAGGCCTGTTGCAGATTGTTGATAGCCTGGCGAGAAAAACCCCGTCGCCTCAAACCGACAATATTCAGCCCGGCTATCCTAAGCGGATAACCGGCAGCCAAAGCATAGGGGCAGATATCCATCGGCACCCGGTAGCCGCCGCCAATCATGGCGTGTTTGCCTATTTTTACAAATTGGTGAACCGGCAGCAAGCCGCTCAAAATGGCGTAGTCATGCACCTCGATGTGCCCGGCAAGGGTGGCCGAGTTGCCCATTATCACGTTATCGCCGAGCGAGCAGTCGTGGGCTACGTGGGAATAGGCCATGAGCAGGCAGTCCGAACCAACGCGGGTCTGGCCGCTGTGAGCAGTGCCGCGATTAATCGTAGCGTACTCCCTGACGACAGTGTTATCGCCAACGATGGCCAGGGTCTCTTCGCCGGCGAATTTTAGGTCCTGGGGGACACTGCCGATAGCCGCCCCGTGGAAGACTCGAACATTTTTGCCCAGACGCGCCCCGCTGGCGAGCAGGACCGAGGACCCGATATGACTGCCGTCACCAACCTCGACGTTGTCCTCGATAACGGCAAAGGGCTCGACCACCACGTTCTCGCCTAATTGAGCATCCGGCGACACAACCGCTGTGGAGTGAATCTCTCTCATCGATCAACCACCATTGCCATAAAGTCAGCACTGGCCACGACTTTGTCGTCAACGAAGGCCTTACCCGACATTTTGCAGGTGTTGCGCCGGAAAGCGCTCATTTCCAGTTCAAACCGCAACTGGTCGCCGGGCATAACCGGCTTGCGAAACTTGGCCTTGTCGATGGCCATGAAGTAGACCACCTTGGTTTCGGGGTTGTCGATTTCATGCAGCAGCAATACCCCGCCCGCTTGAGCCATCGCTTCCAGGACCATCACCCCCGGCATAATAGGATGTCCGGGAAAGTGCCCCTGGAAGAACGGCTCGTTGATGGTGACATTCTTGATGGCCACCACCCGTTTGGCCGGTTCCAAATCGAGAATGCGGTCGATCAGCAAAAACGGATAGCGGTGCGGCATGATCTTGAGAATCGAGTTAATATCAAACAGCGCCTTCGCGCCCGCCGAGGCATATTGGTCGGCGATTTTCTTTTTCTTATAAAGCTGACGCATTTTCTTGGCCAGGGCGACGTTGGCCTTGTGACCCGAGCGGGCCGCCAGCACATGGCCTTTGAAGGGCACACCGATCAAAAACAGGTCGCCCAGCAGATCCACGGCTTTATGGCGCACCGGTTCGTTGTAGAAGCGCAGCGGAATGTCGTTGATGATCCCGGTTTCGCCCACAAAGGCTTCGTCCTTGAGGTTGAGCGCCTTGCGAATGCGGTCAACCTCGACTTGCCCCTGATCGCTGTCATAGATGACGATCGCGCTTTGTAAGCCACCGCCCTTAATCAGACCGGCTGCCCGCAGAGCCTCCACTTCCGAGAGAAAACAAAATGTCCGCGCCGGGGCAAACTCGTCGACAAACTCCTTGTCGAGATCAACCAGCGAAGTGTATTGGGTCCCCAGCGCCGGGCTTTTGTAGTCAATCATGAAGGTGATGCGAAGCTCGTCCGAGGGCGTTACGACCAGGTCAACATGGCGCTCCGGCTCACTATAGGCCATGGGCGTATCGATTTCGAGATAGAACTTGTCGGCGTCCTGCTCGGCAAAGCCTGCCTCGAGCAGCTTGTCGACATACGGCTTGGCCGAACCGTCGCCGACGGGCGGTTCGCTGCCGTCAAGCTCCACCGTCAGATTGTCGATTTGCAGCCCGGCAAAAGAGGCCAGGACATGTTCCACGGTATGAACCCGGGCTTCACCCTTTTGCAGCGTAGTACCGCGGGAAATATCAACCACATGGTCGATGTCGGCGATGACCCCGGGCTTGTCGGGCAAATCGACCCGTACGAACAAAATGCCGCTGTCCGGCGGCGCCGGCTTGAAGGTCATGGTACAGTTGCAGCCGGTATGCAGGCCAATACCACTCAATGAGATTTCGCGGGCGATCGTACGTTGTTTCTGAAGCATCCTCTATGTCCCAACTGCAATTTCGACGGAACATACTAAGATCGCCTCAACCCTTCAAGCGCTTTTTACGTCTTTGATCCGACGGACACTCCGAGGGCTAGATTTCTTTGAGCGATTTAACCTGGCGCAGCTTGCGAAACAGGCCGATATATTCGCGAACCATTATCTCCTCAGCCTGGGACAGACCGTCCATCATCGGCATACCGATTCTCAGAACAGCCCGCACCATGTCGCTGACGGTACGATCGTATTTCCCGGCCAACGCCTTCAGTTGCTCTTTGAGCTCATACGATACAAAGACATTCAGGCAATGGTCGCCCCGTTCCTTGCGCTTTTGGTTTTCACTCGCTTCGCTCATTGGTCTCTCCCTTTCCTTGGCTGTGATCGTTTGCGGTCGTTTTCATATGATATTTCTCGTGTCCTATCAGAACCTGCGGCGAGCGGATACTCATCCCAAATCGCAGGCGCAGCTCTTTCAGCACCGGCCGCCATGTTTGCCGCCGGTCACGACCTGCAATGAGGCGGTCGAGTTCTGGTCGATGGGGTGACTTGCAGACCGGGCAGGGTGTCGAGGCCGAGATTGACAGGCCGAACAACTCGTCGACCAGCCAGGCCAAGTGTCGCCGCAGCTTCCGGATCGCCCGCCGGTGGATCGCCTCCAGCTTGTGCACCGCCCGCCCGGAACGATCCGACAGCGATTGATAGCTTTCGCCCATGAAGTAGAAGTGAACGACAAACTCCCGCTCCTGATCATCGAGTCGCTTTAGAGACTCCCTGACCGCCTGCCGGATTTGCCTGCCGCGCTCGTCATCGCCACCCGACAAAAAGCCGTTTGAGACGGCTGCCGGGCCGGAGGTCTCCGGCCAAACTTCCTCGCCGCCCAATTCAGAACGCTTGTCCGGATCGACGCCCAGATCGACTATCCAGTTCTGATAAACTACCCGACTTAAACCCATTGGCTTCCTTTTCTGCCTTTTGGCCACTCAAAGAGGTCCTGAAAATCACGCTCAAAATCGGGTTGAAGGCGGATACCGGCAATTACATGAAGGTCGCAAGCTCCGAAGCGATAATGCACTATCTTGCATCACGTGATTCACATTTTGCGTCTTGAAGGGAGACCCTGGGAGTCTTGGCGAGAACTAAGCTTCTGGCAAACAGATACTTACGTTGGCTCGATTAAAAAACTGATTTCGGCCCGGTTTTTACGTAGCATTAGGGTGCCGGGACAAAGACGTCTCTGGTACAGCCAAGGAGTTGCTTGAGTGAACTACGACGAACTACAACGTATACCGGTCTACCCCGGTCAGACGACCGACAGTAGCAATCCTTTCTTGCTGGAATCCGGCAATCCCGGTTTTCGACGGTCGATCATGACCTGGATATCGCTGTTTATATTGCTGGCCTTCTACCCCGGCATCTCCCTGATTTTTGCCGAGGATCCAACGACCCTGGCCGAACTAATGAACGACACCATGCTGCTGATCACGCTGGTGGCGACCATCTTCATGCAATGGTGCATTTTCCTGGTGCTGTATGTGGCCACCTTCCGCGAAGAGACCGGGCTGGTGGGCGTGGGGCTAAAAAAGATCAGGTGGTTGGATGTATCCTGGGCCGTTGCCTTTCTGATAAGTGCCAACCTGATCCTGGCCGGTGTAGCCTGGGGTCTGGCTCAGATCGGTATGCCGATGCCGGGCGAACTGTCCTTTCTGATTCCTCGCGATCCGCTGGGTCAGGGGGTCTGGGTAGTGGTCTCGTTTACAGCCGGGTTCTGCGAAGAAGTAGCCTTCCGCGGCTATTTGATGTCGCGTTTGAGGATTCTGATTGGGACCAAAAACTGGATTGTCCCGTCACTGATCTCGGCCTTGGCCTTTGGCGCCTGCCACGCTTATCAGGGTTGGCCGGGGTTTATTGTCATAACCGTCTACGGTCTTATGTTCTCCTGGCTTTATATCCGCACCGGCTCGCTCTGGCCGGGAATCATCGCCCATTCGCTGCAGGATCTCGGCGCCCTCTTTTTCCCGCACTGATCATTGGGACGGCATCCCTGCGCTTCCGCCAATTCAAAAACTGCGACCAACAATGTCAGGAACACAGGGCTCCTGACCTACCGAGACTGAGGGAAAAATCTCTGCGAGACCTGGCGTATTCCGTCTCCCCTCTTGAGAGGGGGAACAGACACAGGCCAACACCTATCAAAGATATGCCAGCAGGTCGGTCGGGTTCCGAACGAAGTGAGAAACCCGACACACACGAGTGTGTTTTATGTGCCACGGAAGCGCTGTAGCGTATATCCGGTGTCGGGTTTCTGCGTTCGCTGCGCTCACTCCGGAACCCGACCTACTTCGACCGGCACATGTACCTACCGCCAGGCGAGTCGCCAGGCGGCACCTGTCTGCGCAGACTACCCCCCCTTACCACATCGGAGGAGGAGGCGGACCGCCGTTAAACATGTAGTTGACCAAATAGACCAGGTCGACGATGTCAGGCCCGACGCCGTTGCCGTTGATGTCGGCTTCGCAATAATAGCCCGGCAAACACTCACACGGCGAGGGCCCGCCGTTAAACATGTAGTTGACCAGATACACCAGATCAGCGATGTCCGGTCCGTGGCCGTCATTATTGATGTCCCCGCGGATATGGGGTTCAGGTATTTGCGAATATAAGCATTCCGCCCAGTCCAGACCTTCGTCGACCGCGGCCAGGAAGTCGGCCTCGCCGTCTTTACCAGTCACTAAGACCGTAATGACGATATACTCGTCGCCCACACCCAGATCCACTCTGCTGTCCGAACCACCGTCACCATAGATGGCAAACATGTGGAGGTCAGCGTCAGTCGAGTCGGTCAGAGTATAGCCGTAAAGGTCTTCCATGTGAGCCCACAGGGAATCTTCATCGAAGTGACCCAGCGGATACACCTGAGTGGCGTTATCCATGGTGTACAGACCCCAAGGGGCCTTGGAAACGCCGTTGACCAGGACATCCTTAACCGCTATGCCACCATAACGGCGATCATTGTCCATGCATTCAGTGTCCTGGTTGTACTCGCCACCAACCTGGTAAATCATCCTACGGGTGAAGTCGAAGCCGGAATTGTTCCAGGCGGCGGAATCGGATGGGATATCCCAGTCGATGGCTTCACCGATAGCCAGACCCGTAATCGTGGAAGCAGTCAGGTTGGTGACTTTCATCACCTTGATCATAAACTGCGGATCGTCTACGTCGGTCGGAGCAAGGAAATACTGCTCGATCAGAATACTCGTATCAGGGGTTATGAACGACGCTCCCATGATGTTAGCCGAACACGACCACGTATCCAACCAGTCAGGAACCTCGGTGCTGAAGCTGCTCTGCGGGATGAAGCCACGGCCGTTCAGCCAGGTCTCGCCGTACATCGAGTAGTGGCAAACGATGCTGTCGCCATCATCCCAGCAAATGACCGGCGAAGCGTCATAGAGATAGACACCGGCATCACCCGGATAGGGGTCATCTTCGGTCTCTTCGTCGTAGACATCGCAGTCGCCGTAGTCGAAGTAGTCGAGATTGACATGGCCGTGGGCGTTGGCCCCGCGATTTCCGTAGTTGCCGTTGTTACCGATGACCAAAGCCAGGTAGGGTGCCTTGGCATCATCATCGGCATAGAGCGTGTCGTATTCGATCGGGACATAGTCACTGGTTACGATCAGCGCAATCGGCAGGGTATCGGGACTGGTCAGGAAGTTGCCCTCAAAGATCAGCCGCCCAAACAGGAAAGTTGGGTCGGCCATCACAATCCCGCCGGTGTTAAGATGCAGCGTGCCAAACGTTGTGTCGCCGCCGTAGGGCAGGTAGCCGGACTCCAGACCGCTGACCGTCAGCCAGCCGGCCGGACCGTTATCTTCCTCGATGCTGACCGTGAAATTGGCATCGGTGTTGCCGTGGTTGGTCAGGGCGAGGGCGGTATCGAGTTGCACGCCCGGCATAGTGTGGGTGGGGTAGTGAATTTGCCGTGGCCGAAAGACCAGATTTGGATTTGGCACCGGATCGACGCAGGCGAGGCGGAACCAGCGCACATCGGCCATTTGCCATGACCCTTCGTCACTGACAATGCTTCCCGCATCGGGATCGTCGATGTACTGGACGTCGACGTAGTAATCTCCGGTATAGGATCCGGACAGATCGATGATCGTCTGTGCCTGAGAGGCGAACGGCAGATTGGTGCCGTGGCGGGCCATGTTGGGCCACACTTCGGACTGACAGCGACCGCCGATACCGCCCGCCGAATCGCAGCCGGGGGTATAGGTGTTGGTCAGGTTGCGTCCTTCATCCCATGACCAGCCGCCATCGTCGGAGATCGACACAAACAGCTCGCCATTGGCTGAACCACTTCGATCGGAGCCGTCAATACCGCGCTGGGCGCAATCGTCCTCGACACCATTCGGGATATCATTGAACTGCGCCCACAGGAAATACAAACGCCCATTGCATTCGGAGATCGACATCTTGGAGCCGTTCATCTGCCAAGCGCCGCCGTTACAGGTAGTCTGATCCCAGAACAGGGTCTTGACGGTGGCGATGTTACCGCGCGGCAGGCCGTCGGGATGAGTGGTGTTGAACCCGAGATTCTCCCCCCAATGGAACATGGCGCAGTCAAGCCCGACGCCGTCGACGGCTTCGGTACCTGTCCAGACACGACTGCTCCAGCCGATATGCAAGTCGTTGTCGGAAGTGATCAGCGCCGACAGATCGGTGTAGGGACGGAAGCCGGCCTCATCTCGACGATTCTTGGTCAGGTTGACACGGGTGTCCCAGGACGCACCGTAGTCGTAGGAGATTTGATAGTAAAGGTCGTTGTCCCACTGAACGCTACCCTGGGCCTCGTTACCGGTGTTGTCCGAACAGGTGTCACAAACGTCCAGATCGTGACAGCGGTTGGCGGTCCAGACCAGAGCCACTTTTCCATCAATGTTCGAGCAGGCGACATCCTGAGAGACATCGAAGATAGTGTCGACTATGTATGGTGGGTAATCCCAGTCACCGGCGTCGTCGGCACCGACCTTGCGGAAATAGTAAATTGCCTGGGGATCTGCGGCAGCGGGCATGGCGGCCTGCGCAAAGACGTGCAGCACCGGTGTCTGTCCCGGGATATCCTGGTAACGGAACGTGGGCCAGATGGTGTATTCACCGCCGGGCTGGACTTCCCACAGCTGAACACCGTCGGGAACGCGCGAGTTAATGCTGAAAAACGACCAGAAGGGCTCCCAGTCCCAGTAGAAGTGGCAGGAGTAGCCGTCACCCTAGTTGTTGTGCCCGCCCGCCACGGCGCGATTGTCGGTGGTGACGTCGAGTCCGACATATCCGGCATACTCGTCGCCTGGTTGTACCGTGGTTTCTTCGTAGACAGTGTCTTGATTCGACGTCACGTAGTTGTAGGCATAAGCACGACCTTGGGTGATGTTGGAACCGGGCAGGCGTGTCCACAGGAAGTGAATCGAAAGCCCGTGGGTAGTGTCGGTCCCCCAGTCGACCTGGCGACCGACCGTGCCATTGTGTTGCTTTTCATACCAGGTGATGCCGATTCGGGTCCCGGGCGCGACCGAACTGGTTGGTGGCCAGCCCCGAGACCCGAGCGGCTGCAACCTGTTCGCACTCGGTTTTTCGTCGGCTGACGATTCTATCCTTGACGCCTGAGCGACCGGCGAACGGTTGCTGAGCGACTTTTTGTGTGTGGCAGCAACGCCCTCTGCCCCTATCACACCGCCACCTGATGTAGCTATGACTACGATTACGTAAACGGCAACTAGAAGACCCCTCTGCATGGTGCACTCCCGCTGATCAGGTTTCTGCCTCTACTCACAATATAACGAACCCGGTGGCGTTGTGCCACCGGGTGTTGTAAATATCCTCACGGATTCGGGTTGCAATAAGTCATGAAGGCACACCCGCATGGAAACGGCGGCGGTCCGCCGTTGAACATGTAGTTCACGATATAGACCAAATCGGCGATGTCGACGGTGCCGCTGCAATTGACATCAAGCACATACCAGCACTCGGGCCACGGCAGACTGCCGAACATGACGTTGACCATGTACACCAGGTCGGCGATGTCGGGGCCGGTTCCGTTTAGATCAAAATCGCCCGGTACGTCGGTGCAGCATTCAGGGATACCAGCCGGTAGCAACTCCTCGGCCCAATCGCGTCCGCGATCGACAGCATCCATAAAATCAGCCTCGCCGTCTTTGCCGGTGACCAACAGAGTGTAGAATATCAGTTCATCGTCGGGGCCGATGGTTTCGTCGACACCGTAAGTCATTACCATATGCAGGTCGGCTGCGGTGGAATCAGACAGCGCGAAGCCGCTGTTCTGGTACATGTAATGCCAAAGCGAATCTTCAAAGAAGTGCCCCAGCGGGTAGACCTGGGTTGAGTTGTCCATGGTGTACACACCGTAGAAGTGATCAATGTCGCGATAGCCGTCGCATCCGGCGAAGTAGGCGATACCGCCATAACGCAGGTCATTATCCTGGCATTCGGGATCCTCGTCATACTCAACACCCCGCTGGTACATCAGACCGCGTCCAAAGTCAAAGCCGCTCGAGTTCCAGGCGGCGGAATCGGATGGAATATCCCAATCAATCGCTTCACCGAGGACCAGTCCCTCGTGCGCGAGGCCGTCCCCGGAGGTGAACCTGGTCGCTTGCAGCATAAATTGCGGGTCGGCGATGCGAGGGGCGAGGATGACCTTTTCGACACAGACCGCAGTGTCGCGGGTATAGAAACGCGTGTAAGCCTGATCGGCCAGCAGCCAATCGCCGGCGTCAACTCCCAGCCAGTCGGGTAGAGTGTCGGCGACAGCACCTGTCGGGAAGAAGCCGCCGGTCATCCAATTATGGTCAAACATCGAATAATACGCCATGATCGAATCGGGACCTTCACACATGACTATCGGCGAGCCCTCGTACAGGTAGACAGAAGCATCACCGGGATACGGATCGTCTTCGGTTTGTTCGTCGTAGACATCGCAGTCGCCGTAGTTGAAGTAATCGAGGTTGACCTTGCCTACACCCTGGTTACCGGTATTACCTTCCCACGACAGGCTCAGGGCAAGCGCCGGCGCTTTGCTGCCGTCGTCAGCATAAAGAGTGTCCCGATCGTGCGCTATCGGCCCCGTACCCCACCAGATCGAGATCTCCATCGTATCAGGGCTGTTGTCGAAATTGCCCTCAACAATGATACGGCCCCTAGATTCGGTGCCACACCCGCCACCGACCAGGATGCCATCTGTATTGAGGTGAACTGTTCCTACCAGCTCTCCCCCTATACCTGCAGGAATTGTCCCGCTCTCAAAACCGGTAGCTGTCATCCAGCCTGCGGAGCCACTGTCTTCAATGATGGTCATAGTGAAAGTGACATCTATGTTGCCACTATTGCCCAGGATTAGCTGGCGATCGACTTGAACGCCACTTGGACACCACACGAAGCCAAACGATAGAGGCGTGCGATAATATCCAGCATAATCAACCGGCTCCACGCAGGCCAGGCGGAACCAGCGGACGTCGTTTTGTGTCCAGGCGCCCTCGTCGTTCACAATTCCGCCCGGGTCGGCATCGTCGATGTACATTACGTCGAGGAAGTGGTTGCCGGTGTAGCCGCCCGATGGGTCAATCACATAGGCATGCGGCGGCGTCATGACATCATTGACCCCAAAGCGAGCCATTGACGGCCAATGCTCGGATTGACAGCGACCACCGGATCCGGTGGCCGAATCGCAACCGGGGGTATAGGTGTTAGTCAGGTTGCGATGTCGGTCCCAGGTGGCGCCCCAGTCGCCGGAGACAGATAAGAATAGTTCGCCGTTGGCCGATCCGGACACATCGGAGCCGTCAATACCGCGCTGGGCGCAATCGTCCTCGACACCATTGGGGATATCATTGAACTGCGCCCACAGGAAATACAAACGCCCATTGCATTCGGAGATCGACATCTTGGAGCCGTTCATCTGCCAAGCGCCGCCGTTACAGGTAGTCTGATCCCAGGCAAGATCGGCCACCGTGGCGATGTTGCCGCGCGGCAGACCGTCGGCGTGATTGGTATTGAACCCGAGATTCTCACCCCAATGACGCATGTGGCACTCAAAGCCGGCGCCGGCGACGTCTTCGGTACCCGTCCACACGCGACCGCTCCAACCGACATGCAGATCTCCATCAGAAGTTATCAGCGCCGACAGATCTGTGTACGGACGGAAGCCGGCCTCATCTCGACGATTCTTGGTCAGGTTGACCCGCGGTTCCCAGGTAGCGCCGTAATCGTAGGAGATTTGATAGTAAAGGTCGTTGTCCCACTGAACGCTACCCTGGGCCTCGTTACCGGTGTTGTCCGAACAGGTGTCACAAACGTCCAGGTCGGGACAGCGGTTGGCGGTCCAGACCAGGGCCACTTTGCCGCTTGTGTTCGAGCAGGCGACATCCTGGGAGATATCGAAGATAGTGTCGACTATATATGGTGGGTAGTCCCAGACCCCGGATGAACCATCCCCCACTTTTCGGAAGTAGTATATCGCCTGCGGATCGGCGGCACTTGGCATGGCGGCCTGCCCCAACACGTGCGTTACGGGCGTTTGACCGGGAACGTCTTGATACCGGAACTTGGGCCAGATGACGTACGCGGCATCGCCGATCTCATAATCTGCGACACTGTCCGCGATGCGGGTCCAATCGCCAAAGAAGCACCATAGCGGAGCGTAGTCGAACCAGACATGAATGCCGTAGCCGTCCCCCTGGTCATTGTGGCCGACAATGGAGGCGCGGTTGTCATTCGTTACATCGATTCCCGCAAAGCCTGAATACTCGCCCGAGTGGGTCACGCGGCATCCATCATGAAGGCTGTCCTGATCGTGAGCACAGTAATTGTAGTTAATGTGGCGGTCATCAAACGAGGCCCCTTCCAGCCTATGCCAGGCCACGTGAACGGCGAAGCCCGTATCGGCATCCCAGCCCCAGTCGATCATTCGCCCCATGCTGCCGTTATGCTGCATGTCGTACCAGGTGTCGCCCATGAGGGTCCCTGGTGCGATCGACGTTGAGCGCGGCGAACCCAACGAGCGTAGCGACCAAGAATCAGTCGCGGGTGATGGAGACTCCGCTCCCGCCGCTTCGAGTGTCTCAGTCGCTTTTGCGGCCGGCCCTCTAGTTGTATTGACCACAGGCGGTTGTTTGGCTCCCCACAAACCAGACGATAATAGCAAGCATACCAGTGTGGTGAGGATTGCTGTCCGATTCCCGTTCCCTGCGCGCATAGAAACCTCCTTCCGACACGTCGACATCCGGTCAGACGTATCCCGGTCTTGAAACTTCCGGCGATCAGCCGGGGCCAATGAAGAACTCCTGATCAATTGTAAGCGGTCGGCGACGAGGTGTATCGCCAATTACAGTATAGCGATACGGAGATATAACTGTCAATGCTAATCAGCCGCGGCGCGGTTGTTGCGTCGGCCTTCAGAGACTTCGAACGACCAGTTGATCTTTCTGCAGCAGACGATGTTGGCTGTGGCTTGTCCTCGTATCAGGTGCCGTCACGCGACTCGCGTGACTGCTACAAAGAACCTATAAAATACGCCGTGGGTGTTCCTCCAGGCGAGTCGCCCGGCGGCACCTGTGATACACGCGGTGCCACGTCAAAAAAAACGGC
The DNA here is from genome assembly GCA_043819515.1 of bacterium. GTDB lineage: Bacteria > Zixibacteria > MSB-5A5 > GN15 > FEB-12 > DAOSXA01. The sequence goes on from JBDRES010000051.1 coordinate 20,650, forward strand.
GAGCGCTTGGCCCGCCGTCTTGATTTATGCGAAACGAAGAACAGACATCACCAGCCGGTGATTTGCTCCAGGTTCCTATTGAGCCGTTCGATGCGTTCCCGGAAATCCCTCTTTTTGGCCTTTTCGCGCTCGACCACCTCAGCCGGAGCATTGGCCAGAAAATCGGAGTTGGCCAGCTTCTTGGAGACCTTCTCAAGCAGGGAAGTCATGTTACTCAGCTCTTTCTTGAGTCGATTCTGCTCCACCTCGAGGTCGATGAGTCCTTCCAGCGGCAGGAAAATCTCCGCCTGCGAAATCACCGCCGAGGCTGATGGCGACGGACGCTTGAGGTCGGTGGCGATGATCAATTTCTCGACGCGAATCAACGAGCGGAAGTACTCGATGTGATCTTCCAACAGACGGGCAAACTCGGCATTGTCAACCCGTACATAAAGATCCGACTTCTTGCCGGGGGGGACGCTCAGTTCGGCCCGCATGGAACGAACGGCCGTAACCACCGCCTGTATCTGCTCCAAACGCTGCTCCAGGTCACGGTCGATGTGCTCACCCTCGGTCGTTGGCCAGGGTCCGAAAGAAATGGTTTCATCGGAATCGATAGTCAACTCGTGCAAATCCATGTAGATCTGCTCGGTAACGAACGGCATGAAGGGATGCAGCAGCTTCAGTATTTTGTCCAGAATGTATGTGGCCACATTGAGGGAACCTTCCCGGATCGGCAGGCCCGGTTGGTCGGGCTTGATCAGTTCGATATACCACGAGCAGTAATCATTCCAGACAAAGTTATAAAGCGTCTTGGCTACAAAAGAGAGTCGATACTCCTCAAAGCCCTTTTCGACTTCCCTGATCGTCCCCTGGAGCCGCGAGAGAATCCAGCGATCAAAGATGACCAGGTCATCGTCATTGATAGCGTCGGTCACCGGTTTGCGATCGTCAAGACGCATCATCACAAAGCGGGACACCTGATGCAGCTTGTTGACGAAGTTGCGGCCGACCTCGAAAGTATTTTTGGTGATCCATGGATCCTGACCGTCGGGAGTGGCCAATACCATCGAGATACGTAGGGCGTCGGCGCCAAAGTCTCCGATGATATCCAGAGGGTCGATGCCGTTGCCCAGCGATTTGGACATCTTGATGCCGTTGGCATCTCGCACCGTACCGTGAATGTAAACGTCGGTGAAGGGCGGTTCGCCGACCAACTCGTAGCCGGCCATGACCATGCGAGCCACCCAGAGGAAAATGATCTCCGAGCCGGTGGAGAGCACTTTGGTGGGATAGAACTTGGCCAGTTCGTCCGTTTTCTCAGGCCAACCCATGACCGACATAGGCCACAACCACGACGAAAACCAGGTGTCCAACACATCCTCATCCTGGACCAGCGTCTCGGGATCATAGCCGGGACAGTCCTCGGCCTTAGGTCGCCGGCCACCGGGGAAAACAGTACCGTCCTCGGCGTACCAGATGGGGATCCGGTGTCCCCACCAAAGCTGGCGGGAGATACACCAGTCGCGGATATTCTCCATCCAGTGCAGGTAGGTCTTGGACCAATAGTCGGGATGGAATCTAATCTTGCCCGACCTGACCGCCTCCGTGGCCGGTTTGGCCATCTCGGCCATTTTTACGAACCACTGATCGGACAGATACGGCTCGACGACTTCCTTGCATCGATAACAGATCCCGGCCGACAAGTTGTAAGTCTCGGTCTTTTGAAGCAGGCCCTTCCGTTCGAGCTCCGCCACCAACTGTTTGCGACCTTCATAGCGATCAAGGCCCTTGAACTTGCCGGTATTCTCATTGAGAGTACCGTCAATGTTGAGAATATTGATCTCTTCCAGGTCGTGGCGCTTGCCAATATCGAAATCGTTGGGATCGTGCGCCGGCGTTACCTTGACCACCCCGGTGCCAAATTCGGGGTCGACGTAGCTGTCGGCAACAATCGGTATCTCGCGCTCCAGAATCGGCAGGATGACCGTCTTGCCGACGTATTTCGTGTAGCGGCCGTCTTTGGGATTGACGGCCAGGGCGGTGTCACCCAGCATCGTCTCAGGACGAGTCGTGGCCACCGTCAGATACTCGTCCGAGCCTTTGATCTTATACTTGATAAACCAGAGGTGACTGTTGAAGTCCTTGTGCTCGACCTCATCGTCGGAAAGCGATGTCTGGCACGACGGGCACCAATTGACGATGCGATGACCACGATAGATCCATCCCTTTTTGTGCAGGTGTAAAAAGACCTCTTCGACGGCCCCGGACAATCCCTCATCCTTGGTGAATCGCGTGCGGTCCCAGTCACAGCTACAGCCTATCTTGCGGAGCTGACCCAGGATAATCTCTTTGTTGCTGATAGCCCAGTCGGAGGTCCGCTGCAGGAATTTCTCACGACCCATCTCGCGACGGGTGGTGCCTTCCTTCTGCAGTTGCTTCTCAACTATCACCTGGGTCGCGATGCCGGCGTGATCGGAGCCGGGAAACCATTCCGCCTCAAATCCATCCATGCGGTGTTTGCGAATGAGCACGTCCTGGATGGTGTTGTTCAGGGCATGACCCAGATGCAGCCGGTCGGTCACATTCGGCGGCGGGATAACGATACTGTAGGACGGCTTGTCCGAATCGACGCGACCCGCAAAAAAGCCCTTGTCCAGCCAACGTTGATAGAGCCTATCCTCGATTTCGGCAGCGTTGTAGGCCGTTTTTTTCTTTTCGATCTTTTGTTCGCTTTCTGTCATCAAATCAGCACTTTTTGAAGTGTTCTGTGTTCCAAACTCAAATGGGCCGGTGCGGCCCAAGTATGAATAATACCTGAGTCGACAACCTAAGTCAAGCCGGTAGCCGCTCGCCCGAAAGCGGTTGGCAAAACTCGATTACCGTCGTATTATCGACCATTATGACCGAACTCAAAAGACACCTGCAAAAAGAAGACCTGACGCCATGGGAACGCCTCAAGCTGGTTATGGCCATTCTCAGGGCGCCGGGCGGCTGTTCCTGGGACCGCCAGCAGACTCACGAATCGCTTCTGCCCTATTTGATTGAAGAGAGCTACGAGGTCGTCGAGGCTATCCAATCCGGCGACGCCGACAGCCTCAAGGATGAACTGGGGGATCTGTTGTGTCAGATAGTCTTTCATGCCCAACTTGCTTCCGAGCGCCGGGAGTTTGCGGCTGACGATGTGGTCACGGCCATCACGGCCAAGCTGATCCGCCGCCACCCGCATATCTTTGACCGCCAGGCCGAGCTCAATCCCCGGGAGGTGAGGGACTTATGGGAGCGGCGAAAGGTCGAATCGGGTGAGAAGAAAGAGCTCCTGGCCGGTTTGCCGGCCTCCATGCCCGCGCTCACTATGGCCTTCCGTGTCGGCGAAAAAGCAGGGGGGGTCGGTTTCGACTGGGACAAGGCTGAGGATGTTATTGCCAAGATTGAAGAGGAGATCGCCGAGATCCGTCGGGCTATGGCGGAGGGTAATCACGACCACCTCCGCGAGGAAATCGGCGATCTGTTGTTTGCGGCGGCTTCGCTGTCCCGTAAGCTGGCCATCGAACCGGAGTCGGCACTGAAACTGGCCCTGGCCAAGTTTCGTGAGCGTTTTGCACGGATGGAGAACGTAATCGCAGATTCCGGCCGGAAAGTGCATCATCTTACACTCCACGAGCTGGAGGCGATCTGGCAAAGTATAAAGTAGCCTCATCGTGCTCTCGTAACCTAAACATACCGGCTGAGGTGGGGGAAATCAAAGGACTGCCCTTGGAACTGCCTTTGGGCCTGTCTTTGTGTTGGTCCAGGGTCGAGATCTGCCCTGGCCTTTTGGCAGCGCCAAGTTGCACCAGTCGAAGTCGCAGTGGCACCCGGATCGGACCAGGATCTTTTTGTTGCGCTGAATTGGCCTGGGTTGTAATACGTATGAGGTAATAGGCTCAGGACAGGAAAGCCGAAAGTAGGAAGATAAATCCTAGGGAAAGGAAACAGCATGAAACGAATGGCGATGTTAGTTCTGGTGGTTCTTCTCATGACCGCCAGTGTGTACGGCACCAACACGCGGGTACTGACGATGGGCGACAACAACCGCATCCTCTTGGATGAGGCCAATATCAACTTGTTCCCATCGCGGTTGTTTGATTACCCCAATCTGGCCGTGGCCGAATTCGACAATGATAACATGATGGAGTTGGGTGTCCATTGGCAGTTCAACAAGGACAAACCGTGGGTACTAGGCACCTACTTGCACAACAACAGCGCCACCACTCATCCCTTTGCACCCATCAACGCCCCCTTCGGCGAGAACAAACGTTTGGACTTGTATTATGCTCGCAACCTTGGTGATCATAAATTCGGCTTCCACATGGGTCTGCGCAATTCATCGGACACCGATGAGAAGCCTGATGACAAATCTGAAGCGTCGCTGTCGATCTGGAACTTCGATTTGGGCCTGACACCAGATGGTGACGACATGGATGTTTCGATGGGCCTGGAAATGATGACATTTTCAGACAAGGGGACCATCGCCGCCGACAGTTCTCAGTATGATCAGCACAAACCCAAAGGCAACATGGCCTTTTATGCTCAGGCGCGCAAGTTCCATAAGATGAATGCCCAGTGTTCCATTATCCCCCACGCTGCGATTCGTTTTGGGAAATTCGAACGCGAAGAGTACACGGTTCAAAACAATGCCGCCGTATTGACCCAGACCGTCAAAAACAATCTGTTTGAATTTGATGCCGGTGCGGGGCTGGAGTACACTCCGGCCAGCAATGTGCTGGCGGTCATGGATTTCGGCGTCGTGTACGATATGGTCAAGACGGAATCAAAGACGGCCACGGTTACCGCCGAAACCAAGGACAAGACGTTCACGCTACCCTACTTCAAGATCGGCTTTGACGCTGACGTTTTCCGCTGGCTCGACGTTCGGTTTGGCGCCACTTCGTACTGGAATCGCCAGACCATTGAAGCCGGCACCAGCAAAGACAAGATCAACATGCCGGACAACGAAACCTATCTCGGCTTTGGTTTCCACTGGAATCGACTGCATGTTGACGCCCAGGCGAATCCGGCTCTCTTTATGGACGGCTTCAATTTCCTCAGCGGCCGCTCCAACGATATGAACTTCCGGCTCTCGGCCGTTTATGAGATGATGTAGGCCGTTGACAGCGATTTTGTTCACAGAGAAACCCGCCGGACAATCCGGCGGGTTTTTTTGTATGGCTATGTTTGATGTCGCAGGGCCGGCAGTCGACGAAGACGTCGGTCCACGACCGGGACAGGGCGCAAGCCAACTCTACAAGAGATCTTTGGCAAACTGGGGCAAGGCGAAAGCACCTCGGTGAATCTCGTCGTTGTAATAACGAGTAGTGAGACCCAGCTTGTCATAGCGCGTCTGACTAAAGTCGTCGAGAGGATGATATTTCTTGCTGCAGAATGCGAACGACCAGAAGGCCGAGGGATAAATCGGCATGAAACAGGTATACATCCGCGCTATCGGAAAGATCTCGCCGAGATTGCCAAACAGGTGCTTGACCGTCTGCCGGTTATGAAATGGTGATTCAGTCTGCGGCACCATGATACCGTCGTCATCGAGGCGGCTGTAAACGGTTTGGTGAAATTCTTTCTGAAACAGATCAGCCGCCGGTCCAACCGGATCGGAGAGATCCAACAGGATAATGTCGAATTTCTCCCGTGTCTCTTCGATGTACTTCTTGCCGTCTTGAAAGAGCAAATGCACCCGCGGATCGTTTAGTCCGGCCGTCAACTTGGGGAAGTACTTCTGCGAAACCTCGACTACTTTCGGGTCGATCTCGCACATGGTGATGCTCTCGACCTCGGGGTGTTTGGTGATTTCGGTCAAGCAACCGCAATCGCCACCGCCGATAATCAGCACTTTCCTCGGATGCGGGTGAACGAAGAGCGGCACATGGGCCAGCATTTCGTTGTAGGCGTTGTTATCGTTGTCGCACACCATCAGGGAACCATACAGCACAAGCATACGCCCGAAGTCTCTGGTTTCGATAACATCGATGCGTTGGAACTCCGACTGAAGCGACTCCAGCACCCGGTCCACCTTGATAGTCAGACCCGAAAGCCCGTCGTGTAATTCGGTGTACCAGACATTCCAGAGATCACTCATTCCGGTCTCGGTGATGTAGGTGCCGCCCACGTCTTTAACGCTCATAGTAAATCACTCCACCATCAGGTATTCCGGCCTTCTGAGAGAATTGAAATTACTCCCGGAGACAGCGCAGTAGGCGCCCGTAGCCAAAAAGACAATCCGGTCGCCCACGTTATGTTCAGGCAACATCAGACCGTCGTACATGACATCAAAGGAATCACAGGTAGGTCCGGCCAGGACTGAAAGCCTCTCATCACCCTCGGGCGAGGTAATGACCGGATACTGGCACTGGTCATAGACGATGCCGCTGAAAGTCGAATAGAGTCCGTCGTCGAGATAATACCATATCTTGCCGTCACGAACCGCCTTGCCGACTATGGCGGTCACCAGGGTAACCGGAGTGGCGGCGATGAACCGTCCCGGCTCACTAACGATCTGGATGCCGGGCCTGATGTTCCGGTCCAGCGCCCGCCCGATCGGCGCGCAAAAATCGTCAATAGACGGCACCGGCTCGGCATACTCGACCGGGAAGCCACCGCCGATGTCCAGAAGGCGGCTATCATGTCCGGCTAGGTCGAGAGCGTGGATTAGGTCTCTGGCGACATGAACGGCCGCGACATGATTGTCCGGCAGAAGGCATTGCGAGCCTACGTGAAAACACAAGCCGTACATCTCGTGACCGGCCTCTTTGACAGCGTCGGCCAACGGCAACACTTCCTCCGGCAAACAACCAAACTTGTATTGTAAGTTCACAACCGCCTGGGTATTGGTGTTGATACGGTAGCGAACCAGTATGCGCAGAGGACGGTCACGATACCGATCAAGCTTGGCCACTTCAGAAAGATTATCGACAACAAATGTCCTGACACCGGCTGCTACGGCAAGGTCAAACTCTGCAGTCGACTTGACCGGATGGGAATAAACCAGCTCCGACGGATCAGCGCCGGTCCGGCGGACAACCTCTATTTCACCGGCCGAGCAAACGTCAAAGCCGCCACCCTGAGCTGCCACTTCGTTCAGGATGGTTATCTGGTTGTTGGGCTTGACCGCATAGTGGATGCGAGCCCGCGGCAAGGCCTGCTTCAGACTTTGAAAATTGCGCCCGACTTCGCCACGCGAGAGCAGCATGACCGGCGTCTGCAGCGACGGATCATCAAAAAGCTCGCGCAGAGTGCTTATGTCCGGCCCACCGCAGTCAGATCGCCGTTCCAGGGCGGATAGGCTGGTGGCGGGCGTCATCGGACCGCTTCGTGTGTCGAATTGAACTCATCGTTGCTGCCCGGCTTGTGAGCCAAGCTCTCGTCAACCGGCGAGGGGATGCCCCGCTTCACTTCACGAACCTGGATTTGACCGGCGCCAAGAGCCTGCTGGAGATAAGCACATGCCACGGTCGGATCGACCGTGCCACAGGTGAAGAAATCGACCGCGGCGTAACCGTATTCCGGCCAGGAATGAAGCGAAACATGGGACTCGGCAATTACCACCACACCTGATACACCTTGAGGATTGTAACGGTGAAAGACCGACTCGACAATAGTGGCACCTGATCGCCTGACAGCTTCTTCCATATGCTGCCTTAGAAGATGCTGGTCGTTGAGAATAGTGCGATCGCACTGGGCAAGTTCAACTATCAGATGGCGGCCTAATATCTTCATCTGTCACACCTCCTTTGCCGTAATGACCCAGGTGACCAGGCGTCACATCTGGGGTGGCGTCGTAACCCATAACAACGACGCCGGAGCGCCATTGTCGTTTCTTATCTGATGCTCACGATCACTTTCAAAACAGAAGCAGCTCTTGCTTCTGACCTTGTAGACCTTTTTGCCCAACTGAACCGTAACAGTGCCTTTTAGCACGAAACCGAACTGCTCGCCCGGATGCGGACCTCTTTTTTCCAGGCTCTCGCCGGGCTGCAGTGTCACCAACACCGGATCCATCTGGTTGTTGGTCGATCCGGGTATCAGCAACTCAAATGAGCAGGCACCGGTGCCGTCGACAGCCACGCGATCGTCCGGACCAAAGACCACTTTCTCGACATTGCTCTCGGAAAAGAAGTCCGACAAACTGATACCTAGCGCTTCCAGCATATCCGAAAGGGTGTCGATCTGAACCGAGGTCTGATCATTCTCCAACTGCGAGATGAAGCCCTTGGACAGGCCGGCTCGGTTGGCCAGTTCTTCCTGGGTCAAATCCGAAGCCAACCGCAGCGCCTTGATCTTATGTCCTATTTCCAGTTTCATGCTCAGGGCCGCAACGTCACCATAAGTTTAGTATACAATACCTTTTTGTTTAATAAAGGTGGCCTAACATAGTCAGTAGGGCGAATCTGTCAAGCCCCTTTTTTGACGATCGACAGACTTTTTTTGGGCGGGGTGACGGTCGGGGACAAAGGAACTGCTTTGGCGGTACCGGAAGTCGCCTAACGACCACAACTTAGCAGTGGAGTCAAAAAAAGCGGAGAAGCCGAAGCTTCTCCGCTGACGTCGAAATCAGTCTTTGCCGGATTGACTATTTCAGAAGCATCATCTTTCTCGAAATCACGCCGTAGTCGCTGTCCAGGCGATAGAAGTAGACGCCCGAGGCATTCGACAGGGCATTCCAGGTGACGACATGGCGGCCGGCAGCATATTCGCCGTCAGCCAGAGTGGCCACCTGTTGACCCAAAACGTTGTAGACCGTCAGATTGACTTTCGAAGCCTGGGGCAGACTGAAGGCAATCTCGGTGGTCGGATTGAACGGGTTGGGGTAGTTCTGAGTCAGTGAGAAATCCTCGGGAATCAACAAATTGCGTCCTGCCTGGCCGGCCGTTCCATTCAGTCCGCGGAACTCGATTTCGTCGATGTAGACGTCGTCCGTATTCCCGCTGGCATCGCACATGAAGCGGAGCTTGGCGTTAGTTGGGTAGTTGTAAGACCCGGCCGGAATCTGAACAACCTTGTTGTAGAAGGTGTTGTTACTGAATCCTGCTCCGGCGGCCCAGGTCGCCACCGTACGCCAGGTCGAGCCGTCGTAGTATTGCAGCCAGAAATCCTCGTTGGTTTCCATGCTTACGGCGCGGAACCAGAATTCGACTTCCAGGTCAACGAACCCGGAGACGTTGTAGCTGCCGGTATGGTAGAACGACGAGGCGGTGCCGCTGTTGTCCTGGATATCGGCCGCTGCGCTGCCCTGGTGGGCATAGGTGCCGCCGGTGTAGCGGGCACAGTCGCCGCCGCCGTCGGTATAGCTGCCGAAACCGGACTCGAAGTCATCGTAGGTGATGGTTGTCCAGCCGCCGCCACCAGGCGTGGTGACGGTAATGTAGTCGGTCTTGGTTTCGGTATCGTTGCCGCCCGGTCCGGTCGCCGTCAGTGATACAGTATGCGTCCCGGCCGCAGTGTACTCGTGCGATGGATTCTGAGCGGTCGACGTGCCGCCGTCGCCGAAGGTCCAGGAATAGGCTGTAATGGTGCCTGTGGACTGATTGGTGAAATCGACTGTCAGCGGGTAGTCGCCGGAAGTCGGCGCCCCGACAAAGGCCGCGACCGGCGGCGCGTAAACAGTGATATAGTTGGTCTTGGTTTCGGTGTCGTTGCCGCCCGGTCCGGATACTGTCAACGCCACGGTGTAGGTGCCGGCCGCTGTGTACTGGTGCGACGGATTCTGGGCGGTCGAAGTACCGCCATCACCAAAGGTCCAGCTATATGAAGTAATGTCTCCGGTCGATTGATCGGTGAAGTTGACACTCAGCGGCAACGCCCCCGAAGTCGGGGAGCCGACAAAGGCCGCGACCGGCGGCACCGGTCCGCCGCCGGTAAAGCCGCGGAACTCGATTTCGTCGATGTAGACATCGTCGGCGTTACCACTGGCATCACACACAAAGCGGAGTTGGGCGTTGGTCGGGTAATTGTACGTTCCGGCCGGGATCTGAACGACTTTGTTGTAGAAGGTGTTGTTGCTGAACCCCGTGCCGGCGGCCCAGGTCGCAACCGTTTGCCACGTCGAGCCGTTGTAATATTGCAGCCAGAAGTCTTCGTTGGTCTCCATGCTGACGGCATAAAACCAGAACTCAACCTCCAGGTCAGAATACCCCGAGACATTGTAGCTGCCGGTATGGTAGAACGACGAGGCGATGCCGCTGTTGTCCTGAATGTCGGCCGCTCTACTACCCTGGTGGGCGTAGGTGCCGGAGGTATACAGGATACAGTCGGAGCCGCCGCTAACGTAGTTACCCCAGCCACTTTCAAAGTCGTCGTAGGTGATGGTCACCCACTGCCCGACCGGTGGTTCGGTAACGGTAATATAAGCGGTCTTCGTCTCGCCGTCGGAGCCGCAGCCATTGGTGGCGGTCAGGCTGACGGTGTAGGTTCCGGCGGCAGTGTAGGTATGCGTCGGGTTCTGAGCCGTCGAAGTACCGCCGTCGCCAAAAGTCCAGTTCCACGATGTCGGCAAGTTCGTCGACAGGTCGGTGAAGCTGACTATGAGATCATAGTCGCCGGAGGTTGGCGAGCCGCTAAAAGCGGCCACCGGCGGATAGCACGGCGGCGTAGTGGCCGTTATGTAATTGGTCCGGACCATCTGGTCGGAGCCGCAGGAATTGGTCGCCGTCAGAATTACCGTAAAAGTCCCGGCGGTGGTGTAGGTGTGGCTCGGATTGGTTGCAGTCGAGGTGCCGCCGTCGCCGAAGGTCCACGAGTAAGAGGTAGCGCCGGAGGAGCTGTTGGTGAAGTTGACACTCAGCGGGTAATCGCCTGAGGTGGGCGAACCGGTGAAGCCGGCCGTTGGAGTCACACACGGATTGACGGTGATATAGCCGTTCTTAGTCTCGCCGTCGGAGCCGCCGGGACCGGTGACAGTCAGGCTGACATTGTAAGTGCCGGCGCTGTTGTAAGTGTGCAACGGATTCTGAGCGGTCGAAGTGCCGCCGTCACCAAAGGTCCAGCTCCAGCTAGTGATACTGCCGGTGGACAGATCGGTGAAATTGACATTGAGCGGCTCCGAGCCGGAAGTCGGCGAGCCGGAGAAATTGGCTACAGGGGCCGGTGGCGGCCCGGTATTGACCGCCGCATAGGCGTTGATACGCCCGGCGCCCATCTTGCCGATGTACTTCGAGGCCAGTTCGGCGTCGATACTGTCGGCGCTGGCATAGAGCTGATTCTCCACCTGTGAGGCGGTCCAGGTTGGGTTTTGCGACCAGATCAGGCCACCGACAGCGGCCGCCATCGGACAAGCCATCGAAGTGCCGTCCATCGACGCCCAGTAGATCGTGTTGGCATCGGTGTGGTCGTGGTAAGTGGAGTATATACCGACACCGGGGGCACTTATGTCGACCCAGGTACCGTAGGTGGTGAAGCTGGCGGCACCGTCGTTTTGGTCGGTGGCGGCGACCGAAATGCAGTCGCTGCGACTGTTGAGATAACCCGGCGTCTCGGTGCCGTCGTTGCCGGCGGCAACGAAGATCAATCCACCGTTACTGGTGAAGTAGGTGGCGGCCGTACCGATACCGCCCGAGTTGGACGAACCCCACGAGCAGGATGCGATCTTGGCGCCGTTGTCGGCGGCATAGTAGAAAGCCTCGGCGGCGGCGTCCATGTACACAACACCGTATTCCTGTCCGAAATAGTTGTACGAGAAGCCCATCCGCAGCGGCATGATCTTGACGCCGTTGCCGGTCACGGCCTGACTGCCGTTGCCCCAGCCGCCGGCGACACCGGCCATGCCGTAGCCGTCATTGGTCATCATGCCCATGATGCCGGCGGTGTGCGTGCCATGACCGTTGAAGTCACGCGGGTCGTTGTCCTGAGTGTTGCAGTCTTCCCCGGACCAGCAACCGCTGGTTGACTGAATGAAGTCCCAGCCAATCCAGTCGTCGGTGAAACCGTTACCGTCGTCATCAACGCCCGACGAGCCGTTCAGCTCGGCGGTGTTTATCCACATGTTGCCCCGGGAAGCGCCGGGATTCGAGACCGAGGCGTTGGCGCCGCCAAGGTCGGGGTGGTAGTAGCGCGTACCCGAATCCAAGAGCGCGATGATTGTCGAGGTCGAGCCGGTCTGAATGTCCCAGGCTTCCGGTGAGTCGATGTCGTCATCGTTGGCCTGGTTGTGATACCACTGATAGGGACTGAAATAGGTGTCGTTAGGGGTGGCATACATGGCATGAATGCCGATCGGTTCCACACTCTCTATCAGCGGGCTCTGTCGATAGGCCGCCATGGCCTCTTCGAGAGTGCCTGTCCCGAACCAGACTTTGTAGTTCCGCGACAAGCCGCGCGATTTCTCGGCCCGGTCCGAACCCGGGAATTGCGGCTTCAGGGTCGTGACACCAAAGCGCAGAGCCAACTCATCAAGGCCATCCAGGTTGGCCAAAGCTATGGATGTACTGGCATCTTTGGCGTGATCGACCGAGACATCTTCCTTGAGTACGATCACAAAGCGATCCGGTACGTAACCCAGAAACCCTGGGGCGTCAGTGTTTTTCGACTGATCTACCTCCAAAATGCCGCCTGCAAATGACAAGCACGGCAGGAGCAGTCCAAAAACAAGGATGGCGGTTAGGAGCTTACGCATACGTCCTCCTGTGTGGATTGGGTTTGATGGTGAGGTTATATGACTCAATAGACAGTGTCATACTCTGACGCGGTCGCCGCACGGGCTGACGGACAGTGAGTTCTTTGGTCAAGATTCGAGGTTTGTATGGCAACCTGCACGTAAATGATACGAAAGCCGGGCAATTGATGCAAAGGAAAAAACGGGGGGTATACCGCGCATCCCCCCCTTCTTTCCTGCTTGCGGAACCAATCGGGAGGCTGTAACATTCAAGTCTGATGAAGTCGATATAGTAATCAGGAGTGGATAAGATCGAACATTTTAACATAGTCATAATCGGCGGCGGACCGGGCGGCTACACGGCCGGGATCAGAGCTGCCATCAAGGGCGCCAAAGTCGCCGTGGTCGAGTACGACAAGCTCGGCGGAGTGTGCCTCAACAAGGGGTGCATTCCCTCCAAGGCCCTGATCGCTTCGGCAGTGCAGTACGAAAAAATGAAGCACGCCGAAACCTTTGGAATCGAGCTGGCCTCTCCCCCGGTCTATAACTGGGGCAAGATGAACGCCCGCAAAGACAGGCTGGTCAGCATGCTGGTCGGCGGCATCGGCTCGCTGTTCAAATCGCACGGCGTCGCGCACTACCAGGGCTGGGGCAAGATCACTAAGAAGAACGAAGTCCTGGTGACCGCCGAAGACGGAACCGAGACGCGCCTGAAGACCGACAACATCATCATCGCTACCGGTTCGCGCTCGATGAATATCCCGATCTTCCCGGTCGATGGCCATCGCATTGTCACCTCGGACCATATGCTGACCACCGAGAATCTGCCGCAGTCGATTTTGATTGTCGGCGCCGGTGTGATCGGCTGCGAGTGGGCTTTCATGCTGGCGATGCTGGACGTAGAGGTCACGATGGTGGAGATGCTGGCTCAGGCGCTGCCGCTGGAGGATGCCGACACCGGCAAGCTGATCGAACGCGAGCTCAAGAAGCGCAAAGTAGCCTTGTACACCAAAACCAAGGTCGAGAAGATCACGCCCGGCGCTGACGGCATCGAGGCCCGGCTATCCAATGGCCGGACTGTGACCGCCAACCAGGCCATGATGGCAGTCGGGCGGGCCTTCAATGTCGAGGGCCTGGGGCTGGATGAGATCGGCATCAAACGAAACAAGAATGGCTCCGTCGCTACCGGCGCCGACATGCGCACTAATATCAAAAACATTTTCGCAATCGGCGATGTGCGCGGGGAAATACTGCTGGCTTACACCGCTACCCACGATGGCGCGGTCGCGGTCGACAACGCTCTCGGCGGCAGCGTGAAGAAAAACTACCTGGGTGTGCCTTCGGTGATTTTTACGCACCCGGAAGTGGCCTCGGTCGGGATGACCGAAGCGCAGGCTTCGGATAAACACGATCTCGCTATCGGTCGCTTCCCGCTGCGGACGCTGGGCAAGGCTCACGCTGAGAACGAAATCGCGGGCGAAATCAAAGTCATCGGCGACAAAAAGACCGACCGACTGCTGGGCGTACACATTGTCGGCGTCCATGCCACCGAGATTATTCATACCGCCGCGTTGGCGATCGAGCGCAAGCTCACGGTCACACAGTTAGGGTCGCTGACATTTGGGCACCCGGTGATATCAGAGTCCATCATGGAAGCTGCGCACGACCTGCACAAGAGTTCGGTGCATCTGGCCAAGAAGAAATAGCTGCATCAGCCGCAGAGGCTGCGTTGGGCTAATTCCTGCGCCGTGTGCGTCGGCCTGAGAATCGACGCCCTGTAGCCCATAAGCGGCTACCACATAACCCCTTGACCGGCGACACCCACGTCTCGTGGCATTTGAGGGCGGCGCACGAAATGCGTCGCGATTAGACTGCTGCCTGCTATCGGCGATAGCACGCCAAAACTAAGTCTCTACCAATCAACAAAATAGAAAACGCCGCACAGGCACTTCGGCAGATCGGCACGGATATTGTTAAGAATGTACAGTGAAGTTAGTTACTCTTGACGACAGTATGGCGGTGAAGGGTATCTTACGAGGTGGGGTGAAGGAGTCTCAGGCATGAGACTCCTTCCTTTTTTTGCGTCTGACAGATCACGGACATGGCGCCCGGCCAGCCGTTGAACATATAGGGACCGAGTAGGGCAAATCTCGACGAAGTGAGATCTGCCACTTCGACCGGGGATCGGAATGGCATGTCCGAAGATGGATCCGCCCTCCGGGAATTACGGGCATGGCACCGGCGCGGGACCGCCGTTAAACATATAGTTGACCAGGTAAACCAGGTCTGCGATGTCGGGGCCAGTGGCATCGCCGTTGACGTCGGCCTCGATGTAGAGGCCGGACTCCTCGCATGGCGGCACCGGTCCGCCGTTAAACATGTAATTCACCAGATAAACAAGATCCGCTATATCCGGTCCGGTACCGTTGTGGTCAATATCGCCCCGGATGGCGCAGCAACCGGTGGCCACGCTGTTGAAGGCCACTTCAAGCTCGCTATGAGACCAACTCACTCCCGCGACATCCAAATCACCGTCGTTATCGAAGTCGCCGGCGCATGAGCCACCCACAAAGATCGTAGACACAGCGGTGAAATTGCCGCTGCCGTCATTGAAGTTGATAGCATTGTAGGTGACCATGTCCAGGTCACCGTCACCATCAAAATCTCCGGCGCAGATCGGCGAGAGCGATCCTGACTCGCCACTCGTAGTGGCTGAAGCGAAGATACCGTTCCCGTCGTTTCGCCATGTCAGCACGTTACCAAACCCCGCATCGTTGCTAACAAGATCGACATCACCATCGCCATCGACATCTCCGGCAACGATGAACTCAGCCATGTCGTTAGGAAATTCGCCGTATGCGGTGGTGTCGAAAGTGGCATCTCCGTTGTTTATACATACACACATACCTGTACCTGGAGGGCCACCTGTACCACCCATGGCCGCGGCGAGATCGATATGGCCGTCGCCGTTGAAGTCACCGGCGCAAATCCCTCGGCCGCCAAAACCCATGAACCAGATGTCCTGAGCCAAAAGAAACGTGCCGTCACCGTGACTTAACAAAACCGACACACCTTTCCCGTAGTTACCGGTAGCCAGGTCCACATAACCGTCGTTGTCGAAATCGGCCGCAACAACCGAAGTCGGGAAGTAGCCGGTTTCAAAGGTCCCGCCGGATGTGAAGCTCCCAAGACCATCGTTTGTCAGGATCGACATACTGCTCTCGACGTAGTTGGCAACGGCAAGGTCCATGTCACCATCGCCGTCGAAATCCCCCGCGCAGATTCCAGAAGGCTCATTGCCCGCGGCGTAATGCGCGGCGGCACCGTAAGTGCCATCACCGTTGTTCAGCAGCACGCTGGCATTGTCGGTGTGGTAATTGCACGTGGCCAGATCAAGAAAGCCGTCACCATTGAGGTCCGCCGGGCAGACGCTCGTTGGGCCGGTCCCCACGCTATAGGCCGTCGGATCACTGAACTCCCCCGGGCTGTTGGGGGTCAACGGCCGCAGTGTACTGCCACTGGTAGCCGGGCCAATAGCCGCCGTCTTCACACTGGACCCCGTCGGTCAATTGAACCGTAACCACCTCGCCTGCGTGTGGAACCTGGCTGCAGATCACCGAAAGTGTATCGGGCGGACCATCACCGAACGTCACGAAGGGAGTGTTCCATGGGCCGGAGTAGCATCCGCGGACTTTCACGTTGCCGCTGTTAAGGCTGGCGGCATTCATGTGGCCATATGGGAAAAGTGCTTCCGGAGTGCTGCACGAAGCGGCGTCGACCGCAAGCTCGTTAGCGGGAGGATCTGGTACGATGGCCGGAGATGTTGTATACTGCGGGAAGTAGTCCACCCCATCGCCGGTGCCGTCAATCACGTACTCCCAGGGATAACCGCTGTTGCTCGTGAAATTGTGCCAATAGTTGCCGACCCCGCACACGTTCCAGTCGTTGTTGATGACATCGGTCTGCGCGGTGGCGTTGGTTGGGCAACCGGAAAACCTGTTGCCGTAGATAGTGTTGTTCTGCGTGGCACCGCGCAAGTCCATGTTGCGCCAGGAGCTGTTGCTGATGGTATTGTAGGTAATGGTGTTGCCGGTGCAGGCGTAGACATAGAATCCGATGGCGCTGCCGCCGACGTTGTCGACGATGGAGTTGTCGGCAAACTGGTTGTCATCCGCCCACCTGGCGGAAATGCCGGTTTTGCACGATGAGACGGTGTTTGAGGTGATATTGCACAGGTCACCATAATACATGTCGATGCCAGTGTTGAAGTCGGTGACAGTCAGGTTCTTGATGGTCACGCCAGCGGCGTTGGCGACTACCACGCCGAAACTCGGATCAGTGTCGATCCCATCAATAGTGTGGCCGTTGCCGTCCAGAGTGATGTTGTCATCCTGGATATACAGACCGTGCGCAGTGGTACAATCGATCAAGTCATACCACATGACCTGATCGGAGGTCAGGGTATCGCCGGGCTGGCATTGCACAGCCCCACCGCAGGTACCGGCCAGCACCGGGCTGCCCAGCACATACAAAACGAAGGATAGAGCGATTAGCACGACACGAGCTTTCATCGGTGGACTCCTCTCTCAAACAACAGACTACACTGATAGAGCCCCTTCTGAGTTGTGAGAGCAAGGTGATGAGCCAGCACAAGAAGGGACGCTGCCCCTATTATATCCTATAAACGCTTGACTGTCAAGGCGAAATGGCTGAGGGCGACCTAAGCTTACTGGTCCGTATGTCGGTCACAAGATCGAGATTTAGTTTGCCGGTCTTCGGTCCCAACCCGTATATTCCTACGTGATGGAAACGACAGGGAAGTCACAATCCGAATCCAATCGCAAGCTCGGCGACGAGTGGCTCAATTGGGACGGCAAGCAGGAATCGACCGAAGCCGACTACCGGCTCTTTGTCTGGATTTCTGTATTGGCCGGCGGCGTAGTGCTTACCGGGGGAGCGGTGTTTTTGTGGTTGATCTGGCCGCGGCTGGCGCAGTTCGGCGGTTATGTGCCGCTGATTGTGACGGCCCTCATGATCGGGTTGGGGATCCTGACGCTTGGCTGGGTAGTGCTGTTCGCCTGGTCGGCGGCGGTCGGGCGACCGATTGCGGCCTTTATTCTCAGGCCGTCGATTGTCAATCGGCTGCTGGGGCTGGTGGAGAAGATCGGCAAGATGATGGGCATCTCGACCGACCGGCTGACCAACTCTTTCCTCAAGACCCACAATATCCTGGTCGGTTCCAACCCGAAACAGATCGCCCCCGAAAAACTGCTGGTGCTGGCCCCGCGCTGTCTGGCCAAAGACAGCAATAATCGCTTGAGACGACTGCGCGATCAGTACCGGTTTGAGCTGGCGGTAGTGGGTGGCGGATCGGACGCCCGCCAGAAAATCCGTCAGTTGCGGCCGCTGATGGTAGTGGCGATTGCCTGTGAACGCGATCTGTTGTCGGGGTTCAAGGAGGTAAATCCGAGCATCCCGGTCATCGGCCTGCCCAACCTCAGACCCGAGGGCCCCTGCAAAAACACCTGTATTGACCTCGCTCAACTGGAGCAGACAATCAAGCGCTGCCTTCTCCCCTCTCACACTGGTCCAGCGGCCGAACTGACCTGAGGGCTGTGATCCTCCATACTTCTCCTAGGGATACTTGGGTTTGGCATGAACCTGCTGGGCGGTGAGGTGTTGGACTAGTAGGACTGGTATGCGTCGTTCGCGTCGCGTCGCGTTGCCTCTCCACTAGGAATTGTGTTGACAATTTGCCGTTTCTTTCTAAATTGACGATCTCTATGGTGTGGCGGTGTAGCTCAGCTGGTTAGAGCAGCGGAATCATAATCCGCGTGTCCGGGGTTCAAATCCCTGCACCGCTACCATTTTTTATCTCTCCTATTGACAACGACTTAGAAGACCGTTATCTTCTCTTACAGGCCCTTGTGACGAATTTGTGACGTGATTACCGGAGGATTATTGCCATGGGATCCATCTACAAACGCGGCAAGAAATGGTACATTGATTTGACCGTCGACGGGCGTAGAATCAGAAAAGCGGTCGGTACATCAAAAAAACTGGCTGAACTCGCCGTGACAGATATCGAGCTGAAGGCCGTTCGCAAAGAACTCAACCTTGAGATTGTCGACACGACTCTCGAGCAGCTATTTGATGAGTTCGCGACATACTCGCGTGTCAACCACGCACCGGCGAGTTTCCGTCGTTACCAAAACGCTGTAATGAACTTCAGGAT
>JBDRES010000052.1:0-6959 GCA_043819515.1 bacterium
GTTGAACGAACACACATCGGCCGGGCAGCCCGGGTTGGTCGAACTGGCCGTGACCGTAACCGGGTAGGTGCCTTCGGCTGCGACCGGGATACAAGCCACATCGTCAGCCCAGGTGCCGAAGGTCGGAGTGCCGGTACCGAAGCTGACAACCACCGTGCCGTTGTTGGTGATCGGAAGCGGCACGCAGGCATCGCCGGGACCACCGATGGTGACCGGAACGTCGGAGGTCGGGCAGTCGATGGCAACTATCGGCGTCGGATTGACGTTGACAACCACGTCGCACTCATCGGTGCCGTCACCGTTGGTAGCCACGATATGGAAATTGAGGGTAGCCGCACCGTCATGGTCAAAACAGACTTTATTGTCGGCCCAAACAGCCCCGTCCACGGTGACTTCATCGGCAAACGCGACCGGCAGGTCGAAACAGAGGTTGCCTGATTGGGCACATGGGGTGAAGTCAATCGGATCAGTCGGGCAGGTGATAACCGGCGGCTGCAATTCAGTAATGGAAACGATGACCGTCACCACACACTGGTCCGTGAAAGCGCACTCCGACGGCGTGCCGGTTGCGTCGACCGTGATGGTGTAGGTATCGGCGGCGCCGGCGGTGAAACACAGCTGTCCGTCGGTCCAGCCGCCCATATCCGGCGTTACTGTGGCATAGTTGGCAACGGCCAACGGCACGCACACTTCACCCGGTTCGGTCAGATTGATCTCAAAAGGAGTGGTCGGGCAATCGATGGCGACCGCGTCGTAGAAATTGACCACGGCTATAACGTCACATTCGTCGGTGCCGTCACCATTGGTAGCCGTGATATGCATTGAATATGTGTCGGCAGCTCCAGGGGTGAAAGTCAGCAGACCCCCAGCCCAAGCAGCGCCGGGTACACCCGTTACTTCCACTGCGTCAGCGAGGTCAATCGGCACGCTAATCGCAATTTCCTCCGGACCGCAAAGATCAAATCCAAATGGGTCGGGCGGGCAAGTGATCACCGGAGGCTCAACAGTGCCACCGCCGATGGTGTAGCAGTGCGGACCGTCCCAAGTCGGGAACATGTCAACGCCAGCCCATTTCCACAAACCTGACGGCGGGAAATAGCAGGAATCCAGGCAGATAGTGCTGCCGGTGAATTCGGAAGCAATCGGGCCGATGGTGATGGTGTGAGTGATCGAATCAAAACCCTGGGGCATACCGGCTCCAAAGAAGATCGATCCGGCGAATCCGGTAGTATCGGAATTCATACCGGTTACGCTGTAGTAGTTGATCAGCCAGAGCAGATCAAACTGGGCTTTGCCGATAGCACCGGTAGTGTCGGCGTGCAGGGTGGTCCAGTTGACGGCCGGATTGTCGGGAGAATACACCCGGAAGCCGTTGGTGATACCCTGGTGGCCGTTGTCGGGAGCGCTCATACGGACATGGAATGTAATATCCGAGTCCGTCATTACGTGAGTGGGATCAATCAGACCATCAACGTGGTCAATCGTGACCCCATCGCCCATGGCCAGGCCGTAGCAGGCAAAGACCAACATGGCGAAAATGACTGCGAACTTCAGTCTCATGCTTTCAATCCTCCGTCAAAGATTAGAACTCTACGTTCACTTGTAGTATTCGATGTATGTGAGTCCTCGGCAGCTCGTCTGCGCCGGACTCGGTCGTAAATTCAAAACTGAATTGGCTTTCACAACCATCATAGCGGCCCGACTCTGATAAGCAAATACTGCTGCTCAGACACAGTCCGCTATCGGTATCACTAACATACCCTCCTGTTGGGCTCGGATCGCCGAGCTGGATCTACTCTCTCTGCACCAGTACAGCTCTGCTAGACCAAGATGTAAAGCGACCGTATGGCGGTAAAAACGCCAGACTGTTAGACCAATCAACAAAAAAGAAGTAAAAGGCTCTTAACCAAGTTAGTACAACGCGCCCTTCAACTACCGCTAAATATAGGCGTAAAGCCGTTAATGTCAAGGTCGAAACCCGATTGAGAGCGTCCACGGGGCATCGAATGGCTCAGATCCGGACCTAACTTGGCCCCGGTTCCATTGAGGGGGTCTCCTCCCACACCTAATTAGCTGTCGTTCATATGATTGCACGCCGGCGGCGGGGCTGTTCAGGGGCCATACATTTTTTTTGGATAAGCACACGGCTTGGGGTCAGGATTCTGCGATCCTCAACGCCGTTTTTGCGCCACAAGCAATACCTGCCCGTGTTAGGGCCAGAAACCACTGCGTTTGGAAGGGCCGGCAGGGCCGGGGCTTGGTGCCGCCAAAAGCAGCGGCTAGAACATTATGCCTGCCTGAATACCGACCCGCACGTGCTTTAGCTTGGTCTTGTACTCTATATCCGAGATGGTGGTTCCCTTCTGAGCCACTACCACCGTTTCCCCGCTAGTCGGATCTTCATAGGTCTCATCGGCATACCAGGTTTGAGTCTGGGTGCCCTTGGCGCTCAACTCAGAAGTCTCAATGGCCAAACCCAGAAAGGGAATTAGACCGCCTTTTTGGCGAAATTCCACCCGCCCGCTCAGCCCGACTGTCACTCCGGATCCTGTCGGACTGGCCTTCATCTCTTTGTGGCGCAAGACATGGTCATCTCGATCCCACACAAACGCGGCCAGAGGGACCACCCGCAACTCCATCACCGAATAGCGATTAGGTCGCCACTGGCCCTGCATCCCCAGGCCGGGCAACAAATACTTGATTTCGTATACGATAGCCTTTTCGGCGCCGCTCACCGGCTCGCGGCCTTCAGTGGTCAGTTGCCAGCCATCATAACCGATCTCATCTTGAAGAATCCGCTGATACTGCAGCCCGGCCGTGATACCCAGCGAGAATTTCCTCCCGGCCAGCAAACGCCTGGTAAGCCAGGCGTCGATAACCATGTGTTTTGATTCGGCCCGGCTTTCGGTGTAGCTGACCTTCTCGTTAAATCCGGCGGCACCCACCTCAATCCAATCATGGTCGAGCATGAAATGGTCGGGATCGTTAACATTGATGTACAGGCCGAGTCGAGCATCCCAGACCTGCCCCCGATCGTCACTCTTGATCAGACGAAGCTCGGGGCCGATCATTATATCATCCAATGGGAATTCCAGCTTGCTGCGGCCTCGGTAGGCAATGCTGTCGCTAAGATCTTCCGTGTAAAACCAACCGCCAAAATCGATTTGGTACTCCGTCCAGCCCGAACTCAGCCACATGCCGGGGGCCAGGGTCCACTGCAACTGAGCGGGTCCGCCGGCAGGCGTAACAGAGAGGGAACTGATGTCCTGCTCAGCGGTAATTTGAGCGCTGGTGGCTAACGGTAGAAAGCAAAGCAGGAAACAACAGGCGACCATCAGATAAGGCAGCAACGGCATCGGCGACCTCCAGTGTCCGGTTCATTTGTCTGATTGAGATAGTCTATGCCATGCCACAATCTGAGTCAATGCGTTTCTGTCAGTCGCTAGGGCCGGCCTGATCGCCCGGCTGATATCGGCACTTGACCTGGGGCCGGCGCCGGCATAGGTTGGTCAGATGTTGTCCCGGCGAATCACAACAACCCTCCGTCAGGCCGGAGTTGCAAGAGCGGCCATATGAACTGGTTACGAAGATTTGGTGTCGCCATCCTGATCCCGGTTGTGATTTTGGGATATTTTGGAGTGCGACACTACCGACGCTCACAATGGCAGGAGGATGTCGAACGGATCGCCCAGGCCACTGCCGAGATCTGGGTGGCTACCGCCACCCTGCGCGACAGCGCAGACGTTTTCGCTGCCTATCGAGATTCCGTGTTGGCCGACCACCGGCTCACAGATTCCGATATCGAGGCCTTCACCTCTCGTTTCGACGGCCACCCCGAGGATTACACCGCCTATCTCAGCCGGGTCAACGACCTGGTTGATTCACTGGCCGCCGAGCGCGGTCGCGTGGATTACGATTCGGCCCACTTTCCGGGCAACCTCTTTGAGCAGTAACTAGGGTGCCGCCTCAAAAGCATTGGGGAAATGCTCCAGCCGCCCGCCTACGAAGGCAACCACATCAAAACGCAAGTCACTGTCGTCGATGGCATGATCGGCCAAAAACTGGCGGGCAGCCGCTGTTAGATGCTCGATTTTGCGACGGTCTACTTTTTGGGCGGGATGGCCGAAGCTCTGGTCCGCGGCCGCTTTGACTTCGACAAAAACCAGCAGCCCCGGTTTGTGCACAATCAGATCGAGCTCGCGGCGACCAACTTGATAGTTGCGGGCCAAAATGGAGAAGCCCTTGGCTTCGTAGAACTCGGCCGCCAGCCGTTCAAAGTGTCGACCGCGGGAGCGGCCCGAAGAGGTGCCGGAGGCCGGCTTATCAGAAGAGGGCATATTGATCGATCAACCCTGCCACCGGTTTGAAGCTCCGGCGATGAATCTCACAGGGACCATGTTCTTGCAGTTCGCTCAAATGCGCTCGAGTGGGGTAGCCTTTGTGTTGGGAAAACGAAAACGATGGGAAGAGGGCCTGGTAACGATCCATGATTCTATCGCGAGTAACCTTGGCGACGACCGAAGCGGCCGCTATCGATTGGCACCGGGCATCGCCGTGAACGACCGACATTTGCGGAAAGTCCAGTCGCGGAACCAGATCGTTGCCGTCGACCAAAACAAAATCCGGAGCCTGTTTGAGATCCATGATCGCTTTGCGCATGGCCATCAACGAGGCCCTTCGGATATTCATCCGGTCGATACCCTCGTTGTCGATGATACCGACGGCACAGGCCAGGCCTAATCTGACAATCTCCTCAAAGACGGCCACGCGACGAGCCGGGGTGAGTTTTTTGGAATCATCGACACCGTCGATAATCACTCCGGGCGGCACGATCACCGCCGCCGCCACTACCGGACCGGCCAGAGGGCCGCGGCCGACTTCATCGACACCGCAGACAGCCCGAAATCCCTTTTCGGCCAGGGTCTCTTCCATGCGATCAAGTTGTGGGGCGAAGGGGTGATCAAACAGCCTCATAGTCTACCTCGGAAACAGATTAGCTACCGCGAGTGCGGTAGGCAACAAAAAGCTCCTATTTCAGTGTATCGACGTCGCAAAAGGCTTTTCTTAGGGCTCTGGGGGAATATATTGATTGGCAAGATGGAATGGGTTGGTGTCCATGTCAGGCCAAAACAAGGAATTCAAATTTAATGTCATTGCCGGACGTCTCAAGGGCCGGATCATACGCGCCCCTGACTTGGGTATTACCCGACCGCCCCTCTCGCGACTGCGCCGATCGATTTTTGATTATCTCAATCCGATCTTGCCGGGTGCCCGCTATCTGGATCTGTTTAGCGGCACCGGGTCATATATGTTTGAGGCGATCTCTCGCGGTACCGTCAGCGCTCTGGGCGTAGAGCGAGAGCCGCGGCTGGCTGCCGCCATAAACCGGCAGGCCGCTCAACTGCAAATAGCCGACCAACTGCAATGTCTGAGCGAGGATGTCTTCACGGCCATTCCGCGTCTTCATCGGTCCGGGCGGGAATTTGATATTATCATGATCGCGCCCCCTCAGTATCAGGGGCTGATTGATCGCACGCTGGCCTGCCTGGTCGAGCATCCGCTGGCCAGGACCGGCGCCACCATTTTATGCCAGCACGATACCAGCGAAGCCTGTCCGTCGCCGGCGGCGTATCCATTGGTCGAAAGTCGCAAGTACGGCAACACCACGTACTCGATAATGCGGCGGTAGGCGACCCCCTGCCTGGCTAGGGAAGGTGGCCGCTGTCAGGTGGTGACGGCCCTTGAAGTGACGGCCCTTTGATATTGATCCAGCAGTTTGGTCAGAAGACGTCGGTATGGTGCCCAGGTGCAATTTTGACTACACTCGCCGTGATTGTCGAGATCGATGCACCGAAGTTCGCAAGGTTCGCTGCCGGTGATGATGTCGACCGGCACAGGCTCGTCCAGCCAATCTCGGAAAAGCTCGACCATCACTGCTAACGAGGTTCCGCATTCCGGGCGGTTATGGCGAAAGAGGTAGAAATTGAATTTGGGATCCTCTTCGTCGATACGCATTCCCAATGGTTCCAGCGATGGGTTGCCTATCATCTCCCACGGCTTGAACTTCTGATCGCATGAAGGGCATTTGATTTTTGCATTGCTGTCCATTAGAGCGGTCCTTGCACGGGTTTACTTTGTAACGGATTCGGTCACTGCTACTGATTAGATTGTCGGCCGACCAGGTCAGTTACTTTCGATTGCATTCGAAAATCGGTCGCGACGGAGTCTCGGCGACAGGATGACGTCCATGGAAAAAGGCGCCCTCGGGGGCGCCTTTGAGATCAAATCAATCCGGCCGACCATCTACTCGGTGGATTCGGTGGATGTGTCGGTTTCGGTAGCTGTCGGTGGGACGACCGGTTCCGGTTTTGGTGCCGCCTTGGCTTTGGTCTTTTTGTCTGGGGCGGTGTCGATGATCCGCTCTTTGATGCGAGCGGACTTGCCGGTCAACTCCCGCAGATAGTACAACTTGGCCCGGCGTACTTTACCGGCGCGGATTCGTTCTATCTTGGCAATGTTCGGCGAATGCAGCGGGAACACACGTTCGACGCCAACTCCCGACGACATCTTGCGCACAGTGAAACTGGCGCCGGTGCCACCGCCGCGACGACCGATAACGGTGCCCTGGAAGACCTGAACGCGCTCTTTGTCGCCTTCTTTGATCTTGACATGCACGCGCACCGTGTCGCCCGAGCCAAACTTGGGGAAGTCATCCCGCAAGTAGCTCTGTTCGATCTGGGCAATGCGTTTCATCAGAAATCCTCTAATCTATTGTTCACTATTTCTTATTCTCAAATTCGTCCAATATCTTTCGCTCTTCTTTGGTCAACCGATCTTCGCTCAACAAATCCGGCCGATTGGCCAGACACTTTCTCAGCGCCGCCGCCTGTCGAAAGCGTTCGATGCGGGCGTGGTCGCCGCTGAGTAGCGCCTCGGGGACAGCCAGTCCTTCGTACTCG
>JBDRES010000053.1:0-35350 GCA_043819515.1 bacterium
CGTTTGCGACCGGTAAACAGGTCGAAGGTGATAACGACCAGGCCCCACAGAAACAGAAATATCTCCGGGGCCATCAGGCGCAGATCAAATTCGGGAAGCTGGAATTCCATAATCGGTTACCTGGCCATCAGTGTTACCAGATGTTCCAATGTCGCCGTCATCAGTTCGGTGAGCGGTTTGGGATAAACGCCGACAAACAAAGTCAGCAGCGCCAGCGGCGCCACAGTTATGATCTCACGGAGATTGATGTCGGTCAGGCCGCCCCATTTGGCCAGATCAAACTCGCCCAAAAAGACGCGCTGCACCATGCGCAACATGTAAGCTGCACCCAGCACTACGCCCAGAACCGAGATACCGACCAGGACCTTGTTGAGGGCTCCGAAGGCGCCCACAAATATCATAAACTCCGACACAAAACCACTCATGCCGGGCAGCCCCAGGGCCGCCATCGAAAACATGACCATGATACCGGTGTAAACCGGCAGCTTGGCACCGAGGCCACCAAAGGCGGCAATCTCACGGGTGTGAGCGCGATCATAAAGCACGCCCACCAAAAGGAAGAGGGCGCCGGTGATGAGACCGTGCGAGATCATCTGAAACATACACCCGGCTATCGCCGTCACACTCGAAAACGCGGCCAGGGCCAGCATACAGTAGCCCATATGGGCCACCGATGAATAAGCCACCAGTTTTTTGAGATCCTTCTGCGCCATCGAAACCAGCGAGCCATAGATGATGCCGATCACACCCAAAATGGCGATCCAGAACGACAACGAGCGCAACGCCTCCGGAAACATCGGCCAGCTAATACGCAGCATGGCATAAGTACCCATTTTCAGAAGCACGCCGGCCAGGATGACCGAGACCGCCGTCGGCGCCTGCACGTGAGCATCAGGTAACCAGGTGTGGAACGGCCAGACCGGGACCTTAATCGCAAAGGCGATGAAAAAGAAAATGAAGCAAACCATCTGAAGCGTATACGGCAGGCTCGAACCCTGCTCGATTAGCGTCAGCATGTTGAGCGTATGCGGCTCGGAGGCAAAATAGAGAATCAGGATCGCAACCAGCATGAAGATCGAGCCAAACAGCGTATAGAGGAAGAACTTGATCGCGGCATACTCTTTGCGCGGTCCGCCCCAGACGCCGATCAGGAAATACATCGGCACCAGCATGATCTCCCAGAAGACATAGAAGAGGAAGAAATCAAGGGCGACAAAGACCCCCATCATGCCGGCTTCCAAAAGCAAAAAGAAGGCGAAGTACTCTTTGACGCGATTGGTTATTCCGAAAGAGGCCAGGAGCGACAGGGTCGACAGCAGACCGGTCAAGAACAACATCGGCACCGAGATACCATCAACACCCAGATAGTATTGAATGTTCAGCGACGGTATCCAGGAGAAAGGGCCTTCGACGTAAGCCATAACGGCCGACCCGGAATGCTGGAAAAAATAGTCCCAGGTGAGCCAGAATGTCGTCAGCATCGGCGGGATGCTGAAGGCCACCGCGGTCCAGCGTACCGTCCACAACCGTTCCTTCGGGAGCAGCATGACGACCAGCATCCCGAGAATGGGTATGAATATCAGTGAAGACAACAGCATATGGCGATCTATCCTTCGAAAATATTACTTCTCTTGTTTGGCCTCTTGCGCCCGCACATAAGCGGAGCGAGTCAGCAACCCCAACAGGCTCACTGCGAGTACAAACACAACGGTCAGCAGCGGCCAACCGGCGGCACTCGAAGCGATCTCCAGTTTATAGAGAATAAAGACAATGATGACAATCAGGATAAAGAGGGTGTAAAACTGCATGGCCCCGGTCTGCACAAAACGCAGCATATTGCCTGCGGCGCGCACCACCGCTCCGGAGCCGTTGACCGCCCCGTCGACAATCCACTTGTCGAACCATTGTTTGATGTCGGACCACAACACCGTCAACCAGGCTACGCCGTTGACCAGGCCGTCGATAACATGCGCATCAAAGGCCCACATCCAATCGGCGAACTTCATTATCGGCTTTAGCAGAATGAACTCATAGAGCTCGTCAAAGTAGTACTTGTTATAAAAGACCTTGTACAAAAAGCTAAACCTCTGACCGGTCTTCTGCGGTGAGATCCAGCCTCGGAAATACATCGCATAGGCCAGGAAAATGCCTCCGCCCGCGACCACGGTCGATATAAACATCAGCAACCAGTTGGCGTGCGGATGATACGGCTCGCCACCGGTGTAGACAAAGGCGGCAAAGCCGTGCTTAAGCCACGGCAGACCGGCCCATCCGGCAAAAATCGACAAAAAGGCCAAGAAGATCAGCGGATAGGTCATCGACCTGGGTGACTCATGGGCGTGGTCGTAGGCGTGCTGATCGCGTGGTTTGCCAAAAAAGGCCAGGAAGGTCAGGCGGAACATATAGAAGGCGGTCATGGCCGCGATCAGGAGCGTAAAGAACATAAACACCGGATGGTGTGAAGCGGTCGCCACGATTTCATCTTTAGACCAGAATCCGGACAGCGGGAATATCCCGGAGATAGAGAGCGCCGCGATGACGAAGGTCCAGGCGGTGATCTTCATCTTGTTGAACAGACCGCCCATAAGCTGGATGTTGTTGGTATGCACGGCGTGAATGACCGAGCCGGCGCCAAGGAACAACAGGGCCTTGAAGAAGGCGTGGGTCATAAGATGGAACGTCCCAGCATAGTAGCCGGGCGAGTGGTGCCCCATAGCGGTGTCGTAGCCGTACAGCCCCAGCGCCATGATCATATAGCCTAGCTGCGAACAGGTCGAAAATGCCAGCACCCGTTTGAAATCGTTTTGCACCAGGGCTATCGTCGCCGCCATCAATGAGGTCACCAAGCCGATAACAGCGACCACCATCGAGGCTGAAGCCGTCGTCGCAAAAAGCGGCATGGCTTTGGCCACCAGGTAAACACCGGCGGCAACCATCGTCGCGGCATGGATCAAAGCTGAAACCGGCGTAGGGCCTTCCATAGCATCGGGCAACCAGACATGAAGCGGGAACTGGGCCGATTTGCCGACCGCGCCGCAGAAGATGAAAATGGCCGAGGCAATCAGGACCCAGGTGGGAAGGGCGCCGGCACTGGCTTGCGCAAAAACCTCGCCGTAGTTGAAGGTCCCTGCATAAAACACGATCATGAACAGCCCAATCAGGAACCCGAGGTCGCCGATGCGGGTGGTGAGAAAAGCCTTCTTGCAGGCATCGGCGGCGGATTTTTTCTCAAACCAGAAGCCGATCAGCAAGTATGAGGTCAGCCCGACCAGTTCCCAGAAAATGAATATCATAAAGAAGTTGTTGGCCAGCACCAGCCCCAGCATCGAAAACAAAAATAGCGACAGGTAGGCAAAAAACCTGCTGAACCGGGGATCGCCATGCATGTAGCCGACCGAATAGATTTCGACGCAGGCGCCGACCGTAGTCACTACCACCAGCATGACGGCGCAGGCCGGGTCGATGAGGATGCCGATCTCGGGGGCAAAGCGGGGCAGATCGATAAATCGATAGAACCACTCGTACGCCTCACCGTGACGCATCAGGGTTTCGATCAGGACGATCACCGACATGACCCATGAGGTGAGGATCATGGTGATCGAGAACCCGGCGGCGACCTTCTCTTTCCAGCGCAGGAAAAAGACAATCATCACGAATGACAACAGCGGCAGCAGGGCGATCAGATATGCATGTTCGGTCATCGGTCCGGTCCTACCACTTCATGATGTTGACATTGTCGGTTTCGATGCCCTGCCATTGGCGATAGAGCACCATGACAATCGCCAGGCCAACTACCGCTTCGGCGGCGGCGACAACAACGACAAAGATCGCAAACATCTGCCCCAAGAGGCCGTCATTGGCGATGTATTTGTTAAAGGTCACTAAGTTGATATTGGCGGCGTTAAACATGAGTTCCAGGGACATCAGGATTCCAATCGCATTGCGGCGGGTAATGACGCCAAACATGCCGATGGCAAACAGGATAGCGGCCAGGGAGAGATACCAGAACATTATGACCGCTCCTTTCTGGCCAGAGTGATAGCTCCGATCAGGGCGGCCAGCAGTAATATCGACACCACCTCAAACGGCAGCATGAAGTCGGTCATAAGGAACTTGCCGATTGTGGCTACGTTGTTGGGCAACATTTCCCCCTTGCTGTAATTCCAGATATCGGTCTTACGCAAAAGCAGAAGCGAGCCGACCGCAAAGAGGGCACAAGCGACAAAGGCCACGGCGGCATTTTCGGTGGTCATGCGGATCTTTTCCGAGGCCAGGTTGGTCGTCAGCATGACCGCAAAGATGATTAGAATCGCCACGCCGCCGACATATATCAGCACCTGGGCTGCGGCCAGAAACTCAGCATTGAGCAGGATATAGATGCCGGCCACCGCAAACAGACACATTATCAAAAACAACGCGCAGTGAAAGATATTGCGCAGCACCACCACCATGATACCACTGAGGATTATCACCAGCGACAGAATCCAGAATACGATCCCACCATCAGGAGCATTAAGCACGTCTATCATGAAGCTCCCTCATCGCTGCCCTTGGGTTGCTCGTCCGGTTGCTTTTTTTCAGAATCGGGACTAACAGCAACCTTTGGTTTTGCTTCTGCTTTGGCCTCGGTGAGTTTGTCACCGGTCGTCGCCTCCGGCTTTTCTTTTTTCTTTTTGCGCGTGTCCTCATAGGCCACATCGCGGCCGATTTCCTGGAGCCTCTTGACATCCCATATCAACTCGGCCTTGTCAAGCACCGAAAACTCATACTTGTTGGCCATCTTGATAGCGCAGAAATTGCAGGCCTCTTCGCACAAACCACAGAAGCAGCAGAGTGTGTTGTCGACCGTAAACGAGTCCAGGATCTTCCGTTTGTTTTCGTCGCGGTGCCATTCGATTTTGATGGCGCGCGTCGGGCAGGCCTTTTCGCACAAGGCGCAGGCGGTGCAATTGAGCTCGCCGGTCTCCTTGTCCGACAGAAGTACCACGATCCCGCGGGAGCGCTCAAACATTTCCATCTTCTGTTCGGGATACTGGATCGTGATGGCGTGCCGTCCCAGATGCTTACTGGTGATGCCGAGGCCGGCCAGCAGATTCTTTATGTCTTTCACAATGCCCATATCAGCCCTACCAGTACCATCCCGCAAATTTGAACCATGCGGCGACAATCAGATTCACAAAGGTCAAAGGTACCAGGAATTTCCAGGCAAATTCCATTAGCTGGTCCACTCGCAAACGCGGGTAAGTCCAGCGGAAAAGCATCAGTAGCAGCACCATCATCAGCGTCTTGCCCAAAAACCAGGCCCACGATGGGAAAAACGGTCCGTTCCAGCCGCCGAGGAAAACCGTCGTGGCGATGGCCGACACTGTGAACATATTGACAAACTCGGCCAAGAAGAACATGGCGAACTTCATGCCGGAATATTCGACATTGTAGCCGGCGACCAGTTCGGTCTCGGCCTCCGGTATATCAAAGGGGACCCGGTTGGCTTCGGCCGTGGCGGCGATGATATAGGTAAGGAACGCAATCGGTCCGAACGGCACCCGGAAAATGAACCAGTTGGTGAACCAGCCCGCTTGTGACTCGACGATAGTCACCATCGAAAGCGAACCGGCGAACAAGACCGCGGCCAGGATCGAGGCCGCCATCGGGACCTCGTAGCTGATCACCTGCGCCGCCGACCGCATGCCGCCCAGGAGAGCGTATTTGTTGTGCGAACCCCAGCCGGCCATCAGCAACGAAATGACGGTGAAAGTGGTCACCGCCAAGATATAGAGAATGCCGATATTGAGGTCGGCCACGATCAGCCCCTTGCCGAAGGGCATGGTCACGTAGGCCAGGAAGGCGGCCACAAAGCACAGCACCGGCGCCCAGAAAAAGACCGCCTTATCACGGATTGCTATGCGGACGTCTTCCTTCTGGATCAGCTTGAGAGCGTCCATAATTGTCTGGTACCATCCGTGCCAGCCGACCCGCATAGGACCAAAGCGCTGCTGGATGTGAGCCGCGATCTTGCGCTCCCACCACACCAAAAAGAGCGCCAGCACCGACAGGATGCCAAACATCATCGCCCCCAGCCCGGCAAACACTACTATCGAGAGCCAGGGGTCATGTAGTCCGATAGACTCCAGAAGTCCCAACACCCAATCGAACACTCCTCTCAGTTCCGCGAATGCTATGAACGGCACTTGTGCCCTCATCGGTCACACTCCGGCAGAATGACATCAAGGGTGGCAAAGATCGCGACCAGGTCGGCGATAAGGCAGTTGGTGCCGAACACGGGCAGAACCTGCAGATGATTATAAGACGAACCGCGTAACTTCACGCGCACTGGCTTGGTAGTGCCGTCGGAAATCAAATGACAACCCATCTCGCCACGGGCGCTTTCGATACGGCTGTAGGTCTCTCCTGCCGGCGGCTTGAACTTGGGCGACACTTTGGCCATGATCGGTCCCTGAGGCAGACCGTCGAGCGCCTGGCGGATGATCCTGATCGACTGTTTGATTTCATCCAGCCTTTGAATGAAACGGGCGTAGCAGTCACCCTCTTTCTGCACCGGGACATCCCAGTCGAATTTGTTGTAGACCGAATAGGGATCGTCGCGGCGGATATCGTAGTCAACACCCGATGCCCGCAGGACCGGACCCGAGACGCCGTAGGCGATGGCGGTCTCAGGCGTGAGGACGCCGATACCTTTGGTACGCACCAGCCAGATCGGGTTTTCGTTGAGCAGGCCTTCGTAATCGGAAAACTTCGACTCGATAGTATCAAGCGCCTCGCGGCACTTGGGAATGAAGTCCTTGGGAATGTCCTGCGAGACGCCGCCGATACGAACGTAATTGTAGGTCAACCGCTGGCCACAGGTCATCTCAAACAAGTCAATTATCAGCTCCCGCTCGCGCAGACCATAAAGGAACGGCGTGTAGGCGCCGAGATCCATAGCCGTCACGCCCCAGAATATCAAGTGCGAGGCGATTCGGTTTAGCTCGACCATGATGACCCGCAGATACTCGGCCCGCTCGGGGACCTCGATCTCGGCCAGCTTTTCGGCGGCGAGAGCATAGACCTGATTGGAGGCCATAGCCGTGACATACTCAAAGCGGTCGGTCAGGGGCGGGATCATCAGGTAAGTGCGGTTCTCGCACATTTTTTCGATAGCGCGATGCAGATAGCCGATGACCGGCTCGATGGCGATAACTTTCTCGCCGTCCATGGTCAGGATCATCCGGCACACCCCGTGGGTCGAGGGGTGATGTGGCCCCATGTTGACCTGAAACTCTTCAGTCCTCAACTCAGCCACGCTCATACCTCCGGCATCCGCACAAAACCATCGGCATCCCAGTCCTTGCGCATCGGATAACCCTGGTCCCATTCGTCGGGCAACAGGAAACGCTTGAGGTCATCATGATTCTCAATATCGATCCCGTACAGCTCCCAGATCTCACGCTCGTGCCAGTTGGCTCCGGCCCAGATGGTCTGAACCGACTGGATCACCGGTCCCTCATATGGCAACCGGAGTTTTATATCAACTCGATGCTTGAGCGAAATGGAAGCCAGCGAGTAAGCGATTTCAAAATGTTCCCCGGTGTCGACGCCGCTGATATTGCACAAAAAGTCCAGCTTCAGTTGGTCGTCATCGCGGAGCTTCTCAGCGACTTCAAGCAGATCCTCCGGCTTGACCTCAAACCAGGGATCAAACTTGCCGGTCTCGACCGGGGTCAGCTTGCCTGCAAAATTGGATCCGATATATTGGCTGAGTTCGTCCTTGGTCATCTTTACTTCTCGTGCCAATCGGTCAGCTTCTGGGATTTGATTTTCTTTTGCAGATGCAGGCATCCCTCCAAGAGCGACTCCGGTCGCGGCGGACAGCCGGGTATATAGATATCGACCGGAACGATATGGTCGATCCCTTTCTCGACAGCGTAGCTGTCATAATAGAACGGCCCACCGTTGATGGTGCAGCCGCCCATAGCGATCACATAACGCGGCTCGGCCATCTGGTCGTACAGCCGCCGTAGCCGTGGAGCCATTTTTTTGGTAATCGTGCCGGCGGCAATGATCAAATCCGCCTGACGCGGGGTCGGCCGGAAAATCATGCCCAAACGGTCAAAATCATAGCGCGAGGCCCCGGTGCACATTAGTTCGATTGCGCAGCAGGCGGTGCCAAACAACAGGTACCACATCGAGCAGGCCTGGGCGTGGGTGAGGATACCGGAGAGCGATGTTGACACAATCCCGCCGCCGGGGAATTTCTCGATCAGGCCGGGGACATGCTTGATTACGCCCACTTGAGCACTCCCTTCTTCCAGGCATAAAAGAGCCCAAAAAGAGAATCAGGATAAAAACGACCATTTCAACCAGAGCAAAGAGCCCTAGCTGTCCAAAAGCGACCGCCCAGGGGAACAGAAAAACCACCTCGACATCAAAGATCACAAATATTAAAGCGAAGATATAGAAGCGGTTATGGAGCTTAATCCATGAGGACCCGATCGGCAGTTCGGCACATTCGTAATTGAGGTTCTTTGCCGGATAGGGGTTGTGCGGGCGCATGATGCGCGCGAATAAAAATGTGAACAGGACGATCCCGGAACCGACCAGGATGAACATCAGTACGGCCAAGTACTCGGACATAGCTGCTCGCCTTTTGCCACATGCCACATGCAGACCAACATGTGACGCAATTCACAAATTCCGTTGGCGCAAGAAAGAATCTCACGGCCCAATGTCAAGGATTTTTCTTGTAGGGGGGGGAGGTGTCAATAGCTCCCGCTGCGCGCCCTTGGAAGCCGCGACCAAGCTGAATACGGGTCTCGAAATAGATCGGGGGGCACACATTGGATTAGTAACGGAGCTCACCGCGTTCAGAGCTTAGGTCGACGACTAAGGCGCTTTCAGTGGTTGGCGGACATCCTCGTCTGCCAGCATCTCGTAATGCTCGCTGGTGCACGAGGACGTACACCAGTCACAGGGGTGCCGGGATCGCAAGGATCCTGACCTACCAAATTGTTGCGGCAGGTCTTGCGAATCCGCACGGCGGATTAGTGTGACCCGCCGGGTGGCCCGCCCCTTGGGGTGGGGGATGATTCGAATCTAAATCACGGCAAGCCGTGGGGCACCCAGATCGACTCCATCTCAACACCCCCTATCCCCGCTTGCTTCTGGACCCGGTTTTCCCGTATACTATATGTATAGCAGCTATCGCCTAACCCCCCGAAGGCCTTGCCTACTGGACATAAACGGGGTTTTGACGATAACTAGATAATGCATCTGTTATTATTGCACTCGGTCATACTAATCCCTTTGAGGGCCCAATGAATAGGATGTTCCGATCTAAAAACTCGTTAGTTTCGCCCGGATCAGCAGTCAGATGGTTCGCAATTTCCTACTGCCTACTGATTCTCGCCGCTGGGGCGATGGCGGTATCACCGACCGACGAAGCCATCGAAAAATGGCGCGCCGACGGTGTTTTGGAGCAGAAAATCGCCAACTGGAACGCTTTCCGCGCCGCCGGTGGCGAAAGCCCGGAACGGATATCGCCGTTTAATGCCAAGAAAGCGGCCGAGTCTCGCTCGCTGGGAATGCTTGCCACCGATACGATCAAAGTGCTGGTTATCCTGGTCGATTTCAGCGACAACCCATCCAGCGGCGGCCAAATCGACGGTCAGCCGTATCAATTTGATTCGGTTCTGTTTTCGCACCCCGACACCCACCCGCCGAGCATGCTCAATCCGACCGGCTCGATGACGCAGTTTTATATGGAAGCCTCATACGGCCAGTTTTTTGTAAAGGGAGATATTGTCGGTTGGTACCGTGCCCCGCAAACCTACGAATGGTACGTGGGCGACAATGACGGTATGACCAACGGCAAGGTGCTGGCCCGGGATGCGGTCCTGCTGGCCGAGGCGGCCGGTGTCGACTTCTCGCAGTATGATAGCAATCTGGACGGCCAGTGCGACGGTCTGTTTGTTGTCCATGCCGGTGCCGGCGCCGAAACCGGTGCTTACGGTATCTGGTCGCACAAAAGCAATATCAACCCACCGCTGGTTTTTGACGGTGTCGCCATTCAGGCCTATACCATGCAACCGGAGGAGCAGGGTGGCCTGACCAACGGCCTGAGCAGTATCGGTGTTTTTACTCACGAGTACGGCCACTTCCTGGGGCTGCCTGATTTGTACGATGTCGACTACATCCCGGCCAGCTCCGACGGCCTGGGCGATTGGTCCTTGATGGCGGGCGGATCGTGGAACGGCAATGGTCGCCGTCCGGCTCGTCCCGATGCCTGGTGCCTTGCCGAACTGGGTTTTGTGACGCCGGTGATAGTGACAAGCAACCCGGTGAATGTGGCCTTGCCGTGCGTCCAGTACAACCCGGTGGTGTATCGCCTGCAGAACCTGGCTGCCGCCCCCCAGGAATACTGGCTGGTGGAAAACCGTCAGCAGGTTGGGTTTGATGTGGCGCTGCCGTCGAACGGTCTTTTGATATACCATGTCGATCTCGGCGCGCCGCTGCCGAACAACGACCCCAACCGGTATTATGTCGCCCTGGAGCAGGCCGACGGCCACGACGATCTGGCCTGGACCAACAATAACCAGGGTGACGGCGGCGACCCGTATCCGGGGGCGACAAACAATCGGGCATTCCACGACCAGAGCGTACCCGACTCGAAGGCTAACGAGTACGGATCGGCCTCTGGAGCTACCACCCGGGTAGGAGTGTGGTCCATCTCGAATTCCGATTCGATCATGTATGCCGACTTTGATATCGAATACTCCCGTCCGTGGGTGGTCCCTGATGATAACATTCCATTTGAATTTGATGATGCTTCCGGCGGTGACGGCGACGGACAATTCGAGGCCGGGGAGACAATTGATCTGTATATGACGGCGCGCAACCTGATGCGCGTCGCGTATAATGCGCGGCTGAATGTGACTTCGTCAAATCCGGATGTCACGGTCGAACAGAATTTAGTTCTTCTGGCAAGTGTTTTTGACGCCTCTGCGGTCACCAACGGTGTTCCGCTGCAACTCAGTCTGGCACCGGACATAATACCTACGATCGACACTCTCTGGGTGACGATTTTGAGTGATTCACTCGTCAGCCCGTCAGGGACCAACGAATATGCGACCAGTTTTCCGGTTGAGGTGAATCTGGGCGGCGCTCTGGTGGTTATTGTCGATGACGACGGCGACCTTTGGCACGACGAGCGCTACTCGGAGATTCTCTATGCCGAGCGAGTGCCGCATGACGTCTGGCACGTGTCCGATCTCGGCGGACCGGCTGCGAGCGATTTGTCCGGCTACCAGATATCATTCTGGATAACCGGCAACTCCGCCTCCGGTGTTTTCACTTCTAACGATGTCGCCACTATGCGTGATCTCATGGACGCCGGCCGCGGAGTGCTTATCAGTTCTCTGTCGGGCGTCGCCGATCTCGACGCCATCGACTCGGTCTTTCTGCACGATTATCTGGGATGTGCCTTCACCGGGAATTCAATGCTGTTCCCGGCCTTTGTTGGATTCGACGGAAACCCCATCGGCGATGGACACCAGTATCGCTATACGGCGTCCGGGCCTTCGACTCCCTTGATGTTCTTAAATCCAGTCGGTTTCGGCGAGGCTGCTTTCCATCTGCCGACCGGAACCGACCAGATAGTGGGTATCACCTATGACAATCCGTCCTCGCATCGGACGGTGCTGTTGTCATTCCCGGTCGAGCATATCGGCGATGGCTTCGTTGGCTACGATAGCGCCTCCGTATTGGTGAGCGACATATTGGATTTCCTGCTCAATCCAACCTCAATCTGTTGTGTCCTGCGGGGAGATGTCGACCACAGTGGCGGCATACCGGACATCGCCGACCTGGTCTATTTGGTCAATTACGGCTTCCTCGGCGGCCCGGCTCCGCCCTGTATGGACGAAGCCGATGTCAATGGCTCCGGCGCCGATGTGATCGACATCAGTGACCTGGTCTACCTGGTCAACTACATGTTCAACGGCGGCCCCCCGCCGGTGCCGTGCCTGTAAGTGAACCTGCAATAGTAACGCCCGGCCGTGTATACAGCCGGGCGTCGAGATTCCTCTCAGAATGTCAAAGCCGCAGGGGCTCTGGCCTGCAGCTACTTCCTCTTCAGCCGTCGGATTCTTGCATACAGCCCGATACAGACGACCGTAATAAACAAAGTCGCCAGCCCCAGCCCCTTGCGACGGAAATAGTACTCGTCAATCAGCGCCGCCGAGCCGACTTTGACTTCGTCTGCCTTTTTGATCCCCTCTTCGGCCTTTGGCGCCAGGCTGTCGATGTTGAAGGCGTGTACCTGGGTGCGGGCTTTGATCAGGATCTGCCCGACTTCCTTCAGACCAAACTCCTCATCAGCGGTCATCATGCCCTTGTCCATCGCCTCGTCCATGACCTCCTTGGCCGCGTCATGAGCCGTCACCAGCCTGTGCAGTGACTCGGATATAGCCAGGGCAGTTGGGATTCCGCGAGTGCCGTCGTCGGGATCATGACACTCCACACAGTAGGCCGGCTCGACATCGCCGATCAAGTCGTCATGAGGACGCTCGACCAGGTGGTTGCCATGACAGGTTTCGCACATCGGGAATTCGTTCTCGGCAAAGGCCGGGGCGTGGGGAGAGTGTTCAAAAAGCTCCTGCTGCATGGCATGACATTGGCCGCAGACAGCGCTCAGCGAATTCACCCCCGGCGGCGCGGCTCCATGATTGGAGTGGCAATCGTTGCAGGCGGGAGCGCCCAGGTCCTTGTTCTCTAGGAGAGCCTGACCGTGAACCGACTGCGCATAGGCCTCATACTGATCGGTGGGAATATCGTAGTCGCTCATGTACTCGGCATCACCGTGGCATTTGGCGCAGGTGCCCGGTAGATTCATCGGATACGTGGCCGAATGCGGCAGCTTGGCGCTGTTGATATCATGGACGCCATGACACGAGATGCAGTTGGCCACCTTGTCGTCCCGCTTGCCGAACAGAAGCTGTCCGTGCGTGGATGTTTTGTACTTGGTCAACTGATCGGTCGGCAGGGACGGATTGTGCTGGCGCATATAGACGGCGTCGCCATGGCAGCCACCACAGAATTCCGGTACTTCGGTGTGACTCGGCACGCCGCGATAGCCTCTGACCCGACGGACGTCGTCCATGTCCTCCAGGGCGGCATCGCCGCCGTGGCAATCAACGCAGCCGAGGCCCTTCTGGAAATGAACATCGCGGGTTATCTTGTACGAGGGACCGTCTTCCTCCTCAACGGACTGGTGGCACTCAATACAGTTGTTGACCTGGGCTGTCGAAACGCCGCCGGTCAGCAGCATGAGCAGGATGGCCATTATTATAAATCGCATCTTCTTGCCTCCTACTCCAGGAAATAGCCTAAAATGGTTAAGACCACAACAAAAGCCAGCACCAGAACACCAAAAGCGGTGATAAAAGCAGAGCGTTTGCCTTTAGTCGAACTGCGGTCCAAAAACGGCGCCAGGGCCAAGACCAGCCCGCCGGCAGAAAGCACGATTATCCCAAACAGTTCCCCCTCTATGAACAAGACATGGGCCGGAATGAACTTCAAAAATTGAAAGACCGACATGAAATACCATTCCGGTCGGATGACCGCCGGGGGCGGCGCAAAAGGATCAGCCTTAGCGCCCAACGGCCAGTGGATGGCCCCGATTCCATCGGGGAAAAACACGGCCAGGATGGCCAGGATATTCAGGACAATCAACCAGACCAACAGATCGCGCATGATAAAATCAGGAAAGAATTTTTGATATGTTTTGGATCCCCGGTCGCGGTTGGTCCAGTCCAGCGGCTCACTCATCCCCTGACGTTGGACAAAAAGCAGGTGAGCCGACAAAAGAACCACAAAAGCGCCGGGCAGGATCGCCACATGGAGTCCGAAGAAGCGACCGATGGTGGCACCGGTGACCTCCTCGCCACCGCGCATGATGGTCCTTATGGTGTCCCCGATGACCGGCAGAGCACCGGCCGTACCGGTCCCTACCCGGGTAGCAAAAAAGGCCAGCTCGTTCCAGGGCAGCAGGTAGCCCGAAAAACCGAAGGCCAGCGCCAGACCAAATAGACCGACGCCGGAGAGCCAGGTCAGTTCGCGCGGTTTACGGTAGGCCGAAGTGAAATAGACA
Source organism: bacterium (assembly GCA_043819515.1). Lineage (GTDB taxonomy): Bacteria > Zixibacteria > MSB-5A5 > GN15 > FEB-12 > DAOSXA01. The sequence continues at coordinate 14,144 of JBDRES010000053.1, forward strand.
GTGAACAAATGAGTGAACACAGCCAGGATCATCAGGTTGGCCGACCAGGAATGCAAAGCGCGGATCAGCCATCCGAATGAGACATCGGAAATGATAAACCGCACCGATTCAAAGGCGCTGTCGGCCCCGGGACGGTAGTACATCAGAAGCAATATGCCGGTCAGGGCCTGCACGATAAACAGAAACAGCGAGATGCCGCCAAAGTAGTAGAAGACCGAATGGCTGTGCACCGGCACCACCTTGCTCTTCATATACTCTACCAATACGTTGATTTTGAGCCGTTCGTCCAGCCAGCCATAAAGGCCCGGTCCGACCGACCTATGGTGTGATGGGCCGGCCATTAGGCGTTCTCCTTGCTCACGAAAATCACGCCATCGATCTCATTGACGGCAAACTGAGTCAGTGGTTTGGGCGGCGGGCCGTCGATATTCGCCCCGTCCAGCGAGTATTTGCCGTTGTGGCAGGAGCACCACAAAATGCCCAGGTCCGGGCGGTGCTGAACAGTGCAATCCAGGTGAGTGCAGGTTGCGGATGTGGCCCGCAGTTCGCCGGAATCGATCACATAGATGATACCCAGTTGTCGGCCGAACTTGAAGTACTTGGCCTTTTGTGCCTCGGCCTCGATGTCCGCCCGCCCAAATGGGAGTCTCAATTGCGACAGGTTGGCTTCGACTGTTTTGGGCGGCGTCAGAAAGCTGTACACCGGGTACAGAATTGCCCCCAGGGTGGCTATGACGCCTCCGCCCAACAGATATTCCAGAAAACCTCGCCGCGTAGTATTGTTCGTGGCCACGGCACCTCCTGCAGTACCCTCGTGTTTAGTCGACTCATCGTACAACCGGCAACGACACCTGTCAATTATATTCCATAGCTGAGGCCGAACGTTTGACTAAGATCAAGTGGACCGACTTAGATCGCGATGGCGTCGATCATGATTTTGGCGCCCTTGGGCAGTTCAGCCACCGCCACCGCCGCTCGCGCCGGCGGTTTTTCGCTGAAGAACTCGGCGTAGACTTCGTTGACCGCTACGAACTCGGCCATGTCCACCAGGTAGACCGTGGTTTTGACAACCGCCTCCAGAGAGGATCCGGCAGCCTGGAGCACCGCTGACAGATTGCTCAGCACCTGGCGACATTGCTCTGCGGCGGAACCGCCGAGGATTGCCCCGGTCTGCGGATCCAGGGCGATCTGCCCCGAGCAGAAGACCAGATTGGCGTTGACCGTTTTGACGGCTTGGGAATAAGGACCGATGGCCTGGGGTGCTTGAGCGGTCGCAATTATCTGCTTCATTGGGTCTCTCACTATTTCCTGATAATGCTTGCCTTAGATTACACTATCGAATGCGTCAAGGCAAGCGGCCTGTTGACAAAACTTGGTGGCCATCGCCGATCGTGAGCGCTGACGAATGGCAGCGACCATTTGGCGTCGGGTTTCCTCGTTCGCCATGCTCACTCCGGAACCCGATCTACAATACTGATTCTCGGCATCCCCTCTACCGCAGCAAGAGCATCTTGCGGGTCTGGGAGTATTGCGAGGTTTGCAGGTGGTAGAAGTAAACGCCGCTGACGACCGAGTGGCCGAGGTAGTCCAGACCATCCCATACTACGATGTGTTCGCCGGAAGAGAGTCGCTTGTTGATGAGCGTCGTGACCACCTGGCCGACGACGTTGTAGACGTCCAGCCTGACCGCAGCTGCGTAGGGCAGGCTAAAACTGATCTCGGTGACCGGGTTAAACGGGTTGGGGTAGTTCTGGGCCAGCCAGAAGGCGTTCGGAGGAAGGTCCGCTTCATCATTAACATCAACCGCTAATTCACAGACGTTGCCGATACCATCGGAGTCCTCATCGGCCTGGTCCGGGTTGTAGACGTCGATACAGTTGTCGCAGGCGTCGCCGACGCCGTCGCCGTCGGAGTCAAATTGGTTGGTGTTGGCCACGGCCGGGCAATTGTCGCACTCGTTACCGATGTCGTCGTTGTCGTCGTCGTGCTGCAGGTTGTTGTCGATCTGCGGGCAGTTATCACAGGCGTCGCCGACAGCGTCGTCATCGCCATCGCTCTGCGTAGGATTGTACCAAGCCGGGCAGTTGTCGCACTCGTTACCGACACCATCGTTGTCGCCATCGGCCTGATTGGGATTGGAGACGCTGCTGCAGTTGTCACAGGCACTGCCGATGCCATCGCCGTCACCATCGTATTGAGTCGGGTTGTAGGCTGTCGGGCAATTGTCGCACTCGTTACCGACGCCGTCGTTGTCGATGTCGGTCTGGCTGACGTTGTATTGGCCGGGACAATTGTCGCACACGTCGCCGATCCCGTCGTTGTCGCTGTCGGCCTGAGTCGGGTTGTACTCGTCGGGGCAATTGTCGTCTTCATAGCAGTACCCGTCGCCGTCATCGTCCTGGCAGGCGTCGATGACCTGGATCACGACCGTTTCCGAATCGGCGGCGCCCAGTTGATCTTCGGCGTAGAAGGTGACGCCATAATAGTCGGCCTGGCCGGAGGCAGGAGTCCAGGCGAAGCTGCCGTGACCGTTGCCGGAATCAACAAAGGCGGCACCGAGTGGGAGGGTGCCGGTAGTCAGGGTCGGAGTGGTGCCATCGGGATCGCCGGCTGCGATACCAAAGAGCAGCGTCTGTTCTTCGGTGACTGATTTGGGGCCGATCGACGCGAGCACGGGGGCGTGATTGCCGGAGGATTCACCGGCGGTGACAGTGACGGTTACCTCGACCCGGGCGTAGCCGAGCCAGGTGATGGATACTTCAAGTCCGACCGGCGGCACTTCCCTCTGCTGACAGGCCTCAATCAGGGCGGCGTAAGCAGCGGGCGAGTAGGGGGCGCCGCGATAGGATTGCCAGCCGCCGTCAAACATGCAGTGAGGGACGCCGTTGATATTGTAGTCGTAATAGAGCCGATGCAGGGCGTTGTTATTGACGTCGGCCACCAGCGCGGCATACAGGAAATGGTACTGCCCCGACTGATAGAGTTGCCACAGCGCTGACCGCGCCGACGGACAAGCCGGTCACGTGGTCAGCGAGCCTTCCTCTATGAAGACAGTATGAGTGGCGCCGGGGGGAACCTCATTGGAGCCGGGCGAGCCGGGAGTAGCCGATGTGGCGGCGTCGACCGGGTACATCGTGTAGTAATAGCCCAGCGGCGGGACAGCGTCGCGCTCTTCGCCGTCGGCATTAAAGAGCACGGCTATGGCCATGATATTGTTGGACGTAATATCGGAAAAGCCGGAGTAGGCTGCATTCCAGGTGACCGTCTGGGTCCAGGGGGTGGCGTCGGTGAGGTCGAGAGCTTCGGTCATGGCCATGCCCAGAAAACCGAACTGATAAGGATTGCCCTGATGATCATTCCAGCGCGAATTCGGCTCGACCATAAAAACGCGCACGGTTCCGGCCCAGGATGCCGTCTGGCTGCCGGTTGCTAGCGGCGGCAGTTCGGCTTTGTCATGCGTTGACGTAGCCGGGACAGGTAGCGGGGTGATATCATCGGCCGTGACAGCACCGACGACCATTCCGAGCAGTATGAGGCACAACGATAGACGAAGAAATAAACGCATGATATGCCGATCCCTCGGGTTGGTGCGGTCCTTTTGTGCGTACGCTCTCGGGAAGTAGTACGGTCTCATTATGTACCGCCAAAGTCTACAATGTCAACCAAAAACCCAGTAAATATGCGCTTTTTCCGGCATCAGGGTCGGTCACGACCGGATTTTGACGACAAGATGGCAGATGGCCGCAGGGTCTACAGAGGTTGTCGGGCGTCGGCCCGGTCGATCTTTATAGAAATTCAGGGAAAGTGGGAACAGTTGGCAATGACTGCGGGAAGTCGAGACCCCTGCGGGGCGTAGACCGACTCTGCTGAGGTATTGAGTTACGGACGACGGTGCGTCAACACCTGGTGGTTGGTGCTCACAAATTGCACAGCAACTTTGCCGGTCGACCACAAATCAGTCGATCGACGGTGAGATTCTATCACATGCAGGCAGCGCGTTGGGCTGCTACGGACAGGGAACCAGATCCGAACCACCGTGGAACATGTAGTTGACCAGGTAGACCAAATCGGAAATGTCGATGGTTCCACCTGAGCCGTTGACATCAGCTTCCGCCTGGCAGACCGGTTCAGGTCCAAACAGGAACTGCCAATTGACCATGAAGACCAGGTCGCTGATATCCGGGATGGCTTCACCGGAGTGATTGACGTCTCCACGAATAACACAGCATCCGGGACCGGTCGTCCAGTTCTGCCAAAAGCCGCTGTGCAGAGTGTTGGTACCGATGGTTGAGGTTCCGGCAAAACTCTGACCGATGGTACTACCCAGAGTCAGAGCGCCGACCTGGACCATGCCGCCCCCACTCGACAGCACTTGCCAATTGATCTCTTCACCGGCCCGGGACGCCGGAGTAGTGGTGGCCGGGACTTGCTCAACGACAGTCGGAGTCGCCACAACCGCCGGGGTGGTTTTTTTCAACTCCGTCTTTTTAGCCTGGCTGATCTTGGCCGCACCGGCGCCGCCGGCGATGCCAAGAAGGACAAACAAAGTAGCAGTGAGATATGTGAGCACTTTCATAGGTATGACCCTCAAAATACCGCAGGTATGACCCTCAATATACCGTAATATAAGCATTTTCCAGAAATTGCAAAGAACTTGTTGTGACTAATCCTCAACTCATGGCGACGCCTGAGTAGGATCAATTGCCTGTTTCCGCCCCTGTTGACACGCCTTTTCCTGTTCCATTATGGCCGGAGCGTAGGCGGCCGTGGCGGCCGGTTCGGCTCGGTAGGCATTGGTCACGCTAACCGTTCTCATGCGTCGATCGGACTCGGGTGCATGGCCGATTTGGACCGTTAGCCGGCGTTGGTTGCTGTCGAAGATCGACAGGCTGTCGGTTTGCAAAAAAACGGCGGGTAAATCTACCCGCCGTTCAGATTGTTCATTAGTCAGATGTCACTCTACGGACACGGTACGGGGGCCGGGCCGGAGTTGAACATGTAGTTGACCATGTAGACCAAGTCGGCAATGTTCGGACCCTCGCCGTCACCGTCAACATCCGCTTCACCATAGCACAGCGGAGCCGGACCGGAGTTGAACATGAAGTTGACCAGGTATACCAAATCTTCGATGTCGGGGCCGGTGCCATTGTGGTTGGCGTCGGCACGCATCACGCAGCAAGTGGGATCGCAGGCGTCGCCGATGCCGTCACCGTCAAAGTCCGCCTGATCCGGATTGTCGACAGTCGGGCAATTGTCGCAGGCATCGCCCAGAGCGTCGCCGTCGGAGTTGGTTTGAGCGGCGTTGGGGTCGGTCGGGCAGTTGTCGCAGACATCACCTACCAGATCGGCATCGCCGTCGAGTTGATCCTGGTTGTCAACGGTCGGACAGTTGTCGCAGGCGTCGCCGTAGGTATCGGCATCGCTATTGACCTGATTCTCGTTGTCGACGGTCGGGCAGTTGTCGCAGGCGTCGCCACGGGAGTCGGTGTCCGAGTTGGCCTGGTTTTGGTTGTCGACGGTCGGGCAGTTGTCACAGGCATCGCCGTAAGTGTCGGCATCGCCATTAGCCTGGTCCTGGTTGTCCGTGGTCGGGCAGTTGTCGCAGGCATCGCCGTGAGAGTCGCTGTCTGAATTGGTCTGGTCGTTGTTGTCGGTCGTCGGGCAGTTGTCACAGACATTGCCATAATTGTCGGTGTCGTCGTTGGCCTGATCCTCGTTGTCGGTGGTCGGGCAGTTGTCGCAAGCGTCGCCAAAAGAATCGCCGTCGGAGTTGGCTTGTGTCGGATTGTCAACCGTCGGACAGTTGTCACAGGCATCACCGAAAGCATCGCCGTCGCCGTTTTCCTGACCGACGTTGGGGATCACTTCGCAGTTGTCGCAGGCGTCGCCAACGTTGTCGCCGTCGGCGTCAAGCTGGTCGGGATTGTAGACCGTGGGGCAATTGTCGGTGGCGCAAGTATTAGCCGGGAAACCCGGGTCGCCAAACCCGTCTCCGTCAGTGTCGGTACACTCGTCACCCGTGTCGCAGAGACCATCACCGTCGGCATCAGCACCGTCATTGGCCGGGTCGTTATCAGGCATGGGACCGAAGTCGTCGGTGCCGACCGCACAATCGTCGCAGCCGTCGGCATCAGTATCACCACAGACATCCGGGTCGGTGCTGTTTGGATCGGACGCATCCGGTACGCCATCGTTGTCGTCGTCAGGATCGCAGGCGTCACCTATCAGATCACCGTCGGTGTCCTCCTGGCCAGGATTGTAGACATCGGGACAGTTGTCGGTGGCGGAGGGGACACCATCGAGATCGTGGTCGTCGGTGATGGTCCAGCAGTGGGGGCCGTCCCAACCGGGGACAAAAGAGTTCACCGGCACCTGACCGTAGGTCCACAACCAGCGGTTGTGAGGGCGGAAGAAACAGGAGTCGATGCATATCTGGCCGCCATGGTAGGCGGGATCGATCGGGCCGATGGTAATGGTGTAAGCGACATCGTCAAAGCCGTCGGGCAGGCCGTCGTTGTCCATGACGGCGGCACCAAGAGCGACGGTGTCGGCCCCGGCGCCGGTGACACTGTATACCGGTGTCTCCAGAACGAGGTCAAAATGACCGGCGTTGATGGTCCCGGTGAGAGCCGGGGTGGTGGTGTTCCACTGAGCGCCGGTGGGTGAATAGACCCGGAAGCCGTTTGACATACCGGTCAGGAAGTCACCGGTGTTCTGGAAGAAGCGGAGATAGAAAGTCGCTTGTCCGCCGGTCGGAATCTGGCCGTCCAGGAGACCGTCGACATGGTCCAGGCTGACGTTGCCGACATCGGCCCGGATCGGGAAATCGGTACCGGCATCAAAGGGTGTGCGATAGCTGACCAGATTGCTTTGCCCGAAGGCGGCTGCGGTCAGCAGCAGACAGGTGCAGGCGATCAGAGTTAGTTTCAGGGTGCGGTGCGGGATCATGACTTCCTCCTCCGGCAGGCGGGATACCGGAACTGTGATATGTTGCTGGTCCTGTTAGGTTCTAATATCGGCTTGTAACCGTTGGTACTATAAACGCTTATTCAACTAAGATAATGATATATCGAGAAAAGGTCAAGACCGAGAACGGTTAGGTCGACATATTGTACAGTGCCGCCAAAAGGATCGGTCGGCCCATTTTCACTCAAGGAGCATTCATGAGGGTTTTGGTTGCCGATGATAGTGTTGTGTACCGCAAGAGCTTAAGCTCGATTTTGACTGGCTGGGGGTACGCCGTCCAGCAGGCCTCCGACGGCGATGATGCCCTGGCTCAGTTGCTGGCCTCCGATGGTCCGCGGCTGGCTCTGATCGACCCGAAAATGCCTGGGATCAACCAGGCCGATATTTGCCGGACGGTGCGCCGGAGCGATACCGAATATTTTCGATACTTGATTTTGCTGACCACTGGCGAAAGCAAGGCTGATGTCGCGGCCGGGTTGGACGCCGGGGCGGATGACTACGTTGTCAAGCCGTTCGACCATCAGGAGTTGCGACAGCGCATGCTGGCCGGTGAGCGGATTGTCAAGTTGGAAACGGCCAAGCACAAGCAGATCGCGGAACTGACCGCCGCCCTTGACGATAACAAGCAGCTTCGGGGGATTTTGCCGATTTGTGCCTGGTGCAATCGTATTCGTGATGACCAGGCCTACTGGCGCCGGGTCGAGGATTATTTCGGCAAATATTCAAAGACAGAGTTTGCTCATGCTATCTGCCCTGAATGCAACACCAGGGACCTGACGTCGCCTGCAGAGCCGACGGTGCCGGCTCCTGTCAAGTGAAGCCGGAGTGTTAGACGTAGTGACGGCCGGGGCGCGAGGGGTGCCCCGGTTTTCTTTTGATATTTGCTATGGGCATGGCGCCGGCGCCGGGCCGCCGCTCAATTGTGTCCCGTCCCGTCGGCCGTGGTCGCGGGTCCGGCGACGGGGGCTAGCGTTCATTCACCTGCCGCTCACGAGCCCGGTCCAGTTCGCACTCGGCTTCTATAGCCGCCTGGCGGGCCGCCTGGGCCTTCAGTTCGTAGTAGCGCAGATCGACCTTGAATTGGGTTTGGCCGGACTCGCCCAGCGGACGTTCACCGGCAGGCTGCACGATTGGATCGGGGTAATCACCCGGCTCGGCTACGATCGACTCGACCGTGTCGTATGCTGTCGGCAGGTAAATCGCGGTCAACTGGTGATCGAGGGTCGTTACGTACGATGAGGCCGTGCTGCCCGGGGATTTCATACCCTCCAGCCGGAATTCATAAGTGCCGGCCGGCTTGTAATAGATGCGGTCGATGTAGACCGGCATATTGAGAATCAGGCTGTTGTCGCTGTTGTTCACACCGACGGTCGTGTAGTACGGGTAGAGGAGAGATCCGCCGGCGGTTTCGTCTATCTGAATATAGCCATAGACCTGGCCGCCCAAACTGGAGTTGTAGATCTGGGTCCAGCAGCGACCGGTAAGGCGAATATAGCCCGAGGCCGGCGTCGTGATCGTCACTGTCTCCAGATCCTGCATAGTGGTGGTCAGGCCTATCACCGATGAATTGATACTCGAGGCGAGTCCCGGCTCGTTGAGGATCTCGACGCAGTTGACGGCATTGGCCGGCACCTGAAGGGCATTGTCGCCGACACCGTAGGCTCTCAACGTGATCGTGTTGGTACTGGTCGAATCATAGAGCCTTACTATGCCGCCGTTATTGGACCCAGCGGCGTCCACATCCGGAAAAGTATGTCCGGGGTAGTAAAGGGCGAGTTCGCCGTAGTCGTCCCCCCAGAGTGCGGAGGTGTGATTGGCGTTGTCATAAAGGCGCAGATTAGTGGCATCGCTGCCGACGCTCAAAGTCCCGGTTATCAACTCCGAATTGGGATCGGGGTCGCTGTCGAAAGCCAAGCTGCCGGCTATGGTATCACCTTCGACCCGGACATATCGTGTGTCTGCCTCGGCCTCAGTCATCCCGGCCCCGGCGCGGGCAAACTGAGCGGTGTCGCTGAAGTGGGCCCAATGGGCGTATGGCACCATGCCGATCCGAACGCGCGAATCCGATTCCGGGCCGGACCCTACCTGGACACTCAGCCACCGAACGGTACCATCGAAGGTGTCCCCCATATCGGTGCCGAAAAGCGTCAGCACAACGTCAAAAAGCCCGTCAGCCACAACCACATCGGGGTGAGTCTGGGTCCAGACCAGGGTCGGACCGAATTCGGTCTGGTAGAGCCGGAAGGTGATATCGACGACAGTATCGAGTGGCGCTCCGGCATCGTCGGTAAGGCGTCCCTGGTAGCTGAGGGTTTGGGGCGACTGGGCGAGGACAGCTGAGGCCGGCGTCAGAGCGACCAGCATCAGCAGCGCCACTATCACATTTGCGTTGCGGCTTGTCATGGTATCCTCCGATTGGGCAATTGACATCACTTCATTTATGGTCGGATATCTCCGGCGCACCAGGTTGCGTAGTGGCCGGGGACCCTAACGATTAGTACGCCTGCAATATAGGCAAAATCCCGACATAGTCAATCCTATGCGGTGGGGTCCCAGCCCCAAAAAAGCCCTCAAAACGCCTTGATCGACGGGTCCGAATTGCATATATTCCGCGATCATGTCTCGGTAAAGCATTGTGAAAATATTCACTTGCTGAGCCGGGGCAATAGGGAGCCGTGAAGTGTTGGAAGTTCGCATAAATCGTGCCTTTATCTGTTCCGGCAGACCGGCAGTGTCGGACTGTCGCCAAGGCATGTATCCCTGCTTTCGCAGCGACACACTTGGTGTGTTATGTGAGCGACGGACAGCCCGATTGACCACCAACAATCTGCGACAACAAGCAACTATAGCCATAGATGAGGTTACTCCATGCCACTGAGTATAACCGACCGGACCCTCAGCGAGTCGCTGCGGCGGAAGATCAGAGAGATCTCCGGTCAGGATATCGGGAAGTGTTTCCAGTGCGGTACCTGCAGTGGATCCTGCCCGATGACCGAGCATATGTCGTGCTTTCCCCGGCGCCTGATGGCGCTGGCGCAACTGGCACACGAAGAGCGGCTGCTTGCATCCGATACGCCCTGGGTGTGCGCCTCCTGTCATGCCTGTGAAGTGCGCTGCCCGCGCGGAATCGATATCCCGCGCGTAATGGAGGCTTTCCGGCAACTCAAGCTGCGCCGGAACATCAACCAGATCGAACCCTCCAACCTGCAACCGGAAGAGATCATCGACCTGCCGCAAATCGCGATGGTGTCGGGCTTCCGCAAGCTGACTTCGTGAGGTGAGCTATGAAAATCAGTTATTATCCCGGCTGTACGCTCAAGACCAAGGCTCGCAATCTCGAAGTGGCCGCGCTGGAGGCGCTCAAGGTGATGGGGGTCGAGGCCGAGGAATTGCCGCGCTGGAACTGCTGTGGCGCGGTTTATTCGCTGGCTGACGATGACCTCATTCACATCGTGGCCCCGGTGCGCGATCTGATCAGGGTCAAAGAGCAGGGGCACGACACGGTCCTGACGCTCTGCTCGATGTGCTACAATACCCTGGCGCGGGCCAACGACCTGATGGCCAACGACGAAGTCAAGCGGGGGACTATCAATGACTTCATGGACGAAGAAATCGACTACAGCGGCGAAGTGAAGGTCGTTCATATTCTCGATTTCATCCGCGACATATACGGCTTTGACAAGCTCAAGGCGAAGGTCGTCAATCCTCTCAAGGGCCTGAAGGTCGCTCCCTATTATGGCTGCACGCTTTTGCGTCCGAAGACAGTGGCGATCGACAAACCGGACCACCCGCAACTGTTCGAGCAGTTGATGGAAACCCTCGGCGCGGAAGTGGTCAAGTTCCCGATGGCGACGCAGTGCTGCGGTACCTATCAGACGCTGGGCAATCCCGAGGCGGCTCTGAAAGTGTCGCACGACATTCTCTCAGACGCCACCAAGCACGGCGCCGATGCGCTGGCGCTGGTTTGTCCGCTGTGCGATTACAATCTGCAGCGTCGTCAAGACGCTATGCTTGACAAGTACGACGATGCGACAGAAGTACCGATCTACTATGTCTCGCAGCTCCTGGCGCTGGCGCTGGGAGTTGATATCGACGCCTGCCATTTTGAGCTCAATCGTGATGTGTCGGTGAAGCTCCTGCAGGAAAAGAGCATTGTGAAGGCGACCGCCTGATTACAGAAGAACATAAAAAGTACATTTGATACCCGAGGTAATAATGAGTGCTACGATGCAAGAGAAGGCGGCCGAAGTTGCAGCCAAGATGATTCCGATATTCATCATGGGCAAGCGCTACGAAGTGCCGTCATCACTAACAATCATGAAGGCGATCGAGTATTCCGGCTATCAGTATATCCGGGGCTGCGGTTGCCGCGGCGGCATATGCGGCGCCTGTGCGACCGTCTACCGCAAGCCGGGTGATTACAAAATCTACACCGGCCTGGCCTGTCAGACAGTGGTCGAAGAGGGCATGTACCTGACCCAGATCCCGTTTTATCCGGCTTTGCGTGCCACCTATGATTTCCAGGAACTCCACGGCAATCCGGAAGAGGCTTTCTCGCTCTATCCGGAACTATTCCGCTGTGTGGCCTGCAATGCCTGCACCAAGGTTTGTCCTATGGATGTACAGGTGATGGACTATATCGCCGCTATGAAGCGTGGAGATATCAAGGCGGCCGCCGAGATTTCATTTGACTGTATCCAGTGCGGGTTGTGCGCCAGCCGCTGTATGGGTGAACTGCCGCAGTATCATATCGGCCAACTGGCTCGCCGTCTCAACGGCGCCTACCTGACGCCCAAGGCGGAACACCTGAAGACGATGGTCGCCAATATCGACGCCGGGCGCTATAACGCCGCTCTCAAAGAGGCTATGGGTCTCGATGCGGAAACCCTGCGCACGGTCTACACGGCGCGTGAACTGGAACCGGCCACAGCCGGTGACGACTGGACCCCCAAATCCAACCACGGCCTGTGAGCCGACGACACTGATTTGAGAAAAGGATTCTGAGATGCCATATCCTGTAGAACTAAAAGAGCTGATTAAAGTCGTCGAATCCACCCGCGAGGAGCGAGTGCGGCGCAAGAAGGCCAACGAAGAAGTCCCCTTCATGTCGCTTGATGAGCGCAAGGAGATCCTTCAGTATCATCCCGATGTCAAAGAAGAAGGCCGTCGCGAACTGAAGGTCGGACCCAGCAAGGGTTATCGTATTGCCCACGAAATGAGTGATCTGCTCGAAGCCACCAGTCGCGTCAAGCCGGACCAGATTGATCTCTCCAAGACCGACCTGGAAACCGATGTGCTGGTTATCGGCGGTGGCGGCGCCGGAACCTCGGCAGCGCTCCTGGCCCAGGAGCAGGGGGCGAAGGTCATTATCGCCACCAAGCTGCGTCATGGCGACGCAAATACGATGATGGCCGAAGGCGGTATCCAGGCCGCTACCAAGGGTCACAAGGACTCGCCGTACTATCATTATCTCGACGTCATGGGCGGCGGGCACTTCAAAAACAAGCCGGAACTGGTCGAGACTTTGGTCAACAAGGCTCCGAGTGTTATCCAGTGGCTGGAAGGGCTCGGCTGCAATTTCAGTAAGTTCGAAGACGGCACCCTAAAGACTATCCACGGCGGCGGTACCTCGCGCAAGCGGATGCATTTTGCGGCCGATATCACCGGTGCCGAGATGATGCGCACGGTGCGTGATGAGTGCCGCAACCGGCCCGGCGATATCCGAGTGATTGAATTCTCACCGGCGGTCGAGCTGATCCTCAATGAGCATGGTCACTGCGCCGGTGCGGTGCTTTACAACATGGAGACCGAAGAATACCTGATCTGCAAAGCCAAGGCAGTGGTCATGGCTACCGGCGGTTCGGGTCGTCTGCATATTCAGGGCTTCATGACCACCAACCACTACGGCGCGACCGGTGATGGTATTGTCATGGGTTATCGCGCCGGAGTGCCGATCTGCTTTTTGCATACGGTGCAGTATCACCCGACCGGGGTGGTTTTCCCGGAGCAGGCGGAAGGCATTTTGATTACGGAAAAGTTCCGTGGATCGGGCGCCAATCTCGTGAATATCGACGGTCAACAATTTGTCAACGAGCGCGAGCCGCGCGATGTCGAAGCCTCAGCCATCATCAGAGAGTGTGTCTCCAGAGGCAAAGGGGTGCCGACCCCTACCGGCAAGCTGGGTATCTGGCTCGATTCGCCGATGATCGATATGCTCTCGGGCGAGGGGACGGTTGATCGCGAATTTCCGGGTAAGCATATTCTGTACGAGCGCTTTGGTATCAACATATCAAAAGAGCCGATGCTCATCTACCCGACCCTGCATTACCAGAACGGCGGTCTGGATTTTACTCCCGACGGCGCCACCTGTCTGCCGGGTCTGTACCTGGGTGGTGAGGTCGGCGGCGGGACTCACGGTGAAAACCGCCTGATGGGCAACTCGCTGTTGGATATCATGGTTTATGGTCGCATCGCCGGTGAGTCGGCGGCCAAATTCGCGCTCAACCAGGCCAAATCGGGCGAGCTGACGCTGGATCATGTGGTGAAATACAACCAGGAAGTCGAGGCGGCCGGCTGCGCCGATGATCGCGTGGCGCCGATGCTGCTGCCGAACTACACCGATCCGCGCATTCGTGAGAAGCAACTCACGACGAACTACGTGGGCACGGTGCGGTAGGGACTCTCGGCGTCAGGTCACACTCGCCTTCGGCGAGCAAGACCTGACGGAACACTGGTGGTGGCCGCGCGGCTGCCACTGACCGACATCCGAATTCGTCATATAAGAACCGCCGTGGGCGTGATGCTCGCGGCGGTTTTTGGTTGAGGTGTTGCCATTACAATAACAAAAGAAACCCGCGCCGGAGAGAGACGCGGGTTTCTGGTGTTGGATTAAGCGCTATGCCTGGCGGCAGAGCCGTCAACCTGCCGCTATTGTCCTGGAACCAACTGCTCCTTACTTATGATATTCCGTACTTCGAGAAGTGGTAGATCTCAAAGGTGACCATCCGGCTATTGATTCTAGAGACTTCTTGCAGAATCCAGACGCGGCGGGCAGGATCCCACCAGAACAGACCCGAGAGGCAGCCTTCCGGCCGGTTGATTGGCTGCGTGATCTGCAGGGGCGTGCTGAAGACGATACCCTCCGGCGCGCAGTCGTATATGTAGCACTCACCCTGAGGCGTGACATACTTGGTGCCGGAAATCGTAATTACGGTGCCAATTGGAGCGGCTCCGCGCGGGATGAGGACTGAGACATCTTGGCCGTCAAGCGTCAAGCGCAGGGTCGAAACACCTGATCCCACTTCAACACTCTGCTCGTCGGAGCTGACCGCCCATGAGTCGTTCCCGTTGTTGCTCTTCTCGTCGGTACGATCCCCCTTGTCATTCTTGCTTGAGGACATCATGGCCTCTTCATCGGCGCCGCCCTTGTCGGGATCGAGCAGGCGGAAAATCTCGGCGCGGTCATTGATGTCCGGCGTGGTCACGGTGTTCGGCTGGGTAGGGCTGTTGCCGCTGCAGCTCACCAGCAACATAATCAAAAATACGGCGACGGTAGCAATGAGAGCCGGCATGAAGCCGGAGTGAGTCGTCGAAACGTGCCGATAGGTGGTCATTGCTTCTCTCCTTATTTCCAACTTCCTTACTGACTAGCCGTCTTCAGCTCTCCCGTGTCGGCCGGTCGATATCAATAGGAGCAAGCTTCGGACCATTGGCCAGGAAAATGAACAGAGTCTCGTGTGTGGGTCGGTAAGTTCTTGGACGACGTTGGGTTGCCGCTCAGCTCAATTGTTGATCAGAGAGTGCAAGGCCTGGGCACCGGTCCAGAATTGTCAAAAGTGATGGGGGGAACCCCATAACAAGGGGCGTGTCCCCTTCAACTCCGCTCAGGGTGACACATGTGGTGTATCTTATGTGCCATCCAAAGGCTGCAGTCGTAGGTCGACACTCCAAAGGGGTTTCGACAACTTCAACTTGTTTGCACGGGCTGGATGTTTGCGCGTGTAGAGTGTATGCACGTACTGGATGTTTGCACGTGGGTGTCACGTGACTCGCGTGACGCCTGCCCCGTAACCGGATAGCCGTCAGGCAGAGACGCCTGACGGCACCAGCCGCGATAGTCACCCTTCGATCCCTCGGCTACGCTCAGGACAGGCTCCGCTCAGGGTGACATTACCCTTGAATTGTCATTCCCGCGAAAGCGGGAATCCATTCTTCATACTCCGCCACCCCTCGACTCCGCTCAGGGTGACAGTTCAGGTTCAGGGTGAAACAAGTAGGGTCGTCAGTCTGTGGGTCGTAACTTAACCGAGCCAAAAGGGTTCGGGTATTCCTGTGACAACCGAATATCAGATGGCCGTGGCGACGAAGCGCCGCCCGTGGCGCCGATATAGCGGTTCTGGCGGACGATTGTCAGGTAGCCCTGTCCCTCGTTCGGCACCCAGTCGAAGATAGGGAATTCGGGCGCGGTATAGAATGCATTGATCGCCACCAGCCGCAGCGAATAGGAACCGCCAAAGTAGCTCCAGGCCAGCCCGATTTCATAGACATTGGTATCCGCCGGCCAGTTCAGGTACGGTATCTCCGTCGGATCGTAGACAACCACAAAGCTGTCAGCGCCCTGGATAAACTGACTGAAAGCCTTGTTGCCGTGGATACCGACGATGCTCTGATAATCGGCCCCGATGCCGTTGAGCGGATGTGTCGGCAGGCCCAGAAAAGTACGGCCGGTGCCGATATCGTGATCGGCGTCAATATACATGGCCAGATCCAGGGTGGTGTCGTTGAGGACACTGTCGTAGGGGTCAAACCAGTCTTCCCAGGTTTCGACCCGCAGCTCCAGCAGGCTGTCGGTCGAGCGGGCATAAATCATTTTGATATCGGTCTGCCAGTCGTCGTTGGGGTCGTTGTTTTGAAGCAGCTTCTCCCAGAGATAAATCACGCTGAGCGTATCGGAAACACCGACCCGTTCCTGAGCGTCGTAGGCCTTGACATAAATCTCGTGACTGCTGCCGATCGCCAGAGAGGTTGCATCCCACAGATATGCCCAGGGCTCGGAGAAATCATCGGCCGCCGGAACATGGTAGCCGTCGACATAAAATTCCACTCGGGCCACCCCAACCGGGTGACCGGCGAGGGCAGTGATAGTGACCGTGTCGCCGATTATCTGCTGCGGCTCGGGACGGACAATCATCACGGTGGGGATCATCGGATCAACACCGGTGGTGAAGCTCCAGATATACGGCTCGGCCAGATGGATGCCGAAAGTGTCGGCAGTGGCGGTATTGATGGTGGCGGTGTACTCAGTGGAATACTGTGGAGCTGCATCCAGGTCAATTACTACCGTAGTGGCCGACGCCCATGTTGCGGTGAATCCCAAACTCTGGGTCGAGGCAATATCGAATGTGAACGCGGTGGGGTTCATGCCCTTGTCGAAAGTGATGCTGATCGGCGCCGTGGCGTCGACATTGGTTTGTGCAGACGCCGGAACGGTGCTGACAACCGTCGGCGGCAGGGTATTCGGATCGACCTCGGTTGTAAACGACCAGGTATAGGCCTGGGCCAGATGATTACCGGCAGTGTCGGTGATGGCGGTACTCAGCGTGGCTTCGTACCACGTGCTGTATTCCAGTTGAGAGTCGGGCAGGAAGCCTATGGTGACGCCGTCAAACCAGTAGCTGCCGGTGATCGGGTTCAGGGGATCGATGGGGAAACTCGTGATGAAAAACGAGGCGGCGTCGATAGTGCCGGTGTCGACCGGCTCGGAAAAAGTGGCGCTGATCTCGATACGGCCGTCGTGAAGATCGAGAGTGCCGTTATCGGGCGGGAGCACCGACACTACTGTCGGGGGAGTCTTGTCGCCGGTGGGTCCATTGGGTCCGTCGCCGTTACAGGCCAGACCAACCAGGCACAGAATTACAATCAGGCCAAACATCCGTGAGAGTCTCATATGCCGCCTCTACTCGGGGTTCGTCACTTGCACGCGTCACTGCTTTATATACCCCAGCCGCTCCCGCGACGCAAGAAAGTAGATGGGGGGGTGCACTCTGGTATCTCGGACTGCCGTCAGGTCACACGGTCCTCCGGCCCGCAAGACCTGACGGAACCGGGGAATCACGCCGCTCAGTAGTTGTCGATTTCCAAGGACATGTTACAGTGCTTGGCCGCGCCCTCAACATCGGGAAACAAAGAGGCATAATTGATGTTCATTCTGTTCAAGAACCTGAGACAATCAGCGCGGCCCTCATTGGGAATCTTGATGCGAATGAGTATGCAGCCAGTCTCATCGGCGAAATTCTCTGAGACCCAATCATCCACGCTCCTTCGTTCAGCAGAGAAGGTGAACAGGCCGCGCTGAGAGACGAGCCGGTTATTGTCATCCACTAGAGGTCGAAGCACTTGGACGGCATTTGGCCTGGGAGGGTATTTTCTCCCCAGTAATGCTCCGAGAGGCCCGGTTGCCGGTGCATTCGTGTTGCCCAGCCCAAGGTGTGAAGGCCCCCAACTTACGGGGCCGAGCGTGCGACCCAACCCCAACCCCGGAGATTCATCCTGATCCACCTTCAACTTAGCCAGGTCCCAATCAAGCAATAGACCAGCCCGTTTGATCTCAACAGAACGTCTCTGAAGCGCGTACACAACCCTGGGAATGTTCGGTTTGCCGGATTGTTCATGAAAGGCAAAGAATAGAGCGACAAAGGGTGATTCTGTCCAATCGAGCAAAGGCGTTTTGAGTCCATGGTGTTGGCCGAGTGCCCACCAGTCGTGATCGCCATCAAGCGGCACCGGGTTAGGCCCCCTTCTGCCACAGACGGCCTGCTTGAATTGCTCTAGCTGAATGGAGCGCCGTGTCGATCTGTCTCCCCCAGCCGCGCCAGAATCATCTCGGTCGAGTTTCGGAAGGAGTTCCCACTGTTCAGTCTGTCCCCTGAAGATGTATTGATTGTAGTTCAGCAGGTGGTTACTTATGAAGTCCGCAAAATCTCTCCACGACTGGAGTTTTATGTCTTGCATTCCACGATCAAAGGCCGTCTGTTTCCATCTCTCTGCAGATTCAGTCTCAGTCATAAGATCTCCCATTATCCACTTGGTGGAGTGCTCAATATAGGCGTTCCGCAACTTCGCCGCAAGAACGTAGGTCGGGTTCCGGAGTGAGCACGGCGAACGCAGAAACCCGACATCGGACGTACGCTACTGCCCTTGGGTGGCGCACATACACGCTTGTGTGTGGCAGATTTCTCCCTGCGGTCGGAACCCGACCTACCTGGCCTGACCCACTATCCCCTTCATCCCCCTTGGCATTTCAGCATGTTTGGCGTATCTTGATTGTCTGTACCCCTAAACCGAGGAACGCATGACAAGCAGCCATATACAAACCATCGCCCGCGAGATAAACGCCCGACCGCAGCAGGTCGCGGCGACCATCGAACTGCTGGACAGCGACGCCACCGTGCCGTTTATCGCCCGCTATCGCAAGGAGGCGACCGGCTCTCTGGACGAGGTCGCGATTACAACGATCCGCGACCGGATCGGCAACCTGCGCGAGCTGGACAAACGCCGCGAGGCGATCATCAAGTCGCTGACCGAGCGCGATCTTCTCACCGACGATCTACAAAAGCAGCTTGAGGCGGCGGCAACGATGGCCGCGCTGGAAGACATCTACCTGCCGTTCAAACCCAAACGTCGCACGCGGGCCACGATCGCACGCGAGCGTGGTCTGGAACTGCTGGCCGAATTGATTTTCGAGCAGGACAATATCGACCCGTTCAAAGAGGCCGAGGCGTTTGTTGATGCCGAGAAGGAAGTGCTCACGGTCGAAGACGCGCTGGCCGGGGCGCGTGATATCATCGCCGAGTGGATCAATGAGGACGCCGGCGCGCGGGCGCGTCTGCGCGATCTGTTTGGCGCCGAAGGGGCGTACGTCTGCAAGGTGGCCTCTGGAAAATCCGAGGAAGGGGCCAAGTACAGCGACTACTTCGACTGGCAGGAACTGGTGGCAAAGGCGCCGTCACACCGGGTGCTGGCGATGCGTCGTGGCGAGGCCGAGGGGATTTTGTCGCTCAAGATCGAACCACCGCCGGAGGACGCCCTGGCTCTGTTGACCTCGATATTCGTGATGGCCGACAACGCCGCCGGGGCGCAGGTGCTCCAGGCGCTGGAGGATAGCTACAAGCGTCTGCTGGCGCCGTCGATGGAGAACGAAATCCGGGCCGAGTCCAAAGCGCTGGCCGACGAGGAAGCCATTCGGGTTTTTACGGCCAACGTGCGCGAGTTGTTGATGTCGCCGCCGCTGGGACGCCGGCGGGTGATGGCGATCGATCCCGGCTGGCGCACCGGGTGTAAGCTGGTCTGTCTGGGTCAGCACGGGGAATTGCATCATTACAAGACAATCCAGCCGCACCAGTCGGAGAACGAACGCCGTGACGCGGCGCAGACGGTCAAAGCCCTGTGCGACAAATTCAAAATCAATATCATCGCGGTCGGCAACGGCACCGCCGGACGAGAGACCGAGGCCTGGCTGCGGACGCTGGAGCTGCCGGCCCATATCGATATCGTTCTGGTCAGCGAGTCGGGGGCGTCAGTCTACTCCGCTTCCGAAGTGGCGCGCGAGGAATTCCCCGATCATGATGTGACCATTCGCGGGGCGGTGTCGATCGGACGGCGCCTTCAGGATCCGCTGGCGGAACTGGTCAAGATCGATCCCAAATCGATCGGCGTCGGTCAGTACCAGCACGATGTCGATCAGTCGCTGTTGCGCCAGGGGCTGGATGACACCGTGATGAGTTGTGTCAATTCGGTCGGGGTGGAGATCAACAGCGCCAGCAAGCAGTTGTTGACCTATGTCAGTGGTCTGGGTCCATCCCTGGCGCAGAATATCGTCATCTATCGCAACGAAAACGGCCCGCTGAAATCCCGCAAGGACCTGACCAAGATCCCGCGCCTGGGACCGAAGGCGTTTGAGCAGGCGGCCGGCTTTCTGCGCATCGCCGAGGCGGCCAATCCGCTCGACGCCAGCGCCGTGCACCCGGAAAGCTACCCGATTGTCGAGCAAATGGCAGCCGATCTGGGCTGCACCGTCAGTCAGCTCATGGCTGATGAGTCCCTTCGCCGAAAAATCAAACTGACCGATTACACCGATGAGAAGATTGGTCTGCCTACGCTTCAGGATATCATGGCGGAGCTGGCCAAGCCGGGCCGTGACCCGCGCCGGCGGTATGAGGTCTTTCACTACGATGACGCCGTCAATAAGATCGAGGATCTGCAGGTCGGCATGACGCTGCCGGGGATCGTTACCAACGTGACCAACTTTGGGGCCTTCGTGGATATCGGTGTGCATCAGGATGGTCTGGTTCATATCAGCGAGCTGGCGGATCGTTTTGTGAAGGATCCGGCCGAGGTGGTCAAGGTCCAGCAGCAGGTGACGGTGACGGTGCTTGATGTCGATCTGGAGCGAAAGCGCATTGCGCTTTCGATGCGGTCGCGCCGCGAGGGGTAGGCGTGGTCAGGTTGTCATGCCTGCTTCCATGCCGTCATTCTTGCGGAAGCGGGTATATATTCTTGTCACGATCTCAGAAGAATAGCTCCCTGCTTTTGCAGAAATGACACGATGATGGGATGTCTATTTGGAGAGACGATGGTGTGGTTGGTGCGCTTCGACGAGACCGCGATCATGACGTAGGTAGCCGATCGGTCCAATGGTGGTAGGACTACGAGGCGGGTTGGCGTCGGGCAAGTGGGGGTGTGAGACCCGGTGATCCTACAAAGTAGTCTCCACCTGTGCATGGTCCACCTCGATTATTCGTTGACAGACAAGCGTTCACAGACAATATTGTCTATGGACTTGGAGAATGCTCAGTTCATCATGTCTCCTCATCTTGGCCACTGAGCCACTCCCTAGGTAACATGCACTAACTGCGGAACCGACTTTGGGCTATTCTCTGATTCGGCGTGTCACCGCGAGGTGAGTCACATTTTCCGCTTCGCAGGGCGTCTTTCCTAACATCTTGAGCATCCCCCCGTTAGGTGGACAGGTTAACAAGCAATGGTCAGCTTCTGTTGGTCATGGTATTGATAGTTTCGTTCAAAGTCAATGGGACTGACCCAGCCAATACTTGAATGGCGACGCCAGCCGTTGTAAAAGATCTCGATGTATTCAAAGATTCTCTGTTTTGCCTCCGTCTTCGTTGCGAATCGTTCGTGATGGATCAACTCCCGTTTTAGAGTTCCGAAGAATGACTCCATAGG
>JBDRES010000054.1:0-27063 GCA_043819515.1 bacterium
CGCGGCCTGGCTATGGGGGGAGCTATGGTGGCCGGGCCGTTTGATGGCACCGCCGCCTACTGGAACCCGGCCGGATTAACCCGGCTTTCCGGTCGCACCGTGAGCGCCATGCATGCCGAGACCTTCGGCTCCCTGCTCAACCACGACTTCGTAGCCTATACGGAAAGGCGGACCAATCCCGAGGCCCGCCTTTTGGCCTACGGATTTTATCTCTACTATTTGGGTGGCGGCGGCATTAAGATCACCGGTCAGGACCCAACCACCGATCGCTTCTACGTGCTGCGGGAGGAGTCACACGCCGACGTTTTGCTGGCCGGATCTATTGCCGGCAGGCTTGGCGATAAATTGGACTTCGGCCTGACTGCCAAGATCATCCACCGCGATCTCGGGACTGAGACCGGCAAAGGCCTCACTCTGGATATCGGCCTCTTATATCAGGCGCACCCGAATGTACAATTAGGCCTGGCCGTGATCGATGCTACTTCCGGATTTATTCGCTACAACGGCGCAACCTTCGACCAGGGTTCACACACGGAGTCGATCTATCCCACTGTCAAGCCGGGGATCATGGCCCGACGGCAGCACCACGATTTTGTTGGCCTGATGACGATCAGCGGCGACATCAAATTCGAGAACCTGGACCAGGCCGCCCAGTGGTATAGCGGTTCGGTGTCATTGGACTCACACATAGGTTGGGAGATCGGATACAAAAACGTCGTATTCGGCCGGGCCGGATTTGATATGGGTCGGCTGACCGCCGGCGCCGGCTTCGTTCTGGGTCCGATGACGCTGGACCTGGCCTACCTGCACCATAGCGAGCTCGATGCCACTTATCGCGTGTCCGGCTCATATCGCTGGGGAAACTAACCCTCAGGGGTTGGCGGAGAAGGTCTCCTGTCTCACCTCCACCGAATATCGAGTTGTCCGTGCCGTAAGGCGACTCGCCTGACGCCCTCTTAGTGACTGCGCAGGCGTCACGCGAGTCGCGTGACGCCACCGAGTGTACCCATCTCTTAGCAGGTTCTCAGGGGCAGGTTACTTCTACCAACGACAGGCGCAACACGGTGCCTCCCCAACCACAGACATAGGCAGTGGTAGCTGAAACGAACTGGACACCAAACAAATCCTGATCAGTGTCTGTGGTGACCGCTTGCCAGGTCTGGCCGGCATCGTCGGTGACATATGCTGCGCCGGCTTCGCCCACAATCATCCCCAGGTTGCTGTCCAGGAAATGAACCGAATATAGTAGTCGGCTGGTGGGCGATAGCTGGGACATCCAGGTGGTGCCGCCATCGACAGTGTGGTATAAATCGCCGCCGGTGCCGACCGTCCAACCCTGCTCACGATCAACGAAGTGAACTGATGCTAGAGCTGTCGTGGCCAAATCAGCCTGCATGATCCAGCGGCTGCCGCCGTCACTGGTGTGCAGGATTACTCCCCCGACCCCAACTGCCCAGCCATTGAGTTCATCAACGAAGTGAATATCGGCCAGGATCGGTATCTGAAATTGGGCGCCCTGGAATATGGTCCACGGTCCACCGTCGACCGACGAATACAAACCGTCCGTGCCGACCGCCCAGGCCTGATTGGAATCGACCAGGTGAACATCGTAAAGCCTGCCGGTGGTGATATGCTGTTCAGTCCAGGTACTGCCGCCATCGACTGTAGCCAGCACCCGCCCGGAATCACCCACCGCCAGACCGGTATCGGCATTCAGAAAGTGGACACCCCAGAGCATCTGGCCCTGTGGATGCTGGATATGCGCGACCGTCCAGTTCAGGCCGCCATCGCTGGTCGAAACGATGGCCGCGCCGCCGGCCGCCCACCCCTGCACGGAGTCAACAAAACAGAGCGCCCGCAGCGGTTGACTGATCTGGGCGTTGATGGCCTCGGCCGTCCATTTCCAGCAGTCGACCACATCGGTATTGTCCTCGGGGAAAACATCCCGCTCGCAACCGGCCGCAGCCAACATCATTAGTACCGTCAGAAGTATGACACTTGACCGCAAGTGAGCAACCCTGTGTAGAAAGATATTTTTCATGACCGTGCCAGCCCTTAATGATTTTTTGGACCTCAGTCTGAGTAGTCAATTTTAGAAAGCCAGACCGATATTCACATACACCCGGCTCAATTCGTATTCGGCGGCCCCAAAGCCCACTTCGATAGGTCCGATAGGCGTGTCAAGGGCCAAAAACAGTCCGCCGCCGTGCCGTAGGCGCGACAGTTTGATATCTTCCGTCTTGGAAAAAACGGCGCCAACATCGTACCGCCCGGTCAGGTAGAGTCGGTACGGCAGCTTGAACCTGAGCTCCTGCGAGGCCCTGAGCACTTTGTCGCCCGACCACTGCAGCTGCCTCAGACCGGCAAAAGAACGAGCCCCGCCAAGATAGAATTTTTCCGATTCGGGTAGCCCCGACCGAGAAATCCCGACCGCTATCTGGGGATGGAAATTGACAACTCCCGCTAGTTGCCAATAAGCTTCGATCGATGAATAGAAGCGGGCATACTCAACCTCGCCGCCGAGGTACTTACCGGCTACGATGAGTTCAAACAGATGTTTCTTACCTGATTCGGGGAAGGGGATCTTGTCAAAGGTTTCCACCAGCGACTCAAAGCGCAAAAAGCGCAGATCAAAGCGCTGATAGGTACTGTCAAACGGTCGATCAATCTCCAGACGATTCAGGACCAGTCCCGCCGAAAGGGTCCCCAGTCGGGACATCTGCTGCCCTACCCGAAACTCCATCCCGATCCGGCGTTCTCTGCGAGTGCCGATGATACTGCCGTCGGAATCATACAGATTCTGGTATCGATTCCTGACGTAGCCGAGGGTGGTCGCCGTCAGATAGGTGGCGAACAAACGATCGACTTTCATCGACGCCCTGGCCTCTCGTCGGTCCACAGAATACCGCCCGTGCATCAGGAGCTGAAGGCCTATGCCCAGCATATTGTCATCCAGGAGTTCGGCAAATTCCTCGGACCGAAAATCATCATCCCAATGCCAGCCCAGTCGTACCTGATGGTAGGCCCGCTCTTTGACCTTCAGGGCCACCCGTGCCCCGCCGGCAGTAGGCGTGAGATCGAGAGTCACCCGACTAAACAGATCGGTGCCGAAAATATTGGCCAGACCCTGCCAGGCCAGCGCCGTCGAGAACGGCTCTCCGGACCGCAGCGGAAAATTCGAGCGCACGAACCAGTCTTTAGTTCGCCGGGTACCGGCAACACTAATCCCGCTGATGATACTCTCGTCCAGTTCAACATAGAGACGACTTGAATCCGGCACCAGGCGAATGTTCTTGATGCCGGCCAAATCGTAGCCGCTGGCGACGTACAGTTGATGCACTCTATCTCTCCCGCGGCGCAACCCGGCAGCTGACAGATGGCTGGTGCTGTCGATCAGCAGCGCCACCAAAGTGCTGTCGTCAAATACGGTGTTGCCTTCAATGAGGATATCGAGGTCGGACCACCGTGGTTGCTCGGTGGCAATAAAGGCTAGTGTCACCACCGTGGCGTCAGGACCAGGCGGCGAGAGCGCCTGGATATCCGCAGAGATTTCAAACAGGCGGAATATGCGAGCCATCTCAGCCAGCCGCGACACCAACTCCAGACGACTGACAGTCCGGCCAGACCAGTATTCGAGGTCTTGCCGCAAGTCAGGCCTCACGGTACCCATTATGAGTACAGTGTCAATGGTCAGCAGATGTTGCTGTTGAAAACGTCGGGCCAGCTGTACCACCCGCTCTCGCTCAAGACAGCCGACTCGATACCCCTCGGCCACAATTGAATCCATCTTACCAAAATCAGACGAGCGTGCCCACGGCAGGGCCGGCGCAATAACACAGTCGGCCGCGGCCAACTGCGCCTGCAGTTCGTCGTCGGTCATGATCGACGTCGCCTGATCGGCGATATCCATGGGTGTCACCAGCTCACTTCGAGAGACTAAAGGACTGGCGGTATTAATGGCGATGACCGGTACCGACCGATCAACCATCTCGCGCGCCATAGTCACCGGAATCGGCATGACCATGCCGCCGTCCATCAGCAATTGCTCGCCTCGTTCCAGGGGTGTGAAAGCGAGCGGGAAAGCCATAGTGGCTCGCATGGCATCAACCAGCGAGCCGCTATCGAGAACGACTGCGCGGCCGCTGACGACATCAGTGGCGACAGTCTTATAATCGATCGGCAAACGTGAGAAATCACCGCCTGAGAGGTAGTTGGCCCGAGTGGTCAGGGTAGTCAGCAGTGAAGTCAGTTCTTGACCGGCGGTCAGCGCCTGGGGGATGACCGGATGCAGGCCGTTGAAACGCATCGATACCAGATGGCGGTCCTGTTGCTGGCGCTGCGTAAGAAACATGCTGGCCCGCTGGGGTTGATTGGAAAACAGCCCCGAGCGGTCGAAATTGCGGGCGATCGTAATCAATTCGTCGACACTATAACCACAGGCATAGAGCCCGCCCACGATGCCGCCGATAGATGTCCCGGTCACGGCCTCGACGCGAAGGCCGCTCTCCTCAAAGGCCTTGAGAATGCCGATGACGGCCAAACCACGGGCGCCGCCTCCCGACAGCGCCAGAGCAATCCGATAGCTGGCGGTCGTATCGCCCGGCAACAATCCATCAAGACCGCCGATGACAATTCTGTCCGAGGCGGCCGTAGCACCGACTGAAGCGGCCAGTATCAGAAGTGTGATGAAACGAGTGAGCGCAGTTTTCACTTGCCTATCCCTTGTCGACGGCGGTTCCTTGCTGCCAACGGAGACGACAATAAGGGTTGGCTATGGCACCGCTTTCAAAACGTGAGATCAAAGATATAAAATCTCTTGCCTCCAAGAAAGGCCGAACCGAGAAAAACATGTTCTTGGCCGAGGGTGTCCGCCTCCTGGAACAGGCCCGATCTCTCAAAGCCAAGCCGCAGCAGGTGCTTTACGCACCCCAGGTTCTCAGCGACAGGGGCTTGAGATTGCTTGATGCTTGGTCGCAACAGGGACTGACTCCACGCCAGGTCACCAGCGTGGACCTGGAAGCTGTCTCAGATACCAGGTCTCCCTCGGGAATCGCGGCGCTATTTGAGATCCCCCGATGGAATCAGGAGGAACCCCTGCGGATCAGGCATCGTAGAATTCTAGTGTGCGAAAACGTAGCCGATCCGGGCAACCTGGGAACTCTCTTGCGGGGGGCGCTGGCTTTTGGGTTCGGGACGGTACTGGCCACCGGCAAGACTGTGGATGCCTACTCGCCCAAGGTGGTCAGGTCGTCGGCCGGGGCCATATTCGGACTGACCCTTCGCGCCGTCGACGAAGCCACGCTGTTGGCCTGGCAGGAAAGCAACCAGGCCCAGATGGCCGTGACGGTTTTGTCCGGCCAGCCTTTGCGTCAGCCGTTGTGCCAGCGCATGGCGCGATCACTGTTGCTGTTGGTAGTCGGCTCCGAGGCAATGGGAGTCAGTGGCCCGATTCTGGATGCGGCCACCTGGAAGTTCAGGATCAAACACCGCGCCGACGTAGAATCGCTCAACGTCGGTATGGCCGGAACCATAGTCATGAGTCGGATTTATGATGCTTCACGCAAGTAGCCGAGCCGGGCACGCTGTGGCCCTAGTGATTTTCTTAGTAGCTATCGCGGGAGCGGTCGGCGGCCAGGAAATCACAGCCGGAGCCGACGGCATATTTCGAACCCGGCCGATCAAAAACCGCGTGCCGCTGGCGGCGGGACGGCTGATTGAAATCAGAGCCGCCGCCTCGCTCCGGGGCAGTTTGTCGATCACGGTTCACGAGGCTGATTCGGCCGTGCTGATCTATCGCAAGAGCGCCAAAACCGACAGCAAGACGCGGGCTATCGACTATGTCGATGTCATCGCCCTGGGCCTTACTTCGACTCCCGGTGGCGCCCGGCTGGAAATGCGTTCCCCCAACCCGGCTCCATGGCGAGAGGGCGAATACGGCGCCGCCGATGTTGAGTTGCGCCTGCCGGTCGAGTGTGAAGTGGATATCGACGCCACTTATTTTGATCTGGAGGCCACCGGACCGTTCCGCTCGTTGGTCGACAATTCCTCGCTAGGGCGACTGCAAGTGAGCGGCGTCACCGAACGGCTCAAACTTGCCACGGCCAATCAAAAAGTAGTCATACAGGACGTTGCCGGGAGTATCTCGGCGGCGACTTCCAATGCCACCCTGACAGTCTTCAAGGCCAATTGCTCCGAGGAGAATATCGATCTCCGCAACGAAAACGGCGATATCAAAGCCGACCACATTACCGGCGGTTTGAACATTCGTAATTCATACGGACGCATCGAAGTGACCAATTTTCGCTCGCATGGTCAAAACAGCTTCGTGCGGTCGACAGCGGGACCGATATCATTGGCCGCAACCGAACTGACCAGATGCCAGTTGCTGGTGAGCAACCGCTATGAAGATATCGAGTTGTGGCTGCCGGTCGAGATCAGCGCGGTTTTGGCGCTGGCTGTCGATGAGAGTGGACACATCGAGGTGGGCAATCTGCAGGTGAAGTCGGAAATGGTCCAACCCAATCGCCTCAACCTGGTGGCCGGGGCCGGTAACGGTCTGATCAATGCCTCCATTCGGGGCAACGGCAATGTCTATGTCAGGGGAATTGACGAAGGAGAATGATGAGTCGATATTGTAGAGGTCTGGTGTGCGTTCTGATGGCGGCCCTGCTGCCGGCTGCGGTGGTAGCCGAGAGGGTCAATCCGGTCGACGGCGTCTTCTACTACCAACCGGCGGCCTCGGTTTTTGGGGCTGAAGCGGCTTGGATCAACCCGGCCGGTTTGGCCGCCTACCGTGCTTCCGGTTTTCAGCTGCTGGCCGACTATGCCGATGATTCCTTTGCCAAGAGCTGGGGCTGGGTGGCCAACAGTGAACGCCTCGCTACCGCCTACCGCCGCGTTGATTCCCCCTCCGGCGACGATTGGCAGGAGTATGTTTTTGCATCGGCCGTGAAACTGGGTGATCTATTACACGTGGGCGGATCGTACCGCTATTACAAGACGGCACCCGACTACCGCGCCCGGCAGCATTCATGGAATCTGGGTTTTGCTTTTGGATCGAGGAACGGCTTCAAGATGGGGGCGGTTTTTTCCAATCTCAACCATGCCCGCGATTCTCTGGGCATCGGCACCGAGACCGAGATGCGTTACTCGCTGGCCTACCGCCCGTTTGGACCCAAACTTACCCTGGCGGCCGACATGTTTCTGTCGACCGGCACCAGGCTCAGCCACGCCGATTACATTTACCATGCCCGGATAGATACCGAGCGCGGGATCTTTATCGAAGCCGCCATCGAGCCTGACGATTCCTGGCAAGTGGGCTTGCGTTTTGATCTAAACCGCTACTTTGCCGGGGCAAGATCACATTTCTCCAGTGCCGGGCACGACCGGACGACTGTATTTGTGGGAGCTACCAGCCTGCGTCAGCGTTCAATGATCGGTGAGCCGGCGCGGCGCCTCGAGTTGGGTATTGGAGGCGCGCTTTCGGAGAACCCGCCACAGCCGATCCTGGGACGCGAGAGGCTGTCCTTCACCCGGATGCTGCTCGATATCTATCGCGCCGCAGAAGACCCTTCCATATCCGAGATGGTGCTGGGCCTGCGCGGGAGTCGTCTGGGCTTCGGGCGCACTCAGGAATTGCGCCAGGCGCTGGAGCAGTTCCAGGCCGAGGGCAAGACAATCACCTGTCACCTATCGCAAGCGGGGAATCTCGACTACTATTTGGCCAGCGTCTGCGACCGAATTCTGATTGACCCGGTCAGCCGTCTGAATCTGGTCGGCCTCAAGGTCGAGCTGACGTTTCTAGGCGGCACCCTGGATAAACTTGGGGCCGGGGTCGAGATGGTACAAATCGGCGAGCACAAGAGCGCCGCTGAAAAATACTCGCGAGCCGATGCCTCGGAGGCCAATCGAGCGCAAATCAACCGCTTGCTTGACGACCTATATGATCAATTCGTAGACGGGATCGCCGCCGCTCGGAGCTTGTCACCGGATTCGGTGCGAAATATAATCGACAACGGCCCGTTTACCTCAGAGGAGGCTCTGGCGGCCGGGCTGGTCGACGGCCTGAGTTATCGTGACGACCTGGCCAAGGATTACTTGCGGCCTATGACCACCATCAGTTTTCGGCAATACCTGTCAGACACCCTGCTCAACGATGGTTGGCCGACCCGACCTCAGGTCGGTGTTATCGTGGCTGATGGTGAGATTGACAACAGCGATCAACAGATTCCCTGCGTGAGTCAAGGAGACAAAATAACCCCGGGATCGATGCGCAAAGCAGTGAAGCAGATGGCCTCCAATCCATCTGTGCGGGGAGTGATTCTTCGCGTCGACTCGCCGGGTGGCCTGGCTCTGGCGGGAGAAGAAATGTACCACACCCTGGAGAAAGCGACACGAACACGACCGCTGGTGGTGTCTATGGCCAACCAGGCCGCATCCGGGGGTTATTACATCGCTATGCCCGGCAAACGGATCTTCGCCGACCCGGCCACGCTGACGGGATCGATCGGCATATTCGCCGGCAAACCTGATTTGAGCCGGCTCTACGAAAAACTCGATCTGGGCAAAGAGCTTTTTGTACGCGGACGGTACGCCGGGATGATGACCTGGATGCGGCCCTTCACCGACGATGAACGAGCCAAATTTGCCTCACATATCGAGGCCTTTTACGACCATTTTGTTGACCTGGTGGCGACCAATCGAGCGATGCCTTATGACAGCATCAACGCCCTGGCTCAGGGCCAGGTCTGGACCGGTCGGGAAGCCCTCGACAACGGCCTGGTCGATGAGCTCGGCGGACTGAAGCAAGCCCTGCAGTATACTGCCGAACGCCTGGATTTGGATCAATATGGTGTCGCTCTCTATCCGGAGCATCGCCCCTGGATCGAGTTGCCCGGTCAGTCTTTCTTGCGGCCGCTGGCGGCGCTGGTCGGCCTGGGGCACAGCGCCAACAATATCGGCACCGCGCTTATGCCTTTCGATGAGGGTATCTACGCCCGCCTGCCCTTTGATTTGACTATCGAGTAAACTACCTCGTGGCTCATTGGGGCTATTGATGGCCACTGTCGAGAAGCCGGCTATGCCAATAGGAAAAGCCCGCCATAGAGCGGGCTTTGGTGGAACATTGGGTACGGTCAGCCTCTAGTACCCCACGAATTCCTGTTTCCAGCCGTTGCGCTGGAAAATGCGGACCATCGGCGATTCAGGCGGATGGTTGGCCGGATCGTCAAGATCGGTATCATATGACCAATTTCTAATCGGTGCCTTGTAGTAAGAGCCGTACGACCAGGAGGCCCTCGCTTGTCTGGAGGTCCACAGGTTCACGGCCGAGCCCGTCCAGTTGAAGTTGCGGCTGCCCCAGTCCTCCAAAAAGCGCGGGAGGTTTTCAAAACCACCGCTGTAGTCGCTATGGGTGGTCAGCACATTACCGGTCAAATAGCAGCAGTTCACGTCGGTGTGATTGGGTTTGTTTTGTGAGGATAGCGCCCAACTGCTCTTGTTGTCATCCCATTGATCCGACAAGAAAGTAACGGCATCCCCCATGATGGCGGCGCCCTTCTTGTTGACGCTGTTGAAGTCTCCCCAGGTATACACCGGATTACCGCTGGCTACGGTCAGGGGTTCAGCCAGTTCGGCACCATATGATAACCGGATCGCCGGATAGTCTGTGCCCCCGGTATCGTTATCATAAAAGTAGATCACTCCGTTCGGCGGGGCCAGATCAATGACACCGTATCCGGTCATATTGAAAGTTGAATCGTAGAGGCGCTCCAGGCGCAGGTCGGTAACGTCGACCAGCTTGCCTTCGCGCTTGTCGGTGAACTTGTTGTTATTGAATTCAACGATTCCCTTGGCCACCAGACTATCGGTGACATTTACCCAAACCGTATCGGCCGCCCACCAGACAGTATCGTTGACTATCTTGAGGGTAGATTTGTATTCATACGAATCGAGATTGCCCAGCCCGGGTTCGATCAGCTTGTGCGGATCGTCACCGGCCGCTGCCGTCAGCGGCAGATTGAGCTGTTCCTGGCCGTGGGCTTGATCCTGCACGCGACCGTCCCAGCGCGAAAGAGAGGAATCGTACCAGTGACCATCGCTGCCGTCAAGCCAACCGGCCCCTTCTCTCATCGACACCAGGGCACCATCGGAGTCCTTGATAAGGACATCACCACTTGATGCAGCCTCGGGGCATCCCGGTTTGCGGCCATGATAGATACCGCCGGCGGCGGTCATGTAGCTTTCTACTTCGAGACTGCTCCCGGCCTGGAGGTAAAGATCACCGTTGGAATGAACTCGTCCAACCAGGGTCATATCCGGTCCCGGCGCAATCTCCAATTCGTCGCCGTAAAAGATGGCGAACTGGAAAAGCGGAATCAGGCAGGTTTCGAAGTCCTGTGACATGACCACCCGGGCGTCCTCGACAGCGTTCACAGCGGTGTCGACGATCGAGAAACTCTTGACCATGGCATGCAGACCAGTCAAGGTACCGTGAGCCAGGGTACGATGCTGCATCGGTCCGTTGTCGGCGGTGGCGTATGTCACGGCGCAGCCATTGACCGTGCCGGAGCCGTTCGGCATCACCAGCGGCGGCAGGCCGGTGCTGTCGTATTGTGTCTGGATCGCGGCGGCAGCGATTTCCAGACCTGCTTCGGCAGCATAAAAGGCCCGCATCTCCTGAAGCTCGTTGCCGGCGATGGTCACTTCCTCATCCGAGGTCGACAGGGCCGCAACACCCAGCAAGGTCAGCATGCCGACCATGATGAGCGCGATCAGCGCCGCGAAACCGTCGTTTCTTCTCAGTATTCTTAGCATGGCGTTAACCTCAATAGTTTAGATTGCGTACGTTCACCGACGAGGCGAAGGTGCGCGTTCGATAGAAATCCTCGCCCTCCGCGCCTCGTTCCGAATCAGGTCGGTGCGAACGACCGGTCAACTGGATCAGCACTTCGCGGATATTGGCCGGGAGATCCGGCTCGGCCTCCAGCGAATCGTTTTTCATACGATAGGTGAACTGCAGATCGGATATATTATCGGCGTAGATTTGCGGCTGCTGTCCCGGAGTCTTCAGCATCAGGGTTGGATGATCCGGGTCGGTGGTATTGTCGATATAGAACTTCACCTGATTTATCTTAACGATAATTGCGTCCGCTCCGTATTTTTTGGACAGCGGCATGGTGTTGTGCTGAAGGTGCTTGGCCGCAGCCTGGACTTCTGTTAGCTCAAACCACTCACCGCCACCTGAGTCGGGTTCGAAAATAAAGACCCAGTCGCCATCCTGAAAGCAGGAGACATCGGTGGCACACTTCAACTCCGCCGATGGCTGAGGCATAGGGTTGGACAGATAGGTGTCGCAGTCACCATCCTTGTAGTTGATGGTAATCGTATCCGGATTGGTATTGGAGGCGACGATCGGATCCATACCGGTCGGCAGGGAGTACCCGGCCATGCGGCAGTGTCGGGACAACTCATCGATGGCCGCTCGGGCGTTTTGCTGTATGTCGGAAACATCCTCCTGCACGACGTATTGTTCATGCTGAGTGATATACGTCTTAAGGATGGCCACCGTAACCAGGGAGGTCATGGCCAGAGCTATCAGTATCTCAATCATGGTCGTGCCACGGGCGCTTCTTATTCTATTGAGTGTTTTATTCATAACGTGCTCCTTGCCCCGTTCTTGTTCGCCGTTCATGGCGTCCTCACCAAGGTCGTCATGGAATCGACCTTTGTCTTACCGCGGACGTCGGTCCAGGCGATCTTTATGTCGACCTTGTCCAGGTGGCTGGCAAAATTGGATACCGTCCAATTGCGCTGGTACTCTCCAACCGTATCAACATAGCTCCCACTAGACGGCGCGGTGGACCTGACCTCCTCAAGCTTCTGCTGCATCAACTGCGTCGCCGAAGTGGCATTCTTGGACCAGTCGTTGCTGTCCAGGGCGACCATGGCCAGGTTGAGCAGGACCAGGAGGGCTACCGAGAGGATGATCATGGAAATCATAACCTCCAGAAGCGAGACACCAGCCTGATCGGCAAATTTGGTTTTCAGTCTATTCATGCCACGATTTCCTTCCATTTGCCCATCATGACAAGTAAATGCCGTGCCGCCGCCGCCAAAAGATTTGCTCGCGTTCGATCAGGCCTGCTATCATATAGAGGGATAACGCCTTACGGCGCCACGGCGATTCCCGCAGGCGCCCCGGACCGCCTTTGAAAGACCGCTGCAATCGTCATAGAGTGCCAATAGACAATGGGGAACCCCCCACACCCGGGCCGGTTTATACAGGCATGTACAACGCCCCGCTGACCCGGCCGATTTTGTTTGATCCTGAGCGGATGGTGCTCTACCCTTACCCATATTATAGACAGCCTGGGAGACCTTTATGAGCAACGCATCGGAAGTTTTGGTCCAGGCGCTTCAGAACGAATCGGTCCAGTTCGTCTTTGGCGTCCCGGGGGAAGAGAATATCGACTTTCTGGAGGCGCTGCGCCAATCCAAGATCCGGTTTGTGCTGACCCGTCATGAGCAGGGAGCCGGCTTTATGGCCGACGTCTACGGACGATTGACCGGGAAGGCCGGCGTCTGTATGTCTACGCTGGGACCGGGCGCGACCAATCTTCTGACGCCGCTGGCCGATGCGTACCTCGATCGGGCTCCGGTGGTGGCCATTACCGGTCAGGCCGATACGCTGCGCATGCACAAGGAATCGCATCAATATGTCGACATTGTTTCCACTTTTCGTCCGGTGACCAAATGGAATGCTCGTATCAGCCGACCCGACATGGTTGCCGAGGCGGTGCGTAAGGCCTTCAAAGTGGCCGAGGCGGAAAAACCGGGGACGACTCATTTGGAATTTCCCGAAGATGTTGCCGCAGAAACTTGCCATAAACCGGGGTATTTTGAAGTCAGGAAGATCAGGCGGCCGGCTCCGGATTACAAGGCGGTTGACCAGGCCCTTGCGCTGATCCGTCGCGCCCGCAAGCCGCTGATTTTGGCCGGTAACGGGGCTATTCGCAAACGCGCTATCAAGCAACTGCGCCTGTTTCTGGACAAGACCGGCATGGCGATCACAAACACCTTCATGGGCAAAGGCGCCGCCGGTCACGAGTATAAATTCAATCTGTACGCCATCGGCCTGCAAGCGCGCGATCATGTAACTCGTGCTTTTGAGGAAGCCGACCTGATTATCTGCGTCGGTTACGATCTGGCCGAGTACTCGCCTCGGTTCTGGAATCCCGACGGCCAAAAGCAGATCGTTCACATCGATTTTGACCCGGCCGAGGTGGACTACCACTATGCCCCGGCTGTCGAGGTGGTAGGCGACATCGCTTCCACACTCTGGGAGTTGGGCCAGAAGATCGATACTTCCATTCCAAAAGAGACCGGCCGCTTTGCCGAAAAACATCGGCGAAAAATCTTGAAGGATATCGGGCAGTACCAATACAGTCGCGCCTTTCCCATGAAGCCACAGAAAATACTGCATGATGTCCGCGCCGTGCTCGGCCCGGAGGATATCGTCGTTTCCGATGTTGGCGCACACAAGATGTGGATCGCCCGCAGCTACATCGTGCATGAACCCAATACCTGTATCATCTCCAATGGTTTCGCCTCGATGGGTATTGCCGTCCCCGGTGGCATCGCCGCCCAGCTGGTATATCCCGGCCGCAAAGTGCTGACCATCTCGGGCGATGCCGGCTTTATGATGAACATGCAGGAGTTGGAAACAGCCGTGCGGCTGGGCACGCCGACGGTCAATATGATCTGGACCGACGGCACCCTGGGCCTGATCGAATGGAAACAAAAAAATAAGTTTGGCCATGCCTTCGGGACGCGCTTCAGTAACCCCGATTTTGTTAGGCTGGCGCAATCGTGCGGAGCAGTGGGCATCAAGGTCAAAAAAGGGGACGACCTGCAGCAGATACTGAGACGTGCTTTCAAAAGCAAAAAGCCGGTGGTGATCGATTGCCCGGTTGATTATAGTGAGAATATCAAACTGACCAAACGTCTGGGGCGGCTGGTCTGCCCGGTGTAGTGTTTGATAGGAAGGGGCCGAAACGATGACATTAAGAAGGCATTGGATTGTCGCCTGCGTAGTCACCCTGTCTCTCACCTGTGTGACAAGAGGATTGTGTGCTAAGGATGCACTCAGCTTTGAACAAATCATGCAAACGAATTTGCTCGGCTTA
The DNA here is from genome assembly GCA_043819515.1 of bacterium. Classification (GTDB taxonomy): domain Bacteria; phylum Zixibacteria; class MSB-5A5; order GN15; family FEB-12; genus DAOSXA01. The sequence goes on from JBDRES010000054.1 coordinate 14,187, forward strand.
GTTGCTGAAGATACAGTAGTCGCGGACTCCAACGCTTGGGGCACCGGAGTGTTTATCTGGGACTATCAAAACGCGAATTCGGCATACTTGCTGACGGCGAAGCACGTTTTGAATAGTCGACACAAACTGCAGATCTTCGTGTCAGACTCGGGTAGCTTCACGCCATTGTACAAGTCCCCTATTCCCCTGCTCACGGATTCTGGTGTGCCTAGGTATCTAACCTATATATCAGCAAGCGGCGAATCACCTGACATAGCGTTACTCCCGGTGCCCAACGCGGGAGGACTCATACAGAGATTCACGTTCAAAATGCTTGTGCGATCGTGCCTCGCGTTCACGAACGAGGTGAAGCTGGCATCTCCGCTACTGGCACTCGGTTTTGCAGATCCGCAGAAATTTCCATTCATCAAAAAGGGCGATCCGTTAGTTGTATCTGGTATCGTTTCCCAGATTATTGGTCCGTGGATTCTCATTGACAAGAGATTGCATGAAGGTATGAGCGGTGGAATAGTACTCGTGCAGCCGCATAACGTGGTGGGCCTACATAGATACTTGGTTGGCGGCATCGTCGCAGCAGAATACAAATTCGATTCCTCGTTCTCGCTGATAACTAAGTTGGACTACATTGATTCAATACTGATTCAGAACACCGGAGTTGCGTGGGGCTACAATTCAGGAAACGAGCAGTAACAGGAGAAACAGCAATGGCTAAGCGATACAAAATGTACCTCGGCGGCAAGTGGATCGATTCGGAAGACTCAATCCGAGTGGTGTCTCCCTATGACGCCAAACTGGTAGCGACGGTAGCCGCCGCCTCAAAAGCGGACTACACCAAGGCGATCAAACTGGCCCACGATGCGTTTGCACAGACGCGTGAACTACCGTCATACAAACGCGAGCAAACCTGTCGCGCCATTGCCGACGGTCTGGAAAGAAACCTCGACAAGTTCGCCACTATGATGTCGCGCGAGTTGGGCAAGTCGCTTAAGGATGCCCGCCTGGAAGTGACCCGGTCGATTGGTGTTTTCCGCGTCGCGGCTGAAGAAGCCAAACGGATCGGCGGGGAGATCATCGATCTCGACTGGGCGCCGGGAAGCGAAGAGCGGTTTGGCCTGGTGCGGCGTTTTCCGCGCGGCGTCATCGCCGGAATCTCGCCGTTTAACTTCCCGCTCAACCTGGTGGCGCATAAGGTCGCCCCGGCTATCGCCTCAGGCAACACTATAGTATTGAAACCGGCCTCGTCGACGCCGCTCCAGGCACTGATGCTGGCCGAACTAATCGACCAGACCGATCACCCCCAAGGGGCCGTGTCGGTCCTGCCCGGTTCATCAAAAGAATCATCGCCACTGCTTGACGACCACCGCGTCAAGATGATCACTTTTACCGGATCGTCGGAAGTCGGCTGGTGGATCAAAGAGCATTCGGGCAAAAAGGAAGTCGTTCTGGAACTGGGCGGCAATGCCGGGGTGGCCATCGCCGATGATGCCGACCTCGATTTTGCTACCACTCGACTTCTGTACGGCGCCTTTGCAGTGGCCGGCCAGAGCTGTATTTCGGTCCAGCGTATCTATGTCCACGAAAAAGTCTACAGCAAATTCCTGCGCCTGTTCAAAGCCAAGGTGCTGAAACTAAAGACCGGCGATCCGCTCAATCCAAAAACCGACATCGGCACCATGATCAATCGGCAGGCCGCACAGGCCACTATGGAGGTAGTTCGGCAAGCGGTGGCCGACGGCGCCAAGATTCTCACCGGCGGCACCGTACGCGGCGCGACCATGAAACCGACGGTGCTGACCAATGTCACTACTTCCATGGATGTCTGCTCCAAGGAGGCCTTTGCCCCCTTGGCGGTGGTTTTCAAATACACCAGTTTCAAGCAGGTGGTGAAGCAGATCAACAATTCCGATTTTGGTTTGCAGGCCGGGGTTTTCACCAACCGCATGAAGGACATCTTCTATGCCTACAAGCACATCGAATGCGGCGGCGTAGTTGTCAACGACATACCGACATACCGCGCCGATCATCAACCCTACGGCGGCATGAAGGACTCCGGTCTGAAGCGCGAAGGAGTGCGCTACTCGATAGAGGACATGACCGAACTGAAGATCCTGTCGGTGAATTTGAAATGAGGATTGAATGACAATGACGCATTCCGGAAAGAGCTGGATATGATCCGCCGGCGAGTTTCCTCTGCCTCGCCCTATGAAGACATCATCGGCTTCAGCCGCGCGGTGCGTGTCGGCAACAGCATCGCTGTTTCCGGAACCGGTCCTATCGCGCCTGATGGTGCTACCGCCGGGGTAGGCGATGCGGCTGCGCAGACGCGCCGCTGCCTGGAGATTATTCAGGCGGCCATCGAAGAGGCGGGCGGTTTCCTTACCGATGTCAGCCGCACCCGGATCTATCTCACCGATATAAGCCTTTGGGAGGAGGTCGGCCGCGTGCACGGTGAGTTCTTTCGGAATATCAAACCAGCCGCGACGATGATCGAGGTAACATCCCTGGTACGGCCGGAGTGGCTGGTTGAAATCGAAGCCGACGCTATTGTCTCGGACTGAGTACTCTAGACGCAGGGGATTGCTTTTATGTACATTTCGATGGCGATACATCGCCACAAACCGCAGTACACCAACGATCTGATTGCCTCGATGCGCCGTTTCGCACTGGCGATGACGGGTCAGCCTGGATTTCAGCGAGCCTTTTCGCTGTCGGATGAACTGAGCGGGGCGCTCATCGGACTGGCGTTTTGGGATTCCAAAGAAGCCTGCAAGGCGGCCATGGAAGCAGCTCAAACGGCCATAGCGGACGAGCTGTTTGACCAATGGGAAGATGCTCCTCCCGAGGTCTTTCGATTGATCCCCAACTTCGAAATCACCGCCGACTAATCTCAAAAAAACGGGCGACCCTCAAGGATCGCCCGGAATTCGTTACTTCTCAGCCTCCGGTCTATTTCTGTCCGCAGTCGGGCTCGGGTCCACCGTTGAACATGTAGTTCACCACAAAAACCAGGTCGGCGATATCGACGGCACCATTACAATCAACATCACCTCGCAGGTAATTGCATTCGGTGACGGGGAACTCGGTGACATTTATGATGACTGTGATGTCGACCGTTTCATCGTCGGCGTCGGTTGCCCTCAGGACCAGCGTACGCGTCCCAACTTCATTGCCGCGGGGCGTGTATTGGAGAGTCCAGGGTCCGTCTCCGGTAAGAGTCGGCATGTTATCCGGGTTGCCGTTGAACGACACTATTTCCAAGTTATAGGGAGCGGTTCCGCCTTCCACCTGGATCGGCACGGTGAGGGTGCTGAAGGCCCGTACGGTGAAGTAATTACCGCATGATATGTACATCTGGCCCTGACCAACCTCGAACTGATCACCAGCAAAAACGGGTCCGCCGTCAGGGTCGGGCGGCTGCTCCTGCAGATCGCAACTGGGTGGGTAGAACTCGATACCATTAATCGTGACGATATCACCTGGCGTTACACCGGAAAACCAAAGATTGCTAACCACGCCAACTCCAGGCTGCAAGGGCTTTACCATACACACAAAGCCCAGGCAGGTGGAATCGGGAGCCGGCCCGGGTGATCCGGACAGGCCCATGTACAAATCGAAGGCCGCGTTGCCGTAAGTGCGTCCGGCGCGTGTCATCGAATCGCACTCAAGGCCGGCGCCGGTTGTTGCGTATGCCAACGGCACCGAAAGCCCACCTATTTCATTGTCGTTAGCTATCCAGACCGGCACAACGGCAATGTCATCACCCAGGAAATAGGCCATATCTCCCCTGATGCGCACTGTATCGGGAAAACCCTTGGGGTCATCACCCAGCTTAGTGCCCGGACAAACCGGGGGCATGCCGCCGTTGAACATCCAGCCGGCCATAGCCACCAGGTCGGCGATATCGATCTTGGCATCGCAGGTTATGTCACCGCGGACTATCTCGCAAGGATCGGGTGGCGCCGGGGTGACTTCGACTGTAATTGCCTTAGTGGCATAATCGGCTTCAGCGTCGGTGATACCTATCGTAATGGTCCATGTCCCGGCGTTGTTGGAGCCGGGACGCCAATGGAACTCCCAGGGACCGCTGCCGGAAATATAGGGGGCGGGATAGGTTTCACTGGGCCCTGCGACGGAGACTATCTCAAGCTCGTAAGGGGCCAGGCCGCCATAGGCATCGATACCAAAAATCAGCCACTGCAGCGCTTCGACGGTGTAATGGCTCTGGCAGAGGATATCAATCTGGCTTTCAACAATGGTCAGGTTTGTGACTGGTGCGACCGGGCCGCCGTCCGGGTCGGGCATGTCAAACTGCAGCGGGCAATTCGGCGGCATGACATAGTCTACCAAGGGGATGAAGGTCAGCAGATCCCCCGGGTAGCCGCCGGAGAACCAGAGATCGGCGATTATGCCCGAGCCAGGCTCCAGTTGGCCGGTCAGACAGCACATCCCTAAGCAGGTCGAATCCGGGTTTGTTTCGCCACCGCCGTACATGTCGTGTACCAGATCCCAGAGGTTGGTATTCCAGGAGCGGCCGGCGCGGGTCACCGAATCGGGCGTAATCAACCCACCGGTGCAGACATACCGGAACGGCATCGACAGACCGCGGACAGTGGTATTGTCATTGAACAGATGGAGGGGAACTCGAAAGACCCCGCCGCCGACATGGTAGGCGTTTTGGTAGCCGATGCGAATAGTATCAGGCGCTGTCGACCACACGGATACACTCGCTGCCAACACCAGCAGCGTCGTGATGAGAATCAGGCGTTTCATAGCATTCTCCCTGCGGAAAAACCCATACTGGACACAGAAGGACTCTACCCAATATAGGCCGTGCGGTCGTTGTTTGCAAGGGGTAGATGATGCGGGCGGGACTTCGGCGGGCGGCCGGCGTGACCTGGACCTGAACGATGCTTCAGTCTCCTTCACCCATTCCGGCCTGATCTACCGCGTCACGGCTTCTGAGTCAACCCCAACTTTCTCAGGCGAGTTTTGACCGCTCCCCGTTGGCGCCCATGCTTTTCTGCCAGCGTTACAACCGATTGTCCTTCTTTGTAACCGGCTCTGAGATCGGCATCCTCGGTATCGGTCCAGGGCTCGAAAGCTTGCGGATGGAGATTGCGTACCTCGGTAAGGTTTCGCAGTTTGCCACCACGGCAACTCACCTCGATGTTTCCCTCAACATGAAGTTCACCACTGACATCGACGAAGTTTTCGATCAGTTCCTGTGCGATTCGGGCCGTCACCATAATATCTGTGAGTGTTAAGTCCTTGTGAAACAACAGAATTTGGTAATATGACAACCCGCGTGCGATCAGACCAAGAATATCGGTGATCTTGATGCCGGTATCCCTGATCTCGATAGAGTGCTGCATTTACCCCTCGGCAATGATTGGTCCCCAGGTTTTCGCCCTATAATAACAATCGCCACTGACAGGGCGTGTCAGTGGAAATGCAGGGAGATTGAGAGATGTCTTCGTTTTCCGAGATCGAGCCAGGGCGTTGCTGATGCACTTGACAAATGTGGTGTGGCTATCTATCCTGGATTCAATCGCAGGACATCCTTCATCAAGGGATAACGATGAACAGAAGTACGCTATTATGGGCCGTGTCAACTGTTATCGCCTGCTCTGTGGCTGACGCCGGCTGGTCCCAATCACTTCTGCCACCGATCGAGGCCAAGAGGGCGGTCGACTTGGAGTTTCTGCACCCTGACCGCGATCACTACCCTGACAAAACCACCGCGGGCATTTGGACTGTGGGCTACCGCACGCAGCTTGGGACAAGTACAGCATTGCGCGGCGAACTACCGATGACGAGGTTTGAAGGAGGCCGGCACTCTGGCATCTGGGATTCGCGCACGCCCGTGGGTGCTCCGTACGTTGGCGTAGAACTTGGCCGGCCGGGGGGTACAATCACCGAACTAGGTATACGTCTGCCGTTTGCCGAAGAAGATGGACAGGCTCAGCTATATGGAGCGCAAACAGATCCAATGCGGATCGAGGCCGTTGCATCCGACGTGTTGGGCCTGATCACGCGCTGGCGCATTCGATCAGCCAATAAGGTCTTCGATCCCATTTTGACAATTGGGTTCAAGATGTTTCTCCCGGTCAGTGCCGGAAGAGATGCTGAGCTGATTGGCGACTACGGCGTTAGCTATGTCCATTCGACCCGGTCATGGTCGTTTATGACTGGACTTAGAGGGACAATAGCTCTTTCTACGGGAGGGAGTATAGGCGAGCGTACCATGCATGAGTTCGCGTCAGCTGTACGACTCCGCTATCACAACTTCCTGCCTGTTTTGCAGCTGCGGGTGCCGCTTGATGATAATGTCGGGAGGTATGTGAAGGCAGTCTATGGATTTGGTCTCATCGTCATTTTAGACTAAGCCTCGCATCGGACTGGCCCCCCCCCCTCCCTTATTTTTGTTGCTGCTTTTTATCGAACTCGGCATTGTTGTAAAATGCCTCGTCGTGTCAAACAAAACGGCTCGCTTTTTAAGCCTCTGGCCGACAACCTCACCAGGCGGCTGTCCAATGCCGACGCCCGCTGGCGGCGCAAGGCCCTGCGACTAGGGGTCGCGGCGGTGGCTGTTTACTTCTTTTTCAGCCTTATGGTCGGCACTTACAGCCTGCCGCGGATTGTGAGGCTGGAGCTTGAAAAACGCTCCCTGGAACAAGCCAACCGGCAACTACTGATCCACCTGATCGACAATGATCGCGTTCGTCGCATGCTAAAAAGCGACAGCCGCCTGATCGAGCATATCGCCCGCACCCGCTATCACATGGTTCGCCCCAACGAAACCATCTATTTCTACCAGCGTCGTTAGAGCTATGGCTCTTTCCAAAACCGAAGCGGTCGTGCTCAAATCCTTCAATTGGTCGGAATCCTCCCGCACCGTGGTCTTTTTTACACCCGGCTACGGCAAGCTGGCGCTGGTCGACAAGGGCGGACGGAGTATGAAATCGCGGCGCGGCCGGCTGCTGCCGTTTGCGCTGCTGGAGTTGACTTTTTACAGCTCGCAGAAGGAGACCAGCGGGTATATCTCCGATGTCGAGCTGATCGCAGAACTGACTTTTGAGGGCGACGGTAGTCTCGGTCGTCTGGCATACGGTTCGGCGGCGTGCGAGCTGCTCTATGTGTTGGCGCCGGAAGAGGAGCCGCTGCGCGACCTCTATGACTATTTTGTTAGTTACCTGAAGCTGGTCGACGCCGTCGACAAACGCTCACTGCCGGGGCTGTTTTTGGCCTTCCTCCTACGAACGATGGCGCACCTGGGTTATCATCCTTCACTGTCCAACTGCGTGGTGTGTGGGAAGGACATACTACCGACTGACATCGACCCTGATACGCCCACAGATCAGAGTGAGGCTGTGGCGGTGTCGGTGGAGCGGGGAGGGGTGGTTTGCGAGGCTTGCCAATCGCCGGGAGATTATTATATTCACCTGGCCCCACGGGGCATTTATTTGCTGCGGGAACTTCAGCAAGCCTCTCTGCGCGAGGCGGCCACTGTTCCGGTAGGCTTTCGCCGGGCGTCAATGGTCCTTGAGGTTTTGACCAAACTCCTGAGCTTCCAGAGTGGCCTCAAAGGCGAACTCAAATCGCTGGAGTTTCTGCAGAAGCTGAGACAACAAACTCTGACCGAATAGAAAGTGGACCATGGCCAACAAGCAACTCGACACAATGGATAAGCTGGTCTCGCTGTGCAAGCGCCGAGGCTATATCTTCCCCTCCTCTGAAATCTACGGTGGCCTGGCCTCGTGCTGGGATTACGGCCCGCTGGGGGCCGAGCTCAAACGCAACCTCAAGACCTTCTGGTGGGATTCGATGACCAATCGTCGCGACGATATCGAGGGGGTCGATGCGGCCATTCTGATGCACCCGGAGGTCTGGAGAACGTCGGGGCATGTCGAGCTTTTTAACGACCCCATGGTCGACTGCAAAAAGTGCAAAGCCCGTTTCCGCGCCGACAAACTGGCCGAAGCCCGCTGCCCGGAGAAACCGTCAAAAAGCCCGCTCGAAAACGGCTGCGATCTGACCGAGATCAAGCAGTTCAACCTGATGTTCAAGACTTTCATGGGGCCGGTCGAGGACACCGGTTCGGTCATATATATGCGCCCCGAGACAGCCCAGGGGATATACGTCAACTTTCTCAATGTCAAAAATTCCTCGCGGCAGAAGATCCCGTTCGGCATTGCTCAGATCGGCAAAGCCTTTCGCAACGAAATTACGCCGGGCAATTTCATTTTCCGTACCCGTGAGTTCGAGCAGATGGAGATGCAGTATTTTGTAGCTCCTGAGGAAGACGAGAAATGGTTTGAGTACTGGCGTCAGCAGCGCTGGGAGTGGTACCGGGCGCTGGGAATCAATATGGACAGACTGCGCTGGCACGAACACGGCCCCAATGAGCTGGCCCACTATGCCAAAGCCGCCTATGATATCGAATACGAATTTCCCTTCGGCTGGCAGGAACTCGAGGGAGTACACAATCGCACCGATTTTGATCTGGGGCGGCATATGGAAGCCACCAAGAAGGACCTGCGCTACCAGGACGAACGCTTCCCGGAGAAGTTCATTCCCTATATCATCGAGACCTCGGCCGGGTGTGACCGCACCCTGTTGACGATCCTGGCCGATGCTTACGATGAAGTCGAGATCAAGGGTGAAACGCGCGTCTTTTTGCGTATTTCACCCAGAGTGGCGCCGATCAAGGCGGCCGTGTTTCCGCTGGTCAAGAAAGACGGCATGCCGGAGTTTGCCGAGAAGGTCTATCAGGAGCTCAAGAAGAAATTCAAGGTTTTTTATGATGTCTCCGGCGCGGTCGGACGGCGCTATGCCCGCATGGATGAGGCCGGGACGCCGTTCTGTATCACCATCGACGGTCAGACTCTCGAAGACGAGACCATGACGCTTCGCGATCGCGACTCGATGGAGCAAACGCGGATGAAGGCGGCCGAGGTGATCGATTTTCTGGAGAAGAAAATCAAGGGGTAGGGCATCCGACACGGCCCGAAGTCAGGAGCGCAAGGCTCCTGACCTGCGGGACTCGTCCGCCGCTACCATCCCAAGTTGCTTTGATTTCATGTCCTGCCTCCTTGGCCCCTGGTCCTTTCTTCACGGCGGGGGTGAGGAAAGTCGCCGTCCCATCTTCGGGAACCTTTGCGTGGTACGGGTGAGAATCCATTGTGCTTGTTCATTTCGCACACCGACGAATGAGACCCTGACAACTACCAAAGATGGGGTTTTGGAGCAGCCCTGTAATCTGCTTGACTCAAACATAGCATGAAGGATGAATCAGTCCAAGAACTTTCCCCAGTGAGGCAAATTGTGCGCCGGAACGTCATTTTGTCGGCGGCACCATCTCCCAGCGGAAGAAGTGTGTAATCATAGTATGCACTTCGATCAGACACCGCCAACCATGTGGCCTAAAACTCAGTTGAATCTGACCGGGACGCGAGGCTCCTATGAAATTCGTCAAGACCCTCGGCCTCCAAATGTCGACCCGGTAAATCCGCGCCTGTCTTGCGATTGCCGACAACATTGACTTTTTCGCGGATCATTGCTATACTTATGATAGATAAGTAGTTGTCAGTGGGTGTGTGCCCAAAATCTGTTTGGAGGGTTCCATGAATTCACCTCGCCATTGTGTTATTGGATGTATGATTCTTTTGTTGTTGGCGCTGTCGCTGTCCTGCAGCGGTGACGATCCGGTGCAGCCGAAGAACCAACCCCCGAGTGTGCCGGAGATAACCGGTACCGCTCCGCCCAACAATCAAAGTGGAGCCAATATCGATCTGACCCTGATGTGGAAGTGCAGCGATCCTGAGGGCGAGACCATTCATTACGATGTCCATTTTGGTCTGACCAGCACTCCGCCCCTGGTTTCCTCAGGCCAGATCACGCCGTCTTACAAACCGCCCACTCTCGAATACAATACGCGCTATTACTGGCGCGTTGTGGCAATCGATCCCCAGGGCAACTTGACCAGTTCCGACACCTGGACATTCAACACCATGGAACAGGCGCCGGCGTGCGTGATAACTCCGACCAGCCTCGGCTTCGGCCAGGTTGTCAAGGGGCAGACCAAGGAGTTGAGCTTTACTATTACCAATGGCGGCGGTGGCACCCTGTCGGGGACCGTTAATGACTACTGTACCAACTTCAGCATCATTGCCGGCTGGGGCTCATACGATTTGACCGAAGGTCAAAGCAAAACAGTAACAGTGCGCTATACGCCGGGCAGCGTGGGCAATCATGAATGCTCCATTCTCACCGGCTGCGACAATGGCGTCACATGCACCGGCATCGGGGCTGCGGAGCCGCCGGTCTGCATATTGTCCGCCACCTATATTCACTTTGGTGATGTTGAATTGGGCGGCTACAAAGACGCGAGCTTCACCATCCGGAACGGCGGCGACGGCACCCTCGAGGGCTTCATCAGTGAAAGCTGTCCTGAGTTTAGCATCGTTGACGGTCTCGGAGCCTACGCCCTGGCCAAAGGACAGAGCAAGACTATCACCATACGCTATACGCCCACCGATTCGGCCACCGCTACCTGTGTGGTTTATACCGGGTGTGACGCCGAAGTAGGCCTCATCGGCAACGGTGTGCCGCCACCACCCGAATGCTCCATCACGTCCGACTCACTTGACTTTGGAGAGATCCGCGTCGGCCAGTCGGCTGACCTGACCTTCACAATCAGTAACATCGGCGGCGGTGTCCTGACCGGAGCGGTGACATCGGGCTGCGCTGAATTCACCTTGCCTGATGATTCAGCGTACAGCCTGGCTGCCGGCGAAAGCCAGGATATAACGGTGCGATTCACTCCGGTGGATTCGGTCGCTATCGGATGCGCGATCGCCACCGGCTGTAATGAGGATGTCATGTGCCTCGGCGCGGGACTGCTTCTGCCGCCGACCTGCGCCCTGGATACGACTGTCCTTGACTTTGGTGATGTCGAGATGGGAACCAGCAAAACCCTGACTACCTACCTCAGAAATGTCGGGAATGGGATTCTCACGGGTACTGTCAGCGGCGCATGCACCGAATTTGTCATCCAGACCGGTGCCGGCGAGTATGAACTCGGCGCGGCCGAGAGTCATGAAATCTCGATTTTCTTTGCACCGGCCGACACCGGCCTGGCGGTATGTACTGTCCTGACCGATTGTGATCTGCCGCTGGTGTGCTATGCCAAGGGCGTTCCGGCTCCGGCTGTTTGCGACATTTCCCCGACCGGGTTGAATTTTGGTCAGGTTGCCGTCGGTCAGCACAAAGACATGAACTTCGTGGTTACCAACAGCGGCGGCTCACTGCTCACCGGGACTGTGAGCGAAACCTGCGGTGAGTTCAGTGTCGTGGCCGGTTCGGAGTCATTCAGCCTACCGGCCGGCGGCAGTAAGGCTATCGCTATCCGCTTTGAACCTATGGCCGAAGGGAGCACGTCCTGTTTTGTGATGACATCGTGTGGCACGATTGTGGATTGTCGTGGTGAGGGATTACCGGCCCCGCCAATGTGCGTGGTGACGCCGACCGTGCTGCAGTTCGGCAATGTCGAAGTCGGTGGGTCGGCGACTATGGATTTCACCATCACTAACGCCGGTGGGGGTACCCTCAAAGGAGACCTCAGCGAAAGCTGCGACGAGTTTGCCATAAACCCGAGCGACGGCCACTACAATCTAAGCGCGGGCGAATCACACACGGTGGAAATCGAATACACGCCGACTGTGGTTGGCGCCAACCAATGCTGGATTGTGACCGAGTGCGACGACAGTGTTCAGTGTCTGGCCACGGCTATTCCCACAACACCTGAGTGCCAGGTAATCCCCACAGCCCTAGATTTTGGAGATGTGCAGGTCGGTCAAACCAAAGAGCTTGATTTTACCTTCACCAATATTGCCGGCGGCACCCTGACGGGGACCGTTTTCGAGGACTGCGACGAATTCAGCCTGATCGCAGGTGAGGGCGACTACAGCCTGGCAAACGGCGAGAGCCATGTTGTGACGGTAAGCTACACGCCCACGGTCGAGGGCAGCACCGACTGCAAGATCCTCACCGGTTGTGCCGAGGATGTCGGCGTTATGGGCAGCGGCGCACCACCGTGCGTACCGACGGTGCTCACACCGACATCGTCCGATATCTGGTGCCGGGCAAATACCAAGTACATCACTTGGGACATCGGCGATTGCGATGCTGTCTGGGACGTCGACCTCTACAAGGGTGACGCCTTGGTGTGCAATCTCTATAACGACATCACCAGCACCGGCGATATCCTGTGGCTGGTGACTGACTGCGGTAACGGCAGCGGCGACGACTACCAGATCATGGTGACCAACGTCAGTACCGGCGTGTCCGACCTGAGCGACTATTTTGCCATCGAGACGTGCGCGCCCGTTGTAAGTGTACCGGTCGGTGGTGAATCGTTGTGTCTGGATGACAAGCTGACCATTGAGTGGAACACCGGCACCTGCACCACCGGCAAGTACAACGTCGATTTGTACAAAGACGGCGGATTCGCCGGAAACATCCGTACGGGTGACCTCAACAGCGACTATTTGTGGACGGTCGACGACTTTGGCGGCGGCGAAGCCGCTACCTATCAGATCAAGGTAACCAATACCGTCTCCGGGTGCTTTGATTACAGCAATGAATTTAGTATTGCGGACTGCCCTAAATAAGAGCTGGTTCGCAGACGCAATATTACAATCAACGGCCCTGATCTTATGATCGGGGTCGTTTCTATGACAGTGTTTTGACTGAGACGGCCTTGCGCCAGGCAATACACCGGAGACGACCGGAGCGTGGTCTGATTCACCACAGTGATCGAGGCAGTCAATACGCCTCGGGAGATTACCAGAAGCTACTGTCGTCCAACGGCATGATC
>JBDRES010000055.1:0-15810 GCA_043819515.1 bacterium
TCTGGTAACACTGATGGCCAGGTAACCGATTATGGAATTCCAGCTTCCCGAATTTGATCTGCGCCTGATGGCCCCGGAGATATTTCTGTTTCTGTGGGGCCTGGTCGTTATCACCTTCGACCTGTTTACCGGTCGCAAACGTGAGTCGGCCGTCGGCTACGTGGCCCTGTTGGGGCTGGCGCTAACAGGCGTTATCATGGCCTTCACCGGCTATGGGCGTGGTTTTGGAACCATGTTCTTCAACGAGCCGGTAGCCTTCTTTTTCAAGATTATCTTTCTGGCGGCCGCCTTCATGGCCATCGGCAGCTCGTTCGGATTGCTCAAGGATCGCATCGTTCACCATCGCGGTGAGTACTTCGGGATGATCATTTTCTCGACGGTGGGTATGATGTTCCTGGCCTGTTCCAACGAGCTGCTGTCGTTGTGGATCGGCCTGGAGTTGACGACCATTCCGCTTTTCGTTTTGGCTGCATTTTACAAAGACAACAAGAGCTCGCTTGAAGCCGGGATCAAGTACTTCGTGATAGGCGCTTTTTCCTCGGCCCTTTTGTTGTATGGCATATCCTACCTTTATGGTCTGGCCGGGACGACCGAACTGGTTCAGATGAAAATCAACCTGGCCATGCTCCATCTGGCGAAGGGTAACCTGGGTTTTGTCCTGGTAGTGGCCATCGTTACCTTAGTGGCCGGAGTCGGCTTTAAGCTCGGCCTGCCGCCCTTCCATCAGTGGTTGCCGGATGTTTACGAGGGCTCACCGACGCCGGTAGCAGCGTTTCTGTCGGTCGGCTCCAAGGCGGCCGGTCTGATCGCCTTCGCCAAGATATTTGTCAACGGTCTGTCGGCTTTTTGGGGAACCGAGATGGTTCCCAACGACTGGGGCGTCATGGTCGGGGTGATGGCCTGCGCCGCCATGATCTACGGCAATGTGGTGGCCATACGTCAGACCGACATCAAACGTATGCTTGGTTACTCCTCGATCGCTCAGGCCGGCTATATCATGATCGGCATGATCGCCGTCAACGAGTATGGCCTGGGATCGGTCGGATACTATGTCTTTGCCTATCTATTCGCAAACATGGGTGCCTTCGCCATTGTGGCGGCCATCGAAGACAAAACCGGCTCGTGCCGGATCGGTAGCTACGCCGGACTGTCGAAATCGGCCCCGGGGCTTTCTTTGACACTCTCGGTATTCCTCTTGTCGCTGGCCGGTATTCCGCCGCTGGCCGGATTTATGGCCAAGTACAAAGTCTTTGCAGCCGCCGTCGCCATGGCCGGGGCCAGTGCCGACTTCCAGTGGCTGTACTGGGTGATCGGAGTTGGTTTGATCACCTCCGTGTTCTCCCTGTACTACTACGCCAATATCATCAAGCAGATGTATTTCTCAGCCGATGCCTCGGCCCCCAAGATCGGCCTGACCATTCCCGGCGCCACCGTCATCGGCATTGGTCTGGTGGGGGTCATCTTGTTTGGCATCTGGGCCGAACCGATTTTGAAATTTACCGACCAGTTCCCCGGTATCTACGGACTATTCACTCGCTAGCCCGACTGCAAAAGGTTTGACTTTTGTCTATCGTGCCGCGTATAATCCGGCCGTAGACTAGGGCCGGAGTATGTCAGTGTCAGTAATACACAACGTCACAGCCTCCTTCAAGCGCTACTTCGTATCGGGCGTATTGGTGGTCGTGCCGCTAATACTCACTTACATCGTCCTGAAGTTTCTCTTTGAGGCGGTCGACGGTATCCTGCAGCCGGTGCTGCATCGGATATTAGGTTATTGGGTCACCGGGCTGGGGGTATTGACAACTCTGTTGCTGATTATCCTGGCAGGGGTCATCACTCGCAATTTCGTAGGCGCCCGTATGTACCGAACCGGGGAGAAGATACTATCCAAGGTCCCGATTATCAGACCAATTTACTCTTCGGCCAAGCAGCTTCTGGAGGCGGTGGCTCAACCGTCGATGGATTCGTTCAAGGCCGTGGTCTTGATCGAGTATCCGCGCCGAGGCGCTTTTGCGCTGTCGTTTCTGTCAAATCGTATTAGTCTCGATGTTGGTGGCGAGGTGCGCTCGTTTGTATCGGTGTTTATTCCATCAACGCCGACGCCGATATCAGGCATCGTGGTCTTGGTGCCGGAAGATGAAGCCACCATCCTGGATATGACCGTCGAAGAGGGTGTGAAGTTTTTGGTCTCCGGCGGAGTCGCCTCACCCAAACTGATAAAGAGTCGGTCGCTGGCGACCGCCTGAGCATAGAGAGGAAGACAAGTGAAACTGGCAAATCTGCTGATGGAGCGGCGGATCAACATAAACCTCAAGGCCGAAACCAAGGACCAGGCCTGTCGGGAACTGCTTGATCTGATCCGCGACGAAGGGGTCGACCTGGACTACGATCAAGTGCTCAGGTCGATCCGCGAACGTGAGGATGTCGAGGACACCTCTTACGGTCATGGTTTTGCTTTTCCGCACGCCCGTACCGACGCTGTCAAAGAGCTGTATATTCTGATCGGTGTCTCCAAAGAAGGACTGATCGGCAAAACTCATGACGGTATCCCGGTGCGAGTGGTTTGTCTTTTGCTGACTCCCTCGACGATCGCCAAGTTGTACCTGCAGATGCTCTCCGGTCTGTCTCAGTGGGGACGCATGCCGGGGACGCTGGAGACTGTTTTGAAGGTTGAGCGCGAGGTCGATCTGATCAAGTTAGTCTCGGATGCCGACGTCACGGTCGACAAGGAACTGATGGTCAAGGATGTCATGCGTCACAAGGTGGCCAGTGTCACCCCCGACAACTCATTGAAGGAAGTGGCCAATCGCATGTTCCGTTTTCGCCTGTCGGCGTTAGCCGTGGTCGATGATAACAACAAGCTCTTGGGCGTAATCGGCGACCGCGATCTGATCAAAGCGGCCTTGCCGGATTACAAAGCGCTCATTTCCAACCTCAATTACTCCATGGACGTCGAACCGTTTGAGGAACTGCTTAAACAGGAAGACAAAATAAAGGTCTCGCAACTGTATCGCTCCGAGTTTGAGGTGACGACCCCGGATACACGGATTGTCGAAGTGGCGGCCATGATGATTTTTAAGGATGTTAGCAGAGTATTTGTCACCGAAGGGGACACTCTGGTCGGAATCCTCTTGCGCAAAGACATCGTCAACATGATAATCCGCGGCTAAGTGGCGTGGCCACTCTTATGGGCAATGGTCATGTCTGCAACAACCAAGGGATAAATGACTCCAACCGCGGGTACGAAGCAAGCTCCGGCTGTGGCATGGCCACTCTTATGGGCAATGGGGACACCTGCATCATCCACTAAATGAGCAATCCCAATCACAGATACGAAGTGAGCGCCGCCAACTGGTGGACCTTGATTGTTACGCTGGGCGTTACTGTTCCCGGCTTTTTCCTGGGCCTGACTCATGCCGAGACGACACCGCTTCTGGGTTCACTCCTTTTTGGTATCGCGATCTTTGGCGCCGCCTTCATGCTCTCGTGGGCGGCTGAGGCGGCCCAGATAGACATTTCCGAGTCGCTGGCGGTGGCTATCCTGGCGCTCCTGGCGGTCCTGCCGGAATATGCCGTCGATTTTGTCTTCACGTGGCGAGCGGCTCATATCCCTGAGGAAGCTCATTACGCCATTGCCAACATGACCGGCGCCAATCGGCTGTTGGTCGGTCTGGGTTGGCCGGCGGTGCTGGCCATATATGTCCTGGCTAAAAAACGCAAAGAAATCATCATGGACAGCGGCCAGAGAGTAGAAGTCTTCTATCTGGCCATGGCTACGATTTACTCGTTTACAATCCCCCTCAAAGGCAGTCTCAATCTTATCGATACCGTCATTCTGGTGACGTTGTTTGGTCTTTACACGCGGCGCGTGGCCGGGATGAAGTCGGTCGAGCCGGAGGTAATCGGGCCGGTCAAGATCATCGCCAACATGTCCAACCGGCCCAGGCGGTTGGCCACCGTCGGCATGTTCGGGTTTGCGGGCGCCGTGATATTCTTTGTCGCCGAGCCGTTTGCCCACAGCCTGGTCGCCATGGGCAGCCAGTTTGGAGTTGATGAGTTCCTGTTGGTCCAGTGGTTGGCGCCGATTGCCTCGGAGGCGCCGGAGTTTATTGTGGCGGCTACCTGGGCCTCGAGAGGCATGGCCGGCTCAGCACTGAAAGCACTGATTTCATCCAAGGTCAATCAGTGGACGCTGCTGGTGGGTACCATACCGCTGGTATTTTCGATCTCCAGCGGTGCGGTTCGCGCTTTTCCGCTGGACGAGCTCCAGAATCATGAACTTCTGCTCACCGCCGCCCAGTCGCTGTTTGCGCTGGCCGTGATTGTAAACCTGAGGTTCAGCAGAGCCGAGGGATTGCTGCTGTTTGGGCTCTTTGCGGCTCAATTGGTGGTTGAGCAGATCCGCATGGAAGTAATGGTTATCTATATCATTCTGGCCGTAGTCTACCTGGTTCTGCAGAGACAACACCTGCTTCCCGCCATGCGAACCGGGCTGGGCCTGAAAGAAAAGTAGCTACTCGCGGACCCGTTTTTCGCGGAAACTGATCCGGGGGAAGGGATTCACCTGCGAGCTGGCGATGTTGGTCAGGTGGGCGTTGATGCGCTTGAGAAAACGGGCATACATGCCCAGGCAGACGGAATCGGAGCAGCCCAGGTTGGGATCGGATTCCATCATGAGTCCGGTTACGATCGATTCGGCCTTCTTGCCGATATCTTCCTCCAACCCCATGACTTCGCGTCCCAGGTCGGCATCCTGAGTCTTCAAGGACTGGATTACTTTGGGAAATACGGCATCAATGGCCGTTTCGATTTCAGCCAGAGTCCCTTCGTAGGTTCCGCCGTGCAGTTTCTTGGGGTGCTTGGTGGCAATATCTACGATGTTCTTGGTGTAGTCGCCGATACGTTCGACATCGATCACTATCGATACCAGCGCCAGACCGGGGGCCAGGTCCTGGGTTCCCGAAATCGTCAAGTGCGTCAGCACCTGACGACGGACCTGGCGCTCATACTTGTTGATCTTGCGGTCCATTCCGCGCACATCAAACGGCAACTCGTCGGAATCCGAATGCCGCAAAGTGTGGCAGGAGGCGTCGTACATCTGACGATCAAACTCCAGCATGGTCAGGGTCGTTTTGAAGGCAGAATCCAGAAGATTCTCAGAGGCGAATAAGGCTCTAAACTTCGAAAACATCGGACTACTCCATTAAATACAATATAAGCCCGGGAATCGCGAAAAACACCACCAATATGTAAGCTATCGGCACCAGCTTGGATTTCATGGTCAAATCCGACAGTTTTACGGCCAGCCATATGGGGATTCTCTTTAGCGGCCAGAATATCGCTATACCGTAGATATTGAATACCAAATGCGCAAAAGCGACGCTCACAGCCTGGGGCGACCCGGTTACAAACGATGCCAGGAATGCGGTAACGGTCGTGCCCACGTTGGCTCCCAGGAGATAGGGGTAAACCTGAATGTAACTGAGAATTCCGGCACCCAGCAAGGGAACGATTATGGAGGTGGTGATGGAGGATGATTGTACCAACGCCGTGATCGCAACGCCGAGCAGGAAGGCGAGAATGGGGGTACGGAAAACATAGGTTTGGAAAAACCGCTCCACGCGGGCCAAAACCAGCGAGCGCAGCACCTTAACGATATACTTCAGAGCGACGAAGAGCAGCAACAGAGATATTATTACGCCCACCAGACCGCTATCGCCGCTAGTATGCAGAATCCAACTCGATACCGGTTTGGTAACGGCTTTCAAAGGTGAAGTGAAGGTCATTCCGCCAAAGCCGCTGAACAGAGACCCCAAAGAAAGGGCCGAGCGTCTGATGAGTCCAAAATGGATCTCGAGCGGCAGCAGGACAATGACTGAGCAGACATTAAAGAAATCATGCAGCATGGATCCGCAGAAGGCGCGACGGAATTCCTGCTCTCGATTCAAGTGCCCCAGCGACACGATGATATTGGTGATTGAGGTGCCGATATTGGCCCCCATTACCATCGGGATGGCTCCTTCAAAAGTGAGCACCCCCGAGGCGACCAAGCCGACGACTATGGAAGTTGTGGTTGAAGAGGATTGAATGATGGCGGTCGTCAGCACCCCGATCATCAGACCCATGACAGGATTGGAGGTGGAATGGAAGATCGCTTCGGCAAACTCCTTGCCAAACAGCTTGAATGAAGCCCCCAGGAGCATGATGGAGAGGATAAAAAGATATAGCAGCCCGGCAATAGCCAGGAACTTGAGTAAAACGCCACCCTGGGGTGCAAAGCGGAGAGCGCCGCTGCTCTCGTCGGGGCTATGTTCAGCCATCATTTGGCCGGTTTCTTCCTTGAACTCTTCCCTAAGTGTATTAAGGCCGAATATAGGTGGCGGCCACAAGTAGTCAATCAGAATGTTGGAAATCAGTCCGATTCACGTTGGATTTGGATTACGAGGGAATGAGCAGCCCGGCCATCAAAACAAGCCGGACTGCACGCTTTTTGACGGTCGATTCTGATCTACTGAATGGCCGGGCCGGCAGTGACCTGAACACCTGCCTCCAGATTGAAATAGCGGGCCATTACGCGCCTGATGTCGTCGGTCGTGACGCTTTGGAGTTTCTCCAGCAACTCGCTGTCATAACCCAGACTCCGGCCCAGATATTCATCTACGCCCAGGTAGTAGGCCTGATTAATCCGCGACAGCCGTGCTGATGACAGCCGCCCCCAGATTTGATTGCGAGCCGTCAACAGTTCCTCGTAGCTGGGACCGTCGTACTTCAGTTTCTCGATCTCGAGCTTGATGCCGCTGATGGCCTTCTCGCGATTGTCGGCGCCGGTGCCCATCACTGCATAATACCAGCCGAAATCCCGGTCAAAGCCGGTTCCCGCCCCGACCGAATAGGCCAGGCCCTGTTTCTCCCGCAGATTGTGATACAGGCGGGTAGACAAAATCGACGCGGCCAGATCGAGGGCGACAGCGTCCTCGTGGTTGGCGCCCGGAAGCGGCCCGCCGAGATAGATGGCCACCTGCTCCGATTCCATATCAACCTGACGCTTCAGACCGGTTGACAGCGACGACCCGGCATAACTAACCTCAGCCAATCCGGCCGTGGCCGTCTGATTGCCGAAGATGCCGTTGACCCAGGAGCTGACCTGGTCAACCGGCCGTGAGGTGGCAATAGTGATGATCAGATTTTCCGGAGCGTAGTAGCGGCGATGGTATTCGGCCAATTGGTCACGCGTGATCGAGGCTATGGAACGGGCGTCCCCCGTAATCGGCCGGCCGTAATCATTGCCTTCAAAGAGAGTGGCGTAGAACTGATCGCGGGCCTGCTTGCGCGGATCGGCGCCGTCGCGTCCAAGACTCCCCAAGAGCGAACGGCGTACCTTCTCCACCTCCGCCGAATCAAAGCTGGGATGCTGCAGCATTTCGGCAAAAAGGTAGAAGCCCTTCTCGGCGTACTCTTCGATAGTCTCGAATTTCAGAAACGAAAACCGCCGCGAAGTATAGCGATCATCGTACGGTATCCAGGGATTGTCATACAAAGTGACGTTGGCTCCGATGGCGGCCAGATCGCGGGTAAGATCCCGGGCGTCACGGGTGACAGTCCCCTTCTCAATCACGTGATTGACAAAATCGGTGATTCCCGCCATACCAGACGGCTCGTTGAGGGTGCGATTCTTGCCCAAAACATTCATCGCAAAAACACGGCTGTCCGGGCTTGATTTTATAATCAGAGTCAGTCCATTCGGCAGAACTTCGCGATGATACTCGGCGTTCTCGGAAAGCTCCATCTTGATCGAATCCGGTGAAGGATAGGTCAGCTCGATGCCCTCCGAAACGTCGTGAACCGGCAGGGTAGCCGCGGCAAAATGGGCCGTGACTTCGTCCACCGTCAACGAGGTCGGCACATACGCCGTCTGGGTGTCGATTTCGAGCGGCCGCACCATCGTGGCCACGTACGATGGCCTGGCCAGCCATTTTTCGGCTGCCTGACGACATTGCCCCCAGGTGACTCTATCGAGTGCCTCGGCGTAATGTTGAACGAACTCCCAACCACCGGTCATCATATAGGGGGCGATTATGAAGGCGTAATAGTGGAGTTTCTCCGCATAAAAGATGTCACTCGTCTTGACGCCGGTCTTGATACCCTTGAGGATATCCGGTGACGCCGTCAGGCGGGCAGCCCCGGAGAGCTGATCGACAACGGTCCGGACGATTTGCTGCCTGGCCTGGAGACGATCGGTCAGGATCGAGACTTCGATGCGTGAAAAACCGTCGTAAGCCGTCAAACCGAGACCAACTTCGGTAGCCAGAGGCGCCTCGCCCGACTTTAGCGCCTGGTACAGCGGCGAGACATCATCCATAGCCAGATACTGCACCAGCAGATCCATCGGCAGGTAGTCATCACTCGAAATCGGCGGGGCAATGAAAGACAGATCGATATGGGTGTTTTGCACGTTGGCAACGGTGTCGTAGAGATGTTGTTGGGGTGGATCGGGCGGCAACTCATAGACCAACTCCGGGGTGGCCGTGGTCGGCGGCAGCGTATCCGGTATGGCGCCGAAGATTCCGGCTACCGTGGTTTTCATCACCTGGGTATCAAAGTCGCCGATGATCAATGCCGTCATGTTGCCGGGACGATAGTATCGTTTCCAGTAATCGATGATGGCCTGGCGCGGGATATTGGCAATAAACGGCTCGTAGCCCAGGACCGGCTGGACATAGGCGGTTCCGGCCATGGATTTCTCCAGCGCAAAGCGCTCAGCGGCAAAACCGGGAGCATCGGCGGCTTGACGGATTTCCTCAATCACCACCTGGCGTTCTTTGGCCAGCTCATCCTCAGGGAAGCTCGAACTAAAAAGCATGTCGGCCTGGACGGTAAGGCCATAGTCGATAAACTGTTTCGGCAGCAAAACCAGGAAATCGGTTTGATCTTCGCGCGTGAAGGCATTTATGTACCCGCCCAGACGGCTGATCGACCTGTCCAACTCCTCGCGAGTCAGATGGGTGGTGCCGTCAAAGAGAAGATGCTCCAGTAGGTGAGTTATGCCGTTCTCGAAGGTCGACTCATACTTGCTGCCCGAACGCACGAATATGATGCTGGCAATCATGGGCGAGCTATGATTTTCCTTGAGAATAATCTCCATGCCGTTGTCCAGACGGTAACTAGCGTTGTCCGCCGCCAACCCCGCGGTCGATACTGTCAAAACAGCAATCATCAACCACATAATCCTCGAAAATGCCACTTGAAACCTCATCGATTTCTCCCGATATGTTCAATACAGTTGTGACGGCACCTCTATGAGCGGAGTTTGCCGCCCCAGAGCGCCGCCGGCACAGTATGTTATCGAATGTCGCCGGGACTGTCAAGGTCCTGGCAGAATTGGATTGACTTAAGAGGCCAATCAGTTATATTCGCCGGGCCTTAAAGATCGAATTATGAATGACTTCAGCCGCAAAATAGTGGACATCAGCCGGATTGTCCTGAGCCTTTTGTTCCTGGGGGTGCTGGTCACCTCAATGGGCTCTTCGGCCGATCGTTTGTTTGGCGAACTGCTCGATGAAGCGGTCCTGCTGTCCGGAGGTCCCGGCTTAGGGACAACATCCCTGGCCACCACCGACGATCCGGTGCCGGCTCCGGAAGGTCGCGGAAAAATGGCGCCGGGTGAACGTTCGGAGTCTCATCGGTCCAACAGCCAGATAACACCCCTGATAATCGGGCAGGATAAGCCGCCGTCGCGGTTGAAGGCCGCTATCGTTGACTGTGCCGAGAGCGCTCTACGCCGTGCCGTCGACGTTTCCCAAACCGCGGTACTGTCAACATCGGCCGCCGTCAACTCCTCGCTTGGTCGCCAGTTCACCCTGGTGGGCGCCCGACCCTCCGGCACCAGCTAGTTCTTTTGTCTCCCCTGCGGCCTATACTCGCGCCGCGATTTGACTACGTAACAAACAAACAAAGCAGATATTCCTAAAGAAAGGGTTCTGTATGTCCAAACAGAACTGGCGAATTGTCCTCACCGGCATCCTCATTATCCTGTCGGCCGTAGCCATTTGGGGTACGTTCCGGCTTTGGACGATGAGTGAATCCGACAAGACCGAGATGAAGGAGAATGCTCCCGGCGAATTGCTGGCCATGCAGCAGGATGCCATCCGTTTGGGACTGGATCTTCAAGGCGGTATCCATGTCGTCCTGCGGGTCAAGTTAGAGGAGCTTGATGCCGGAGCGGCCGAGGATGCCGTCGACCGCGCCATGCAGATTATCCGCAATCGTGTCGACGGACTCGGAGTGGCGGAACCGTCGATTGTCAAGCAGGGCAATGACCGCATTATCGTCGATTTGCCCGGCTATACCGACGCCAGTCGAGCCGAGGAATTGATCGGCCAGACGGCGCTCCTGCAGTTCAAGTTGATGGAGGCTCCGGAAAACGCGACTCTGATCATTGAGCGTATCGATTCGGTTATCGCCGATTACGAGCGGGTGCGCAAAGATACCGCTGATGCTTCCGGGGAGACCGTCGAATCGGCCGAGGCGGAAGGCCTTGATCTGGTCGAGGCCGTGACTGATTCGGCCGTCGAAAAGAAACCCCCGACAACCGACCTGATGGCTGAACTGGCCGGTGAGACCGACAGCGCTCTTGATACTGCCGGCTTGTTTGCCATGGACGAGGGTGGTGAATTCGACGAAGGCGATTACCCGCTGTCCAGTCGTCTGGAGGCGGCCCTCTATTCCAGTCGTACATCCAGCTCCTGGCCCGGCTATGCAGTAGCCAAAAAGGATCGTGAGAAAATCGATCGCTGGTTGCAGCTACCCCAGGTCCAGAAGATCATCCCTATCGACGTCCAGTTTGCCTGGGGAACACGCAGCGAGATTCGCAACAATCGCGAAGTTTACCTGTTGTATTTGGTCAAGCGCAAAGTGCAGTTCCTGGGTAAATACCTGGAGAACATCGCTCTGGGTCGTGACAATATGGGCGGCTTTGTGGTCAATTTCCAGCTTTCCGGTGAAGGGGCCAGCCGTTTTGCCACACTGACCGGCGCCAACATCGACAAGCCGCTGGCCATCGTGCTGGATGATCGTATCGAGTCGGCGCCGTTTATCAACTCCAAGATCCGCCGCCGGGGTCAGATCACCATGGGTGGCAGTGCCCAGGTTGACGATGCCCGCAATATGGAAATCGTACTCAAAGCTGGTGCCCTGCCGGCGCCGGTGGAGATTATCGAGAAGAACGTGGTTGGAGCCTCAATGGGTGCTGATTCGATCAGCAAGGGTTTCCGGGCCTCGCTGCTGGGATTGGTCCTGGTGCTCATATTCATCGCTATCTATTACCGACTCTCCGGTATCATTGCCGACATCGGTCTGATCTTCAACATTTTCTTCCTGCTGGCCATTTTGGCGGCCCTGGATGCAACGCTGACCATGCCGGGCATTGCCGGTATCATTTTGACCATCGGTATGTCGGTCGACTCCAATATTCTGATCTTCGAGCGAATACGAGAGGAGCTCCGTACCGGCAAGACGGTACGGGCATCGATTGACGCCGGCTACGAGCGGGCCTTTGTAGCTATCTTCGATTCCCATGTCACCACCCTGATTACCGCCGGAGCTCTGTTCCTCCTGGGCTCGGGTCCCATCAAGGGATTTGCGGTGACATTGTTCTGGGGTATCGTAATTTCGCTGTACACGGCCTACGTCATCACCAAACAGGTGTTTGACTTCCGCAAAGGCTACCGCAAGCTGAGTATCTAAGAAGGGATAGCTATGTTTAGACTAATTGGCGAGACCAATATAAATTTCATCGGCGCCAGGAAGATCGCTTTCGTGATTTCTCTGGGGCTGATGGCTCTGGGCATTTTTGCCTTTGTTATGATCGCCACCGGCAATGCCAATCTCGGCATCGACTTTGCCGGGGGAGCGATGATGATCGGCTACTTCGAACAGCCGGTGTCGATTGAGGAAGTACGCGGCGCTACCGCAGCTGAGTTCTCGGATGCTCAAATCACCGAGCTCTCCGACTTTGAGAGCCCCAATGCTTTTATCATAAAGATCAAGCAACCCGAGACGGAAGCCGAGGGACGAGAACGCTCCGCCCGTATCAAAGAACTCCTGAACGAGTCGTTTGAAGGCAACTCTTTCACGGTAGACTCGGAGCACATCATCGGCCCGGCGGTGGGCCAGTCGCTCCGCGATGATGCCGAAAAGGCGGTACTGCTGTCACTGCTCGGCATCGTCATCTACATCTGGGTGCGCTTCGACTTCCGCTCCGGAATCGCCGCCACCATCGCAACTTTCCATGATGTGTTGGCGGTGCTGGGCATCACTTATCTTCTGCATGTGGAGTTTGATCTTCTCCTTATTACCGCCCTACTAACGTTGGCCGGATATTCACTGACGGATACGGTAGTGGTATACGATCGTATCCGTGAGAACCTGAAGAAACACCGGTCCAAGGGTGAATTTGCGGCAGCCGTCAATAACTCGATCAACGAGGTGCTCTCGCGCACGATCAATACCTCGTTGACGACGCTACTGGTGGTCTCGTGTCTGTTCTTCTTTGGTGGCGCCGTACTGCGCACCTTTGCGCTGGCGCTGATCCTGGGTGTCATTGTCGGTACCTATTCTTCGGTGTTTGTGGCCAGCCCCATCGTTGTGGAGTGGGAAGCGCGTCGTCCGAGACGCTTCAAGTAGGCCCCGCCTGCTCTTTTGCTGTTTTCAGCGGGTCTGCCTGATCGGGCAGGCCCGCTTTCGTTTTGGGATCAGCCGACTAAGAGTTGTCGAGCGATGGTCTCAACCCCGATTGAGGATGGATGGTGTGGCGGGTCCGAAGACGGATCCGCCCTACGATAAGAATGACCCCCGCGGAGGATGAGGGCCGGGTAGTCTTGGTCGGAACCCCTTGAGGGTTCCGACTTCTTACGGAGACCACCTTGTCTGATTGCCACACAAGAACGGCGGGGTCCGAAGACGGATCCGCCCTACGATAAGAATGACCCCAGCGGAGGTTGGGGTCCGGGTGGTTAACGAATTGGGATAGCGCCCCGCCGGTGGCGAGTTTGCAATGACGCGCATCGGGCTTGGTGAGGGCCCTTGAGGGGTTTTCTGACTAAGTTTCCCGGCTTAGGAGGTCTTGGAGAAGGACTCCAGGGCTTCCTTGCGAGTATCATAATGCTCAAAAACCGAAATCAAACGAGTGATAGTCAGAATCGACTCGATCTTGGTGATATTGGACAGCACCAGCCGCCCGCCGGAGTTCTTGACCGTCGTCAGAGCCGAGATCAGCATACCCAGTCCGACCGAGATCATCCAGTCGACATCGGCCAGGTCGACCACGAAGTTGTTTTTGTTCTGGTTGATATATTCGTGGATCGTGCCGTGGAACATGGTAGTTTCTTCGCCACCCATGATTTTCCCGGAGACATCCATGGTTACGATATCGCCATTGAGTGTGTCGTTAAACTTCATAAGTCTACCCCGTTATCGAAAGTATGTATTTACCAACTAATTACGGTCCGCTCCCGGCAAATTATAGGCGCCGGTGCGAGCCGTTACATCGTAGAGAAAAATAGAGCCTCGGCATATCAAGCACAAGCTGTTTTTGGGGAGGGGCGGGCTGGTGGGATTGGATGATTAGTCTCAACCTACTCCCCCCACCAGCGCCCCGTCTCGCAGCACCGGCACCGTTTTGCTCACATTTAACTCGGCTGCGATGGCGATGTCGTCAGGGAAACCCATCTCAATAAGTTCGCGGCCGGAGGTGCAGTCGTGCAACACACGCGGTAAGTCATCACGCACTGCGTCAAAGGCGGCGACGGCAATCTCAGCTTCTGGTGATAGTGTGCGACCCGTTATCGCGGACAAAATCGCCCCGGCACCAAGCAGATCTTCAATCGCCGAGCGCAAGCCGCCATGATCCCCTTGCCACTGTTCGCCGGCGGCAATCACCGCTATCGACCGGCCCAGGTTCGCAGCCGCGCTCGCTACCGCCGAGGCATTGCGCAGGCAGCCGGCAATAACATGGGAGCAACGCTCAGCGGCGGCCACCAACAGCGTCGCACCGTTGGGGGACGGCAGGACGATCCTCTCCCCCGCCGTGACATTTACAAACGAGGCTGGGGAGAGTGAGTAGGGGTTGATCAGGTCAACCTTGGTCCGATGAGTCGCCAGTGAGGCGCCTTTCTTGTGCGCGAATGCGCTCGCGGTGTCATCTCGGAAGCGATACGGGTACACAATCGCCGCGCGCGACACGGCCACATCGACCGCAGTACAAAACGACAACGTATCGACAACGACGATTACATCGGCCGCATCGGCCAGGGCTTCGATCCCCTGAAGTCCCCATTCAAAGCGGAGACTGTAATGGTTTTGGTTTGAATGCGACACTCACATAGCCCATAGAAGTGGCTGTGCAACTTACACCACCTCGGTGCAGAGGCCGAGGTAAAGAATACCGGGTACGCCGTTGGAGAACGTGAAGGAAGTATATTCGAGCTTGGTCAGTTCGGTAGCGATCTGACGCAGGAATACCGATTGCCAGCGCTCGTTGTCATGTTCGGCCGGATAGGCGGCAAAAACAAGGGCCCGATTCTTGCGAGACGTTTTGCCGGGGTTAGTCAGTTTCCAGATCTCCTTAGTCATGTCGGAGATCGTCTTCTTGATGGACTGAGTTCGATCCTTGGCCGCCGCGCACGGCATGTTAGTTACTAGCGACCGAACATCCAGGCCCCATTTACCAAAAACAACATCGAGCCTTTCTTTGTCCGGTCGCGGTTCCGGACGGCATCCGGCCTCAACCAGTACGCCCAGCAATTCACTAAGCAACCAACCATCGATCTCGGTGCGATGGGCCGCCATAGCAGCCACGCCCGGGTTGGTTTGGAGACGCTCGGGGAGTTTCGTTAAAACGATTCCTGAAAGCTCGGCAAAGTCCATCGTAGTTCTCGCAACAGATGGTGATAGTATCTCGGAAGCTCCCGGCTCCGGGATCAACGCTGTCGGGCTTGGCAGAAGATACCACCTATTTCGGGCGCAGTCAATAGATGCTCGCGGGAACCAACCGCCCTCACCGAGCGTATTGGTTAGCGTACCCTGAGCGTAACCATACCAAAAGGAGCGGCCGATGACCTGCAAGGAAACACTGCTTTATCTTCTTAAGACCAGCCAATTCATCAGCGACAAGCTGATCGACGATGTTTCAGAGGAGGATTCGCTGGTACGCGGCCGGGACCAGAGCAACCACATTCGCTGGCAAGTGGGGCACCTGGTGTACTTTGGCAAGTATATCCTGTTCCTGGCCGGTCAGGGGGATGAGTCGTTTAGGCAACTCGAAGGCGACTTCGGCTACAAGTCTGTGGTTCGCGATGACGGCTCCGGGTATTTGGCATTGGCCGAACTCAAAGAGCAGCTGGCGGACGTCCACCGGCAGTTGTATGAATTCGTTGAAAAGGCATCTGATGGCGAGCTCGACAAGATCGTTGATGAAAAAAAAGGCACCCCGGTGGCCGAACAGATCGCCTTTTGGTCGCTGCACGAGACTTATCACGCCGGGCAGATTATCCCGGTTGGCAAGGCCTTAGGGCGCGAACGGCCCTTTGGATGAGAGGCCCAGGTGGGCGGGTCGCGGCCGGGCGACGTCGGCTGCTGCTTGACTCCGGCTTATTCGTATGCTATTTCTATAGTAGGGAAGATAGGTTGTTGGTAGATAAAGGGGACCCCCAGGCAGAGGGAGGGGAGCTACCTGGGGGTATTGTGTGACGACACAGTTGTCAGATCATGTGCTCAGTGATCTGGTCGTCTCGGGCTTCTAAACAAAGTAAGAAG
>JBDRES010000056.1:0-31891 GCA_043819515.1 bacterium
CCGATATACTACCGACGGCACCCCGACCGACTGCGTCATGCTGGCCATTCATCTGCTGTTCAAAAAGAAACGGCCGGACCTGATTATCTCGGGCATAAACCACGGCGCCAACATGGGTGATGACGTCACCTATTCCGGTACCGTTGCCGCCGCCATCGAGGGGTCGATATTGCAAGTTCCTTCGATGGCAGTCAGCATGGCCAACTATGAGCCGGGAACACCAATGAAGCGTGCCGCTCGCTTTGTGGCCAAATTGTTACCCCGGGTCGCCGGCTGGGGAATAGGTTCGTCGACCTTTCTCAATGTTAACCTGCCTGTGGACAACGGCCAAGCTTATCGCTCGTTTGAGTTCACCCGCTTGGGCTCACGTCACTACAAGGACGTCGTGATCCACAAAAAGGACCCGCGGGGCAAAGATTACTACTGGATCGGAGGTCGGCCGCAGTGGCGCACGCTCAGGGGCTCCGATTTTGAGGCCGTCAATCGCGGCGTGGTTTCGATTACGCCCCTGGACTTGAGCTTCACCGATACCGCTACGCTGGACCGTCTTAAGGCCTTCCCCTGTAAGATTTGACGCCGGTCCGGCAGTTTTTTGATCTCCGTCCATGAAGGGGCGAAGGGAGAAAAAAAGAGCGCCGAAAAGAGTTGACATAATCCTACAAAAGTCTATAATAAGCTGCTTCAGGTTTACGTAATCGGGGCGTGGCGCAGTTTGGTAGCGCGCTTGGTTCGGGACTAAGAGGTCGCTGGTTCGAATCCAGTCGCCCCGATTTTTTTGACATTTGAACGTCGAGAATATCGAGTTCGATAGATCAAACCTCCAGACAACCAATATGGGCAAAAGAGGAAGCAAATGTCTGCTGAAAGAAAGCCGGTAATAGCCGTTGTCGGGGCGGGAAAGTGCTCAAAGAAACTACGAGATCAGGCTCAATCCGTAGGGAAGTACATTGCTGAGAACGGCGGTGTAGTTGTGTGCGGCGGCATGGGTGGCATCATGGAAGGTGTGGCTCGCGGCGCCAAGGAAGCCGGCGGCGTTACCATTGGAATCCTACCGACGGACAACCGCGATGATGCCAACGAGTGGATCGACTATCCAATCCCGACCGGTTTTGGCGAAGCGCGGAATATCATGGTGGTGAGAGCCGCCGATGCCGTGATCGCTTTTCCGGGGAAGTATGGCACGCTGACCGAGATGGCCTTTGCGTTGCATGCGCGCCGTCCCGTCATCTCCGTGAATGCTTGGCGCCTGGGCGACGAGATCATTTTTGTCAAAGAACCTCTCGAGGCCGCGGAGATTGCTATGAAATTGGCCAGGGGAGAGAGCCTTGAGGTCAAAGCTAGCGCTGACGACGACTGACCATGAGGACGGTCCGATCACAGATGGTGATTACAGGCGTGGTTCAGGGTGTCGGATACCGCTATTACTGCTATCGACGGGCTCTCTCGCTGGGATTGACGGGTTGGGTCCGCAACGAACCTGATGGTTCGGTTACGGCCCTGGCCGAGGGTGATCGCTCGCTCGTGGAGCAGTTCATTACTGATCTTAAGGTGGGTCCTCCATCTGCCTCCGTGACCGACATCAAGATAACATGGAGTACCTTTGGGGGCGAATTCTCTCGGTTTGATATCCGCATGCACTAGTTTGGTTGGCAGTCTATGAAGGACGAGTTGCGCAAGTACATCCGCGAGGTGGCCGACTTCCCCAAGCCCGGCATCTGCTTCTACGATATCACGACTTTGATTTTGGATCCGACCGGTATGGCCAAGGCGCTGGATCGGATGGAAGAATTCATTCGCACCAAGAGTCCGGATCTTCTGGTCGGCGTTGAGTCGCGCGGTTTTGT
The DNA here is from genome assembly GCA_043819515.1 of bacterium. Taxonomy (GTDB): domain Bacteria; phylum Zixibacteria; class MSB-5A5; order GN15; family FEB-12; genus DAOSXA01. The sequence continues at coordinate 1,845 of JBDRES010000056.1, forward strand.
CTTTGGGGCCGCTTTGGCCGACCGCCTCGGGTTAGGTTTGGCTCTGGCCCGCAAGGCCGGCAAACTGCCGGCCGACACGGTCTCGGCCAGCTATGCCCTCGAGTACGGAAGCGATTGTATCGAATTGCACCAGGATGCCGTTACTCCCGGGCAGCGAGTGGTGATTGTGGATGATCTAATCGCCACCGGTGGAACCCTCAGGGCCGTGTGTCAGATGGTGGAAAAGCTGGGCGGGGAGGTGGTTGGAATTTCCAGTGTCGTGGAGCTGGCATTCTTGCCCTGGCATGATAAGCTGGCTGCCTATGCGGTCGATTCCCTGGTCTCCTATGGATCCGAGTGATCTATGCGCCGACAACGGTCCCCGCGGTCTTCCTTTGCTTGACAAGCGACCTCAAATACGCGATTTAGTAAACAGATACGCCCCCGTAGCTCAGTAGGATAGAGCAGTGGTTTCCTAAACCATTGGCCGCAGGTTCAAATCCTGCCGGGGGTATTTTTGTAGGTGGCGTTCGATTGCAGCCGGTGTCGGTCAAGCTGTTTTTGATCAAAAGCTTATGCCGTAAGGAGAATTTCGAAATCGTTTGACAGGCTGTTTCAGGAGTGATATATTCGTTGATTATTTTCGGGCGCTGGTGCGTCTATTGGTAATGATAAGATGAGCGCTTTTGCCATAAGGAGTCTTGCGGGATGAAAACATCCTTGATCAGGTTGACTATCGTTCTGGCTATTTTGGCCTCCACCGTTGCGGCCCAAGATACTGATGCGGATCGCCTTGGACTAGGTCTCTACATGCCGTTCGATTTCGTCGGGGGCGGTGTCCGAGCCGAGGGTATGGGCAATGCTTTCCTGGGAGTTTCCGATGATGTCACCGCCGGCGGATGGAATCCGGCCGGGTTGGTTGTTCACGAAGGGCCTATGCTCGGTCTGTCTTACGGCGCTACTTCGGCCAAGGGGAAAACCGATTTTACGATTTTCTCTCGGACCTTCGGTGCCGATCATGATGGCTCTCTGGGTGGTGTCAGCGACCTTAATTTCGTGGCTCCGTTCCGGCTCAAGGGGCACCCTTTTGTCGGGTCTTTCAATTACACCGAGAATTTTAGTGGTCTGGGCAACCAGTCTTTCAATGCGACCGTGGGCGTACCGATTTGGGTTATCAGGCAGAGTATCCTGCAGCAGGAGATTTTCCCGGTTGACGTTGTCAACAAGCAGTCATACGAAGGCAGTCTGCGTTCGGTGAACATCGCCTTTGGTTCACGCGTTTACGAGAATATATCGCTGGGGCTGGCCGTCAACGTGTACTCGGGTAGTGCCATCAGAACCATCACCGAACTGACGGCCGTGTACGACTTCCCGCTGCCTCCCTTCGAGCAGTCGGTAACCGCCGGCGGCACGGGTTTAGTCGTCGACACCAGCAAGTTCTCAGGTTTCAATTTCACTCTGGGCGCTAAACACTCCGGAGAGAAGCTCTCGTGGGGGCTGGCGTTGCGCTCGCCGTTCAATCTCAACGTGAAAACGGGAACGTCGTTATATTCAGTCCAAGATATTAATGGATTCCCGATCGAGGCCGGTACCGACACCACCTTCATCGATGACCAGTTGACCAAGTACAGCATGCCGTTCCTAGTTGGTGGCGGCATTGGCTATCAGTTGAAGGATAATCTGCTTCTGGCCGTCGACGCTGAGTATCGCGGGTATGGCAGCACCGGTATCAAGGATCGTACCAGTCTGAATATCACGCCGGCAGGGAACATCGAAGAGGATTTCATAGAATATGATGATTCTTTGGTAAATTGGAACAACGGCGTGTCGATGCGGTTTGGGGCCGAGTACACGATGGCGAAATCGTTCGGCACTATTCCCCTTCGAGTCGGCGTCGGTTTTGTGCCGACCCCGCGGCCCAATGACGGCGATGTCGAGACCCCAGCCAAGGCTTTCATCCTGCCGCACGCTGTGATCTCGCCGCTGGCCAAGCTGCTTAACAAGAGCGACGCTGCTCTTCAGTACACTTTTTCGCTGGGAACCGGGATTCACTGGAATCAGATTCATCTGGACTGGTCATACACCTACAGCTGGGTTGATCGGAGTACTATCACGGATGCCGACGCTCGGGAAGATGTCACCGTGGAATTGGTGCTCGAGAGCCAGACGCGCGATCATCATTTTGGATTTGGATTTACCGGGTATTTCTAGTCCCGACCGAAAATTATCCGGCCCGCGGCCTCCGGTCATGCGCCGACGGGCCGCGGTTTTGTGAGAGGGCTGTGGTCAAACCTCGGGCCGGTGCCGATAATTGTGAAGATAGAACCAGGCTGTTTCAGGAGAGTTAAATGCCCCAGAATTTCAAGCTGAGCAAGCGACAAATCAAAGAAGACAAATTCACTTCCTTCATGCTTCAGGGCAAAGGGTGGTTTGAGAGCAATTGGCAATTCGTTGTCATCGGTGTCGCGGCGGTGATTCTGGTAGCCGTTGCCGGTACGTATTATGCGAATTCGCGTACTTCCAAAACTCACGAGGCAGCGGTGAAGTTCAGTCGAGCGCTGGGAGATTACCGCAATCAAAACAGTCAGGTGGCTAGTCTCAGCTTGCAGCAGGTGGTTGATGATTATGGCGACCAGGAAGTGGCTCAGCAGGCGACGTTCCTGTTGGGTAAGCTCAACCGCACCAATCGCAATTATCCGGAAGCTCAGCGCTTTTATGAACTCTACCTGAGCAAGTATGCCCACGACAAGACCATGAGAGCCGCCTGCTATGCCGGAATCGCCTCATGTCTCGAAGACCAAAATCAGGCAGCTGAAGCGGCCGACAAGTTTGATGCCGCATATCGGGAGTTTCCCGACGGTCCGCTGGCCGGGGATTATTTGAACGGCGCCATGCGCAACCATCTTTCGGCAGGCAACATAGAGGCCGCTCGTGCCAATCTGGATCTGATAAAAGAGCAATTTGACGGGACCAACTTGGCTAGTCGGGCCACCCGCGCCTTTGTCGCTTCTACCGCCGATAAGAGTTAAGCGGCTCCGCAACACCAGGGGGCAAAGTAATGGCTGACCAGCCGCTCAAGGTTGCACTCCTGTGGCATATGCACCAACCCAACTACCGGGAGCCGGCCGCTGACCGGCTGATGCTCCCCTGGGTCAGACTGCACGCCACCAAAGACTATCTCGACATGCCGCTCCTGGCGAGTCAATTCGAAAACATCCGGGTCACCTTCAATCTGGTCCCGTCTCTATTGGATCAACTCGACTGTTACGGCCGGGGGGGAACCGACCCTGCTCTGGAATTGGCCCGAACACCCGCCACCGAGCTGGGCGCCACTCAAAAGGAGGAGATTCTCGACAGCTTCTTCACCGCCAATTCGAGCAACATGATCGAACCCTATACCCGCTATCGAGAGCTCTACAAAAAAGCTCGCGCCGGGGGAAGTGATGGCGTTCGGGCGGCGCTGTTCTCGTCCGAGGAAATGCGTGATCTCCAGGTTTGGGCCAATCTAGTCTGGGTTGATCCGATGTTTCGTACCGAGGAGCCGGTGCGGTCGCTTTTTGACAAAGGCCGCCACTTCACTGAGCAGGAAAAGGCCTCGCTGCTGGATTGGCAAACGGGCTTGATGTCTCGTATTGTGCCGACTTACCGCGATCTGTATTCAGAGGGTAGGTTGGACATTTCATTTACTCCCTACTACCATCCCATCTTGCCGCTCTTGTGCGACACCGACGCCGCTCGCGAGGCCATTCCCAATATCGAACTACCCCGCACTCGCTTCTGCCATCCCGAAGATGCCCGCTGGCACATCGAACAAGCTAGACACCGTTTTGAGGCCATGTTCGGGCGGCCGTTACAGGGAATGTGGCCGTCGGAGGGCTCAGTGTCCGAAGAGGTTGTCCAGATGATGTCCGACTTGGGGATCAAGTGGGCGGCGACCGACGAAGAAGTATTGTACCATTCGCTCAAGAAGGCGGGGATGGATCCTCGCGACAATCCCATCCACAGTGTCTATCAATATCGCTCCGGTCTCAAACTGCTTTTTCGAGATCACGCCCTGTCGGATCGGATCGGTTTTGTTTATTCCGGATGGGAGGCCGACCGAGCCGCGGCCGACTTTCTCAAGCATCTGAAGCAGATTCGGACGCTGCTGGGCGACCGGTTGGATCGTTCCGTGGTGGCGGTCATTCTGGATGGTGAGAACGCCTGGGAGTACTTCCCAGAAGATGGCCGCGAATTCTTGAGCGAGCTGTATCGTGCTCTCGATACCGATCCCGGGGTACGCACGGTCACCATGAGCCATGCCGCCGATACTATCCCGGCGACTGCTCTGCCGGCCTTGTTTGCCGGTTCGTGGATCAATCACAACTTCAAGATCTGGATCGGCCACCATGAAGACAACGCGGCCTGGGATTTTCTGTCGGAGGTGCGCGGGAGGTTGGTCGAATTCGAAAAGGAGCATCCCGAGTTTGATCCTGAGCGTCTCGCCAAAGCCTGGCGCCAGATATATGTGGCCGAGGGGTCGGACTGGTGTTGGTGGTATGGCGATGAGCACCGCGGTTCCAATAACGAGCAGTTTGACGCTATCTTTCGGCGTCATTTGATGGCGGTATACGAACTCCTGGATCTGGAAATCCCGATCAAGTTGCTGTCGCCGATCTATCAGCGTGGCGCCGGCCTCAAGGCCGTTCTCCCCGACACCTTGCTGACGCCCACTATCGACGGCAGACAGACGTTCTTTTATGAGTGGTCCGGAGCCGGGTACTTTGATTGCCTGAAAGCGGGCGGAGCCATGCATCGCGTTCAGCAGTTGATTTCCCGTATCCACTTTGTCTATGATCATAAGTTCCTTTACATTCGGCTTGACTTTGTCGATAGCGATCAGCTACTATCGTTGGTAGATGCGGCCATCGTGATCTCGTTGTATGTGCCCGGCCTCAAGCGTATGGAAGTGCCCGTGACGGTTTTGGGCGCCAGCCGGGGTGAGCGGCGGAACCATTGGCATCTGGGGGACATTATGGAAGTGGCCGTGGAGCGCCAATGGCTGTTTGAGAAGGGCTACGGAGCCATCGGATTTGGGGTGAGCCTGCGCGTCGCCGGTGAGACTATCGAACAGTGGCCGGTCGGCCAGCCGATCCAATTCGAGGTGGCCCAACTTAACCACGAGTTGTTCTGGCCGGCGTAGGTCTGGAATTCGAGCCTAAGGGAGTATCGCATGACAGAATCATTTTTCAAGGAAGATGCCGAACGACCTTCGCAAGGGGAGATTCCTGAGCTCGAAGGAGATGCCGTCAATTCGGCGTCGGCGGGTGGATTCACCTCGGATGAGGGTCGCATGGCGGCCATCATGGCATATATTCCGTTCTTGTGCTTCATCCCCCTCTTGTCCATGAAGGACAACGTCGAAGCACGCTTCCACGCTCGCCAGGGAGTGCTCTTGTTCCTGATCGAAGTTGTCGCGGTCTTGTTCCTGATCGACACCGTCAGCGACCTGGTCTTCAAGGGCATCTTATTGATCGCCGCCGGTCTGTCTGTGGCCGGGATCGTTTTTGCCTTCCAGGGTCGAAGCTACAAATTGCCGATTGTCGGCGATTTGGCCCAGAAATCCAAGCTGTAACCGAGCCCGGTCACGTACCAAGTTCTCCGGAGGATCTTCATGTCTTTTGGAAACATCAGAGTCAGTGCCCCCGTCAGATCCATCGTTGGTGTCGCCTGGTTGGCGATGGCTTTTCTGCTATCCTGTGCCACTACCGGTCCCGGCGGCAAGCAATCCCTGATCCTGATTCCAACCAGCCAGGAAGTTGCCATCGGTGCCGGCATGGCCGAACAAGTCGAGGCGACCGAGCAGGTTCTGGATGACCCGTCGTGGCAAGCCTATGTGGATGAGGTCGGTCAGAAAATCGTCAGCGTATGTGATCGGCGCGACCTGGACTACCACTTCCGCGTGATCCGATCGGACCAGGTCAATGCCTTTGCCGCACCCGGTGGTTACATCTACCTCTATACCGGTCTTCTCGAAACCATGGAAACCGAGGCCGAAATGGCCTCCGTAATTGCCCACGAGATTTCTCACGTCGTGGCAAGACACAGCGTCAAGCGCCTCCAGGCTGCCCTCGGGGTAGCCGTGGCCTATGAGCTGGCCTTGGGTGGGGAAGAGGCCAACAAGGTTTTGCAGACAGCCGTTAACGTTGGTCTGACCCTGGCCTTTGCCCAGTATTCACAGAGTAATGAGCGCGAGGCGGATCTTTATGGTATCGATTACATGGTTCAAGCAGGCTACGATCCGAACGGCGCTCTGGGAATGTTTAACAAATTGGCCGCTTTGGGCGGTAGTGGGTCAACCGATGTGTTCGAAATGTTGGCTCGATCGCATCCTGAGACCGAGGAGCGCATCGCCAATGCCCAGGCTCAGATTTCCCGGATGGGGAATATTTCCGGCCGCCATCTTGTCTCCAATCAAACCCATTACAGAACCATGAAGGCACGCCTGAAATAAACAACCGTTGCCAAGCCGATCGCTTCCCGCAAACATCTCCAATTCCGTCCACGAAACTAAACCAATTGCATCCGCAATGTCTTCGTCCGGCGTCTTAATGTGACCGCGACAGGGACTCTGCTTCTTGGTGCGTCCTCCATAGAGTACCCTGAGAGTGCGGTTAGACAGGCAAGCGGAAATAATGTTCATATAGGGGAAAATTTTTATTGATATGCGGAGACAGGCTCATTATCCATATAAAATCGTCGGCGCGTTGTTCCGGTAGTTAATGGGCATAAACTGGTTCAATTCGTGGACAATTTGCCGAAAGATGTTCAAATGAATGAACATCTACGCAAATGCCTTTTGAACAGGGGTTTAGTAGAAACATGGACGTTCCCGCCGAGAGTACTGTTCAGTCTCCTATCATACAGGTTGAGAATCGGGGCTGTGGTTCCGACTGGTATCTGTGATGGACTGATGCGGCAGTGATTTTGCGGATTGGGAATGGATTGAACCACAATGGCTTGTGGCCGCGATAAGGAGACAGCATAGGCAGTCTCGCTTATGTGGTTGCAACTGCCTTTTCCGGCATCAGGCTTGCCAATGGATTGGTGCAGGCCGATGAACCGGAAAGGAAGGTATGAGAAACAGGGCCACGAATTTCACAGCTTCGGGGATAGTCCTTTTACTGATAGCGGTCCTTGTTGTCGTTGTTCCGGCGGCTCTATCCGCCGATGATGGCGGTCGCACGGCGGCCGATTTCCTGCGTGTAGGGCTTGGCGCGCGTGCTGCAGGCATGGGCGAGGCAAATACTGCCGCCAGCCAGGGCGCCGAAGCTGCCTTCTGGAATCCGGCGGGTTTGACCGCCATGGAGGGCCGGGGCGAAGTTATTCTTGGCCATTTTTCCTGGTATCAGGATATTAGCGTCGAGCATGGCGCCTGCGCATTCCGGCTAAGCGACAGAGTGACTCTGGCTGCCTCCGTCGCCTTTGTCGGCTATGGCGATATTGACGGTTACGCTCTGGACGGGTCGGCCACTGGTGAGCAGTTGGCGGCCTATGATCTCGGCGCAGTGTTGTCGGCCGGGCTGGCTCTTCATGACAATCTTTCGGCCGGCATTTCGGCCAAGTTGATAAACCAACACCTGGATAATATCAGCGCCCACGCCGTGGCCCTGGATTTGGGCTTGAGAGGGCACCTGGGTAATTTCTCGGTCGGTGGTGCGCTGGTCAACCTTGGGCGGGACATCAGTTTTGCAGGTGTTGCCGAAGAGCTGCCGACGTCGCTGCGAGTTGGCGTGGCCGTTTCCTCCTGGAACGACTTCCTAAACACCTCAGTCGACATCGAACGACCGCGCCGCGGCTCGACCATCTTCAGGGCCGGGCTCGAATTGAATTTTCAGGACCAATACTATCTTCGGGGTGGCTTGAAGGTCAGACCAGGTGAGGCTGGATCCGCGGTAAGCCCCGGTCCAACCTTTGGCGCCGGGATGAGACTGGGATCAGCCGACCTCAACTACGCCTATTCGATAGGCGACAATTTCACTTCCGATGCTCTGCATCGCTTTTCACTGACAATCCACATAGGCCGCTAACGAAATGCCCAAAACCGCTGTTGGTTGACGGGGTTAGACTGTTCCATTGCGACCAATCGGTTGCTATGGTGCAGCCCGTTGCAGCTTATGTGCTCTCTGTTCACTAATCATACACCCTCTGCCGTAGACTGCGATCAACAGCACACCTAATGCTCGGCCTTTTTTATTCCGACTCGGTCCGTAAGTCATATTCATTCATAATGTTACCGAATGTTGACAGAATTGGCCCGGTATTGATTCTTAGTGTCTGCTGAATTTCCGTGTTAGGCAGACCATTTGCTACTTCAACTCCTCGACTGATCCCTACAACTACGGCTTATAATAGTATACTAAGGTGGAAAACAACATTTCAGATAATTCGACGATAGAGACCGGCGTCGACAACTCCATGGCGGCGGCTCCGGCAGTCACGGCTTATGGACTGGCAGAAACTGCCGAATACTCAATAGAGGCCTCAGCCGTTGATGTCGCCAGCGACTTGTGGCAACAAATTCAGTATTTTTGGGGCGAGTACTTCAAGGGAATACTGTTTGTGATGGCCTCGACCATGTTTATATTGGCCGTGCCTTCACTGGTGTTGAGGCGTGAACGGGCTCTAAATATGTGGCGCAGTTTTGCTAAGCGGTCGATTGACATTATCGGAGCATTGGTCGGGCTCCTGCTCAGTGCTCCCATTTGGATTATTCTGCCATTGTTGATAAAGTTGGATTCTCGCGGACCGGTTTTTTATACGCAAGTGCGGGTCGGTCAGAACCGCCGTGGCCGGGAGCGGCGCTACTGTCAGCAGACCGGGGTTGATGAGCGCCGTCAGCGAGATCGTCGTCGGGATGACTATTCCGGGACTCCCTTCAAGGTGATAAAATTCCGCACCATGGTCGACAAGGCCGAACACAAGAGCGGCCCTGTCTGGGCCACCAAGAATGACCCCCGCGTCACTCGCCTTGGGAATTTCATGCGCAAGACGCGCCTGGATGAGATTCCGCAGTTTCTTAACGTGCTGACCGGTGAGATGTCCTTGATCGGCCCGCGCCCGGAACGTCCGGCCTTTGTGAGCGATTTGTGCAACCAGCTTGAGAACTATGAGCGTCGCCTGGAACTCAAGCCGGGCATCACCGGATTGGCCCAGGTCGAGGCGGGATACGATTCTTCCCTGGCCTCCGTCAAGAAGAAGCTGGAATACGATCTGACCTACATCGACAACTGGTCGTTGTGGCTGGACATAAAGATCCTGTTTCGCACCGTCATTGTGGTCTTTACCGGCCGCGGTGCCTGCTGACCCGTCGATACCATTACCAAATCCGAATTATGCCAAGCCGCCGTTGTGATTCTTCGGCGGTTCTTTCTTTTTGGGGATCAACATCCGGCCCGACCGTTGTCGCTCGTCCGGCGATCAGTTCTTTGTTGATTGCGCACGTTTAATCTTGTCAGTGGTCTTCCATTTACCTATGGTTGAATGGGCGGGCTCAACTGGGGCCGTCCATAACCGATAAGTCAATATGAGCTGACCATTTGTAGTAAAGACAAGGGAATGTATAACTACCAACGCTGCTCCTACAATGTTCTTTGGCTCCTGCTGCTCAGCTTTGTGTTTGAGGCGTCAGCGTCTGGAGCTGACGTAACCGTCAAAACTGTGCCGGACGGTGCCCTGATCACCCTCAAGGGTGAGGCCACCGTCAGCGGAGTAAGCCCCGTTCGTTTCCGCCAGCCGCTTCTTGGAGACTACACTCTGGTAGCCAGTATGCCCGGTTACGAAGCCAGATCCCAGCGGGTGGTCATCCCGCCTGATCGACAGGTGGAATTCTCTCTCACGTTGAGAGCTAAGACGCGACTGAAGGCAACCTTGCGTTCTTTGGTTTTTCCAGGTTGGGGCCAATTGTATGCCGAGCGCCCCAGAAAGGCGTTCACCCTGGCTTCGTTGTCGCTAGCCTCGGTAGCCGCCTACCTGATCGTTGACCACCGCTTTGACAACAAATATCAGGACTATCTGGATGTCCGTCAGCGCTACGACGGCGCCGCGACCACGACCGATCGACGGCGTCTCTGGGCCGATCTCCAAAGCGCTCAGCGGACTGCCTACGATGCCGAGGATAACCGGCGGATTGCTATCGGAGTAGTGGCGGGGATATGGGCGATCAACGTTCTGGACGCTTTCCTTTTCGCGCCGCATCGCTCAGCCGGGATGTCCATTAAAGCGGGACTCCCTGGGACATCGTCGCTGGCTCCCGACCCCGGTCTCAGGCTCGGGATCAATTTCTAACGGAGTGCATCAAATGAGATCTTTCGTAATCACTTTGTTGGCGCTGACGACCCTGTATTTGGTCAGCTCCTGCGATAGATACCTGGCCCAGCCGGAGCCGTCAGGAGAGCCCGCCGAAGGCCCCACAATATTGAACGTACGGGCTGTCGTCGACGATACGCGACTTTCGTTGTCGTGGCAGTCGACCGACACCAACTGGGCCGATCACTATCGGGTGTACCTGAGCGAATCGCCGGACGGTTCATTTGTCCTGATTGATTCCAGCACCGACTTCAGCCACACTTTGGACAACCTTCTCCTTGATCGGAGGTATTACGCCAGGATTGCGCCGGTCAATGCCTCGGGTCTGGAAGGATTACCTTCCGCCACGGTATCGGCCCATATCTCGCACCTGTCCTTTACCATCGACCAGAGGCGGCCGGCCACCAACTCGCGCGAGGTGGTGGTGAGCTTTAACGTACCCGATGGCGCCGGTGCCTATCAGCTTGACGAAGACGCACTCTCGCCATCTACGCCGTGGTTGGCGTTTTCGCCGTCGGTGACCTTCCAGCTCTCCAGTGGCGACGGTATCAAGACCCTGGTAGCCAGGGTACAGTTTGAAGACGGTGCGGTTACGGGCGATCTCCTATCGGGGCATATCGTCCTGGATACACGCGCTCAAATCAGCGGTGTCGGTTTTAGTCCGCAGAACTCGACTTTTGCGCCCGGTGATGTAATCACTTTCACTTTGGCCGCCGGCGAATTGGGGGGAGAGGCGGCGGTTTCCTTTGGTGATGGTCAGACGGTGGCCTTGCGTGATGACGGTCTATATGCAGATCAGGGCGTGGATGACGGCGTTTACTCGGGCACTTTCCTGGTGCCGCCCAGCTATCGTCTGGTCCAGGGAAAGGTCACCGGCCGCTTCACGGACGCTGTGGGCAATAGATCGGACGACGTCGCTGCCGCGGACCTGTTGGATATTAGCAGCCCTCCGGCTGTACCAAGCCTGGCGGCAGTGGGGCTGTCGACTCATCAGATTCAACTAAGCTGGGACAGATCGGACGCCACCGACTTTTCGAGTTATCTGCTGTACCGGGCAATCGGGCCCGATGTTTCGGACGCCAGCACCCTGGCGGCAGTCTATGCCAGCGATTCCGTCACCTATCATGTTGACACGGCCCTGTCCGACAACACCGTTTTCTACTACCGTCTGTATGTTCAAAATACCCTTGGGCAGCGGTCGGAGTCGGACGTGACCAGTGCCGCTACCTTTGTCAACACGGCGCCCCAGGCAGTTGCTCTGGCCGGAGGTCTGGAGGGGGAGAACACGGCTCGCCTGACCTGGTCGATTTCCGAGGAAGAGGATTTCGCGACCTATGAGCTGTTCTGGAGCACATCGGCCGGGGTGGATACCTTTGACAATCGACTGGCGATTGTTTCTGACCGGAGCGAATTGTCCAACGTCCAATTTGTTCCGTCCAACACGACCCGGCACTATCGCATCTACGTGCGCGATCGACATGGGTTGTTGTCGCCGGGTTCAAACGAGGTGTCGGTAACCTCACCCTAGCTAATCGAATGCACCAAGAGCCATGAATTTCCTGGCCCGACTAAATCGATTTATCGATCTGTTTGTGGAGACTTTCCGACAAGTCGGGCGGGGACGCATCTGGTTGCCTCTGCTGCTGCTGTTCGTATTACGGTACCTGGTGCTACAGATTCACTACAGCTTCCTGTCGCCGGTAGCCTATCCCGTCATTTCGGCCTGGATCAGTTTGTTCCCCGAGGCCAGAGCGGTGGGATTCACTCATTACCCCGGACACCTGCTGCTTCTCCCGTATTTCCATGATTGGGCTCGGTTTGTTGTCGGTTTTCTGTTTGAAGGTCTGGTGTTGGGGGGGGTAGCCATGATGTTTTTTGATGCTTTCCTGCACGTTCGCAATGACGAGCGTATGTCATGGCGACAGCTGCTGCAGTCGTGGTTTCAGTTGCTTGCCGCCTGGACCATTCTGAACGCCTTGATGCTGGCCGCCGCCTATCTGCTGCCGCAGTGGTTGTCCGGGTGGTTGGAAGGATCACCGCGACGGCAACTTCTGGTCAATCTCGGTTTGTTGCCTGCAATATATATAGTCCTGCTGGCCACCATGTATTCCGTCATTCCGGCCGTGGCGGTGTTTGGCGAGAACACTGTTCAAGCCTTGGTCCGATCCTTCCGTCTGTTCCGGCGGAATCCGCTCACCTGCCTGTGCCTATCCGCGGCGATGTTGATAGTGCCTATCATAATCGCCTACGCTGCCGGACAGTCCGCGCTGATCGTGCAGAAGCTTCGCCCGGAGCTGGTTTTCTGGTTGCTGGGTCTGGGGCTGCTGGTCGAAATACCTATCAGCTTCCTCTGGATGGGTACTTCGGTGCGCTTGCTTATCGATGAAGACGGCTAGCCCTTACCAGGTCGACTGAAGTCGTCCGGTCCATACCCGATCGTACCCCCAAGTATCGAGCCATGATTTGGCCTGCCTCGGTCGATATTGCGCCTGCCTGCCATAAACGCAAATTCATGTCAAAAAAGGATCCGGCTGCGGCCTATTTCGCCTTGAGAATTCCGGACATTGGCCGATACAAGAAGGTGTGGAAACTACTCACGGAATCTGTTTGAAATGAAGAATATACTCTTAGTAGACGACGACAGGGACCTCTCACAGAGCCTGGCCAATCTGTTTGATTCCAGCAAATTCAATTTTGAGTTTCTGGAAGACGGGGCCAACGTTTCCAATTATGTGAGTGATAACAGCGACATCGATCTCATAATGCTTGATGTCAATCTGCCGTCGTTGTCCGGCCTGGAGATCCTCAAAGAGATCAAGCGCACTCGCCAGGGGCTGCCGGTCATCGTGATTTCCGGATTTGTGTCCACTGATGACGCCATCGAGGCCATGCGTGAAGGAGCCTTCGAGTACCTGACCAAGCCTTTCCAGATTGAGAAGCTGGTCGACAGTGTCAACAAGGCCTGTGGATTTTCCGTAAGCCACCGAGACTCGACTGTGCGTACGACGCCGACGCCGTCCCCGGAGCTCGGCATCGACGAGATAATCGGTCAATCACCGGAAATCGTCGAGATAGCCAAGCTCATAGGCCAGGTGGCCAAGACCGATGCTGCCGTGCTGATCTTTGGTGATTCCGGTACCGGTAAGGAACTCGTCTCCCGAGCCATCCACCGCAACTCCAGTCGTTGCGACAGCCCTTTTCTTTCGGTCAACTGTGCGGCGCTCCCTGAGACCCTCCTGGAATCGGAGCTTTTTGGTCATGAAAAGGGAGCCTTTACGGGCGCCTATTTCAAGCGCATCGGTAAATTCGAGCAGGCCAACCACGGCACCCTGTTTCTTGATGAAATAGCCGACATGTCGATGCTGACCCAGTCCAAGTTGCTTCGAGTGCTGCAGGAGAAAAAGCTGGAGCGAGTAGGTGGCAATGAAACCATCAACGTTGACGTGCGCATCGTAGCCGCCACCAATAAGTCGCTGGTGGAGGCTATGAAGGAAGGTGCTTTCCGTGTCGACCTGTTTTATCGCCTGAAAGTCGTCTCCTTGTATATTCCGCCGCTACGCGAGCGGCGCACCGATATCCCGATTCTGCTCGACCACTTCTGCCGCAAATTTGCTCGGCAGCTCAATCAACCGGTTCGGTCCGTTTCCAAGAAAGCGGTCCAGGAACTCATGAAGTATCAGTGGACCGGCAACGTCCGTGAGCTGGAGAACAACGTCCAGACGGCCCTGGTAATGTCCAAGAGCGAAGTTCTGCAACCGGAAGATTTCCCCATCTTCAGCGAAGACAGGATCCATCCTACGGTTGATTTGGGCGAGCTGAAGGATGATTACTACGAAGCTTTCCGCAAAATAGTGGCGCCGGCCATGCCGCGTTTGATGGCCAACTCACCCGGTCAGATCTTCCATATCTTGGAGGCGGCCTTTGAGCGGGCCGTGATTTCGGCCTGCCTCAAAGAGTATGACGGCAATCAGGTCAAAACCTCCGAGACCCTCGGCATCTCACGCAACACCCTCCGTGACCGTGTCTCCCGCTACGGCATTTATTAGCCGACCGGGGTCCATTTATACCTTTAAGTGATTTACCGCAAAGAGCTCATGCCTTATAATCCGGTATGCGCTTGTGTCATCTAGCCGATTCACATCTTGGGGCCGGAGCGGCCAGTTCCAAACGGGGTGAACAGGGTCTGACCCTGCGGCAGGCCGATATGGTTAAGGCCTTCACCGAAGCGGTGGATCGGATCATCGAATTGAAGCCGGATTTATGTGTGCATGCCGGTGATCTTTTTGACAGTGTTCGTCCGCTGAATCGGATTATGGCCATCGCTGCCCGGCAGCTGCACAGGTTGGCTGCCGAGGCCGGCATCCCGACGGTGGTGATCGCCGGCAACCACGATGCCCCCAAACAACCGCAACTGGGCGCTGCGCTGGAAGTGTTCGAGCCGATCGATAATCTTCACATTGCCGCCTCCGGAAAACTAGAGCGATTTGAGTTTGGCCGGACTACCATTCACGCTTTGCCCCATTGCCTCACAGGACGGCATCTTCAGGAGCAATTGGCCGACTGCCGACCGCAGTCGTCCTCTCGCTTCAACGTACTAGTGACTCATGGGGTGGTGGCCGGTATGCCGGAATTTTCGATGGCCGACCTTGGCGAGCAGGAATTGCCGCGGCAACTGCTCGATATGTTCGATTATGTCGCCCTGGGCCACTACCACAACTACAAACGAGTCACCGACCGGGCCTGTTATTCGGGATCAACTGAGAGGCTCTCACAGGCCGAGAGAGCCTCGAAAAAGGGTTTTGTGGAGGTTGACCTGGCCCACTTTGGGATCGTCTTTCATGAGGTCTCTACGCGGTCGATGGTTGACCTGCCCACAATAGATGCCAAGGGCAAGCGGGGTGATGAGCTCATGCTCATGATCTCCGACCGGATGGAGCAGCTTGACGGCGCCGATAAGATCGTTCGGCTGAAAGTCACCGGTGTTTCCGAAGAAACGCTCAAGACCATCCCGTCGCAGGAAGTTGCGGCGCTCAAAGAGAAGTCGTTCGACCTCAACCTCCGGTTTGAGCGCCAGACCGACGCCGACCACGCCGCCGACAGTCTCAGCCGGCGATTTACCGGCCGATTGGACCATGGGTTTCTGGAGTTTCTGGAGACAGTGGATCTGACCGGCTTCGATCGCGATCGACTGAAACGTCTGGCGATAGAGTATCTGAGAGCCGCCGAGTGACTTCAGCGACCGTCGTTGTATTTAAGTATCAATTTCACTTAGTTACCGTAGTTCATGAACGGCAATAGCTTCAATCCGTGCAATAGGACAACAAACACCGCCGCCGGGGTCACATATCTCAACATAATCACCAGCAGCCTGTACGCTATCCCCGAAGAACCAAACTCGTCCATGCGATCCGCCTGCTTCATGACCCAGGCTGTGAACAAGCAGGTCAGTAGGCCCCCGACAGGGAGCATGTAGTTTGTCGAAAAATCGTCAAAGAAATCGAAGTAGCCTTTGCCCATAAGGGGCACTTCCCAGGCAGCCACCGCAGATAGTATTCCGAGGGCATAGATCGCAGCACCGGTGATCAGGGTGGCCGGAACGCGTCGCCAGCCGCGTTCATCAACAAAATACGAAACCACTACTTCCAGGAGGCTGATGGCGGAGGTGAGGGCGGCGAAGGTCAGTAGCACAAAAAACGGCACCGAGATCCACTTGCCTGTCTCTACAAAGAGGACAGGCAGGGTTTTGAAAATCAGCCCGACCGACTGACCTGGTTCCATGCCGTAGTGAAAGACCATGGAGAAGATCGCTATACCGGCCACCAGGGCAATGACCGTGTCCAATACAGAAATGGTGATGGCATCGCGGATAAGGCTGCCGCTGCGCCGCATGTAGCTGCCGTAGGTGATCATTGCTCCCATGCCCAGGGACAGGGTGAAAAAGGCGTGTCCCAGGGCCGACAGAACACCCTCGGCGGACAACTTCGAGAAATCCGGTTTGAACAGGAACTCAAGAGCTCGGACGCCCCCTGCAGTGGCGACGAGTCCGTAGCCGGCCAGTCCAATCAGGATAGCAAACAACAGCGGCATCAGGATTTTGGACCAGCGCTCTATGCCGTTCTGGATGCCTCCGATTACAATTCCAACGGTCATGGCCATGAAGAGCGTGTGCCACATAATTGACCGACCGGGACTCATAACCAGCTCACCAAACTGGGCCTGGATTTGATCCGGCGTTCCGGAGAAGCCGACCAGGGCCTTGAAGACATACGCCAGCGCCCATCCTGCCACAACGCTATAGAACGATAGAATCACAAACCCGCTGGCGACTCCCAGCCATCCGGTCGCCTGCCACAGGCTGCCTTTGCGATGCAGCTTCTGAAAGGCGCCGACCGGGTTTTCCTGGGCCCGTCGACCGATCATCAATTCCGAGAGCATGAGAGGCAGGCCGACGATCACCACACAAACCAGATAGACCAGGACAAAGGCGCCGCCGCCGTAGTCGCCGGTGATATATGGGAACTTCCAGATGTTGCCCAGCCCGATGGCTGACCCGGTGGCGGCCAGGATAAAGCCCAGGTTACTGCCCCAATTCCCTCTTCCGGGTTTAGCTTGTGTAAGATCTGTTATCTGCTGCGAGTTGTTGGCCATGCCCACTCTCCAACTTATCTATGATGTCCGCGCCGGATGGCGGGGGTGGAGCGTCGAGTCAGGGCGCTCTCGATCATCACCAACGCGAACTAGTGCTCTTAATCGACGTAACAAAGAGCGCGGTCCTGACGCTGTCAACAATTATCCAAAATCAGCCGCGCTTGTCCTTTTTTGTTGACCATAGCCGCGCCGTGAACATCGTTGGACGGTACCCACGGCCCGGTGCGTCGGTTTTGATGAATCTTCACCAAAGTCGCTTACCACTAAGAAGCGCAGAATCGAATGAGGAGCAAGATGAAGAGACTGGTTTGGATTTCGACAGCTATTGTGCTTGTGTATGGCGCCGTCGCCGTCGCTCGGCCATCGGCCGGTTCGTCTTTTGGATGTCTGACGACAGCGCGGACGCTGACTACCGGAGTGGGACAGGCCGGACTCGGAGTAGGGTTGGGTATCGGCAACCGCCACCGTAACTCGGTCTCCGGATCGCTGGGCTACGGTTTGTTTGATTACATCGATGGCACCATCAAACTGGGGTTTTCCGATGCCGACAAAGTGCGCGCCGCTGTGGGAGTCGAATTGAAGTACCAATTCCTCAACGCCGGTCCGGCGCTCGACGACCCGTTTGATCTGGCCGTCGGAGCCTTTGGCGAGTACCTCGATGACATCTTTCAGCTTGGCGTTTGCTTGACCGGATCGAAGACGTTCGCGCTTGGATCCGTTCGGCTATTGACGCCCTATGCCCGCTTCAACACGCGTATTGAAAACGACAGCGGCAAATCCGAAATCGAAGTGGGCCTGCACGGCGGCGTCGAGTGGGGAATCACCGAGAACATCAGCGTTTTTGGGGAGCTTCAAATCGACGGTCGCGATGGAATATTCCTGGGTCTGAAGGATTTAGTGTTTTAGGCCGGCCGCCCGACCGCCGGTTCATTCATGAGCTACCTCGACGCCGTCATACTGGGGATACTACAGGGTCTCACCGAGTTTCTGCCGGTGTCGTCCTCAGGACATCTGGTGCTTGGCGAAGCCATCCTGGGCGTTCGCCAATCGGGCGTGGCCTTTGAGGTCATGGTTCACCTGGGGACACTGGCGGCGGTGCTGGTGTACTTCCGCGAGCCGATAGGTCGGCTGGTGCAGTGCTTGATTTGTTCAGAAATGAAAGCTGAGCGACGCATGCTAGCCTACCTGGCCGTAGGCACCATTCCGGCCGGGTTGGTGGGAGTGCTATTCAAAGACCATTTTGAGGCGATGTTTGACTCGCCGTTGGCTGTTTCGATGATGTTGTTCGTTACCGGCGGACTCCTGCTATCGACGCGTTGGATCCCTGGTCAGAGGCGGGAGTTGTCCGTCATAGCCGCCATTATCATCGGATGCGGCCAGGCGCTGGCCATTCTGCCCGGCATTTCACGCTCGGGTAGCACTATTGCCACCGGCTTGTGGCTGGGCATCGAGCCGTCAAAGGCGGCCGAATTCTCCTTTCTTCTGGCCATCCCGGCCATTGCCGGAGCCGCCGTGTTGAGTCTGGGTGATCTTGGCTCGCTGGCGTCCAGTCTCTGGGGACCTTATCTGGTCGGGGCGCTGGTGTCTTTCGTGGTGGCGTTGGGGGCGGTCTATTTGGTTTTGGAGACGGTTCGGCGTGGCAAGCTGTCTTGGTTTGCCTATTATTGTTTTGCCGCCGGCTGCCTGGGGCTGTATCTTTTTGTTTAATGAGCAAGCGCCTTCTAGTCATTCGCTACGGATCGTTGGGGGATGTCATACTCACCTCGGCGGCAATTACGAATCTTCGCTACAGTTTACTCGATTACGAGTTGACCTATGTCACCAAGCAGGCCTGGGCCGGGATGGTCGAGAGATTTGACGGTGTTGATCATGTCCTGGTCCTGCCGTCGGCTGCCGGTCCGTTCGGCCAGGCACGGATACTCAGGGAGGTGCGCAGCGAGAGATACGATTGCGTTCTGGATCTTCATAACAAACCACGCAGTTGGCTGACTTCGAGGGTGTCCTCGGCTTCTCAAAAACTGACTTACCACAAAGATCGCAGAGGTCGCCTGGCGATGGCTCGGCGCCACCATAAATCACTGCCGTCGCCGCCTTACCTGCATACCATTGATCGCTACAATGCCCTGGTGCGGCAGTTGGGCGGGGAAGTGTGGTGCCATCGGCCGTTGATGAGTCCCGGTCCTGGGCCGGTCGAAAACGGACCGCTGAGAGAACTTGACAAAACCCGCCCCTGGGTCTTTCTGGCGCCGGGTGCGGCACATGAGAATAAACGCTGGTCGCTGGGGCGCTTCATTGAAGTCGGCCACATTCTGGCTGCCGATCACGGTGCCGCGATTGTATGGGCGGTTCAGCGGCACGATGCCGGTCGGGCCGGATCACTGGCCGGTATGAAGCCGGACCGATTTGTCGAACTGGTCGATCAGCCCCTTGGCTGTATTTCTGATGCCATGGCTCGGGCGCGGGTCGTGATTGCTAACGATTCGGGACTGGCTCATATGTCTTCGGCGCTGGGGGTGCCATGTGTGACCGTTTTTGGCCCCACTCATCCGGCCCTAGGCTTTGGACCGCGAGGACTTCATGATATCGCCGTCGAAGTCCCCGAGCCGTGCCGACCATGTTCGCTGCACGGCGAAAAAGCCTGCTATCGCCAGAGCCGTTTCTGCTTCGACCGCATCACGGCTGATATGGTCGCCCAGGCAGCCTCGCCATTTGTCGACGGCACCCTCAACCGGCAGCGGGCGATCTTAGTGGATCGCGACGGTACCATTATCGTTGACAAAGACTATGCTTGCGAACCAGGCGGTATTGAGTTGATCGACGGCTCTGCCGAGGCCCTCCGGATGGCGCAACAAACCGGCTACAAAATAGTCGTTTTGTCCAACCAATCAGGTGTGGCCAGAGGGAAATTCGGGTTGGATGCCGTCGAAAAGATGAACCGCCGTCTGGGGGAAATGCTCGCCGCCGAAGGGATCATAGTGGACGCCATGTACTATTGTCCGCATCACCCCGATGGCGAGGTCGACCAGTACCGGCAGCAATGCGGCTGCCGCAAGCCGCATCCCGGGATGGCTGAGGAGGCGGCCAGACAGTTGGGGCTGAACTTGCGCCGATCGGTCGTTTTTGGTGACAAGACCGACGATTTGCTCCTGGGTCGCGTGATCGGGGCGCGGTCGTGCCTGGTTCGCACCGGCCACGGACGCGAGCACGAACCGGAGCTGGTTCGGCTGAGAATTGATGCCGGGGGCGTTGTTTTTGACAATCTGTTTGGGGCTATGCTGGCGATCTTGGCGGAGGACAAGCATGGCTCATAAGGCCGCCTTCTGGGAGGCTTTGGATAACGCCAAGGTCATCTGCCGTCTTTGTCCCAATGAGTGCCAACTCAACCCGGGTCAGCGGGGGCTGTGCAACAATCGGTACAACGAAGTTGGCGAGTTGGTTACGGAAAACTACGGGGAGGCAGTGTCGCTGGCGCTGGATCCGATCGAAAAGAAACCACTCTACCACTTCTGCCCGACTTCGGTGATCCTCTCGACCGGTCCCAACGGCTGCAATTTGGCCTGCCGGAATTGCCAGAACTGGAGCATTTCGCAAGAAGTGGTCAGAACGACTGCCGTCACACCTGAGAGGCTCGTGGAGTTGGCCGGGCAACGGGGATCGATCGGAGTAGCCTTCACCTACACCGAGCCGCTCATTTGGTACGAGTACATCATGGATGTGGCGCCTCGGCTGCAAGCAAGGGGTCTCAAGACGGTGCTGGTTAGCAACGGCTACATCAACTCCGAGCCGTTGGCAACGCTTCTGCCGTTTATTGATGCTGCCAACATCGACCTAAAATCGTTGGACGACGAGTTCTACCGCAAGATCTGCAACGGTCGGGTGGCGCCGGTACTCCAAACAATCCGAGCTCTATACGAAGCGGGAATCCATCTGGAGGTTACCACTCTACTTATTCCGGGGCTCAACGACAGCGAAAACCAGATACAGGCGCTAACGGACTTTCTCGCCTCGGTTTCCGCTTTCTTGCCGTTTCATCTGTCGGCCTATCATCCCAGCTACAAGATGGATGCGCCGCCCACTTCTGCCGAAACACTGCTTAGAGCCAAAGCCATTGCCCAGAAGAAGCTGAAATACGTCTATATAGGAAACGTTGCGATTCCCGGTGCCTCAAATACTGTATGCCCCGAGTGTGGCCGGGTGCTGATCGAGCGTCGGGGATTCTCGACAGAGATTGTTGGTCTGGAAGGTGCCGATTGTCTGGCCTGTGGATTCAAAACCGGTATTCAGGTATGCTGAAACCGACAAGGGTCGGGGACAATTGGTCGACTGAAGTTGTTATTGAAGTCAACGGGGGCCGCCATCGCCCGGGTGCCTGATTATGAATTTGCCTGGAGCATCAAAGATCTATTTCTGGGTCGTGGCAATCACGATCCTGATGACGGCGTCGGTTCACGGCCAGTTCTACTTCGGCAAGAACAAGGTTCAGTACACACGCTTCGATTGGCAGGTAATGACCACCGATCATTTCCGGGTTTACTTCTATGAGGATGAGACGGAGTTGGCCCGTGCCGGCGCTCGTCTGGCTGAGGAGGCCTACCGTGAGTTGGCGCCCCGGTTCAATCACGAGATACTCAAGAAAGTCCCGCTCATAATCTACTCGTCACCGAGCTATTTTTCCCAAACCAACGTCATACCGGGGCTGTTGCCGGAATCGGTGGGCGGCTTCACCGAATTCATGAAGGGCCGGGTGGTGGTGCCCTTCAACGGCTCTCATGCCGATTTTGCCCATGTCATCAAGCACGAATTGGTCCATGCCTTCATGATCTCGCGACTGGACGAAATCTACAAACGACGCACCCGCTTGCGACCCTTTTATCCGCCGCTGTGGTTTACCGAAGGGTTGGCCGAGTACTGGTCCAAGGAGTGGGACGCCCGGTCCGATATGGTCGTCGGCGATATGGTCATGGGCGAGAAGCTCTTCACCCTGGATCGCATCCACCAGATTCGCGGTACCTTCTATATGTACAAGTTGGGCGAATCGGTCCTGCATTTCATTGATTCGACCTATGGCCGCGACCAGATCGCGCGGATCTTTGACAATTGGCATAAGGGTCGCGACTTTGATGAAGTGGTCAAGATCACGCTGGGCGATGACCTCAAAGAGCTCTCGCGTCGCTGGGCCTATCAGCTCAAGAAACGCTACTATCCGGAACTGGCCGAAGCCGGCTTGCCGGACATGGAATCGGTACAGCTCACCAAGGACGGTTTCTCGGAAAAGGGAGTCCCTATCCGCTGGGATGATGGTTCCGGTCCGGCCGATTATGTAGTCTACAAAGGTTACCGTTTGGGATACTCCGGAATATATCTGTGTCGCTTGAGAAACGCAAAAGCCCGGGATTGCAGAACTTTGGTCAAGGGCGAACGCTCCGCCGCCTACGAGTCGCTGCACCTGTTGCGCTCAGGAATTGATGCCAACGATTCGGGACTGGTGGTGTTTTCGTCCAAATCCAAAGAGAATGATGTGCTTTACATCTATGATCTGGGCGAAGGAGCGGTGACCGAGCGGTTTGAATTTCAGTCGCTGGTCGAGGCTCGCTCGCCGCGGCTATCTCACGACGGCAGGCGGGTCACCTTTGTCGGAGTGAAGAAGGACGGTTACGCCGATATCTACGTCTTGAATCTGGACGGCGGCGAGTATCATGCCCTGACCAATGATGTCTACTTCGATACCGATCCCTGCTTCACAATCGACGACAAGGCGGTTGTATTCAGTTCGGACCGTTGTGACGACGGACCGGCCGGGGCGCTTAACTTGTACCGGGTGGATCTGAACGGTTCTCGAATGACGCAGCTTACGTACGGCGCTTTCCGCGATCAAACGCCCGAATGCGCCGAGTCGGGGGTTTATTGCTCATCCGACCGCAACGGAATCAGCAACATTTACCTATTGGATACCGCCAATCGCCTGATCCGGCAGACATCATTGGCTACCGGGGCGTTTGACCCCCGCCTTGCCTCGGACGGCCGGACGCTGATTTATACCGGTTATCAGGACATGCGCTACCACGTTTACCAGGGGACGCCACATCCTGAGACGACTCTGACCGAGCAGCCCCCGGTGGCGATGGCTCCGGCTTGGAATCCGCGCCAGATAGACTCAAAATTCAGCCGTTCTACGATCAAGTATCAGACTGATTATTCGCTCGACATAGCCCAGTCGGCGGTCGGCTACGATCCGATTCAGGGTTCCCTGGGAGGGCTGCAGGCGGCCGTGTCCGATATGCTTGGCAATCGTTCCTACTATATCCTGGTCACCAATACCGCCCAAACCAAAGACGAGTTTCTGAAGGCATTCAATCTGGGCGTCACCTATGTCAATCGAGAGCGGCGGCTTAACTGGGGGTTCGGACTCTTTCATCTGTACGACGAATACTACAATGACTTCGACAAATACTACTTTGAGCGGCAGGCCGGGGGAGTGGGACTATTGAGCTATCCCATTTCGAAGTTCAATCGGGTTGATCTGACGACGATTGCTCGCTACTCCGATCGTGACAGCCGGTTTGACTTTAACGAGCGCGAGACCTTTCTGATGACCAACTATCTTAGTTGGATCTATGACAACAGCCTGTGGGACATCAGCGGACCGATTGACGGCCGCCGCTACAATTTCACACTGGGCCTTACAACTTCCCTGGATCGCCGCCAGACGTTTAATCGATTGGCCATGGCCGATGTCAGGCACTACTTCCGCCTGGGCCGCTACTCGGCGCTGGCCAATCGATTGCTGGCCTACACTTCATCCGGGCGCGAGCCGCAGCGGATCTACCTCGGCGGGAGTTGGTCGTTCCGGGGTTATCCGCGTCGAGCGTTTTACAATCGCAACGTCTTGTTTGCCTCGACCGAGTTGCGTTTTCCCCTCATAGATGTACTCCTGATCGGTTTCCCGTTCGGCGGTCTGGATTTCCGGGGGATTCGCGGGGCGCTCTTTTTTGATGCCGGCTCGGCCTGGGATAATGATTTTGACCGCTTCCGAGGTTCCTTTGGAGCGGGATTCAGAGTGTCATTGGGGTATGTGGTACAGCTGAGATTTGATTTTACTCGCACCACCGATTTTGAGACTATCAGCCCCAACACCGAGTTTGACTTCTTCTTTGGGTGGAATTTCTGATGCGTTCCATTCGGCCAATCATCATCCTGTCGCTGACGGCGCTGATCTGCCTTGGCTCGTGTGCCAAGCGCTTGCGGATTGATGAACGCCGCCAGGATCTGACTTCGACCTGGCCCATGTTTCGCCGATCTCCGGTCAACACCGGCTCTCTGGCGGCCGACGGTTACCAAGGCCGACTCGATATAATCTGGGAAGCTGGGACATCGGGCAAACCGGCCGGGCCTCTATCGATTGTCAAAGGCATGATTTGTTATCCCAGCGCCAAAAACAGGCTCCTTTTCTACGATACCCAGACGGGCAAGTACCTTGGTCGCCTCAAAACCAAAGGGGGGGTGGCGACCGGCCTCGCTGTGTCCGATTCCCTGGGCATCTACGCTATCGGTCCCCGCCGCAGTCGTCTGGTCTGTGTTGATCTGTTTCACCGGAAGCAGTTGTGGCAAATGCCCTTAAGAGATGCCGCAGGGGGGACGATAATAATAGAGAATCTGGTCCTGGCGGCCTCCTCAGACGGGATGCTGACGGCGCTGCGTTTGACGACCGGTCAAGAGGTCTGGGTTCATCGAGACAGCGGACGCTTTGTGGCACCGCCGACGGTGGCCGACGATTTGGTACTGCAGCCGGTTGACGGCGGCCGTCTGTTGATTCTGAACCTGTCCGACGGCAGCCTTCGTCATGAAGTCCGGATGCCAGGACGGTTGGTAAGCGCCGTTGCGGTCGACGGCCTGGGGTATGTCACGACTCTCGGTGGTCGGCTCTGCGCCGTAGAGCTGGACCACGGTTCCGTGTTGTGGCAGGCCACTCTCAACGGTGACTGTTGGGTGCCCCCGGCGGTTTCGCAAGGTCGGGTCTTTGTCACCACCAGTCGCGGATCGGTCGAGGCCTTTGATGCCCTTTCCGGGGATCGCTTGTGGCGCCGGTCCATCGACGGTGTCATTCGCGCTCCGGCGACGGTGGTGGGACCGGCCGTCATAGCGGCCACCCTGACCGGGCAGGTGGTAGGTTTGGACGCCGCCACCGGCGAGCTGGTGAGCGAGCGTCGGTTGTCTCACGGAGTCGACCAGCCGGCAGTGTCTGACGGCCTAAGAGTTTACGTCGCCTCGCGAGCAGGACAGATCATTTGTTTCGGAGACGCTAATGCAGAACGCAGCCAGAACCATCACGGAAACGACCCTGTCAACCAGTTTGAAGGAGTTGGCCCACTCACTGGTTCGCGAACTTGCTATGGCAGTCCGCAAGGTCTCCATCTACGGGGCGGATCATCCCATGGCCATGCGAGCGGTCGAGAAGCCGTTTGTCGTCCTCAGTCGCTTCTTCCGGTACAAGCACTACGTAAATCTGAACCTGCAACAGGGGGTGCTGTACGCCGTCAATATCCGTCTGGCGGAGTCGGTCTTCGCCGGTGAGCTCGTGCGCTATCTGCAAACATTTGAATTGTCCAACGTAGTCTTCGACAAAGACCTGAGCGTCGACGACCTGCGCACTTTTGCAAAGCTCTTAGTCACAACTTCTCATGCATCTAATCCGACCGCTCACCTGGCCGAGCGTCTGCAGAATGAGAAGGTCACCACCGTTCGGGTAGATTCCGAGCTGGGCCTTGAGATGTTTGAACAAACCCGCCAGTATCGCGGTGATGTGGGGGGCGATGTCACGGTTCGGACTATGGCCCTCAACCTCTTGGCCGACGATCCGGACTTCCTGGCAGATATTGAGGATTGTGACCAAAAGACACTACTGTCGTATCGCGTAGATTTCTTGCCGGAGATAGTCGAGTATCTCCTGCCCGAGAAGATCGGCGCTATCCCGGGCGAACAGTTTTCCGCGTGGATTCACAGGTGTATGGCCAAGGCTGCCTCGGCGCCGGCGAGCGACCAGCAGAGGCTGGCTTCAGACCGAGGCCAGGCCCTTTGCAGGCTTCTGCGCTTTCACAACGATGGCGCTGAGATTGCTCAGGGTCTAAAGCAGACTCTGGCCGCCGACTGGCTGTCTGAGATTTACCCCACGGCGGCTCCCGGTGCCGACAACCTCGGCGATAACGATAAGGATCCTCCCAGCACCGTCAAGATCATACTGGACAATCTCTTCGCCAACCGGCAGGCGACCGAGGCCGATGCCTTCAGGGAGGCTTTCACCAGGCTGATGCGAACCGGCCAGGGGGGCAAGGCCACTGCTGTCGGTCGGGAATTGATCGATCACCTGTCCAGCCCGGACGTTGCCGAACGTCAGAAATCTCTGGCCGCCGTGCTGGCTGTGCTCGAGATGACGGAGGCTGCCGCCGAAGAAGGAGTTTTCGCCCAGCTGGCCCGGTACCTGGGAGAGAAGCTGAGGGCCGGCGGCGAGGCCTTTGAGTATTCTGAATTGCTGCGACAGGTCATGGACCGTTGTGCCGGCGGTCGCCGCTACGATGTCATGGCCGATCTGGCCGAGGCGATGAGTTCGCGCCGACAGGTCGACAATGGCGTCACCATCTATACTTCGATGGCGGTCAAGCAGGCTCGCGACCATCTCGTTCGTTCACACCTGATCGAGGACTTGGTCGACGAGTTAACGACCGAAAATCGCGCCACCGTTTCGAAAGTCCGACGCGTCCTTGTCGCCCTGGGTGGTCAGCGCGTGGCCACCGCGCTGTCCCATATAGTGACCTATCCAAACCGTCAGGTGCGACAGAGTGTCTTGAGAATACTTAGCGAACTGGGCAAAGCCTCGCTGGACGTGTTCTCGAGAATCTTGATGGACGATGCCATTTTTGAACGCGAACCGGGCCGCCGTGAATTGCCGCAGGAGCGCTGGTACGTGATTCGCAATTCGATCTATGTTCTGGGCCGGTTGCAAGATCGGACCGGAGTTATTCCTCTGCGGCTGCGAATCAGCGATCCCGACGTTCGTGTTCGCCGAGAGATTGTCTCTGCGCTCGAGAGCATTGGTGGCGAGGAATCCTGCGATTTGCTGGTGGTGATGGCCGACGATCCCGATTTTGAAATAGCCGAAAGCGCCATCATTGCCGCCGGTCTGGTCGGCGACGAAGACATGGCCCCATTAGTGGCCGATGTAGCTGCCCGGCGACCGGCCTTAGCCACCCGAACCGCAAGCGCTCTGGGGCAAATCGGGGGGGCGCAGGCTCGCCGCTGTCTATCGCGGTGGCTGTCGGATGCCGACGCATTCGAAAAGGTAACGCGGGGGGGAGTCTCACGAGATGACCTCCGTCTCGCGATTGTCAAGGCTCTGGGCCGAATCGGCGACAAAGAAGCCCTCGATCGCATCCGCCAACTCAAGAAGAGCCTGTCGCTCACGCACAAACTGCTGCCCAGATCGGCACTGCTCAGCCGGACAATCGACGAGATCCTGAGCCGACAGTGATATCGTAAAACACGCTCGATTCGTCCACGATAGTGGTCGAGATGGTCAGGTCCAGTGTATCGGCGATCAGTTTCATCTCATCAGGCGCGACCAATCCTGCACGGAAACCATCACGGCAAACGATGATGCCGTCGCCCGTGGCAGCTTCATCAATCGGCCCGAGCAGCCCTTCAGCCGCCTGACGACGAAACCAGTCCAGGCGATGATCCCAGAATTGCGGGGCGTAGGTCGAGAACAGGACACTGCCGCCCGGACGACAAACGCGCAGGGCCTCGCTAATCAGGACATGTTTGTCAACATTGAAGGCGGCGAGGCCGTTCTGCACGCACACCACGGCGTCGAAAGCCCCGTCAGCAAAGGCGAGTTGAGAGGCGTCCATCTGAGCCAGGTGGATATGGGGTCGTGATGCCAGCACTGTCGCGGCCAGATTGAGATTTTCCCAAGCGTTGTCTATACCGAAAACGGCCGCCACGTGTTCGGCCAGGGGCGCCAAAACCCGTCCGTAGCCGCAGCCCAATTCGAGAACATCGTTGCAATCGTGGATCCGCGATAGCGTGTATTCGGTCTCGGAGTCAAGGTATTGTCGCACCCGGGGCGGCGCGATCTGATAGACGCGCTGCAGGCGTTCGGCCGAGAGTCGTTGGCGATAGTAGTCGGTCATTTGGTGTCCCGTGTATTATGGGTAATGCAATATCTGCTAATTCCAGGCCGATCTCAAGCTAAGAAACGGGCCGGCGTGAGTGTGCCTATGTTGTTACGTTTTCGGGAGTTATAGGCGCCGTTTACGTGCCCTGGGAGGGTGTGACCGGGTTGAATAAGTATGCCGCGTGCCTCTTGACATCGACTACTAAAGTAGCTATATTAAAATGCCGATATAGCGACGGCGACGTGCGGTCATTCCAGGGTAGAGCCGAGTTGTCGTTTGACGGCGGAATTCGGTCTTGGCGTCGAGAAAATAATCTGCCTGTTTTCGAGTTTTTGCAGAAAAAGGCCTTGACAGGCGGCAAGCGGTGCGTATATTCAGCATCTGCTTGCGAAGATCGCAGGCTTTTTTGACGACTGTTCTTTGACATCTAAATAACCGTGCTGAAGATATGAGATTTTTTCATACTTCGTGTCGCGGGTCCAAGGATTCTTGAAATCTTTGAGATCTTATTTTTTGTAAATCTAGACAGCGAACGCGTTTGCGTTCGGGTCAGATACTCGATATCAAATATTTTTTAATATTTATGGAGAGTTTGATCCTGGCTCAGAACGAACGCTGGCGGCGTGCTTAATACATGCAAGTCGAACGAGAAAGCCTGGCTTCGGCCGGGCCGGTAAAGTGGCGAACGGGTGAGTAACACGTGGACAATCTGCCCCTGAATTTGGGATAATCCTCCGAAAGGAGGTCTAATACCGGATAATATTGTTGGTGGGCATCCACCGATAATCAAAGGCGGGGTAACCTGCCGTTTGGGGATGAGTCCGCGCTCCATTAGCTTGTTGGTGAGGTAACGGCTCACCAAGGCTCCGATGGATAGCCGGCCTGAGAGGGCGATCGGCCACACTGGGACTGAGATACGGCCCAGACTCCTACGGGAGGCAGCAGTAGGGAATATTGCGCAATGGACGAAAGTCTGACGCAGCAACGCCGCGTGGGTGATGAAGCATCTTGGTGTGTAAAACCCTGTCAGTGGGGAAGAAACTCATCGGGAATAACTGCCCGATGCCTGACGGTACCCACAGAGGAAGCACCGGCTAACTCCGTGCCAGCAGCCGCGGTAATACGGGGGGTGCAAGCGTTGTTCGGATTTACTGGGCGTAAAGGGCGCGTAGGCGGACCGTCAAGTCGGATGTGAAAACTAGCAGCTTAACTGCAAGCCTGCATTCGATACTGTAGGTCTTGAGTACAGTAGGGGAAAGCGGAATTCCAGGTGTAGCGGTGAAATGCGTAGATATCTGGAAGAACACCGGTAGCGAAGGCGGCTTTCTGGACTGATACTGACGCTGAAGCGCGAAGGCTAGGGTAGCAAACAGGATTAGATACCCTGGTAGTCCTAGCGGTAAACGATGGGTACTAGATGTCGGGGGTATCGACCCCCTCGGTGTCGCAGCTAACGCATTAAGTACCCCGCCTGGGGAGTACGATCGCAAGGTTGAAACTCAAAGGAATTGACGGGGGCCCGCACAAGCGGTGGAGTATGTGGTTTAATTCGAGGCAACGCGAAGAACCTTACCTGGGTTTGACATGCTTGGGACCGTCTGTGAAAGCAGGCTTTCTCTTCGGAGACCCTTGCACAGGTGCTGCATGGCTGTCGTCAGCTCGTGCCGTGAGGTGTTGGGTTAAGTCCCGCAACGAGCGCAACCCTTGTCCATAGTTGCCATCAGGTAATGCTGGGGACTCTATGGAAACTGCCGGTGATAAGCTGGAGGAAGGTGGGGATGACGTCAAGTCCTCATGGCCCTTATACCCAGGGCTACACACGTACTACAATGGCCGGTACAGAAGGTGGCAAGACCGCGAGGTGGAGCTAATCCCCAAAGCCGGCCCCAGTTCGAATTGGAGTCT
>JBDRES010000057.1:0-21089 GCA_043819515.1 bacterium
GTACCGGAATAGGTGACGTCATCACCCATGTTGGCGCCGTGGTTTATGCCCGAGATAATCAGGTCCGGCCGTTTCTTTTTGAACAGCAGATGAATGGCCAGCATGACGCAGTCGGTCGGGGTGCCGTCGGTAGTATATCGGTGCTTATCAAGTTCGTGAATTCGGAGGGGATTGTTGAGGGTCAGTGAGTGCGAGCTGGCCGACTGCTCCCGATCGGGCGCCACCAGGTAGACATCATAGGACGCCTTTAGTTCTGAATAGAGAGCTCCGATACCATCGCTGAAATAGCCGTCGTCGTTGGTTAACAAAATGCGTTTCTTGGTGCCCAATGATCTGATTCCTTGTGTCGGTTCAATATGAATTACGCGGCGTTCGCGCCAACCGGTTTGGGCCGTCATCGGCTGCGTCACCGGACTCCAATCATAGCGCAAATCGGCGACCGACACAATAACAAAGGCAGGCCGCGTCTGGCATCGACGCTAGCGAGTCAGGAGACGGCGCGCTATCAGCATTGCAAAACGCACCGTGTCGCCCAGGTGACGAATGTGTGACGATCCACGACCGTAGACAGTGGTGACGCCGGTCTGGGATACTCTGAAGCCCTGCCTGGTGGCGACTATGAGGACTTCGGTTTCCCAGTCGAAGCTCCGGGCGGACCAGGGCCCGAGCTTAGCCACCTGGACCGGCAGCACTCGAAAGCCGCACTGCGAATCTCTAACCCTGACACCAGACAAAATGGATACCAGCAAAGACGTCAGGAAGTTGCTCAGTCGGCGCGCTATAGGCATCTCCCCCTGTTTCATCGACCGCCGGCCCACCACGATGCGCCCGGGTCGAGCCAGGCGCATCAACTGCGGAATCTCCCGGGGTAGGTGCTGACCATCGGCGTCCATAGTTACGGCAAAGCCGTAGCCGTCGCTGCAGGCGAATTGCAGACCGGTGACCAGCGCCCTCCCCTTGCCTCGATTGGCAGTATGGCGCAGGACTCGGACACCACAGGCGGCGGCCACATCGGAGGTGCGGTCGGTCGAGCCATCATCAATCACAACCACATGCTCTTGCCCGACGACCTTAATGACCAGCGGCAGCAACTCCGGCAACGTTGACTCGGCATCAAGCGCCGGTATGAGGACTAGAAACTCCTGGTCTCTGGCTGAAGTCATGAGACAATTATACAGCGCCGGCGTTGGTCGTGAAACTATAATGGCGGCGTACCAAGCCCGTCGTTGTGTCGACTGTGTCTGGATACGGAGCAGGGCGACCAGAAGCCCATATAAGCCAAAGCGCCGCGATATCACCGGGAGGTTGAGGGGAAAATGGTCGGAGCGAGCCGATTTGAACGGCCGACCTCTCGCACCCCAAGCGAGTGCGCTAACCAGGCTGCGCTACGCTCCGACACATCGTAGTATAGAGGCGAGGCTAATGTAGCCAATAACCGCCAGAACTCAAGCGAAAAGTTCCAGCAGGTCGGATATGTCATTTCTAATCTGGCCGATCACCGTCTTGATGTGAGCCGCCGATTTCATGGTTTGGCCGTCCTCCGACGGTCGCTTCATCGTCAGCTTCGCCCGCGCCCCGGCGATGGTGAGTTTCTCTTTCGTCCGCAGGTGCTTGATGCGGTTGACCAGTTCGATATCCTTGGCCGTGTACATTCGAGAACCACCGCTGTTCTTACGCGGCTTCAGCGCAGGAAACTCCTTTTCCCAGTAGCGCAAGACGTAGGCTTCGAGGCCGGTGATGCGCGAGGCTTCGCTGATACTGTAATAGAGTCTCTCGGCGCTCTTAACTTTTGTCATAGGCCGCTCCTTACCCGCACTAGATTTATTACCGCCATGCTTCCGCCTTGAGAGTTCGTCCCATCAACTCGTCGGCGGCCTGGTCGGGAGACTTATCTTCAAATAAAACTTCATAGACTTGCTGCGTTATGGGCATTTCTACCCTCTGCCTGTCGGCCAGTTGCCGGGCGGCGCGGGTGGTCTCGACCCCCTCGGCCACCATCGTCATGGAGGCCAACACCTGGTCCAGTCTGAGGCCGCTGCCGATTTTCTCGCCTACGTAGCGATTGCGGCTATGGCGCGAGGTGCAGGTAGTTATCAGATCGCCAATTCCGGACAGGCCGGCAAAGGTCTCGGCGCGCGCCCCGAGCGAAATACCCAGCCGCGCCACTTCGGCCAGCCCCCTGGTAATCAAGGCGCCTCGGGTGTTGTCCCCCATGCCCAGGCCGTCAGTGATGCCGACGCCAATGGCTACGATATTCTTGAGCGCGCCACCCAGTTCGACGCCTACGAGATCATTCGAGGTATAGACCCGGAAGTTTTGATTGCTAAACAGAGTCTGCAGTTGACCTGCTAAGTGTTCAGACGAACTGGCGACAACCACTGTCGTAGCAATATCTTTGACGACTTCTTCGGCGTGTGAAGGGCCCGATAGGGTCGCAAATAGCTCGGGGTCCAAACCGATTTCCTGATGCACAACTTCCGACATCCGACGTAACGTGCCGTTTTCGATGCCCTTGGCCAAATTGACAACAGCCACGCCCGGTTTCAAGGGCGTCGAAAACTGCTTCATGACCGACGACACATGCTGAGCCGGCACCGCCAGAACCAACAATTCGGCCGTTTGGACGGCTTCGTCTAAATCGTGGGTGAAAGCAATGTCGTCGGCCAGCACCAACCCACGGAGCTTGTCGGGTATGCCCCGGTGTGCGACCAGCTTCTCATACTCGGTCCGACTAAACTCCCACAACTTGACCTGGCAGCCGTTGGCATTCAGGAGCCGGGCGACAGCCATGCCCCAGGAACCGGCACCCAATATCGATACCCGTTTGTTCATCGGCCGGTCTCCTTGCCCGTACGATCCGAACCGAGTGAGAATCTGTTCTCGGTGCCGCGTATCAAGCGGACAATGTTCTGACGATGCGTATAAACCACCAGGATCGCCAGACCTACCGTCAACCAGACGTAAATGTCCGGAATCGCTTGGTGAAGGGAATACTTCTGCACGCCGACTACACTGGCCAGGGCTATCGCCCCCGCTATTGATTCGACCGATACAATTCGCGTCAAGGCGACCATAACGGCAAACACACCCACCGCTACCAGGGTCGGAAGCGGCAGCAGACATAGCATGACACCCAATCCTGTGGCTACTCCCTTGCCGCCGCGAAATCCGACATAAATCGGATATACATGCCCCAGCACCGCCGCCAGGGCACACAGTACCAGAACTCCCTGGTGCCCAAACAACGGCAACGTGGCCAGATCGAATTGCCTGGCTATCATTATCGCAAGTACGCCCTTGCCGATGTCACCGGCAAAGACCCAAGCAGCCGCCTTACCTCCGGCCTGACGCCAGACATTGGTGGCACCCAGGTTGCCCGAATCGAACCGCCGGATATCCGGTATTCCATACGCTTTGCCGATCAGCAGGGCAGTCGGAATACTGCCCAGTAAGTATGCGACAATCGTCAATAAAGTCGTTTGCAAGCTCGCACTCGGTAGGATTTAGTTGTAGGTTAACGCCCGACCGATTAGTGGGCCGGCTTCACATAGAATCAACACTATCGATCGAGATATCCGACTCTTCGACCGGCACTGAGGGCATGGTCTCTTCCAACTCCGGAAAGTAGTCGATCATGGACTGAACAAACTGCTTGGCCTCCGTGGCATCAACCTGTTTGTCATCAATGATCTCTCTGATCTGCCCGAAAAAGAACCCGTAACGTTCGAGGTCGAGCTCAGAATCGTTGAGTTTAACCATGAAGTCATCAACCAGCTTGTTCACTGCCACCGTATCGATGCCTTCAACAGGGTTTTCGTTTAGCTGCTTCTTGACTTCGAGGACCACCACGTTGCAACCAACCTTCATCAGGGCTTCGCGCTTGGCGCAGATGATGCCCCCGATGATGACGACTAGAACCACCACCACCGACACCACTATCAAGGCTACTTTGGCGCCCTTCGACATACCTTGGTGTGGAGTTTGCCCCGGGATAGCTGTTTCCGAACTCATACGCCCTCTTCATTCCATGAATCGCCGGCCGACCCGACCCTGGACCCGGCCGCCATCTTCGCCCCTGGTTTTCACGCGGTAACGCCCGACGTGCCCATCATGACCTATATAATACATCAGATGAAGGCTGGCAAGCTCTTGGAGTGTAAGTGCATTCAAAATCTGTTGAATGCGTTACTTGACGCCGGATCGGTGACCACGTGGCGCGACCGGCAACGGTCCGCGCATTGGCGTGGCCGGACCCGTGATCAAAACAAAGGTCCCCTTCGGAAGAGGACCTGTTAATGCCAGTGTAGACCCGTTTTGGCCCGAAAACTACTAGGACTTCTTGGAGTCCTTCTTGTCGGTCGCTTTGGCCGGTTTATCAATCAGCAGCTCGATTATGGAGATCGGAGCCCCGTCACCGCGACGGACGCCGAGTTTCAAAATACGCGAAAAACCCGAATCGCGGTCGGCCAATTGCGGTACCACCTCCGCGTACAGCTTCTTGAAGACCTCTTTGTTCTTGATCGTCTTGGCCACCTGGCGTTTGGCTGTCAAGGTCTCTTTCTTAGCGGTCGCGATGATGCGATCAACCAGCGGCTTCAAGGCCTTGGCCTTGGCATCGGTAGTGCGGATCATCCGGTGGGTTATTAGCGACATAGCCATATTGGCCAGCATCGCTTCGCGATGCGACCGGGTACGGCCCAGTTTGTTCACATGATCACGATGTCCCATAGTTCACTCACGCAGTCGTACTGCTGGTTTCCGGTTCGAGGAATTTGGAAATATCCATTCCGAAGCCCAGGCTCATCTCTTCCAGAATGGTGCTGATTTCGTTCAGGGATTTGCGCCCAAAATTGCGGTACTTGAGCATATCCGATTCGGACTTGGTAACCAAGTCTTGAATGGTCTGAATATTCGCGGCTCGCAGGCAGTTTGAAGATCTTACCGAAAGCTCCAACTCATCAACCCGCGTCTTTAGCAGGGTACGCACACGAACAACTTCTTCATCAACCTCCGGAGCGTCGTCAACCATGACGTTTTCATCCAGATGGATGAAGAGCTGCAGATGGTCCTTGACCAGTTTGGCGGCATAGCTGAGGGCATCTTCCGGAGTGATCGATCCATCGGTTGTGATATCGAGAATCAGGCGATCGTAGTCGGTGCGCTGACCCACACGAGTATTCTCAACGGTAAAGGACACCTTGATGACCGGCGAGAAGAGGCTGTCGACAAAAACGGTGCCGACCGGTGCGTCGGCTCGCTTGTTTAGTTCGGCGACACAATAGGAGCGACCGGAATCGATATCAAGTTCCATTTCGAATTCAACATCATCGGTCAACTCACAAATATGCTGGTCGGGGTTCATGATCTCGACTTCCGTATCGCCTGACAGCATCCCGGCCGAGAGTTTACCCTTGGAGTTGGCCTTCATCTTCAGAGTTCTCATGTCATCGGCATGCATTCGGACGCGTATCCCTTTGACATTGAGGACGATGTCGGTCACATCCTCATAGACTCCGGGAATAGTCGAAAATTCGTGCAGCACCCCGGCAATTCTCATCGAGACTACCGCCGCACCCTGTATGGATGACAACAGCACTCGACGAAGGCAATTACCCAGCGTGTGGCCAAAGCCCCGCTCCAGCGGCTCAAAGGTGAAGCGAGCGTAGTTCTCCGTTGACGACGATTGGTCAGCAACGACCTCTTTGGGCATTGTCAATGGCTTCCATTTCATATCCAATAAACCTCCCGAAGGGCTTCTTTGGCCTACTTGGAGTACAACTCGACGATGAGCTGTTCATTAACAGTTAGCGGGATGTCAGAACGAGTAGGGATCTCCAACATTTCCCCTTCAAGGGCGGCTTTGTTCAAGCGCAGCCAGGGAATGTCATCGCCTCGTCCGACTTCCTTCAGCGAAGCATGGATCATCTCCAGGTTCTTGGACTTATCCCGGATTTTTATCAACTGGCCTGGTTTGACAACAAACGACGGAATGTCAACTGTTTGCCCCTGTACCGAAACATGGCGATGGAGCACCAACTGACGGGCGGCCTTGCGCGATGGAGCAAACCCCAGACGATATACCAGATTATCCAAACGCCGCTCAAGCATCTGCAGGAGGATCTCGCCGGTCACGCCGGCCTTGCGATCCGCCTTTTTGAAGTAGCTTCTGAACTGCTTCTCCAGAACACCGTAAACGCGGCGTACTTTCTGCTTTTCTCGCAACTGCAGACCGAACGGAGAAACCTTGCGTCGCATGCGCTGAGCACCATGCTGTCCCGGGGGTTGCGGACGGCGCTCAATAGCGCACTTGTCGGTAAGACACCGCGTGCCCTTCAGAAACAGTTTTTCGTTCTCACGACGGCACAGTTTGCAGTTGGAGTCACGATAACGAGCCATTAAGTCTCCTGAAACCGATAACGTTAATAATCAAACTCTACGGCGTTTGGGCGGCCGGCAACCGTTGTGCGGAATAGGTGTGACATCTTTAATCATGGTCACCTCCAGTCCCGCCGCCGACAGCGACCGGATGGCCGCTTCGCGACCCGACCCCGGTCCTTTGACCCAAACTTCTACGCGTCTTAGGCCCATATCCATAGCCTCTTTGGCGCACTGGGAGCCGGCCAGCTGAGCTGCGAATGGCGTCGACTTCTTGGAGCCCTTGAAGCCGACCCGTCCGGCGCTGGCCCAGGAAATGGCTCGACCGTTGCCATCGGCTACGGTGATGATAGTGTTGTTGAAGGTAGCCTTTATATGGACGACGCCATTAGGTTCTACCTTCTGTGCCTTTTTCTTGGCACGACTCTTTTTCTTCTCTGCCACTTGATACCTCGAGAATCTCGTTAAGCGTTACTTCTTACCCACCGGCTTTTTCTTCAGGCCGCCAATCGAACGTCGCGGCCCCTTCCGGGTGCGCGCATTCGTTTTGGTCCGCTGTCCGCGAACCGGCAAGCCACGGCGGTGGCGAAGACCTCGGTAGCTACCGATATCAATCAGCCGTTTGATGTTCATAGAGATCTCACCGCGCAGAGCACCCTCGACAGTGTACTCATTTTCAATCACAGCACGCAGTTTTGCGACCTCTTCATCGCTCAGCTTGTTGACCCGGGTAGTGGGATCAACGCCCGTCTTCTCAAGGATCTGACCGGAGCTGCAGTGACCGATCCCATAGATATAGGTCAGCCCGACATCGATCCGTTTCTCTTTCGGCAAGTCAACACCGGCTATACGAGCCAATTGACACTCCTATTTACTCGGTTTTCAAATACTGTCTTAACCCTGACGCTGCTTGTGATTCGGGTTGCGTTTGCAGATGACGCGCAAGACACCCTTGCGACGAATTATCTTACAATGTTCGCAGCGTTTTTTGACGGCAGAACGGACTCTCATCTAAAACCGCCTCTCTTGATCATCCCTTGTAACGGTAGGTTATACGACCGCGCGACAAATCGTACGGTGACAGCTCGAGGGTCACTTTGTCGCCAGGGAGGATCTTGATAAAATGCATTCTCATTTTTCCGGAAATATGTGCCAAGACCACATGCCCGTTGTCGAGTTCCACTTTGAACATCGCATTGGGCAGAGGTTCAACAACTTTGCCTTCAACCTGTATGGTCTGCTCTTTGGCCATATTCTCCTTTTAGGACAAACTCAAAATATCCGGCCCATTATCAGTAATGGCGACCGTATGTTCAAAATGCGCCGAGGGTTGACCATCGGCGGTAACATATGTCCAGCCATCAGACTTGGTATAGACATCCCACGTACCCATGTTAATCATGGGTTCGATAGCCAATACCATACCCGGCACCAACTCCGGTCCGGACTCAGCCTTGCCGAAATTAGGTATCTGGGGATCCTCGTGCATCTTACGGCCGATGCCATGTCCGACCAAGGCTCGAACCACACCGTAACCGGCACGCTCGGCAATATTCTGAACAGTCGCCGAGATTTGACCTAATCTATTGCCTTTGCGCGCTTTGTCAATAGCTGCGGCCAGACAATTCCGCGTTGCGTCCAAAAGAGCTTGCTTTTCCTGCGAAATCTCGCCGATGCCGAAGCTTCGAGCCGAATCGCCGTAATAACCGTCGACAATAGAGCCGACGTCTACGCTGACGATATCCCCCTCGCGGATTTCACGTTTGCCCGGGATTCCGTGAACAACCTCTTCATTTATCGATATGCAGGCCGACGCCGGAAATCCGTTGTAGCCCTTGAAGCCGGGGATAGCACCCAGGTCGCGGATACACTCCTCGATTTTCTGGTCGAGATCACCGGTGGTCATACCGGGCCTGATGGTCCGGTCGACCATGTCCAGCGCCTGCGACACGACCTTTCCGGCGCGACGCAGTATCTCGATTTCCTCTTTGGACTTCAGAACTACCAAAATCAACTCTTCTTGATCTAACTAACCGCCTTGACAACCCTGTCGAAGACACCGTCAGGGGTTCCGAGACCGGTAACAGCCACCAGCACAGACTCTTCTCTGTAAAAGTCCTCAATGGGCTGGGTCTGCTTTTTGTATACTTCCAGACGATTGCGCACTACCCCTTCTTCGTCGTCGGGCCGACGTTGGAGCTGGTCGCCGTCTTTGTCGCATAGACCTTCGCGCTTGGGCATATTGGCCGGGTAGTTGTAGGTGGCCTGACATGTCGGGCAGAAAAAGCGACCCGACAAGCGCTTGATGATCTCATCATCGGCCACATCAATAAGCACGGCATGATCAATCTTCAGACCGTTCTTGACAAACATGCCCCTGAGGGACTCCGCCTGGGGAACGGTCCTGGGGAAACCATCGAGGATGAAACCGTTAGCCAGATCGCCGGCCTTGAGCTTGTCCTCGATCAGCCCAACAATCAGGGCATCCGGTACCAGTTCGCCCTTTTCCATAAAGCCCTTGGCCTGTTTACCCAGTTCGGTGCCGTTCTTGACCGCTTCGCGCAGCATGTCACCAGTCGACAGATGCAAAATGTTCATCTTGCTCGACAGACGGCTCGCCTGCGTGCCTTTGCCTGACCCGGGCGGGCCCAGAAGAATCAGATTCATTCTACATTGACCTCCCGCGAATACGACCCTTCTTCATGAAGCCGTCATAGTGGCGCATCAACAGGTGCGATTCAATTTGCTGCAACGTATCCAGGGCCACACCGACTACAATAAGCAAACCGGTGCCACCAAAGAAGAAGTCTACGTTTACGCGGGCAATCAGAACCCACGGCAAGACGGCGATGGCTGCAAAGAACAACGCACCAGGCAGGGTGATTCGCGTCAATATCTTCTCAATATAATCGGCGGTGTTCTTGCCCGGCCTGATGCCCGGAATGTAACCGCCGTTCTTACGCATGTTGTTCGCAATCTCTACCGGGTTGAAGACAATAGCCGTGTAGAAATAGCCAAAAAAGACAATAATGGTGCCATAGATAAGCGAGTACCAAAGCGTCCCCGGCGCCAGCCAGATAGCAACCAAGTTCTGGATCCAGTCGGTAGTCGGGAACAACTGAGCTACGGTCGACGGCAAAAACATGATCGACTGGGCAAAGATAATCGGGATGACACCGGCCGAGTTCACCGACAGCGGCAGATGAGTGGTGGCGCCCCCGAAGACGCGCCGTCCGACCACCTTACGCGGATACTGTACCGGCACTTTGCGCTGCGCTCGCGTGACCAGGATGACAGCGGCAATGACCCCAATCATCATCACCAGCATGACCAGCGAGGTAAGGAATGAGCGGCTGCCATGCCAGAGCATGAGCACTTCGTTCGCGACCGCGTCCGGGAAACGAGCGATGATTCCGATGAAGATGATCAACGAGATGCCGTTACCGATGCCGCGTTCCGTGATCTGCTCACCCAGGTACATAATAAAGATGACGCCGCACGTGAAGGTAATGATGGTCAGCGGGATGAACCAGAAAGTGTCCATGTGCACCGCCGAGACTCCGTTGACATTGATAGTAGTCAGGAATCCGGCCGTACCCCAGGCCTGGAGAGCTCCGATCAGAACCGTCAAGTAACGCGTGTACTGCGTAATCTTGCGCCGTCCCTCTTCTCCCTCACGCTGCAGACGCTGCAAAAACGGCACCACGGCCCCCAACAACTGCAACATAATGGAGGCGGAGATGTAGGGCATAATTCCCAGGGCGAAAATGGTCGCCTTGGCGAAAGCACCTCCGGCAAACAAATCCAACAGTCCAAAAATCGAATTGGAGGATAGGGCCTGGGCCAGGATAGTCCCATCGATACCCGGAGTCGGGATATGTCCACCGATGCGATAGACGACCAACAACGCCAGGGTGAAAAGAATCCTTTTCCTTAGTTCTTCTACCTTGAATATCGATTTGAATGTATCCAGCACTAGACCACCTCAGTCTTCCCGCCGGCCGCTTCAATTTTCTCGACGGCCGAACGTGAAAAGGCGTTAAGTTTCACTGTAAAGGCCTTCTCTACGTTGCCGTTGCCCAGCAGCTTAACTGGTCGGTTCTTCTTCCTGACCAGTCCCGCTTCTCTAAGGATATCGCTGGTGATCTCAGCACTTTCCAGGCGAGCCAGATCGGCAACGTTAACCACCTCGAATTCGGTTCGGAAGATGTTCTTGAACCCGCGCTTCGGCAAACGCCGTTGCAGCGGCATCTGGCCACCTTCTTTTCCGGCCTGGCGTTTATAGCCGCTGCGCTGTCCGGCACCCTTATGACCACGGCCGGAGGTTTTCCCCAGGCCGCTGCCGGGGCCTCGGCCCACTCGCTTGCGATCTTTGCGCGCGCCTGCCGGCGGTTTTAACGTATGGAGTTCCATCAGTGCCTCTATCAAACTTGCTTTAATCGACTTCTTCAACCGTCACTAAATGGGCGACGGCCCGTACCATACCGCGAATTTGCGGCGTATCCTCGTGTATCACCGATCGACGAATCTTGCCCAACCCCAAGGCGGTTATGGTCCGCTTCTGGGGCTCCTTGCGATCGATCGTGGATCTAATCTGCGTGATTTTCAGTTTGGCCATTATGACACCTCAGCGCCAGCCTAAGCCCGAGCCCGGAAGGCTTCTTCTTGTTCGCGCGTGTACAACAGGCGCAGTCCGTTTACCGTGGCCTTGACCACGTTGTTGGGATTTCGACTGCCCAGAACCTTGGTCAGCACATCCTGGACGCCTAACGACTCCAGGATTGCGCGGACGGCGCCGCCGGCGATGACACCAGTACCGGGCGAAGCCGGACGCATGACCACGGTCGTGGCCGAAAACCGGCCGTCGATACGGTGTGGCAGGGTGCCGCTGACCAGGTTGATGAAGTACATCTCCTTCTTGGCCGCTTCGGTGGCCTTGCGAATGCACTCCGATACTTCCGGAGCCTTGCCGTATCCCACACCAACCTTGCCGTTGCGATCACCGACCGTCACCAAAGCCGTAAAGCTGAAGCGACGACCGCCCTTGACCACCTTGGCCACGCGATTGATATGTATTACCTTCTCCTCGAATTCGAGGTTGTCCATTTCGAACTTCGCCAATCTCAACCTCACTATATAATAGCGATCAATATTCCTTTAGAATTTCAGGCCGCCTTCGCGGGCGCCGTCAGCCACGGCCCTGATACGACCGTGATAAACAAACCGGTTGCGATCGAAGACGACGGCCTCGATCCCTTTTTCTTTGGCCAAACGGGCCACCACTTCGCCGACTTTTTTGGCCACTTGCGTACGTGTCATGCCGCTTTCGACCTGCTCGCGAACGCTCTTGGAATTCGAGGCGGCGCCGCATACGGTGTGACCGGCTTCATCGTCAATGATTTGCACAAAAGTGTTCTTCAGCGACTTGGCCACCGTTAGCCGTGGTCTGGCAGCAGTGCCACGAATCTTGCTGCGGACACGGCGACGGCGCCGCTCGGCCCGCAACGACTTTACTGTATTCTTATCAGCCATAACTACAACACTCCACCAACTTGGGCTTAGGCTCCGGCACCCGCCGTTTTGCCGGCCTTGGAACGTACATGCTCGCCTTGGTAGCGGATACCCTTGCCCTTATAGGGCTCGGGCTTGCGGAAGCCACGAATCTTGGCCGCCACTTCACCCACGACCTGCTTGTCGATACCTTCAACCATAATCTGATTGGTTTTGGGCGGCGCATCGATGGCAATACCGTCGGGAGGCCGGAGCAGAATGGGATGTGAATGGCCCAGATTCAAAACTAGAATTTTGCCCTTCATTTCGGCCCGGTAGCCGACGCCCACAATCTCCAGCACGCGCTTATAGCCCTCCGATACACCAACCACCATATTGCGCAGAAGGGCGCGGGTCAGACCATGCAGAGCCCGATGCTTCTTCTGGTCGGTGTGACGG
Source organism: bacterium (assembly GCA_043819515.1). Taxonomy (GTDB): domain Bacteria; phylum Zixibacteria; class MSB-5A5; order GN15; family FEB-12; genus DAOSXA01. The sequence continues at coordinate 12,325 of JBDRES010000057.1, forward strand.
GTGACCAGCAGTTCGCCTCCCTCAACAGCCGCGCTAACGGCCGGATGGATTTCACGGGTGAGTTCACCCTTGGGTCCCTTTACCGTCACCTGCTGGCCATCGATGGTCACGCTTACCTTGGCCGGAATCGGGATCGGTGCTTTTCCTACTCGAGACATATCCCGTCCTTTCCTACCAACAACGCATGACGACTTCGCCGCCAACCCGCTTGCGAGCCGCATCAAAGTTCGTCATAACGCCACTCGATGTGGATATGATCATCAGTCCGCGCAATGCGAAGGTCGATTGACGAACCTGCTCGGCATCATAGTACCGTCTCAAACCCGGCTTGGAAACGCGTTGAATGCCTTTGAGCACCGGCACATCGCCGGAGCTATAAGACAGGTAAACGCGCAAAATGCCTTGCTTGTTGTCCGGCAACTCCAGCGTATCTTTAATGAAGTCGTTTTCCTTCAGAATGCGGACGACTTCCCGCTTGATGTTTGAGGCCGGGATATCAACGGCGTTTTTGTGAGCTTTGGACGCATTTCTGATGCGCGTCAAAAGATCAGCAATGGGGTCAGTCATGCTCATTACTTAGCTACTCCCAAAACCTTACTATTACCAACTGGCCTTGACAACACCCGGGATGTCCCCGGCCAATGCCATTTGTCTGAAGCAGATACGACACAGACCAAAACGACGCATGAATGCGCGTGGTCGGCCGCACCGACGACAACGGCTATATTTACGCACCTTGAACTTCGGCTCGCGCCTTTGCTTCTCAACTAAACATTTCTTAGCCATCGGACCCCTACTTGCGGAACGGCATTCCCAACGCAGACAGCAACTGCCGGGCTTCCTCGTCGGTTTTGGCCGTGGTTGTAATGGCGATATTCATGCCGCGGATCTTGTCTATCTTGTCGTAATCGATTTCCGGGAAAATCAACTGCTCTTTAACCCCAAGGTTATAATTGCCGCGCCCGTCAAAGGCCTTTTGGTTGACCCCACGAAAATCGCGGATTCTCGGAATAGCGATATTTATCAGCCGGTCCAAAAATTCGAACATACTATCTCGCCGAAGCGTTACCGCGCAACCAATCGGCATACCATCGCGCAACTTGAAGTTGGAGATGCTCTTCTTGGCCCGCGTGATGACCGGCTTACGACCGGTAATCTTGGTCAGATCACTTACCGCCGCCTCGAGCGTCTTGGCGTTCTGAATAGCCTCGCCGACACCGATATTGATCGAGACCTTGCTCAGCCGGGGCACTTCCATGCTGGACGAGTACTTAAACTCCTTGGTCAACTTGGGCACGACTTCATCTAGATACTTTTGTCTGAGTCTGTTCATCTTGGCCGACCTCAAATCTGCTCGCCGCTCTTGCGGCAAATGCGCACTTTGTGCTTGCGACCGCCCTCGTCGATGACGCGCGTCGACGTTTTGGTCGGGCCGCCCAGCGACGAACTGTAGAGCGCGATGTTACTAAGATGGACCGGCGCTTCCATACTCACGATACCACCCTTGGGGCTCTTTTGCGTCGGCTTCTGATGGCGTTGTTTCATGTTCACACCTTCCACCAGAATCTGATTCTTCTTGGTGTTGACGTGTAAAACCCGCCCGGTCTTGCCGCGATCGGAACCGCAGCGTACATAGACAGTGTCACCTTTTTTTATCCGCATAATGGCTGCTGCCTCCTAAAGCACCTCGGGCGCCAGGGAGATAATCTTCATAAACTTTTTGTCGCGAAGCTCGCGGGCAACGGGTCCGAAGATACGGGTACCGCGCGGCTCCATCTGTTCATTGAGAATCACGGCCGCGTTATCGGAAAACCGAATCACCGATCCGTCACGCCGCTTTACGGCTGCTTTGCTACGGACCACGACCGCCTTACAAACGTCGGACTTCTTAACCGTCCCGCCCGGGATGGCCTCTTTGACAGCGACGACGATGATGTCACCAATACTGGCGTATTTCTTACGACCGCCCAGTATTCTGAAGCACATGGCTTTCTTGGCCCCGGAGTTGTCCGCTACCGACAACACTGTGAATTCCTGAATCATTAGTCTATCACCCTTATCTGCACACCAGGCGCCAAGCTTACTCGGCCTTCTCCATTATCTCAACCAGGCGCCAGCGCTTTTGCGCCGAGAGCGGCCGAGTTTCCATTACCCGCACAACGTCTCCAATGCCGGCAGCGTTGTCACCGTCATGTGCATAAAGCTTGGAGGAACTGCGGAAGATCTTTTCGTAGAGCGGGTGCCTGTAAGTGCGGTCAACGCGGACGACTATCGTCTTATCCATTTTGTCCGACACGACCCGCCCAATACGCACCTTGCGGTGGTTTCTCTTGGTAGTTTCAGCCATCAGTCAGACTCCTACTCACCCTGCTCAGCAGTTTTGGTCGGTTTGCCATCATCAAGAATCGAAGTTCTGGTCTCGGCCAGCTTACGAAGGCCGATGTGATCTTCGTGGAGCACGGTTACAATTCGTGCGTAGTCACGCCGGTTGGTTCGTAGACGCAAGGGATTATCCAGGGCCTTGACCGAGCGGCGCATCTTCAGGTTGAAGAGCTCATCATCCAGTTCGTGCAGCCGTTGCTGCAACTCATCTCGAGTCATCTCTCTGAGGGATTGAATCTTCAGCATGATTACATTCCTCCAGTGTCCGCGCGGGTGACGAACTTGGTCTTCAACGGCAATTTGCGTCCGGCCAGGCGGAGTGCCTCGCGGGCCATTTCCGGGGACACACCTTCAATTTCGAAGAGAATGCGGCCCGGTTTTACCACCGCCACCCAATATTCCGGGGAGCCCTTGCCCTTACCCATACGGGTTTCAGCCGGTTTCTTGGTTACGGGTTTGTCCGGGAAGACACGAATCCAAATCTTGCCGCCGCGTTTGATGTATCGGGTCATAGCAATACGCGCCGCCTCGATCTGCCGGTTGGTCAGCCAACAAGGCTCCAGGGCTTTGAGCGCGAATTCGCCAAAGTTCACCGCCCAGCCACCGTACGCTTTGCCGGTCATCCGACCGCGCTGCTGTTTGCGGAATTTGACTTTCTTGGGACTAAGCATTGCTCAATATCTCCGTTAGCGTCACCACCGTCACTTGGACCCGGCGGCGCCACCCTTTGATTCGTTGCCAGATGAGGCCGGGCCGGCCGGTTTCCGGGCTGCCCCGCCAGGGGCATCGGGACGGCGACCGCGCGGCGGTCGGCCATCGCCGCCACCAGCACGACGGACCTTGCCGCGAGGACGACGATGCGGCTCGTCGCCATGGTCGCGTCGACGGCGTCCACCGGGAGCGCCGGAGCCAGCATCCTGGCGCTGGGAATCTTCACCCGTTTCGGCATCGCGGCGGAACTGGCCGGTATCGATAATTTCGCCTCGCATAATCCAGACCTTCACGCCGATACTGCCATAAGTCGTACTCGCTGTGGAAGTAGCGTAATCGATATCGGCCCGCAGGGTGTGCAAGGGGACCCGACCATCGCGGTACTTTTCGGTACGAGCGATTTCAGCTCCGCCCAGGCGACCGGAACATTGCACTTTGATACCTTCAGCACCCATACGCATGGTGGCCGCCAGAGACTTTTTCATCGCTCGACGGAAGGCCACGCGACCTTCCAATTGGCGGGCGATCGAATCCGCCACCAACTGGGCATCAAGTTCCGGTTTGCGCACCTCAACAATATTGAGAGTGATGTCCTTCTTGGTCAGCAGGTGCAGCTCCTCGCGCAGCTTATCCACTTCGGCACCCTTGCGACCAATGACAATACCCGGACGCGCCGTGTGGATATCAACGCCTACTTTCTTTGGCTGGCGGGATATACAAATGCGCGCAATGCCGGCATTCTGTAGACGGCGGTTGATATATCGCTTGACCATCATGTCCTCGAATATCAGATCCGCGAATCTGGCATTGTTGGAAAACCACTTGCTGTTCCAGGTTTTGATAATGCCTAGACGAAAACCTATGGGATGTGTCTTTTGACCCAAAACTTGCTTCTCCCAGCTCGACAATTAGTGACGCTGCCGGCTCTTACCCTTCTTCTACTTCATCCTTGGCGGCCTTTTTTTCAGGCGCCTCGGTCGATTTTGCTGACTTCTTTGTGACCTTGACTTTTGCCTCAACTTCGGCGGCCGCTTGCTTGGTCACCTTCTTAGCGGTCTTTTTGGTCGGAGCCTTGGTTGATTTCCTGGCTTGAGGCTTATCCGACCCGGCATCCGCCTCGGTTTGCTTTTTGACAACCTTGGCCTTGCGCTTTTGTGTCGCCGTCGTCTCAGCGGCCATCTCCCCTTCGATCAGGACGGTCAGATGGCAAAAACGCTTCTTGTACCGATATACTCGACCCATCGAGCGAAAGCGAATGCGCTTGGCCGTAGGGGCGGCGTCGACCTGAACGTTCTTAATATGCAAATCTTCCGGCTTCAGACGGTCGGTTCCCTCTTGCGAAAGAGCGTTGGCCGCCGCCGACTTCACCGTCTTGGCTACATGTTGCGCGGCAAGCTTCGGCGTGAAGGTCAGAATATCCAGAGCCTTCTGAACCGGCATACCCTTGACCGAGTCCGCGACCAAACGCATCTTGCGCGGCGGAATGCTCACAAATCTGAGGCGGGCTGACGATGTTACCAGCATTTCCTCACCTTATCCTTTCAACGCCGTGCTGCGCTCTACCAATCGGCCGCCATGACCGCGATAGGTTCGCGTCGGAGCGAACTCACCCAGTTTGTGGCCAACCATGTTCTCAGTAATATAAATGGGCACAAACTTGTTGCCGGTATGGACCGCCAGGGTATGGCCTACGAACTCAGGCGTGATCGTCGAACGTCGCGACCACGTCTTGAGCACCCTGCGATCACCACTGTTGTTGAGCGCGTCGATGCGACCCATCAGCCTGGCATCAATAAAAGGACCCTTTTTCAGTGAACGAGGCATCTACAAGCTCCAGCTTTACTTCCTGGCCCGCCGCTCTTCAACGATGTGAGCTTTGGACTTACGTTTACTTCTTGTCTTGTATCCCTTGGTCGGCTTGCCCCAGGGTGTGCAGGGATGACGACCACCGCTACTGCGCCCTTCGCCGCCACCCATAGGATGGTCGACAGGGTTCATGGCCACACCACGGACACGTGGTCGCCAGCCGCGCCAACGGGAGGCACCGGCCTTACCCCAAACGACATTCTTGTGGTCGATGTTGCCGACCTGGCCGACAGTGGCGTAGCAATTGTTCGGCACCGTACGAACTTCGCCCGACGGCATCTTGAGGGTGACAACCTTACCTTCCTTGGCCACCACCTGAGCCATCGACCCGGCTGAGCGACACATCTGCGCCCCCTTGCCCGGTCGCATCTCAATATTGTGTACGGTCGTACCAAGAATCATTTGGCTGAGCGGCAGTGAGTTGCCGACCCGATTTTCAGCATTTTCACCTGCCGTTACAACGTCATTGACCTTCAAGCCGTCCGGCGCAATGATATACCGCTTTTCACCGTCGACATAAAACAGCAGGGCGATGCGGGCCGAACGATTCGGATCGTATTCGATAGCGGCCACCCGAGCCGGGATATCGAGTTTATTACGCTTAAAATCGACCACACGATAGTGGCGCTTATGTCCACCACCGCGATGCCACGCCGTGACGCGTCCTTTGTTGTTTCGTCCGCCGGACTTCTTGAGCGGTCGCAGAAGCGACTTCTCCGGAATAGTGGAAGTGATCTCCTCGAAGGTCGGCACCGTGCGGAAACGCTGCGAAGGTGTGACGGGACGAAATCTCTTAATAGCCATCGCAATTCACCATCTTCACTTAGATATTGTCAAACATGGCAATGCTCTCGCCCGCCTTAACGCGCACGATTGCCTTTTTCCATGTTGGCGTTTTTCCTTCAAATCGACCCATGCGACGCGGCTTGCCGGCCACCACCATGGTGCGTACATCCAGCACCTTCACCTTGAAGGCGCTCTGGACCGCCTCGCGGATCTGATGCTTGCTGGCCGTCCGGGCCACCTCGAAAACGTACTCGTTGTTCTGCTCACGCAAAAGCGTAGTGCGTTCCGTGGCCACATGGGACTTCAGGATACTGCGCAGATCTGCTTTCATCCGTACACCTCCTGAACTTTCGAAAGACCAGCTTGAGTCAAAATCAGACAATCGGCATTGAGAAGATCATAGCCGTTGGCCAAAGACGCCCGGCAGTACTTGATGCGGGGCATATTCCGACAGGACATGACCAGATTCTCGTTTTGACCTTCGTCAAGGATCAAGCATTTCTTACCGGACAGCTTCAATTTATCGATAACCCCGGCCATGACCTTGGTCTTGATGTGGTCCAGTTTGATCTGATCGAGCACTCTAATCCGCTCGGCTCCGGCCTTGTCTGAAAGGACCGACCGAATCGCCAGGCGGCGCATCTTTTTCGGCATAACGCCGCCATAAGAGCGCGGATGCGGACCAAAGACGGTGCCGCCGCCACGCCATAACGGCGAGCGACTCGTGCCTGCCCGGGCGCGACCGGTTCCCTTCTGGCGCCACGGCTTGCGACCGCCGCCGGAAACTTCGCGACGCGTTTTGGTTGCGGCGTTGCCTTGACGTTGATTGGCCAGGTAGTTGACAACATACTGATGCACTACCGCCTCGTTGGGCTCGATGCCGAAGACACTCACATTGAGTTCGGTCGTACCAACTTCAACGCCTTCTTGATTGTATACCTTAACATTCATCTGCGATTACCACCTTTAACCGCGGTTGCTGCTCCGGATTCTCACCAGGTTGCCGGAGAATCCCGGAATCGATCCCTTGACCAGCATCAGGTTCTCTTTTTCGATAATGTCAACGATCTCCAGATTCAGGACAGTAACACGATCGTGACCCATGCGGCCCGACATGCGCTGGCCTTTGAAAACGCGTGACGGATACGAAGAGCTGCCGATCGAACCCGGCGCCCGCCACCTATCGGACTGACCGTGGGTCTTGTTGGCACCGGAGAAATGGTGTCGCTTCATAGTCCCGGCAAAACCGAGACCGCGCGAAACGCCACTGACATCAACCCGCTCACCCTTCTTGAACATGTCGACCGTCAACGAAGAACCAACTTCGACATCTGCCGTCTCTCCGCGAGTTTCACGCAGATAACGGGTCGGCTCGACCCCGGCGGCCTTAAAATGTCCGGCCATAGGACGATTAGTGCGCTGCTTGCGGCGCTCGCCGAAGCCAACCTGGAGAGCTTCATAGCCGTTCTTGTCGACCGAGTGCTTGGCCACCACCGGACAGGGTCCGGCCTCGATCACCGTGACGGGGATGGCTTCACCGGTATCGACAAAGATCCGCGTCATTCCTAATTTCTTTCCCAGGATCTCTTTCATAGCCACACACCCATCAGGTCTTGATTTCCACGTCGACGCCGGCCGGCAGGTCGAGCTTCATCAAAGCATCGACCGTCTGCGGTGTCGAATCGTAGATATCCAACAGTCGTTTGTGGATTCGTGTCTCAAACTGCTCACGGGATTTCTTGTCGACATGCGGCGAGCGCAGAACCGTGTAAACAGTTCGCTTCGTCGGAAGCGGGACCGGGCCGATCAAACGAGCACCGGTACGAATCACAGTCTGGGCAATATCCTTGGTCGAACGATCGAGCGAGTAGTGATCGTAAGCCTTGAGACGAATTCTAATCTTCTGAACACTCATGATGTAACCTGAGTCCGTCGCTTATTCAAAAATTTCAGCGATGACACCGGCGCCGACAGTTCGGCCACCCTCACGAATGGCGAAACGCAATTCTTTCTCCATCGCGATCGGTGTTATCAACTCTATATTCATCGTTATGTTGTCGCCAGGCATAACCATCTCTACACCCTCAGGCAATGTCGCCGTCCCCGTTACATCCGTCGTACGGAAGTAAAACTGAGGACGATAGCCCGTGAAAAACGGCGTGTGACGACCACCCTCTTCCTTAGCCAATACATAAACCTCAGCCTTAAACTTCGTGTGAGGCAAAATCGACCCCGGCTTGGCCAAAACCATGCCACGCTCTACCTCTTCCTTGTCTATCCCACGAAGCAAACAGCCAACATTGTCGCCAGCCTCAGCATAATCCAATATCTTGCGAAACATCTCAACACCCGTACAAACCGACTTACGAGTGTCCTTGATACCGATAATCTCTATCGCATCACCAGTCTTAACCTGACCACGCTCTACACGACCAGTAGCAACCGTGCCACGACCAGTAATCGAAAAAACATCCTCAATCGGCATCAAAAACGCCTTGTCCTTGTCACGCTTCGGCTCAGGAATATAGGTGTCCAAAGCTTCCATCAACTCATGAATCGACTTGAAGGCCGGATCATCCATAGGCTTCGAAGGATCTGAACCAGCCGTCATCGCCTCCAAGGCACTACCACGAATAACCGGAATGTCATCACCAGGAAACTTGTAGCTGCTCAAAAGATCTCGAACCTCAAGCTCCACCAAATCCAAAAGCTCAGGATCATCTACCTGATCTACCTTATTCATGTAAACGATGATGTAAGGAACACCTACCTGACGCGCCAACAAAATGTGCTCACGAGTCTGAGGCATAGGACCATCAGCAGCACTAACTACCAATATCGCACCGTCCATCTGAGCCGCACCGGTAATCATGTTCTTTACATAATCGGCATGTCCCGGGCAGTCAACGTGTGCATAGTGTCTCTTTTCTGTTTCATATTCGACATGGGATGAGTTAATCGTAATCCCACGTGCTTTTTCTTCAGGGGTATTATCGATAGAAGCGTAATCCCTAAACTTA
>JBDRES010000058.1:0-19926 GCA_043819515.1 bacterium
CTCCATCCGATGCGGTCTGCTTTCATGTGCGCGGCCGCCCCGCGCGAGTTGGCTGGATCCTGGCCTTCGCCAGGATGACAAATTAACGGGAATAACGAGAGAAGCGGGGATGGCAGCGTTAGGGAGGATGGCTTAGTTCAAGGGAGTCGAGATAGGTCGATACTCCCTTGGGGTTTCGACATCAATCATCCAGCCCCGGTGCCCCGCGGCTTGCCGTGCGGTCAGATTCGAACTTCCTCCATCCGATGCGGTCTGCTTTCATGTGCGCGGCCGCCCCGCGCGAGTTGGCTGGATCCTGGCCTTCGCCAGGATGACAATAGTAGACACCCCGCCCTACTTTACCCAGAACTCTGGCCAACTTTGGCCTAAAATTTGGCCCTGGTGGGCCATATTTCGGCAAAATACGGCAGTTTGCGGCAAAGCAGGGACCCCAACGTTAGTCGAACCTGCGCTTTCATCCGTCCGCGTAAGTGTTTGCTACAGAGCTAAGTTGCTGTGATTCAAGGGGCATAAAAAAAGTGGCGCCCCGCAGAGTTGAACTGCGGACACACGGATTTTCAGTCCGTTGCTCTACCAACTGAGCTAGGGCGCCAACAAATATCGATCTATGTTGTCAAGGCCGTCACCCGTCCGAGCCAAGCCCATGGACCGGTTTCGGTTCGGCTACTGCCGAGCAGCCAATCTATTAAGTTTTCGGTCGAAGTCAACCACGAAATTAGCCGCGCTGGTACAAATACTTTTTGGTGTCCGAATGGAACAGCAGCACTAGCGCCACCCCGGATAACACCAGCGGGACGAGATTGTACAGGTTGGCGTAGCCCACTAAAGCCAGCAAAACCACCAGCGCATTAATAACCACCAGCCCCCAGAAACCCCACGGTTTGCGCTCTTTGTAGGCAGCCGCCGGGATGATCAGGGCCAGCCCAACAAACAAAAAACCGATCGGCTGCTCGATGCCGTCGTAGTTGTGATCCATGAAGGCCAGGATGATATTGATGCCGCCATACAGGATAAACATAGTGGCAAAGATATGGCCGTACCAGAGCACCAGCTTGAAAGTCAGGGGGCGTTGGTCTTTGGAAAAATCCATCTCGGCTATCTCCTAAATTGTATCGTCGCCCAAAAGTCCGGCCCCCACAAAGCCGGCGTTATTACCCAAACCGGCTCGCACCACTCGTAGTTCTTCTACGGCCGATGCGAAGGCTCGTTTCCTGATTTCTGAGGCAACTATCTCGACAAACCCTCCGCCGCCGTCAGCAACGCCGCCACCGATAACAACCGTGTCCGGATTCAGCAGATTCACCACCCCGGCCAGGCCGATAGCCAGGTAACGAGCGGTTTCTTCGATGACTTCAATAGCGACCTCGTCCCCTTTGGCCTGGGCCGCAAACAGCTTTTTGACCGTCAGCTTGTCGTCCGGCCCATCGAGTAGCTTTTCGAAGGCCGGAGTGAGTCCTTGGCCGAGCTTCTTCTGAAGCCGCGTCATTATCGCCTTGGAAGAGCAATAAGCCTCCAAACAACCGTTCTGACCACAGCCACACTTGGGTCCGTCAAAATTGATCGGCATGTGCCCCAGTTCGCCGGCGGCGCTATGCGCCCCCCGCCAGATATGGCCGTCAAAGACCAGCCCGCCGCCGACACCTGTCCCAACCGTCGCGCACAACACTGTCTTGGCCCCCGCCGCGGACCCAAAACGACACTCCGCGAGAGCCATGGCGTTGGCGTCGTTGTCCACGAACACGGGCATATTCAGTCTGTCTTTGAGATTGCGACCGATATCCATCCCCTGCCAACCCGGAATATTCGGGCACGGCCCGATGACCCGCCCCGAAGCAAAATCAACCGCACCGGGAGTGCCGACCCCCAAATGCTTGACCGTCAGATCTTCATCAGCCGCAAAAAACAACAGCCGCTCGGCGATGTTGGTCACCAGATGCATCAACGGTAGCGGGCCTTTTTCGGCCAGCGTTTGCCGCTGCTCCCGATGGAGTATCTTGCCGCTGGAGTCAAAGAGTCCAAACTTGATATTGGTGCCGCCGATGTCAATCCCGGCGTAGACAAAATCACTTGCCATTGTCAGAGTCCAGTTGCTTCCTGACGAACTCAACCAAGTCCGTTTGCGATATAGTGTACTGTATATCCTCAGCCTTGAGCCATTCGGCCCGATCAGTCGTTTGCTGAGCTTTCTCTCTCCCGAGAGCCAGGTTTTTGATAGTTATCTGCCCGGCAGCAAACTCATCCGATCCGGCAATCACGGCCAGGGGAATGCCGACCTTGTCAGCATACTTGATCTGCTTGGTGATATTGCGGGTATCACCTGAGTATATTTCGGCTCGGATCCCGGCCCGGCGCAGATCCCGCAATATGGTCAGGTAATCAGGCAGCCGGTCACGATCCATAACCGTAACCAGTACCTGAGCGGTGGCTCCGGACGGCTTCAATGCCTTCAGCGCAAACAATGCCGCCAGAAGTCGATCGGGACCGACCGACGATCCCACCGCCGGCAAGGATCGATTGAGGAACCGATCCACAAGGTTATCGTACCGACCGCCTGAGAACACGGCGCCGTATTCGGGCAAATCGAGCAGGATGGTCTCAAACACCGGCCCGGTGTAATAACCCAGACCGCGGACGATAGTAAGATCGATCTCGAGTTTGCTACTATCAATAGCCATGGCGTCCAGGTGGGAACGAATCTGACGCAGTTCGGCTATCCCCTCGGCAGACACAGTGGCGCCGCCCAGAAGGACTTCGACGTCATCAAGTGATGAACTGCCGGCATTCTCAGCGATGTCGAGGAATTTCTCAATCGCGCCAATATGCTCATGCGCCAGATTCACACCGGGGATCTGATCGCCGGATTTGTCGGTCCGCCCCGGTCCCAGTTCCTCAATCACCGCCCGACGACCTTGCTTTTCGAGCTTATCGATCACTCGCATGACATCCGGTCCTTGCCCCTCGGGAATCCCGGCCATGGATATCAGACCGTTGAGAATCTTCCGATTGGAGAAACGCACCTTGAACCGCTCGATACCCAGATTCTCGAAGGTAGTCACCATGGCGGCAATGACTTCAGCATCGGCCAGCATGTTGCTGGTGCCGACAATGTCGAGGTCGCACTGTGTAAATTCCCTGAAGCGCCCCGGCCCCGGTTTGTCGACTCGGAAAACACTGCCATGCTGGTAGCCACGGAATGGCAACGGCAGGTCAGGGTTGGCCGCCACGAAACGCGCCAGCGATAACGTCATCTCGTAGCGCAACGACATGTCGGTGTCTTCGGGACCGGTGAAGCCAAACAGCTCGGACAGCGAGTCCTGAGTATAGTGGGGACCCAGGAGTATCTCGGCAGCCTCGACGGTAGCCGTCCGGTATGGCAGGAAGCCCATCAGCTCAAAGGAGCGGCGGATCGTGCCGAGCATCTTTTCGTATGCGATCTGCTCGGCAGGAGCGCAGTCCCTGAAGCCCTTCAGCAGTTGCGGCTTCACTTTGTTTGATTTCTGCTTGTTGCTCATATGTATAGTCCTGACGAAGGCCAATATAGGCGTTGACGGCGGGGGCAAAAGTTTTTTTTGATGATGCCAAAGCGCCCCACCGTGCCAGATTGACCGGCACCGGCATTGACAAAACAGGCATTCGGGGCTATGATGTAGTGACTATTGGAATCGAAAAGGTGCTCCCATGCTCCAAAATCGGCTTGCGCCCCTACTGGTTCTCTCCGCTCTGACGTTGGTGCTCGCCTGTGCCGACGACAGCAATCCGTTTGCTGATCAGAATCCCGGGGATACTATTACAGACTCCGGTCCCAAGCTGACAATCCCCCAATCTTCCTTCGATTTCGGTTACGCGCCGCAAAACAGCAAGGTCAGCCATGTGTTTTGGCTGCATTCGACCGGGACGGATACTCTCAGGATCCTCAGTGTCAGACCTGGCTGAGGCTGCACCTCGGCACCGCTTGACAAAGAGGTGCTTGCTGTCGGTGACAGCGCCCGGCTTGAGATTATCTTCAGCACCAAATCCTATCGAAGATACATCCAGAAAGCTCCTAAACTCACCACCAATGAAGGTCCCGAGGACGCTGTCGTCAGGATTGGCACCATGGTCTGCAGCAACCCCGGGGCGGAGTACCCATTGCTCCTGGCCCCCCACAAGCTGAACCTGTCGCGCTTCAGCGACTCCCTGGATGTGCTCCAGGGGGAGATAGTCATCACCAACAGACTCAATCACTCGGTGTTCCTGGAGATGATCGCCTGTCCATCGGAGCTGATGCAAGTCAATCTGCCGGCAAACCTGAAGCCGGGACAGTCAGATACGATTTTTGTAAACCTCCTTGGCAGCGCCCCTGAATGGTCGTTTGAAAAGTCCTTCACATTCGAACTCAGCGATGCCGCCAGGTCCCGGATAACCGTTCCGGTCACGCGCGCGGTGCGCGTCGGCTCGCCTCATCAGACCGGCTTTGTGAATGACTGCGGTCGTCGGTAATAGTCATCTCGGCTGACAAAGAAGAAATCGGACTAATTCCTTTTGGCTCTTTCTTCGGCCCACAATTTCCACTAACTGAGGCTCGATAAATATGTTAAATTGGCTCCTGTATTTGAGTCAATTCAGCCGCGTTCGACGCGGTCCAAACAAGGAGACATGCATGCCTCGCCCGCTGCTCGTATTATTCTCACTTATGATCCTGGCGGCTGCCACTTGGTCGGCAACAGGAACGCTCACCCAAGATCTTCTCAAAGAGTACCGTCAGGCTGTTGAATCTGAGCCGACCCTCCGGCTCAGGCTAAACGCTCTGACCAATAATTCGATCAAGGACCTCTCTTTCGATCGCGGCAAGTTCTTAGAGCACAATGATCGGTTCAATTACGAACTTAAGTCCAACGGCATTACCAACCAGGCCGGCTCCGGTCGTTGCTGGCTGTTTGCCGGTCTCAATGTGCTGGCGCCGAAGGTCATGGCCGATCTAAAAACCGACGCTTTTGAAGTCTCCCAGCCTTATCTGACCTTCTACGACAAACTGGAGAAGGCCAATTGTTTTTTGGAAGATATAATCAAGTATCGCGACAGCGCCATGCACACCTGGACCATGCAGATCGTTTTGGAGTCGCCCTTTGGCGACGGCGGCTGGTGGCACTATGTCACCGACCTGCTCAAGAAATATGGTGCGGTCCCCCTGGAGGCGATGCCGGAAACGAAACAGTCCATCAGCACCGGCCGGTTCAATGATCTGGTCAGCACCTTGCTACGGAAAGATGCAGCCACGCTCAGACAGATGCATGCTGATGGTGCCGGCGAAAAGGAGATCAGAAAACGTAAGGAAGAACTCTTGAGTGAGATCTATAAGATGCTGGTCTTGGCCTACGGCCAGCCGCCCGATGAGTTCAGTTTCCGCTACGAGTTCAAGCCGGAGGATTCCTCCAAGTCCGATTCGACCAAGGCTGAGGCCACGGAGGATGAAGACAATGACAAGGACAAGGACAAGGATAAGGATAAGGATAAGGATAAGGATAAAGACAAGCCCAAAGCGCATGACATAATTGAACAGCACACTCCACGGTCTTTTTACGACAAGTATCTGTCACCATACATGAAGGAATATGTCGCCATCTGCGACAACCCTGCTATCGAGTATGGCAGATTGTATCAGATGGAGGGTGGTCGAAATGTTCATGGCTCACCCGAGATGCAGGTCCTGAATATGCCGGTCGAGCGTCTGAAACACTACGCCAAGCAATCCCTTCTGGACAGCCAGATAGTCTGGTTCGCCTGTGATGTCGGACAACAGAATCTGGGCGACTCGGGGATATTCATGGACGGCATTTACAGCTACGAGACGACTTTTGATGTAGACTTCGATTTGGCCAAGAAGGACCGCATCGATTACCACGACATATCACCTAACCATGCCATGGTTCTGATGGGCATGGACACCACCGATGCGGGTGTTCCGCACAAGTGGCGGGTTGAAAACAGCTGGGGGACCAAACCGGGTGACGGCGGCAAATGGACTATGTATGACGAGTGGTTCAGTGAATACGTGCTGATGGTGGTCATCGATCAGGAGCTGCTCTCGGCCGAAGATCGCGACAAACTGAAGCAGAAGCCGGTGATTGTGCCCTACTGGGAGCCGTTCTTCCTGGCCCTGCGCCGACTGTAAGCGCGAGCAGGTATTGGTAATGAGTATAGTTGCGCGCCTACAGGAAGTACTGCCGGACGACCAGATATCCGATCACCCCGATCAGCTTGCGGTTGCCTCCCACGATGAATCCACTCTCCCCGGCATTGCTCCCCTGGCGGTGGTCTGGGCGCTCACAACCCGGGAGATACAAAAAGTCGTCCGCTTGTGCGCGGACATGTCTGTCCCGATTACATCCCGCGGCGCCGGCAGCGCTCTGGAAGGATCGACGATACCATCGGCTAGTGGTATCGTACTCGACTTAAGCCGTATGAATCGGGTCGTCCAG
Organism: bacterium; assembly: GCA_043819515.1. Taxonomy (GTDB): domain Bacteria; phylum Zixibacteria; class MSB-5A5; order GN15; family FEB-12; genus DAOSXA01. The sequence goes on from JBDRES010000058.1 coordinate 6,459, forward strand.
ATTTGGCCGGACGACCTGCAGGTGATGGTAGAGCCCGGCATCGTCTATGACGATCTGAACGCCCAACTCAAGTCACACGGACTCTTTTTCCCGCCCTCACCGGGCGGCTCGGGCGATATCGCCACCGTCGGCGGGATGGTATCCACCAACGCCAGCGGCATCTACTCGGTCAAGTACGGCGGCACCCGGGACTATGTCCTCAGGCTGGAGATTGTCACCGGGAGCGGGGAGATCATGACTCTGGGCAGCCGTGCGGTAAAGCGATCAAGCGGCTATAACCTGGTTGATCTGGTCTGCGGCTCTGAAGGGACGCTGTGCGTTATCTCCAAGATAACATTGCGGTTAGCAGGCCTACCTGAAGGACGACTTCAGGCCGCATACAGCTTTGACGACGACATCAGGGCAGCCAGGGCTGTCTCCGATATGGCCCGTTACGGGCTGGATGTGGCGGCCGTGGAGTTTTTTGACAGGGCCATTATACAAGCGTTGAATCTCTTGAAAGACTACGGCCTTGACGAATCGCCGTCGTTGTTTTTGGAGTTCCACGGACCCGAGGCCACCCTGACTGCCAACAACGAACTGGCCTCAGAAATCTGCCGAGAACATGGTGGTCGGCCGCTGCGACTGGCTGATGGTCTGAGGCCGTGGGAGATCCGGCACTGGGCCACCGACGCCGTCAAGCATCGAAAGCCCGGGTGCAGCATCGTCCGCAACGACGTGGCCTTCCCTATTTCCTGCCTGCCGGAGATGGTCGCCTACTGCCATGAACTGGGTACTAAATACAAGCTAACCACCCACGCCTTCGGGCATGTCGGAATGGGCCTTCTGCACGCCTTGATCCTGGCCGATCAGTCCAATCCGAGTCAGTGGCAGTTAGCCCTGAAAATGAGCAATGAGATTATTGAGAAGACTATCGCACTGGAGGGTACAATCTCAGGTGAGCACGGTATCGGCCTGGGACACAAAAATCTCTTTGCGCTGGAACATGGTCATTCGGTGGAGCTGATGAGGGCGATAAAACGGCAGTGGGACCCATTGGGGATCCTCAACCCGGGAAAAATATTTGATGTTTAACTGTTTCGACCGCCTGGTCTGGAACATGAGATGACGGCAAATCTGTTGGCATACAGTCGGATACACGCCACGAGAGTATTGACACAAAGGAACGCCGGCCATATTATTGGGGCAAATAAGGAACGAGCTTCACGGCAAGGTATATAACCAAATGATGATTAGAAGCGTCATAGTCGTAATGGTAACGTTAATCGCCGGTACATGTCTGGCCGACCAGGCCCTGACTATTGCCGACAGAGAATTCGAGTTTGGAAAAGTGCCTCAAAACTCGACCGTAAGACATCAGTTCTGGATGCATTCCACCGGCAGCGACACGCTCCGTATAGAGAAGGTCGTGACCGGGTGCACTTGCACCATCATGCCTCTGGAGAAGGACTGGTTGGCGCCGGGCGACAGCATGCCGGCCGTTGTTTGGTGGGACATCGAACGACGAGTAGGGAAGATCGGGCGCTATCCCAAGATCCACTACGACAGCGACCTCTCCCCCACGCGGATGTCACTGACGGGCACGGCCATGCAGCATCCGGACTCGGCAAGGCCGATTCGGGTGAGCCCATACAAATTCGAGTTGTCCCGGACACAGACAATCGACCTCGACAGCCTTGAATTCAGGGTGGATAATACCTCGTCAGAGGACATGATATTACAGATTTTGAGCTATCCGGTCGAAGAGTGTGATTATTACGTGCCGGATACGATCCCGGCCGGACAGTCGGCACGCGGCTTTATCAGGGTCAAACCGGAATACTCCGAGTCCGAATTCAAGTCGTCCATTACGATACAGGCCGTTGGCGATGATGACAGCCGATTGTCAATACCGATCCGAAGAAGATTCTTCTGATGCAGTAGAAGATAGCGGAAATCAGTATGAGAGTAACAAACATATGTCAAAAGGGAATGTGCAGATCATGAAACTCAGAGGTTTGTTTGCCTTGACGCTGGTGGTTGGCCTGCTCTTGATCGGCTCAGTGACGGCGGCCCCACGCATGACTGTTGACGAGCCGCATTTCAACTTCGGCTTCGCTCCGCAGAACTCAAAAGTAAGCCATGTCTTCTGGTTGAAGTCGACCGGTGACGACACGTTGAGGATTCTCAACGTGAAGCCCGGCTGAGGATGCACCCAAGCACCGCTGGAAAGCAATGTGCTTGCTGTCGGTGACAGCACTCGACTTGAGATCATCTTCAGTACCAAAACCTACTCACGTCTTATGAAGAAGAATCCTCGCATTACTACCAACGAGGGTCCTCCGGACAAGACGGTGACCATCGAAACCAACGTGGTGGCTCGGCCTGATTCCACCTACCCAGCCATCGTTGATCCCTATAAGCTCGACATGTCTCAGTTTAGCGAAAAGAAGGTCCAGGAGAAGGAATTCGAGATTACCAACGTCTCCGATGTACCTTTAGAGGTTACGCTGATTGCGGCCCCCGTCGACTTGATGAAGATCGAATTGCCCGAGCGCCTTGAACCCGGCCAGTCCGGAAAGGGCCGCATCACCCTGCGTGATTCGGCCATGGAGGAATCGTTTGAGAAATCCTTCACGTTCGAGCTGAGTGACGATGAGCACTCCCGCTTTACGGTGCCGGTCAAACGCTCGATGCGTACTCCCGGCACGAGCATTACTGAAGTCAAGAAGGACCAGGGAAAAGGGTAAAGGCCCGACTGCCCCGAACCAACATATCTGCAAAAGAGCCGCCGGCTTCAGATGGGAAGCCGACGGCTTTTCTGTTTGTCCGGCTACTCGCGGAAAGGCGGCTAGCGAGCGAGTTCAATCTCGCCCTGGTTGATACGATCCTCCCAGTCGCGACTGAACACCTCCGCCGGGTCATTGGAATGTACCAGGCGGTAGTCATCGTCACCTTCGCGATCCTGGAATATGTAATACCGCCCCTGTTTTAGCTCATCGTAGTACCATATCTGAAAGGCCTCCTCCAGGAGCGGCGCTTCGCGATCATCGATGCGGTCATACTTCCCCCGCGTCAGGTATATCCGACCCCTGTCAGTCCACCAACCATCACTCTTCTCAGCGTTGGTAGAGAATTCGCGGTTAGCGAACTCAAAGCGACGCATGATATCGATTCGGCTTTCATTTACCATGGTGGATGGATCGGGATCCTGCTCGGCCCAGTACTGTTCGAGGTAACTCAACTTGCCACGGTCGGTGAGCTTATCTAGGCTGGCGCGCTGAGCGGGACTCAGCATGTATGCCACCAGCCGAGTTTTCATATCCAGCGATAGCGTATCGTAGGGATCGAATGTCTCCTGCTGCCGCCGCGACGCCGCCAGTAACTCCTGAGGTGAGACAATCCGGAACGGCGCCAACCGGCTGGCTGCCGCCGGGCCGCCAACATCGCCGATAGTCACCTTGAAGAAGTACAGACCCACGGCCAAACCGGAAATGTCGATGCGCTCGGCAATGACACACGAATTGCCCGGCCGGGCTACGAGCCGAGAACCGAGCATATGTATCGGCAGGCTGTCGGCGCCCAGAATCTCGAGCGACATCAAATACTCCTCGGCTGATCTAAGAGCCTGCAGATTATAGCCCTCACCATAGAAACGGGCTACGGAATCAGCGTCATCGAAGATAGACATGGGATTGGGGATGACCTCCAAACCGTTTCGCACCAGCCGTTGATTTACCGACTGATCCTCAACCTTTCGTATGCGATACGCCGGTTGCAATTGGCTTAGCCCCAAACCTTCCGATCCGGACTGGACATGAATCTGTCCGATGAAAACCTCCCCCTGCTTTTTGCCGGCCACATCAATTGCTATCAGACGGGCGGAGTAAGTGCCGGGTCGCGCAAAAAGCGACAGGCGATCAAACACTCGCAAACCCCTCAGCGCAGCCTGGGTCGTATCGATCGCCCTGAGGGTGAAATAGGTGGCGCTGGAGTCAACGGCGATTCCCCCGGAACCGATCAGTTCCACTCGGACATAGGCCCTGGCTTCCATAACGTCGCTACTGGAATCCGCCTTAAAGAACTCAAACTCGGACTGATTGAGTGAAAATGGAAAATCCAGCATCACCACCGTATCAAACTCCGGGTTGGGATACTGCGTTACACCGGCATATAGAGTCAGAGACTCACGCCGTTGTGCTGCCGATGTCCAGGCTAATACGACCAGACCAAGCAGGCTCAATAATATCGTTCGTTTCATATTGTCCCCGTAACCTCCTCTAAAAATCGGGAACCAGATTCAGGCCGTCATACGGATATATCAGACGATAGTCACCGTCTCCGTTCTCGTCTACAAAAGTAAACCGCAAATAAGTGCTGCTGCGATGATAGTGCCATTCCTGATAGGGATAGGAGTCCAGGGCCATGGGGAAATCATCGAGCTCATCCGGCTCGCCGTGCTTTATGAATACGCGGCCGCGATCGGTACGCCAGCCCGGCGTTCGCATAAAAGCATAACTGCGATTGGCAGTCTTGACGCGATGAAAGAACTCCTGCCTGACCTCATTCTCCGGCGTACCCGGAGTCGGGTCCCAACTCTTCCAGAAGGCTTCGACAGCCGCCTTGCGCTCCTCGTGAGACTCAAGCTTATCCAGACCGTCCAGTTGACCCGGCTTGGCGATCAACGACAGCAAGTCCAGGCCGGCATTATAGTCATCACGCACCAACGCCTCGGTGCTCCACTCTACAAAAAACGTCGCTTTCTTCTCGGACAGCTTTTTCTGGCGACGTCCCACCAGACTAATCTCCAACTCATAGGCACCCGGCGCCAGCTGATCGAGCGTGATCTCACGAAGCTGACGCGTCACCGGTTCGGTCAGCTCAGCGGTGAGACTATCCCGGTACGCCAGGCCACCCCACTGGCGACGGATTGCGCTCACGACCAGAACCTCGTCGACCGACTCCGAACCCTGGTAAATCTCGATGTAGTAGCGCAGACGATCGTTCTGGCTGGAGCCGTACTCACCGGTCAACGAGGGTATTATGGCCAGGTTACCCTTGGAAAACGGGCCGTCGCTCTGGTCGTCTTGGGCCGCGGCGTTGACCAATTCGATATCTGATAGAGTAGGGTACTTGCGCAGTGGGTCCTTGAGCTTGACTTCGAACTTCCGGTGATAGGACCGCTCCGAGTTTAGGTCGCGAAGCGTGAACTCAACATCATATTTGCCCTCGGGGAGAAGGAAGCCGGTCTGATTAGTTCGGAAATCACGTTCCGAAGCGGCTCTGGCAGCGCTCTCGACAGCAATGGCCTTGTCACGCTGGTAGACTTTAACTTGGCGACCGCTCTGATCTCTGACACGAATAGTAACATCAAAACCGGCGCTGAAGTGACCGGCATCCGGCACAAACGTGAGGGCGGTATTGTAAAGCTGCCAGTATACTTCGAGACGGATCAACCCTGAGTCCGTATCGTAAAATGAAGCGTAGTCGGTCATGACCGCCGGGTAGGTCGGGACGGCATCATTATCCACTGCATTCATTTGCGCTCTTAGCCCGCCGGTCAGGCCCAGGAACAAGAGGCAAACGACTGTTGCTGTTTTTCGAATAACGCCCATCATCTACTGTTTCAACCGGTTATCAACCAGAGACGTTCCAATAAACCGATTTGTTCAGAGCGGCGCAATCGGAATCCGATATAGATGGTGAGATTACTACGAAGAGGTAGGCTGTTGACGGCTTACTCGTAGCGCAAAGCCTCGATTGGATCCAGCCGGGCCGCCTTAACCGCAGGATACACCCCGGAAACCAGGCCCACCGACACGGAAACAGCAAAGCCGACCACAATCCAATATAGCGAAATCGACATCGGAAAGCTCAGGGCGGCGTTGATCCCCAACCCGGCCAGGATTCCAAACAGGATGCCGATTATCCCCCCCGCCCCGGATAACGTCATTGCCTCGGTCAAAAACTGCATGATGATGTTGATTCTCTTGGCTCCGATTGCTTTGCGCACGCCAATCTCTCTCGTCCGCTCCGTGACCGAGACAAGCATGATGTTCATTACGCCGATGCCGCCGACCATCAGCCCGACCGAGGTGATGATAATCATGGCCAGGTAAATGTACTCGGTGATGTTATTGATCTGATCCTTGAACATCTCCTGAGTTGAGAGATAGAAATTGTTCTCCTTGTTGAACGGCACCCGCCTAAACACACGCAACGTACCGGTTATCTCCTCCATGGCCGCATCCAGCTTGTCAAGACTGGTAGCGCGGGCGGCCAGGCTCAAGGCCTCATCTTCCGGATGCAGTTTCTCGTAAGTGGAGAGTGGGATGGTAACCAGGTTGTTTTCCCATGAGCTGTTGAATTGCGACTCGACCTTGGTCAAAACGCCAACCACCGTGAAGCGAACGCTATTGAGGCGGACTTCCTTGCCGACCGCCGGCTCGTTTTCAAACAGCGCCTCCGCTGTCGACACCCCCAGAACACACACGTGAGCTCGCTGATCGACGTCGATTTTGCTTAGGAAGCGCCCCTCCTTCATGGCACGATTTTTGACCTTCATAAAATCGGGCCAGGTGCCGAACCACCGCACGTCCTCAGCTTTGCGATTGCGGTATTTGACGACATTTCCTCCCGGCTCCCAACCGTGATTCATGGGCGCGACGCCATCCACCGAGGGACAGTTCTGGGCGATGGCCTCTGCCTCACCGGTACTCATGAACGGCCAGTTGCGCTCTTCATCGGTCAAGTCATCCCAGTCGGTATCGGGTGCATAACGATCAATATCGATAATAGTAGCCGAGCCCAGGTTCTCGATCTCGTTCTCCATGGCCCCGTTGAGACCGTTGATGATTGAGGCCAGCCCAATCACCGAACTAACCCCTATCATGACCCCCAGAATAGTGAGAAACGACCGCAATTTATTGGCTCGCAGCGATGAGAGAGCCATCAAGATTGCTTCTCTGAGTTCAGTAGTCATCAATAGCATACATTTTACTCGTAACTAAGGGCCTTGATAGGGTCCAGTCGGGCGGCCTTCATGGCTGGATAAATGCCAAAAATCAAGCCTATTCCGGTCGAGATCGCCAGCCCGACAGTGATAGCCAGAGTCGACGGCGAAATGTCCATATCTATCATGCCGACCAGCATTTTCGCCAGCAGGAAGCCGGCCACAATGCCGACCACACCTCCCGAGAGGGTTGTAAGCAATGCCTCAAAGAGGAACTGCAACAGGATATGTCGTTGACGAGCACCTACTGATTTGCGGATTCCGATCTCGCGCGTTCGCTCGGTCACGGCCACCATCATGATGTTCATGACCACAATACCGCCTACAACTACCGAGATCGATGATATACCGATCAGCCCCAACCGGAAGACTTTCGTAATGCTGTTAAGGACTTCCAGAATGTTGTCGGCTGTCAACATCGAGAAATCGTCATCCTTGTTATAGGGGACGTGACGGTAAGAGCGCAGGACCATGCGTACCTGATCCTGGGCATCCTGCAGGCGTTCAACCGATAGTGCTTTCACAAAGAAGGCCAGTCTATCCCCCGGATGTCCAAACTGCCGCACGTGAGTTGAAAACGGAATAGTGATGAATTTATCTTCGTTGTTACCAAACATCGAGCCCCGCTTCTTGGCGACACCGATAACAGTGTAAGTGACGCCATCAATGCGAAGCTCTTTGCCAATCGGATCCAAGCCTCCGTAAAGCTCCTCGCGAATAAAGTCCCCGATAAAAGCTACCCGTCGACGATGGAGATCATCCTCACGCGAATGATAGCGACCTTGAGCAACTTCCATGTCAACGATGGCGATGTGGTTGTAGGTGTTGCCACCAATTCGAACATCCCGAAGGTCACGGTCCCCGTGCTTGACCCTGGCATTGGCACCGCAGCGATACGATACGGCCTCGACCAGGTCGCAGCCATCCTCGATCAGCTTGCCCGTCTCCAGGGCCAATTCCTTGCGCTTCATCATCTCCAGAGCCTGATCGTGAGTAGTGGCCATGCCCCACTTTTGCACCACAAAGGTGCTGGGACCCAGTCTCGCCAGATCGGCTTCGATAGCCCCCATCATCCCCTCCAGAGCCGAAATGATGGTCATTACCGAGGTAAACCCGACCACCACACCCAGGAAGGTCAGGCCGCTACGCAGCTTGTTCGCCCACAGGGCTCCAAAGGACAGGTTTAGAAGGGATCCGACTATCATGACCTACTCACTGCTGCGCCCTCGGGCGACACCGCCACATCGCTCGCGATCTGACCGTCCAGGATCGAGAGCACTCGACGCGCTCGCCGCGCGATGTCTGCTTCGTGGGTTACGATGATGATGGTGTTGCCCTGGCGATGGAGGTCCTCAAGGAGTTTCATGATATCCAGCGAGGTCTTACTATCCAGATTACCGGTCGGCTCGTCGGCCAGAATCAGCGACGGCTTGTTGACCAGCGCTCTCGCTATGGCCACTCGCTGGCGCTGACCTCCGGACAACTCCGACGGCTTATGAAACATACGATCCTTAAGCTCGACATGGGCGAGAGCCTCTTCGGCCATGGCGCGACGCTCAACCGCCGAGCTACCATTGTATATCAACGGCAATTCAACGTTGTGGAGCGCCGTGGCGCGCGGCAGCAGATTGAATGTCTGAAATACGAAGCCGATCTCACGATTGCGAATACCGGCCAGCTCATCGTCGTTCATGGCGCTGGCCAGCTTGCCGTTGAGATGGTACTCCCCCTTGGTGGGAGTATCCAGACAACCGATGAGGTTCATCAGGGTCGACTTGCCGGATCCGGACGGACCCATGATAGCCACATATTCGCCCTTTTCGATATCAATGTCCACCCCGCGAAGCGCATGCACTTCTTCCGAACCCATCTTATAGGTTTTCCAGAGATTCTTGGTCTCGATCAAGGCCATGATCAGTCCTTGTCTCCATTTTTGAGTTCGGGCTTGACCTCGTCGCCATCTTTGATCGTGCGCAGAACTCGGTAGGGTCCGGAAATCACAGTGTCCTCGGCGTTCAAGCCGCTGGTGATTTCGATCCGCTTCTGGTCGGCAATGCCGGTTTCGATTTCAACAAACCGCGCCACTCCATCCCGGATCACAAAGACACCCTTGAGTTCCTCCCGTTCGGATTCATCCTCGCCAATAATTTTGGTGCTGTCGTCGGCCTCGGCGGCGTGAACCTCGCCAACGACACTGCTGGATTCGGCGGCGTTTTCCCCACGACGTGCATCAGCCAACGAATCGACATCAAAGGAACGCATGACGACGGCGCTGTAAGGAACCGTCAACACATCCAGCCGCTCATCCGAAGTGATGTCAACCGTAGCCGACATCCCCGGCCGCAATTTGACACGCGGGTCCTCGAAGATGACTTTGACTCGGAAGTTAGTCCCTTGCTCCTGGCCGACGCTTGAAATGGCCGTATTGCCTACTTCGACGACATTGCCGGCAAAGACCGTATCGGGGAAGGCATCAACTTCGATTTTGACCGCCTGGCCAACATTCACTTTATTGATCTCGGTCTCGTCGACCTCGACTTCGACTTCAAAAACATCCAGGTTGGCGATGGTCATCAACGTCCGCCCCTGCGAATACATCGACTGAGCCGCCGCAATCTCGCCCACCTCGCAATCCAGCAGCGTCACAATACCGGTCATCGGGGCGACGATCTTTGCCTTGGCCAGATAATCGAGCTGCTGCGCCAGCCGTGCCTGAGATTGTTTGGCCTGAGCCTGCATGGCCTCATACGAGGCCTTTGAATTCTGGTAGCGGTACTTGGCCGCCTTCAGCTTCACCTCAGATGAGTGGTCACGCTCCATGAGCCTGGTCTCGCGATCGTACTCCTCCTGGGCCTCGTCCAGCATCGACTTGGCGCCGTCCAAACGAGCGTTGATCTCCGCCACCGCAAAGCGGGCTTGATCGACATCCGAGCTCAACTGAACCGTATCAAGCACGACCAGCAGAGTGCCGGCGTCGACGCGGTCACCTTCGCGGACTCCCAGGGCGATAATCTCACCATTGACTTCGGACTTGATATCAACTTTGGTCTGCGGCTGAATGCGACCGGAGGCGGAGACCGTCTCGGTGATATCCTTGGCCAATACGCGATCGGACTGAACCTCGGTGGCGTTGGTGGTATTCATTGTTAGATTGGCCACGACCAGGGCCGCCACGACAACCACCGCGCCGATTATCAACAGCAGTTTCTTTTTACTCATCTATCCTCATTCCTCTCAAATGCACCGCAGGCGCTGCCTGTCTTTCGTATTCTACATTTTCCCCATCGCGTTTTCGAGTCTGGCTATAGCGAGATTGTGATCAAAGCCGGCTCTTATCAACGACACCTGGGCGGTCTTCAACGACACCTGAGCATTAAGCAAATCCAGGATCGTGGCCGCGCCAAGGTCATATTTCTCTTGGGTGATCTTTAGATCTTCGGTAGCAGCATCGACATTTTCCTGCGCCAGCTGCTGTTGCGTACGGGTCTTGTCAATGTCCAGGTAGGCCGTCTTGACGCTAAGGGCAACCAGATTGCGGGATTCGGACAACCACGCCAGACTATTGTTCCGAGCTACTTTGGCCTGGCTGAGCTGATACTCCCGAAAGAACCCGTCAAAGATATTCCAGCTGACGCCAATGCCGTACGTAAGCGAACGACTGGACGAATTGTAGGTGACGGTGTCACCCTGAGTGCCGTCGGACCAGGTCATGCGCCCAAAGCCGCCCAGGGTCGGCAAGTAACTGGATTTAGCGCCACGCAGTCGATGTTTCGACGCATCCGCCGACTTCTCCGACGACAAAAGCGATGGCTTGTGAGTCAACCCAAAATCGACGGCCTCATCCAGAGTTCCGTCATATTGACGCGGCGTGTGAGCAGTCTGGAACTCGATTTCATGATTAGGGTCCAGGCCTATTGTAAAAGCCAAATCCGCTTTAGTGGTGGTGGCGGCGTTCTCGGCCGAGAGCAGGGCCAGACGATCATTACCGACCTGAACCTTTTGCTTGAGGACGTCGGTTTTAGCGGCTGAGCCCAACTCGAACCTTGATTCGATCAATTTCAGTTGTTCCTTGCTGCGCTCTACCGCGTCGCGCTGGACGTCGACATTTTCGAAGGCGGCCAAATAGGCGTAATATGAGACTTTGACACTCAGGATCAGATCTTGTTCCGAAGCAATCACATCAAGGTGAGCCTTGACCTTGTCGGCATTGACGGCGGCATAATTGAGGAAATTGCTTAGATCAAACAGATCCATACTGGCCGACAAGGATAACGACTTGTTCGTCAGGTCCTGATCAGGAAACGAGGATTCCGTTTTGACCGGTTCGGATCCAAACGTGAACGCCAGAGAATCGCCATTGGTCTGAGAAACCCAGATCGTATCGCGCCGAGTGAAGATATCCTGCTCGGCTTTGCCGTCGCGACGCTTGGTCATCGAACAATCATAACTGGCGCTGACTCTGGGCAAAAACGCTCCCAGGGCGGCCGTTCGCCCAGCCTTGGCAACACTCTCATTGCCTCGGGCGGCGATGATTGAATAACGGTTCTTGAGGGCCAGGTCGATACAATCATCCAGAGTGAGTTCGGCCGCCAGGGCCGACCCACACAGCAGCCCGCCTATTCCAATTACGATTGCCTTGACCAGTAACATCTTCATTTACGAGCTCCTTATTAACCAGCCGCCATCCCAGTGGCCACAAGTATCACGTGCAAGAGTAGCAACGATCCTATTGATAGGACCGACAACAGGTATCCTTTGTTGCGTGGAAACTGATATGCGATCGCAAGACCGATTCCAACCACGATGATTTCCCAGATATGAAACACACTGATCTTTGACAGGGCCACATATATAGCGCTTTGTGGTCCCAGGTCGACCGCCAACACTGCGGCCGAGAGCGACACCAAAATGCTCCCTTTGGCCAACATGAGGGGCGCTATGATCAATGATCCGATGGCATACAGAATCTCACCATAAAGACAGACCGACAACAACGTCTTGAATTTGGCCCTGCCGGCAAATACGAAATTGCCAAAAAACAGCGCCATGGCAGCGACGATTAGAGGCACCAGCAACATCGCAATTGTCCCACCCACCAGAATTGAGATCTTGCTGAATTGCTCAATTTGCGGGGATAGCGCCTGACCCTGCAACTGTTCCTGAAACTGCGGCGAGTTCTTCTGGAAGTCCCAGATCAGATCCTGCATTAGGAATAGTGTCACCACCCACACCACGGCCAATGCCAAATACGGCACCAGCACCTTAGGTTGCGTGCGGAGCTTCTCAAAAAAAGCGGTCGGCTTTAGAAATACTTCCCAGATCCCTCTAGTGGACAGCCCGCTGTCCTTTTCCTGTGCGACTTCGGTCGCGGAAACCGATTCTTGATCCATCTGTCACCTCACCTCTGTTCTCCATAGCGTCAATTACGGAACGCACCGCCATTTGTTTCACGTCTATATTTCACGTAGGATACTGCAGCCGGGTTCGGATTATTCGATCCGTTCTACAAAAAAGGAAACACCACCTGCCGAAGCAAGTGGTGTCTTCAATAAATCTCGTTTTGTTAAGTAGGTGTCAGGTCTAGCGGAATAGCGCCGCGCCAACCACCAAGGAAACAATAGCCATCAGTTTGATCAGGATATTCATGGCCGGACCGGAGGTATCTTTGAAGGGATCCCCCACCGTATCACCAACCACGGCAGCCTTGTGAGCATCTGAGCCCTTGCCGCCGTGAGCGCCGGACTCGATGAGTTTCTTGGCATTATCCCAGGCACCACCGGCGTTGGCCATCATCAGAGCCATCATAACGCCTGACATAGTAGCCCCGGCCAGGAAGCCGCCCAGGGCTTCCGCACCAAGAATGTAACCAATAATAATCGGCGCACATATAGCCGTCAGACCCGGCAGCACCATCTGCTGCAAAGCACCCGTGGTAGCGATATCAACGCATCGTTTGGTGTCGGGCTTGGCCTTGCCTTCCATCAGTCCCTTGATTTCGCGGAACTGACGACGGACTTCCTCAACCATCTTCTGGGCTGCCTTGCCGACAGCAGTCATGGTCAAGGCCGCCACAAAGAACGGCAGCACACCGCCCATAAAGAAGCCAATAACCACCCGAACATTTAGGATATCAATGCTATCAAGGCCCACAGCCGCTGAATATGCAGAAAAGAGGGCCAGCGCCGTAAGCGCCGCCGAACCGATCGCAAAGCCCTTGCCGATAGCAGCGGTAGTGTTGCCAAGCGAATCCAACTTATCGGTGATCTTACGAACGTCCGGACCCAGGCCCGACATTTCCGAGATGCCGCCGGCATTGTCGGCGATTGGGCCGTAGGCATCGACCGACATCGTCACACCAATTGTGCCCAGCATGCCGACACCGGCGATACCGATGCCGTACAGACCGGCGAAGGAATACCCGGTGTAAATGGCGGCGCAGATAACAATGATCGGCAGCAGTACCGATTCCATGCCCAC
>JBDRES010000059.1:0-44531 GCA_043819515.1 bacterium
AATATTGTGACAATATTCACAAACACCTCCCAACCAACCACCCACAAACATAATCAATATCGTGAATAAAATCACAAGCGAACCTGCGTCACTCCCGCCGGTCAGTTGACAACCAGACCCGGCAACCCCCCCCAACAGCCACAGACGAGAGGTTCGCGGCTACCACCAAGACTTTACTCGGGAGAGACCATGCAGGTTGAGTGAACAGCGATTTTGGACGCTCTGAAACTGCGGATTGGAACCGGGCTCCCCCTGACAGCGCGAGGCAAGAGGAACCTCAGAACAGGCCTGCTTGTGAATTGTATCACAAATCAAAACAACTGTCGATCGCCTGCCGACAACTTCAGGTGCAAATCAGATGATGTGTCACCAGGGACGCTATTTCGGCACACCATGTGATAAGTATCACAAATGAGGATCCAGAGGACACCTTGTGGAGCAGCCCCCACCTGCCCGATCGAGATAGTCAAAACCAGACACAGTCTCAACCAACCAAAGCCTAGCCACCACCAAGCCACTTGTCTTTCATACCGAGATCCGGGCCAGCCCAGCACCAGACTCGACAGCAAATGCCGAGACGGTGACAATTGGTTTGCAGCCGCGCGCGAGGTCTGGCAAAGCCGGACAACGTGGCGATACGAGCTCGTCCCCCTGCTGCCGGACGAAGCTCAATACAAGCGTCCTGGAAGCACGGGCATGTTGAAAGAATTTCTCTACTTCACAGGTGAACAACTTCGAATTACGGGAGCCCTCAGGCGACTCGCCTGAGGGCCATCTGATTACGCAGCAGGCGTCACGCGAGTCGCCTGACGCCGCCGGGCGATTATGGCTTTTTCAACACGCCCACGGGCGGGGATCTCGATCGGTAGAATCATCGCCGCGTCGATTTCTCGTAAGCACCGGCTGGCCGATTCACTCCCCGTTGCCGCTGAGCTATCCGAGGCGCCGGCCGGACGGCTCAATCGGATAATTACGTACTATTGCGGAGGCCTCACTACCTCAAGATATGTGGAGCGTTTGCCCAGACTTCTCTCTCGTAGATTGGCCTAGCCAAGAAGTTCGTGTTGATCGGCTGAGTCGGCCAAACCTGCTCTGGGGCGGCCTGCGGGAAATGCGGGAGAGCCACAGCCCGAGGTCATTTGTCTCCAGCCGACCTGCCACTTTGGCAGACAGCCACGGTACTTCACAACGTCCTTTAGAACGTCCAGGTGAGGTTGGTGGAGAGCAGATACAGGGTGGCGTTGTCGGTCTCGCGATCATGCCATTCCCACTCGCTCGAGAAGAGCAGGGTGTAGCCGAGGTGTTCCGAGAAGCTGACATCACCGATGAGGCTCAGCCGCTCGAAATAGAAGCTGGACTGAAAGTCAGTGGGAAATTCCAGTTTGCGGCGGCCTGATTCCGAATTAAGCGAGATCAGCGCCGATCCGGGCAAAAGCAAGTCGATCTGGGCATGAGCGGCGAGCTCGAGGTAATCCTCGGCATCCAAGGTCGTATCCGGGTTCTGTCTGAGCCACTCGCAGGAGGGTCCGAGGCCGACTTCAAGGCTGTTCCAGTCCAGGCCAATCAGGGCCGCCAGCCCCAGCCGGCTGTAGTCGGTGTTGATAAAACTGCCGCCGGTGTAGCGCATGATCTCGACTTCAATTGTCTGTTTGGCAAAGACAAGATCGGCAACCCGGACCCGATTGCGACCATCAATATCCAGGCGCCAGTGGTCATCTCGACCATCGGGCAGTTCGTAGTTCTTGGATTCAATCAGCCCAAGAAAGTCCACTTCACCGGCTGTGTAAAACCCCAGAAGCGACCAGTCCAGGCCAATCGCCAGGTAATTCAGGGATGAGCTATCGGGCACCTGGCGCTGGGTGACATAAACCGCGGCGTCGGCCATGGAGAAATTATCGAAGATCTTCTGCAGACCGGACCTGAGTGTCAAACGGCGATGATTGTAGTTATAGTCGGCCGGGTCTTTGAATCTAACGGCGTTTAGCTTTGCGAAGGTTTGCCAATCGAGAGTGCTGGACAACGGCATGGTCCATTTGGTGCGCGCCCAGCCCTGCAGGTAGGAGTCGCCGAACGCCGCCTCACCACGGTAGCGCTGGCGCGCCTCCAGCTCCCCCTGCCACTCGAGCTGGTGGGAGCCCAGCTCCAGACGGTGACGGATATCCAGACGGCCTCGAATGAACTCTTTCGTTTGCTCGTAGTTCAGGCCGGTTTCGAATCGACGGCTGTTGGGAGCGACATATCGAACGGTCAATTGGCCTTTGAGTTCATCGAGGTAATTGGTGGTGAGGGACCAATTGGTCAGAGTGGAGTCGGTGTCGGTAACTGCGGCCGAATCAAGGAAATACTCCTGCGAAAGCAGCTCGTACCCAAGACCGGCCCTCATAGAAAGACCAGAGGCCCGAAGCTGGCGATTCGGGCCTCCGACCATTATGCCAAGTAACGATGCTAATATAAAAAGTGCGTGAGGACGTCGCCACGCCCCAAAACGCAACAGTTTTCTACATACCACTGTCTTTCAGGTGCCTCTTTAGCTGCCCCAACGTCAGCTCAGCGCCCCTAAGAGCTGCTGTCGCCGAGGCGGTGTTGCCGTCCTCAATGTAATCAGCAGCTAACTTGAGTTGTTCCTGAATCAAGTCAAGTAATTTCTGGCCTTGTTCATCCGAGGCGCCCACTTGCTCAGATATGCGATCGGCCTCAATAGTCAGTCGATCCAACCGTCCTTCGATAGTCTGCCCACCGCGACACTCGCGAGCCGCCTGTTCAGCCAGCTTGCGAGCTTTCGGCAAAGCCTTGAGGGCGGCCTCAAAACGGCCTTGATCGTACAAATGCGTGGCCATGGTGTATGATTGCCAGGCCTGATCAAGCAGGGCCGGCGCACGCTCGGAATTGCAGTCGGCAATAGCAGCCTGGACTCGCTCCAGGTCTTTCATTACAAATTCGGACCGGCGCTCGAACTGGGCCTGCTGCCGGGAACCGCCGTTAACCGAGCTAATAACCTTGCGAGCCGTCTGCTGGACCTGATTGCATAGCTTGAGAGCCGGCCGATACTGACCGTTGTAATAGAACTCCCAGGCTCGATTGAGCGTCGAGCGAATTGACTCAAGGACAGAACTGCGTACTTCCGAGCCGTGATTGCCGGCCAGCTCTTCGGCTGATTCCACCAGAGTTGTCGTCTGCTCGAGTTTCTGCAGCAGGCTGTTCTCGCTCTGGTTGTTTTCGCGTCCCTTCGAGATCGCCTTCTGCGCGATTTCTAATGCTTGAAGTGTCAGACGTTTTGCGGCGGCCAACTCCATCGAAGACTCAGGACCTGAGCGGTAATGCCGCCAAGCTCTATCCTGCAAATCGAGGGCCGTTTGCAGCGAGTTGGCTGCCACCGGAGTATTGGAAGCACTAATGACTTCTTGAGCCTGTTCGATGACTTGATCAGTGCGTTCCAGCAAGGCCCTGACCCCATCAGACATTGAGTTTTGAGCCAGTGCCACCGTGCCGAGGGCCAAAAGACCGATCATAGTTGCTGTAAGTAGTAGTTTCTTGCTCATGGCTTGGTTCCTTGCTTCGATACAGCCGGAGATACAACAAACTTCGTGCCGGTCGTCCTGGACAAGTCCCTCTATTGGGGGTATGTGGCTGTGCCACAGCGTATTCGCGCTGGGCGGCACTGGCGTGTAAGTGGTGGCTGACCATCGCAAGTGTACCGTACGGTACAGATCGGTGTACCGCACGGCTCAGACGGTACACGCCAGGCGTGTCTTGTGGCCTATGGCGGGGGTTGTGGGTAGACTACTTGACCACGCCCCAAGGGGCAGGGCGCCCGGGGACGAGGTCGTCGGCCGGCTTAGACCTTAACCAATGTCCGGTAGCGGCTGCGGCGGTTCTCAAACGTGCGGTCGCCGAGGTTCTTGGCCCGCCACTCCTGATAGGACGAGAAATTACCCTCGTACCAACGCACCTTCCCCTCACCCTCAAACACCAACAAATGGGTGCAGATTCTATCGAGGAAAAAGCGATCATGACTGATAACCATCACGCAGCCGGAGAAATCCAAAATGGCCTCTTCGAGCATGCGCAGGGTGTTGACATCAAGATCATTGGTTGGTTCGTCCAAGAGCAAGAGATTGCCGCCGACTTTGAGCACCGTGGCCAGAAGACAGTGATTGCGTTCGCCGCCGGAGAGCTCGTTGGCCTTTTTCTGTTGCGATGCACCTTTGAAGCCAAACTGCGACAGGTATTGGCGAATAGGGATCGCTCTGCTGCCGATAGTGATTTCGGCTGCGCCCTGGCCAATCTCCTCGATCAGGCTCTTGTCATCGCCCAAAGCCGTCCGCTCCTGATCGACAAAAGCAATCTGCACCGTAGAGCCCATCACCATCTTGCCGCTCACCGGCTGTAGATCACCGGTGATGAGTTTCAAGAGGGTTGTCTTGCCGGTGCCGTTGGGACCGACCAGCCCAACCACCGCCGAACGCGGGATAGCGAAGGAAAGATCTTCAAACAGCGTCCGGTCATCATAGCCCATTCTGGTGTCATGAAACTCCACCACCTGGTTGCCCAGGTCCCGGCCGGGTGCGATCTGGATTACGGACGAGTCCGCCCTGTTGCGGGCCGTTTCGCGGGCGACCAGTTGTTCATACTCTCTGACGCGAGATCGGGCCAATTCGTTGCGATCACCGCGACTCATGCGAATCCACGACAGCTCTCGCTCAAGGGTACGAGCACGCGGCGAGTCCTTTTTTTCGGCCGACGCCAATTTGGATAGCTTCTGCTCAAGCCAGGAAGTATAGTTGCCCTCCCAGGGGATTCCGCGGCCGCCGTCCAGCTCCAAGATCCACGCCGTGACATTATCCAGAAAGTAACGGTCGTGAGTTACGATAATCACCGTGCCGGGATACTCACGCAACTGCTCTTCCAACCAGTTGACGGTCTCGGCGTCGAGGTGGTTGGTCGGCTCGTCAAGCAGCAGCAGGTCAGGACGTTCGAGGAGGATCTTGCATAGCGCCACCCGGCGACACTCGCCGCCCGACAACGTCCCGACCGTCCGGTCATCATCGGGAAGAAAAAGGGCATTGCTGGCCAGCTTCATACTCTGATCGAGATTCCAACCGTCGACCGCATCGATCTGATCCTGAAGCACACCCATGCGATCCATGGCTTTCTGCATGGCGTCGTCATCCATCGGCTGAGCCATGCTGTCGGCCAGGCCATTGTATTCGTCCAGGAGAGCCTTGATCTCACCGAAGGCTGATTCGATTGTTTGGCGCACGGTCAATTCCGGATCAAGCTGCGGCTCCTGCTCTACAATACCAACGCGAAAACCGGGCGTTATCTCGGCGTGGCCCTGGAACTCGGTATCGAGTCCGGCCATGATGCGCAGGACCGTCGTTTTGCCGGAGCCGTTGTCACCGACGATACCGATTTTGGCGCCGGGATAGAAACTCAGGTTGATATCCTTGAGGACCTGCTTCTGCCCATAGGACTTATTGACGCCATACATATGAAAGATATATTTCTCAGCCATTACCGAATCTCAATTGAGGGTTCACGATCGTTTGCACCATGGTAATGCACGGGCGTGGGAAGGGCAAGTGAGGACACGCATTGGGTGTGTTTTTGGTAAGCCAGTAGGGCGGATCCGTTTTCGGGCCCGCCATGGCCTGATACACCCAACGAATCGTCGGAACCGCAGGGGTTCCGACCTGGAACCCACAACACCCTTGACAACCAAGACAGTCGCTACATTGACTGTGCGGAAATCACGTTACCTACGGCCGGATCCCGTGGACTTTCATGCGGCTATACAATCGACGGCGGCTGATTTTCAATAAACGCGCGGCCTCGGTTTTGTTGCCGTCGGATCTTTCGATAGCCTCGATGATCATCGTCTTCTCAGCCATCTCGAGCCCCTCGGCGGCCGAAGCACCGGCCTCACCGGATTCAACCAGCGGAGCGTCATCAATCTCCAGCGAGAAGTCTTCTTCCGAAAGCGGTTCGCCACCGGCCAGGATGGTGGCGCGTTCGATTACATTCTTAAGCTCGCGGACATTGCCGGGCCAGTCGTATCTTAGTAGCAGGTCGGTGACAGAATCGCTCAGCTCCGGCCGGGCATAATTCAGGTCAACCAGAAACTGCCGGGCCAGCAGGATTACGTCGTCGCGCCTCTCGGCCAACGTCGGCATCTGCACCGGGAAGACATTGAGGCGAAAATAGAGATCCTCGCGGAAGCCGCCGGTGGCAATTTTCTCCTTCAGGTCGCGATTGGTTGCGGCGATCACGCGGACATCGATCTCGACCGCATCAACCCCACCCACGCGGAACATCTGCCTTTCTTCAAGCACCCGCAGGAGCTTGGATTGCAGAGCGTTGGAGGTCTCGGCGATTTCGTCGAGGAATATGGTCCCCCCTTCGGCCAACTCAAACCGCCCACGTTTGCGCCCGACGGCGCCGGTGAAGGATCCTTTTTCATGGCCGAATAGCTCCGACTCCAGCAGCGTCTCGGTGAGGGCGGCGCAGTTAATGGCGATGAATGGTTTTTTGTTACGCGCGGAGAGGTCGTGAACCATGCGTGCCGCCAACTCCTTCCCGGTGCCGGATTTGCCGGTCAGCAGGACCGTGGCATCCGAGGCCGCTACTTTGGCCAGCATCTGCTTGGCCTTTTGGGCCGCCTCCGATTCGCCTACAAAGGGACCGTGGGCGGTCCGGGCTACCTCCTGCTGAAAATGGTCCGAGAGAGCGGCCTGGCGTTGCTTTTCGGCCAACTTGTTGACGGTCAGTTCGAGTTCATCCAGCCCGAAGGGTTTGAGCAGATAGTCGGCCGCTCCCTTTTTCATCGCCTCCACCGCAGTCTCGGCGGTGCCGTAGGCGGTCATCATGATGACCTCGGTCCCCTCCTTCTCAAGGGCCGCCGCCAGGATCTGCATCCCCGACACCTCCGGCATAGAGAGATCGGTGATGACAATATCAAACGAGTGTTTCTCGATAAGCTTGAGCGCCTGTTTGGGGTCGGTCGTTGTCTCCACCTGGTGGCCGGCGTCTTCGAGCTGGCCACAAACCAGCGCCGTCATTTTGGGTTCATCATCAACAATCAGAACTCGCGCCATTTTTTCAAGTCTCCATGCGGAAAGGAAGAACCAGCTCGACTTTGGTTCCGTGACCGGGGCGGCTGCGAATACTGAGCTGACCGCCCATTTCATCCACTATCTTCCGGCTCAAATACAGACCCAACCCGGAACCTGTTTGTTTTGTGGAGTAGAACAACTCGCCGGCCCGCTTGCGGTCGGACTTTTTCATGCCTGGTCCGCCGTCAACAACCGTGATAGCGATTTTGTCGCCGCGACTCTCGATCTCGATCCCGGCGACAATAGGCAGTTGGGCTCCGATGCAGGCATCGGCACCGTTGATCAACAGGTTCAAAAGCACCTGCCGCAGCGGTCGGGCGTAGCCAACCATCGTCAGACCGGCCGGGACATCATGCTCGAGCCACTCCACCTGCAGCGCGGCATATTTGTCGGAGAAGTGTTTTTTCAAATTGGCCACTAACGTTGTTAGATCTATTTGCTCCGCCTTCTCGGTTTTGAGTAACGATGCCCCGGCGCCACCCTTGGCGACGTCGAGATAGCCGGTAACGATCTGGTTGAGGCGGTCCACCTCGTCAACAATGAATTCGCTTTCGACCGCCTGGTGTTTTTTGAGCATGCGTTCGGCCGAGGCACGGATTATCATCAGCGGGTTGCGGACCTCATGGGCCACCACCGCCACCATGCGTCCGAGGTAGGCGTGGGTTTCATTCACAAACAGTTGCGATTGAGCCAGATTGAGCCGCCTCTGAACCAGCAGAAACAACAGTCCAAAAGCGATCCCGCCGACAATCGACAGCGCCGTCGAATAATACAAATTCTGCCGCAGGTCGGACAGAGCGTCGAAGTAGTCGACATTGGCTTCGACACCGAGTACGGCCAGGATGGTTCCCTCAGAGTCGCGCAGCGGCGCAAAGGCCGATTTCAGGTAAAGCTGACCGGTTTGGTATGACGGCGTGACCAGGGCATAGTCGGCCTGGCCGAAGAATATCGAATCCAGATACGGTCCGTTCAGTTCTGACAAAAAGTAAACCGAATCGGTTTCGAAAGCAGTTGTGGCCAGGTAATTGAACGTGGGTCCCAGAACAAAAATCTCCGACAACGAATCAGCCTCTTTGGCTTGGTTGACAATATCGATGGCCGTGATATAATAATCAAAATCATCATCCAGCAGCCCCTGGACCATTTCCGGTGTGAACGGTATAGCGGTCGTCTTGGCAATAGCCAACAGGCGTCGTGAGAGCTGGCTGTCGAGCATGGCCTCGGTGCGGTCATAGAACAGCCACCAGGCCAGATTGACCAGGGCGATCAGGACGACCGTAAATGCCGCAATGATAATCAGTTTCCGGGAACCGCCAAACATGTACCTATTATCGGCGACGGGGCGGGCGGAGTCAAGGATTGGAGGAGGGGGGGAATCCATGGCCCGCAATACTCCGGAGAGCCGGGGTGGAGTAAACCCCGTGGCGGCGTCACACGACTCGCGTGACTGTTGCTTTTATATGCGTTTCTGCCGACAATGGGTACCTATCTGTGGAGCCTGGCTTCTGCCCTCCAATTCTCCTTGACAGAACCCCCTAAACGACTATTTTACAGCGCCGTAGCAATCGGTACTAATGACCCCATCGTCTAGTGGCCTAGGACGGCGCCCTTTCACGGCGCTAACACGGGTTCGACTCCCGTTGGGGTCGTTTTTTGATGCCTAGTTCACACGGACTGCCTCTTAACGGCTCCCCCAAAAATCAGCCCCGTCCGCTTGCCCGGCCAGCCCTTTCCTATTATTATGCCACCCGGCGGTGGCCCAGCCACCGTGACGGCCACATCCGGCTTGAGACCGATCTCGGGCTCACGATCGGAAGTGCCTGCCATTGGAGCAGAAAAGAGATTTTGTCAAAATAGAAAAGGACTAGACAACCATGTCACGATTCAGTGTTCCGCCCCCAAAAAACGAGCCGGTGAAATCATATGTCCCGGGTTCTCCCGAGCACAAGGACCTGCTCAAGGCCCTGGCCGAGCTCAAGGCCAATCCGCTCGAGATCCCGCTGGTGATCGACGGCCAACAGATCCGGACCGACACCAAAATCAAAATCACCGCCCCACACAATCACAACCTGGTTTTGGGTCATTACTACCAGGGTGGCGCCAAGGAAGTCGCTATGGCGGTCGAGACGGCCGTTGAGGCTCAGAAGACCTGGGCCTTCATGCCCTGGGAGCATCGGGCGGCTATTTTCCTCAAGGCGGCCGAACTCCTGGCCGGTCCCTATCGCGCTAAAATGAACGCGGCCACCATGCTGGCGCATTCGAAAAACATCTACCAGGCGGAAATCGACGCTGTCTGCGAACTGGTCGACTTCTACCGGTTCAATGCCTATTTCATGCAGGAGATCTATTCGATCCAGCCGGGCAGCGCTCCCGGCATCTGGGATCGCATGGATCATCGTCCGCTTGAGGGTTTTGTATTTGCCGTGACGCCGTTCAATTTTGTGTCGATCAACGGCAACCTGCCGACCGCCCCGGCCATGATGGGCAACGTCGCCGTATGGAAACCGGCTTCGAGCGCCACCTACACGTCCGGCCTGCTGATGAAAATCTGGCAGGAGGCGGGTCTTCCGGCCGGCGTGATCAATATGATCTTTGCGCGCGGCTCGGCAATCGGCGATACCGTACTCAAGAATCCTAATTTGGCCGGGATCCACTTCACTGGTTCGACCGGCGTGTTCCAGCGGATGTGGAAGACCATCGGCGAGAATATCGCCACCTACAAATCGTATCCGCGCATTGTCGGCGAAACCGGCGGCAAGGATTTCATTTTTGCGCACCCGTCGGCCAATGCCGACGAGGTCGCGACGGCCATGCTGCGCGGTTCGTTTGAATTCCAGGGGCAGAAGTGCTCGGCCTCGTCACGCTGTTACATTCCTGAATCACTATGGCCGGCGGTGAAGGCGAAGTTCCTCTCTGAGGTCAAGGAACTCAAAATGGGTGACCCCGAGGACCATACCAATTTTGTCAACGCCGTTATCGACGAGGCTGCTTTTGATTCGATCACAGCCTACATCGATCACTGTAAGCAATCCGACAGCGAAGAGATAATTGCCGGTGGCGGCTATGACAAGTCGAAAGGGTTCTTTATCGAGCCGACCGCCGTGCTGGCCTCCGATCCCAAAGCCAGAACCATGCAGGAGGAGATCTTCGGCCCGGTAGTGACTATCTATGTTTACAGCGACGATGATTTCGCCAAGACCCTGCATCTGTGCGATCAAACCTCACCGTACGCCCTGACCGGGGCGATCTTTGCGGTTGATCGTAATGCGATTGCCCTGGCCGAGCGGACTCTGCGCAATGCGGCCGGGAATTTCTATATCAATGACAAGCCGACCGGGGCGGTGGTCGGCCAGCAGCCGTTCGGCGGCGGGCGGGCCTCCGGCACCAACGACAAAGCGGGCGGTATTCAGAATATGCTGCGCTGGACCTCACCGCGCTCGATCAAGGAGACCTTCGCGCCCCCGCACGATTACAAATATCCGTTTATGGGGTAGGTGGCAGGCCACCCGGTGGGGCTGCGGGAGTATTGATGACGTTCGGTCGATGACATGCGCCGTCAGGCAGAGACGCCTGACGGCACTTTCAGGTAGGGCAGGTCTCTTTTGAGACCTGCCTTTCTATTGTGGGTGCTTGGCCGAGGCCATCAGCGCGGCGGAAACATCCAAGTTACCAAGCAAACCAGGTCGGCAATGTCCGGGCCGACACCGTTGCCGTCGCAATCCAGATTCCAGGGGCAGGCCGAAGGCGGACCGCCATTAAACATGAAATTGACCAGCGCCACCAGATCGACAATGTTCAGACTGCCGCCACAGTCGAAATCGCCAATGAAAAGAGGCGGCTCGCACAGGTTGATGTCGATCTCCTGAACCACCACGGCGGTCGTGTCCAGGATCATTTCGGTGACATATTCAACATAGAGCGAATCATATGGCTGACCCGACGGCACTACCGTCCAGTTCAGGCAAACATCTCCGACCCAGTAGTTGCACTGGAAAAACGTCGTATCCGGGTATTGCACCTGGTTCCATCCTATGCATTGGCCCTGCGGGGTCGAAAAGCAGAACTGAGTGGCGTCATACCGATTGACCATCACATGAACCGTGCAGTCACTCAGGGTATCGGGGTAATCCAGAATATCAAAGGGAAGGCGGATCAAGTCCCCTCCTTGCTGCGGCGGGATGCCCGGCACAAACGGCAGCCCGATCATATCGGACAGAGCGGTAATCTTGACGTCGGTCCCCACTCCGGAGAGTGTACGGGCGCCGACATACTGCCAGCCTGAAGTCAGAGTGCCGACCGTGTCTACCTCGGCAACTTGTGCCTGGGACGAGTCGATGTGGATGAAGTCCCAGGGGTCGGCCGATGTCACTAGTTGCGAATCGATACAGTCGAAGTCGATCCACTGGAGACACTGCCAGTAAGTCGTGTCGGTGATAGTCGTCGTATCGTACCGGAACAGAATCAGATCCGGTCGATCCAATTGAAGCCACAGCGAATACCCGGCGACCGTGTCCTGGTAATTCGACATGCGGATCGTCAGGACACCGCTCTGGTTCTCCGGCGCGATTGTGTCCGTCAAATCGATAGTCAATTCGGGTGTTTGCGCCGACGAGGCGATCGCGAAGTACAAGACTGCGACGACAGCCATTGCCGCCACACCGAGCAGCCTGGAAAAACTAAAGGACATTTTGCTCCTCCCTTGCCAGGGGTTTGTGTCAACGTTCCAGTCCTTTAGCTAGTATTCTATAGTCGTAATTCTCTATCGGATCGGGATTGGTGTTTG
This sequence comes from bacterium, assembly GCA_043819515.1. Lineage (GTDB taxonomy): Bacteria > Zixibacteria > MSB-5A5 > GN15 > FEB-12 > DAOSXA01. Next base: position 11,896 of record JBDRES010000059.1, read on the forward strand.
TAAATCGTTAGCTGTTTGACATCGTAATTATAGGCGGTGGGGCCGCTTCGGTCAAGGTGAATCTGGCAATAATCGCCCGCTTAGTCGCCTTTGAGCGTGCCGATGAGCACAAAGCCGCCGATCAGCAACACCATAAACGCCAGCGCCAGCCAGTTGAAGTACTTGTCGATGAATTGTTGGATGCGCGCTCCGTGGCGTTTGTAGAGCAGCCCTATCAGACCGGCTACCAAAAAGAAACGGGCAGCGCGACTTATGGCCGAAGCGATCACAAACGGCACAAACGACATTTCAAAAAAGCCGGAAGCGATCGTGAAGACTTTGTAGGGTATAGGGGTGAAACCGGCGACACCGACCGCCCAGGGACCAACGCTCATACCCCATACTTCCTTTTCGTTGAACCAGTACTGGGCGATACGGAGCAGTTCGGCCGGATCGCTACCGGAGAGCGAGGCGGTGATGCTCAGCAGTCTCTGACCGACCATATCGTAGGCCAGAAGGCCGATCAAGTAGCCCAGAACACCACCGATTATGGAGCCGATCGAACAGATCAAGGCGAATTTGGCCCATTTGCGATAGGCGCCCATACAGAGCGCTATCAAAAGGGCATCGGGCGGAATAGGAAAAAACGAGGCCTCAGCCACCGCCAAAACAAATAGAGCCGTCGATCCGTGACCCGACTCACCCCAGCCGAGAACCCAGTCGTATAGCGAACGTGACCATTGCAAGGGCAGCTTCAACGCCGTGATCAACTTTCTTTCTCCAGTCTTTCGAGCTTCAGCCGGGTTAGGCGATTGCCCTCGGTTTCCAGCACCGTGATTCTGGTGTCGGCGATCTGGATCGTTTCGCTCTTTTCGGGCAAGCGTCCCAGCTCGTCCATGAGCAAGCCGGCCAGCGTCTCGATTTTGTCTTCGGGGAGATGACAGTCCAGTAGCTCGTTCACGTCTCCCGGCCAGACCAGGCCGTCGGCGAAGGCAATCGCTTCCGAGTGTTTGACCAACTCGGGTGAGCCGGATTCGCCTTCCTCCATCATCTCGCCGACTAGTTCTTCGAGAATATCGTGGAGAGTGATGATCCCGGCCGTGCCGCCAAACTCATCCAAGACGACCGCCATGCGCTGGCGTCGCCTTTGGAAATCCAGGAGCAATCTTGGCAGCGGCATGGAATCGGGGACAAAAATCGGTTTGCGAATGAGGTCCTTCAGGACAATCAGCTGGGGGTCGAGTCGGTTCAACATCAGATCTTTGGCGTACAACACTCCCACCACATGATCTATCGACTTCTCGTAGACCGGATATCGGGAATGACCGTGATTGACAAACAGATTGATTATCTCGGCGGCGTTGGTGCTTAGCTCCACGCCGATCACGTCGGGTCGCGGCGTCATGGCCCGGCGGGCGGTTGAATCGGCAAAATCGAAAACCGATTTGACCAGTCTCTCCTCGGTTTCGTCAAAGACCCCTTTTTGTTTGCCCTCGAAGATCATCAGGTTGATTTCCTCTTCGCCCACTTCCTCCCGACCGGTAGTCGGCCCGACACCCAACAGACGGACAATAAGGCTGGCGGTGACCGACAGCAGGTGCGAAAAGACCGATGTCAGGCGGGTGAAGGCAAAAATCGGTCGGGCAACAACACGAGCATACCGCTCCGGATTTGACAGGGCCAGGTATTTGGGAACCAGTTCCCCCAAAACCACGGCCGTGATTGTGATAAGAACCGTCACGGTACCGACCGCCACCGGTCCGGCGACACCAGCCAGGTAGGGCCAGGGACACTCCACCAAAAGACGTCGCAGCGGCTCGACCAGGGTGGCGCCGCCAAAGACTCCGGCCGTGGTACCGACCAGAGTGATGCCGACCTGGACAGTGGCCAGAAAGCGCTCCGGGCTCTCCTTGAGTCTGAGGGCCGAGCGCGTACCGCGTCGCCCGGTCTTTTTGAGATGCTTGAGGCGACTGCCACTGCTGGCGATAATTGAAAATTCCGACAGTGAAAAAAACCCGTTGGCCGCTATCAGAACCAGGATGGCCAGGATTTCCAACGTGAGTTGAGTGTCCATTTTAGACGGACACTCCGCGCCCGGGTAACGGGACTTGTTCTTGTGACTGATTATCCGGCATAAGAGTAGGGCGCCTTTTCAGCCAATTGCTTGAGACGCTTGACCCTTTCTTCAACCGGGGGATGGGTGGAAAACAGGGAAGCCAGGCCCTTGCCCGACAGTGGATTGGCGATCATCAGGTTGGCTGTCGCCGGCCGCGCATCCAGTTGCAAGCGATTGGGGGACTGATGCAGTTTTTGAAGCGCGCTGGCCAATTCCAGGTACCGGCCGCTGATCCGTCCACCTTCCCGATCGGCTCGGTACTCCCGCTGCCGGGAAATAGCCATCTGAATCACCATCGCCATCAGCGGCGCAACCAGCGCCGTGACCAGCAAAGCCAGACCACCCTGACGCTCTCCATCTCGGCCGTAACCGCCCATTATGGCACCCCAACGGGCCATGCTGGCCAGGATGCCGATGGCTCCGGCAAAGGTGGCGGCGATAGTCCCTATCAGCATGTCATGGTTCTTGATGTGCGATAGTTCATGAGCCATGACCCCTTCCAGTTCGGCGTCGGTCAGGATCTCCAGGATGCCTTCGGTGGCGGCAATGGCCGCATGGTCACGATTGCGACCGGTGGCAAAGGCATTGGGTGCCTTGCTGGGCACCGGGTAGACTCGCGGCATGGGTTTCTGACCATCGGGGTCGGCCTGCACAACTCGTTTGACCGCCCGATACAGTTTGGGAATGTCTCTTTCAGTTACCTCACGCGCACGATACATCTTGAGGACCATCTTGTCGGAAAACCAGTAGCTGACGAAATTCATGACCGCCGCCAGAGCAAAGGCAATGATCATCCCCTGCTGCCCCCCCAACATATAGCCGATAGCCATGAATATGACCATCAACAAGGTCATCAAGAACACAACCTTCAGTCCGTTCATATCGAGTCCATCCCAGCCAAGTCAAGGTTAGCAGGCGGCCTGCCGTCAACAAGCATTCTTCCTATTTGAGTATAGGTAGAAAGCAGCCGGAAGTTCCCATCAACCTCTCTGACGGCCCCTGGTGCCGACCGGTCGTTCTGATCGGTCGGCGTTTCCGTCCGGGCCGTAAGGCGGCACCGACTATGTCTAGCGTCTCACCCGCTTCTTCCTGGATCGGCCGAAGGATACATTCTCAGAAGAGAACTCGCCCACCGGCTGGGGCTCCTCGGTCTGATCGGCCCGGCTGCTCTTTGGCTCGCTGACCGGACGCTGCGTTCGTTTACGGCGACCAAATTCTACCGGCGCCGAATCCGAATCCTCCTCTTCACGGGAAGAGACCGTTTCTGCTTTGGGCGCTTCACGGTCGGCCTCGGCCGACTCACTCATGAAATCGTCGTCGACATAATCTATCTGCGGCTCCGAGGCCGATGGCGAATCAGCCGCTGATGCTTCTGATGATATCGGCGCCGCCTGGGGGTCGGCGGGCGCAATCGGTTCCGGGGTCATGGCCATTTTGCTGACCAGCTTGCTGTCCAGAGCCTCCAGCTGAGCTTGCAGACGCGCGGTTTCCCGCTCGACATAAGTCTCATCGACCTTTATGACCTCTACCGGGTCGGGGATATCCTGCTTAGCGACTGGCTGCAGGGCCGGTTGGTCGGCCTTGGTCTCAGCTGCCTGCGATTTCAGCTCCCGAGGTTGCGAACGCTCGCGGGGCTGTGAACGCTCTCGAGATTGCGACCGCTCTCGAGGCTGCGGACGCTCCCGCTGTGGGGGTCGTTCTTGGGGCCGGGATTCTCGGTCTCGCTCGCTGCTTTGGCGGCCTCGCGGAGGCTCCGGTCTGGTGGTTGGCCTGGTCCTCTCCGGGGCCGGTTTCTCCGGCGCCTGGGAGAGATCGACGGCGCTCTCTTTTTCCAGCTGGAAGGGTGACCTGGTATCGGCCACGCGTGGTTCGGGTGGGCGGTTCTCTCGTTGCGGACCACGGTTGGCTGTTTCCGTACGCACCGGTCTTGGGGCCGCACGGCCGGGTCGCTGGGGCCTATCCTGCGGCGCTGCGCCAGGGGCCGGACCTCTCGAATCCCGACTTGTTCGTGGGGGGCGTTGGCCGCGAGTTCCGGAGCGATCCGGGCGCTGGTCGCTGTCTCGTTGCGGCCGGCTGCCACGGCGAGAGTCCGCATCTGATACCGAGCGAGTCGGTCGGTCGGAGCGGGCCACACCCGAGGTGATCTGTTTAGCTACTACCGAGGCCCCGACGGCATCGGACCAGATATTGGTCACGGTGCGGAGACGGTCGACCAACCAATCGGCCACAACTACCAAGGCGAGGGCGCCATAGGCTGCTTCGGGAAATCCTGCCATGCCAAAAATCATCGGCAGTATGAGCATACCGGCGTGCGGTATCCCGGCGGTTCCGATTGAGGCCACCAAAACCCCCACGCCGATAATTAGAATCTGCCCTACCGACACACTGAAATCCTGGGTCTGAGCCGCGAAGACAGCGGCGATGACGATGTACATGGCTGTGGCGCCGACATTGAGGGTCGCGCCCAGTGGCAGGACCACGGCGGCGGCACGATTATCCACCTTGGCGTTGCCCACCACACAATAATGGGTGGCCGGGAGGCTTACCGCCGAAGAACCGGTGGCGAAGCCGGTGGCCAGAGCCGGCAGTAGTTTGGTGAAATACTCAAGCAAGGGGCGGTTGCCAAAGAGGCGCAGTACCACCGGGAGGGCTACAAAGAAAAACAGGGCCAGGCCGATACCAAGGGTCATCAAGTAGGCGCTCAACTTCCCCAATTGGTCGCTCAAGGACTGCCCCTGACGCGCGAAAACCGGTCCGACCAGGCAGAACAGTCCGACCGGCGCGACGTACATCAGCCACTGCATAAGCACCGTCAGACCATCGGCCGCCACCCGCAAGGGATCGATCAGGACGCGGCGGCGGTGCCCCATCGTGGTAAGAACGGTTCCCAGGATGAGGGCGAACAGGATGATCGCGAAGTAATGACCGGAAACCAGGGCGTTGATGTAATTCGCCGGAATGAGAGCGCTCAAAACAGCGCCAACGTTCAACTGACGGGCCTGCATGACCTCCGCCGGGGGCTGCAGGCCGGTCGTTTTGGCACCAAATCCGGGGCCGATGATATTCACCAGCGCCAAACCGATAATGATAGCCAGGGCGGTCGTGCCCACGAAGTAAAGCAGGGTGACTCCGACGGTGCGACTGGCGCGGCGGCTGGTTCCCAGCGAGGCCATGCCAACCAATACCGTAACGACAATCAACGGGACCACTAAAATACGCAGGGCGCTAAGGAAGAGCTGTCCTATGAACTCCAAGGACAAAGCCAGGTCGGGCCAGAAGTGGCCGACCAGAGCACCGGCCACGACGCCCGCGAGCGTGCCGATGAGGATGAAAGTTGATGGTTTGGAACTCATTAAGTCCACTACCTTAAGCTAAGACCCGCGGTAAAACCGTTCTCCGGCCGCATCGATAGATTGCGGGTCGGTTTTTACAGTTTGACTTCATCCCGCCAGCGGCGGGGACAGGCAATACGCCTGGTGTCTCTGCCGGAGAACTGCAAACGGCCCGTTGCCAAAAGAGAGTATCTCCCGGCCCGGGCCCGTAAGGGACGGCACTAAAACTTCAAGTGCTTGCCGTCAAATGCAATACGCCGTTTGCCATACAACTACATAAGATAACCAATCAAAAAACCGATGGCAAGGGGTTTCGGCCACACGATGGCTTCTATCGGATCGCCCGTGTGCCCCGCCCCTTGGGGCGGGAGGTGATTCGAATCTGGTCCCACGGCAAGCCGCAGGGCACCCTGGCCAGCGCCTTGCAGAGGTGCCGTCGGGCGTCTCGGCCCGACGGCTCAGGTGGTAGGCCAAGGGCGTCACGCGAGTCGCATGACGCCACCAGAATACCACGCCAGCGCCATGGCAGGAGGCGTCGGGCAGGGACACCCGACGCCACAAGGTTACTACTCTCTCCCTCTCCCTCTCTTTCGCACTCTCCCTCGCACACCCTCCCTCGCTCTTTACATTTGACGCCGGGCGTACTTATCCGTTTCTTAGGCAAAACCTAAGTTAATGCTGTGTAAGGATTGTCTATGGCGTCAACACCAGCGGCCGAAGCCGCCTCACGCGAGGGATTGTGGTCCCAACTGCGATCCATGAGCCGTCCGTTCTGGATGGTCAATGTCATGGAGATGCTCGAACGCCTGGCCTACTACGGCGTCCGGGTAGTGATCCCGATCTACATCGCCCAGGCCGACGAAATCGGCGGGCTGCATTTTTCGCAGTCGGACAAGGGGATCATCTTTTTCTGGTGGGCGATTTTTCAGTCCATGACCCCGATGGTCTCCGGCGGCTTTGCCGATCGCTACGGCTACAAGAAGACTATTGCCGCTTCGGTTTTCATAAAAGTGCTCGGCTATCTGCTGATGGCCACCCAGACTACATTCTGGCCGTTTTTGATCGGCTGCTGTACGCTGGCACTAGGCACGGCCATTTTCAAGCCGGGAGTGCAGGGGACAATGTGTCAGACGTTGACCAAAAAGAACTCCTCGGTCGGCTGGGGCACATTTTATCAGCTGGTCAATATCGGGGGATTTCTCGGCCCGCCGCTGGCGCATTTTCTATATGGTATTTCCTGGCCGGCAGTGTTCTATGGCTGCGCCGGGATTGTCTCGCTGAATCTCTTGATGCTGCTGACCTACAAAGACCCGCCCGCCGGTGGTGACCAAACCGGTAATTTCATCAAGGTGCTCTGGATCACTATCAAGAAGATCTTTAATGTTCGCCTGTTGCTGTTCATTGCCATCATGTCAGGGTTCTGGCTGATGTTCATGCAGCTCTTTGATATGCTGCCGAACTTCATCGTCGACTGGGTTGACTCCTCGCAACTGGTCCGGGATCTTAACTTGCCGGAGTGGATGTTGCAGGCCAACTCGCCGCGAGCACCTCAGCTTGCTCAGGAGTGGATGATCAACATCAATCCCGGGCTGATCGTTCTGGCGGTGATATTCGTAAGCTACCTGGTGTCCCGCATGAGGCGCGTGCACTCAATTTTCATCGGTATTACGATCGCCTCGGCCGGCCTGATATTATCCGGTTTCACCACCAGCGGTTATATCTGTCTGGCCGGTATTCTGGTGTTTTCGGTTGGCGAGATGCTCTCCTCGCCCAAGATGAACGAGTATTTGGGGGTGATTGCGCCCGATGGGGAGAAAGGCCTTTACATGGGATATGCCAATATCCCTCAGGGGATCGGCTGGGCAGTCGGTTCCTGGTATGCCGGAAGTGTCTATGACCGTCTGGGCGACAAAGCCAATCTGGCGATTGATTACCTGTCGAGGAATTATAACCTAAGCGATGTGGCGCGTCCGGAGGCGATGAACAAGTTGGTCGAAGTGAGCGGGCTGACACATCAGCAGGTGACCAATATCCTCTGGACGGAGTATGATCCGTATCGGTTGTGGTATCGGTTTGCGGCGATCGGGATCGGGTCGGCGGTGGCGATGTTGTTTTATGCCCGGTGGGTCCGCAAGTACGAGGCCCCGGACGTGTAGAGTGCAGAATATCAAGACCTGAAGTCCTCGACAGGAAGTGACAATGGATCTCAATGAGGCGATGAAGCAGCTTGATGCGACCGAGGCGAATCTCGTCAAGCTGGAGAAGCTGTGGAAAGAGATCAGATCTCTGATTCCCGAGGTTGTGTGCTTTGATGGCGATGATCGGTATGATGATCGCTGCCGTCAATTCAATGGTATCGTCATAACCATGCCTAAGATAGACGGATTTGCTATCACCTATTCAGTTCCGACGTTACATGAGATCGCCCAAATGCGACTTACTGCCGACAGGGTCAACGAGATCGAGTGTTACGCTCGCACCGAGAATGTGATCTATGAGCAGGAAAAGGCGCTGAAGGAATATCGGTATCGGCTGGCCAGGAAGCGGCGGGCAGTAATCAGAGAGGAGGTCCTGACGCAGGTCAAGACGATAGGTCAACTGCTAAAGACGCTTGTTGATGAGAATCCGTATCTGCCGGAAGATCGTAATCACAAGATCGATGAAGGTAAATGGGCAATGCTCGCCCGGGCGGTTTCAGTGATCGATCACTTATTAGGAAGCGACTCTAGACCGACGGGTTGGTCGGAACTGAGCCGACACGTCAGCTGGGGGGAATTGTGCGACCTTCACGACATTGCCTCCGATGATTGGCCTGCCGTTAGTGCAGGATTGCATGGTAAGGTCTATTCTGATTTGGACCCACTGCCTGTCGGTGTAGGCGATTTGTCCGAACTGAACGCGTCGGTTTCTGCCTCGCCTGTCGTGACAGCGCTGAAATGGGAATCTCTGGACGGCTCTGGTTTTGAAGGGCTCATTTTCAATCTGATTTCTGAAGATGGCACCTACGAGAACCCAGAGTGGGTTACTCGCACAAATGCCCCCGACCGAGGTCGAGACTTGTCTGCCACGCGTGTCATTCGAGATTCGCTGACGGGCACGCTTCGTTACAGAGTCATGATCCAGTGTAAACATTGGCAACGCAAGAGCATTGGCCCCAGGGATGTCGGCGAGGCAAAGGAACAGATGAAGTCTTGGGGCGATCCGAGGGTGGATATTCTCGTATTGGCAACAAGTGGCCGATTCACCACTGATGCCGTCACCAACATAGAGAAGCACAATCAGTCAGATTCGGCTCTGCGGATAGAAATGTGGGCCGATAGCCATCTAGAAAAACTTCTGGCGTCAAGACCAGCGTTGGTGGCTGAATTCGGACTTCGGTAGCGTGGAGTTTCAGACTCACCTCGACCGGTCATTGCTTGCAGTGGCCGGTCTTTTGGTACGGCAGCGATTCTCAGGCGGTAGGCTGGGCGGTACTCTTCGCCTGTTGCAGCTTGTGGTAGAGGCCGATCTGTTTGTCTTCATGCATGATATGCCTAATCAACCACTCTGCCAGGAAGGTTATCAACTCGCGGGCGGTGATCGTGTTGCCCTGCTTGAGACGTATCAGATAGGACTTGACCGCTTCGCGGAGATCGTGATGTAGCTTCAGATGCTCTGCCAATTGCGGATACCCGATCTCCAACATAAATCGTTCCTCGGTACCGAAATGCTCAGTCGAGTATCGGACCAACTCAACCAGCACCGTCTCGACCTCCGGATTGACCATCCCTCCTGATATGGAATTATCAAGCTTGTTTATCATCGAGACCAGTTCTTGATGTTGCTTGTCTATGTGCGGGATGCCGATTTCAAACGCCGGGTTCCATGAGACTTTGGCCATACTATCTCCGCTCTGTCGTACTTGCTGGTCTTCTATTGCCGATCATAACCTTATCCGGTTTATCGGCTATCCGGAGCAGTCTTTTAACCTCCTGGTGATAACCCGCGGCTTGCGCGATGACGATCGGTGAGCTATCTTGGGCGGCAAAATGAAACCGTGTGAGTTGCTCTGGAGGACCTATGTCATCGTCCACCATTCCCCCGGCGCCGCGCTGGGATCTCGATTCTATCTTTGAGGGCGGCAGCGGCTCGAAAGACTACGCTGCCCACCGTCGGCAAATCAAAACTGATCTGGCCGAATTGCGGAAACTGATCGAAGCGCTGTCGGGGCCGATTACCGCCGACAATGTCGCCCGCTGGTCGGCTTATGTGCTCGGATTGCAGAGACTGGTCGAGAATCTCGAGCTGGCCGCATCGTTTGCCGCCTGCCTGACCTCGCAGGATGTCGGCGATGCCCCGGCCATGCAGCATGAGGCTGAGTGTGATCTGTATGTGTCCGAATACCGAAAGCTGGTCACCGAACTCGAAGCTCGTTCGCTCGATCAGTCCGATGACCAGTGGCAGTTGCTGCTGAAACAGCCGGGCGTCAGCGAGATAGCTTTTTATCTCAATGAACTGCGTACTAACGCCAAACAGAAGATGCCGCTGGCCCAGGAATCACTGGCGCTGGAGCTGGGGGTCAACGGCATCGATGCTTTCAATCGCCTCTATGACAAAATGGCCGGGGATCTGCGCGAGGATTTTGAGGAGGAAGGCAAGACAGTCAGCCTGTCGATGGGGCAGGTGGCCACCAAGTTGTCCGACACCAACCGTGATATCCGCAGGCGGGCCTTCGCGGCTATGACGGCAGGTTGGAAACGTCGCGCCGACCTGGCCGCTATCACGCTCAATTCGATTGCCGGGTTTCGCTGGACAATCTACAAGCAACGTGGTTGGAGCAATCCCCTTCATGAATCGCTAGTTCAAAATCGAGTGCAGCAAGCTACCGTCGACGCCATGTGGAATGTCATTCGCCGCGAAGCGGCCAAGCTGCAACCATGGATTGACGCCAAAAAGAAACTGTGCAACATCGACAAGTTCACCTGGTACGATCAGTTTGCGCCGGTAGGCGATTCGGAGAGGTTGATGTCGTTCGATGAGGCCGGTCGGTTCGCCGTCGAGCAAGCCAGTGGTTTTTCAACCCACATGGCCGAGTTCATGCGGATGGCTCTGGACAAAAACTGGATCGAAGCCGAAGACCGACCCGGCAAACGTGGCGGCGGTTTTTGTACCGGTTTTGGACCCAGGAAGCAGTCGCGGATCTTCATGACCTACGCCGGGACGTTTGAAAACATGCTTACCCTGGCGCACGAGCTGGGTCATGCCTATCATTCATACGTGCTGCGCGACAGACCGGCCTTTGCGGCCCATTATCCGATGGGGTTGGCCGAGACCGCTTCGATCTTTGCCGAGACGTTGGTTATCGACGCGGCTTTGGGTAAGTCAGACGAAAAACAGGAGCGGCTCATGCTCCTGGACCAGAAGCTCCAGGGAGCGCACACCCTGTTTTGCGATATCCACACCCGCTACTTGTTTGAGAAGAGCTTCTACCAGGAACGACAGGAAGGTATGGTGTCGAAGGATCGCCTGAGTGAATTGATGATCGACGCTCAGCGCAAGGCCTTTGGAGGCCTGCTTGATGAATCCGGTTACCACCCGCTCTTTTGGTGCTCCAAGCTGCATTTCTACCTGGCCCACCAGCCGTTTTACAATTGGCCGTACACCTTCGGCTATCTGTTTGCCGGGGGCGTCTATGACCGCGCCAAAAAAGAAGGGGCCGCCTTTGCCGACAAATACGCCGCCCTGCTGGCCGACACCGGCAACATGACCACCGAGGCGGTGGCAAAAAAACACCTGGGTGTGGATTTGTCGAAAGAGGATTTCTGGGTTGATGCGGTCAATCGCTCGCTGGCTGATGTGGGCGAGTTTGTGAAACTGGCGGGGTAGATTGCAGGTCAGGAGCCTCGCGATCCTGACACGCTCGGTAAGTTTTCGGAATGTCAGGGCCATAAGGGTCGTGACCTGCTTGGCTCTCATGAAACAACGGTTTTAGATTCGGGTTTACGTTTGAAAAGACATGGATCCACATCGTATGGCCTTTGAGGGTTTGAGAAATCTGGCACGAGGACCCAACAACGAGCATGCCTCAGTTGCCATCGCTGAATTGGAGATCTATAGATCTTGAAGTACATTCTCCCTCTAAGCAGTCTGGGCCATGTGACCCGATGAGGATAGAAGCGCCTATATTGAATGCATGACTCCAAATAGATCTCTTTCTCTGGTGGAATGGTCTCACTACAGAGAATCTCGCGGATGCGACTCTCTAGGTCAATATGTCCTCTCATATCCTTCGAAGTACCAGGGAAATACCAGACTCTCTTGCCTGAATAGGCGCCAACTCCGGCAACATCGCAGTGATAAGCAATTCCATCAATGACGAGCCTGAGAACAACCGCCCCCTCTGCATCGGTCTTAGAAGTGTTTTCAACTTGGGGCTCCGTTTTCTTGACACAAGAACCACTCCCTGGAATTAAGATTGTCAGTGTCGGCCGAGTTACATGGTCAATATGAAAGTATGCAATGAATGCGGTCAAGGCCAAGAAGAACCATGTTACATATGTGGGCCAGTCAGCAGTATGAGTTGGATGAGCTATGCCACTCCTTCCATTTTCCTCAAACCAGGTGAAGTAATTTGTCGCGGCCCTGCACGGATCCGCGAGTGTGTTTGCTGTTCCTTGGATTGAGTCAGCGTTGGGCTCAATCAGACGGCCTGGCTGCACATCCCTCGCGGCAAAGAGCGTATCGCCAGCCTGTTGAGCGGCTGCGTACATGGCCATGCATGCAATCATAGCGACTAAAAAGATGGTCGAAAACTTCATCCCGCTTATCTCCGTCCTCTTGCCGAAGATGGCAAATGTTCGCGGAGCGCGCAACGGTTTTAGCGCACAATCTTCTTACATGAACTGCAGTTTATTGATCTGCGTGTGATAGATGTTTGGAAATACGTCCTCGTGCGCCAGCGGCCATGGGTGCGTTGGCAGACGAGGGCGTCCGCCAACGACTGAAAATCCATAGTCAAACGACTCTTTCGCAGGCAATGGCAACCACGACCATTCTACGACTCACTTTTCAATCGTTATGCTGTTGATGTACTCCGAGGTGGCATCATCCCCCTTGACAAAGAAGCCCAGATGGGGGGAGCCGTCAACCATTCCGAAATGAAGCAAGAAAAGCGTGGACTATCAATGCCGCGATGCAGGGATGCCCGAGTCTATGCCTTCTCGCTTTCCTTCTTGCCATCCTCGATTGCGCATCATGGTTTTTTGAAATCTCCCCACCCATCGGGGTTTGCGCTTGTGTAATCGCGAAGGAAGCCCAGGATGGCCAATTGAGCGTCGGCGGCCACAGCCTCGCTGAAGTTGGAAGGATGACAAACCCTAGATCCACGATAAGTCCAAAGAATAACGGATCCATCTCGGTCACCACAGTGCATAGCTTGTAGTGTCTGTACCACTTTTGCCGTTACAGTATAGAAATAGTATGTGTCATCGGCCAGCGGAATCACCTCAAATGAAAAATCCAACGTGGCACCATCCCGGGAAGCTACCTCATCTGGGCTATCAACTACTTTTATCATCACCATCTCAAGCATGGTCACTGCCTGGTCTCTAAATCGATTGGTCAAGTGTGTAACATTGGTGTCGTTGGTTAAAGCGGTTTCATTGGTTGCACTGGGATATTCACCCGCTACAATATGAAAACACTCAATACCAGTAAGATTACGCACGAAAGGACTTTCGGGCGTATCCCCCTCCGAGGCGACGCAAAACGGAGCCAATAACATTATTATGGCTATAACTTTGAACATGTTCATAGAGTCTTACTTTCTCCAATTACTCTGTTCCGTCTTTTGGACATTTATGGCAGCCTGCTCTCACATCTACGCGTGGCGTAATCTCTTTGTTTGCAGCTGGTGTACGTCCTCGTGCACCAGCGGCCTTGCGTGCCGCTATACACCCTCGTGCACCGGCAGGTGTCACGGGCATTGCAAGGCCGGGCCGCCGTTAAACATGAAATTCACCAGGTAAACCAGATCGGCGATGTCCGGTCCGACCCCGTTGCCGTCGACATCGCAGGCCGCCATCACCGGCGGTTCCGGGCCGCCGTTAAACATGAAGTTCACCAGATAGACCAGATCGGCGATATCCGGCCCGACACCGTTGCCGTCGGCGTCACCACACAGGAAGGTGAATAGGTCAACATAGACCGAGTCCAGGGGCGTGGTGACAACCTCGGCGCCGTCGGAGAATTCGAAGTAGTAGCTGTACCAGCCGCTCTCGGTTACACTCAGACTGGTGCCAAAGGGCGCGCCACCGGCGTAGTCTTTTTCGCAGGCGACCATGTCATACGGGGCGCCGCCAAAATGCAGAGTTCTGACAGCGGCGAGATGGTTGTCGGCGTCGGTGTAGGTCAGTTCGGCGGTGACCAGACCGGTGTCGTCCGCTATGACGCTTGGATCGGTCAGAGTCGGTGTGGTGTTCGCGGCCGCAAAGTCGAGCAGATGCGATGACGGAATAAACAGGCCGGTTTTCCCAAAGTCATTATAGCCGATATCGGTGAGCACAGCGGTGGCGGTGACCGGCGCGATACCAATAAAGCCGGCTTCCGGCGGCCAGGCCGGCCAGCCCGGTTGCGCAACCAGGTCGGAGAGATTGCAGGACATACTCAGGGAATTGCCCGCGACATTGGTCGAGATTGATCCGATCTGTGTCAGCGAGCTGTCCGACAAATCCAGAGCATACAGTCCGGAGCTGTATAAGATGTTGCTGGCGTACATCAGGGCATAGGCCACCGAATCAGCGGCGTTGGGGTTGACCAGCCCCACGAGGTACATGTAGTAGGTAAAGAGGCCGCTGCTGGTGGGAAAGCCGCCGCCGTTGTTGTCGATGCGGACATAGAGTTTAGTGTCCGAGTAGGAAGCGTAGCAGTGGATGATATCGACATTGTTGCCCCCGCCCCCTTCCTGATCGCCGGAGGGATCATCACCCAGATCCGCCAGCAGGTAGGCCGGTACCGGAAAAAGGCCGTCAGTGTTCTTCGGAGACTGAGTTACTACAGCGGTGTCGTTGTACGATCGGAAATACCATTCCAGCATATCCGACGGCGGCTGGTAGCCGGTCGAGCCGGAATAAGTAAACGTGGTGCAGGTCTGATAGAGCAGATCCATGGGAGCGCTGCTCCAGGATGTCCCGGGCTGGTCGCGGTAGAAAATCTCCGAGGTGGCTCCATCGATATATAGCGAGTCGCTGATATCGAAATTGAAGTAGGTCAGTGTCGATGGGGCGCTTGATGTTGCCTGGGCGTAGGGAGTTGGGTATTGTTGAGCCACCGAAGTGCTGAAGGCCATGATTAACAGGACACCAATAGTGATTCTCTGCATAAACAAGCTCCTGCGGGCGGTTGCGACCGGTTCGGAATGACTGGCTTGAACATTATAAGATAAGCCAAATCCGGATTCTGTCAACGACCTTGGCAGAAAGCTTCCCACCACTGTTGAGAGTCTATAAAAAGAGATGGCGGCGGCGGCCCGGATTTACGAAGTTGCCCAATAAGCATAGTCTGAAGTCGCCGGATATATAGAGCGGAGAGAAAGAGGCAAATCGGAGTAGGCATGACTAAGAAAAAGAATGCAAAGCCGCCCAAATTTAAGGACATGGTTGGACCTCAGGTTGTCGAGGAACTTGCCCGAGTCATCCACCAGTTCTACAAACCCTTCAAGGCGCAGGAATTTATCGTCCGGGGCACCGCGCCGCCGTTTGCGACGCTGGAGCTGAAAGCGCGCATCGGCCATCTGGCCGAGGTTCTGAGTGATTTCCTGCCGTCGGATTATTCAAAGGCCGCGCGCATATTGGTACAAGCGGCTCCCATCGCCCGCGGCTTCAACAACTGGGTGCTGTGTTTCTACGTTGAGAAGTTCGGGCTGGAGCATTTTGACGATTCGGTGGCGGCTATGAAGGAGCTGACCAAACACGGTTCGGCCGAGCTTGCCATCCGGCCCTATATGATCCGCTATACCAGGCAAATGCTGTCGGTCGTGATGGATTGGACCGGCGACCCCAACGAACATGTGCGGCGGTTGGCCGCCGAGGGCACGCGGCCTCGAGGAGTCTGGATGCCGCATGTGGAGGCGTTCAAAAAGGACCCGCAGCCGGTAATACAGATTCTCGAGCAACTCAAAGCGGACCCCTCGCTTTATGTCCGCAAAGCGGTGGCCAACAACCTCAACGACATTTCCAAAGACAACCCTGAGCTTTTTCTGAAAACCGCTCGCAAGTGGCAGAAGGGTGCCGGCGAAGACACCAGTTGGATCATCAAACGGGCCGCGCGAACGTTAATCAAGCAGGGACACCCGGAAGCAATGGCGCTGTTTGGTTTTGGCGGCAAGGCGCAGATCAAGAACGTGAAGTTGACCGCATCGCCGGCAAAGGTCTCCATCGGTGAGTCAACCCAACTGACACTTGATCTGAAATCTGCGGCGAAATCGAGTCAGAAACTGGCCATTGATTATCGCGTACATTATGTTAAAGCCTCGGGCAAAACATCTGCCAAGATCTTCAAGTGGACAGAACGCGAACTGGGCGAGGGCGAGAAACTGCAGCTCACCAAAAAACATAGTTTCGCCGAGCAGTCGACCCGCAAGCACTATCCGGGCGAGCATCTTGTAGAAGTGACCATCAACGGCGAGGTCTGGGGGATTACGGACGTCGTCCTCAGTCCGTAGTACCGAGCGGTAGTGTAACTTCTTATGTGTAAATTAGGGGGTATTGGTTAAAGGAATAGGGCATATCCGCTTAAGGATCTTTCAAGGAGGATATGCCCATGCGAGAGATGGATTTCTCGGACAACAATCTATTCTGGCGTTGGTTGGGAGTCAAGTCGATTTGGCGGGATGTGGAGCAGGAGACGCGGCATTACGTGAAGCGTCGTTTGGAGCGGGCGATGGAGTCGGAGGCGACCACTCGAGTTGGCTGTGCTCGCTATCAGCGGAGCTGTGAACGTAAGGGTTATCGGAACGGGAGTTATTCTCGCGATTTGCTGACGAGCTACGGTTGGATCGAGGGTTTGGAGGTTCCTCGCGTTCGTGAGGGAGGGTTTGTCTCGGAGGTTTTTGATAAGTATCGCCGTCGTCAGCGGATGGTGGATATAGTTTTGCTGGAAGCGTTCTTGCTTGGTCATTCGACGCGCAAGACGAGGCGTCTATTCAGACGTTTATTTGGTTCCACGATCAGTGCTCAGGCGGTTTCGAACGTGGTCCATGAGCTTGATGATGATGTCCGGTCGTTCCATCAGCGAAGCCTCGGTGACGGTTATCAGGCGGTGTATCTGGATGGTTTGTGGTTGACTCTTGATCGCCTGTGCTGTGCGGTGCCCTGATACAGCCAAGTCACAGACTGAGTCTTTGCAAGGCCGGTTGGCAAGCTCGGATGCGGCCTACGATCGGGCACTTGCTTACACAGGTCGTGCGGCAGCGATCTTAGAGCAGAGAGAACGAACCAAACGGGAGACCATTAACCGAAGGAGAACTGAGTACCGAAAAGCCATTGCCATGAGGCAAACTGTATCTTAGCTTAAGGAGCACCGTGTCCGAATTGTCTGACGACGTACAGTTGCCAGCCCCGTGTTGGCTCGCCAAGTCATTGCGCAGTGCGTGATGAATAGTCAGCATGGTAGGGATTCCAGACTGGTGTGGATCATACTGGGACGGGGTACGCCGCCTGGAGCCGGTGCCCTTTCCGGAGGCAACAGGAGCGTACCCCTCTGGCAGCGCAACCGATGGCGAAGCGTTGTGGATGCTAACTCTGGCAAACAGCTGTGGGCCGATTGTCTACCGCAATTGTTTCCGCCCGACAGCTCAGAGTCGGATCACTAAGGCTCGCTCGATATGAGAGCGCGGGTCTCTTGGCACATCGCCTGTCGGCAGGAGTAGATCATGAGAATGTTGTTGAACTTGGTTATCATAATGTGCTTGTCTACGCTCATAGCCAGGGCGGACGGTCACTCCACAAGCGAAGTGCAAACTAAGGCCGCGACTCCCATCACAACCGCCGAGCAAGCCGTAGAACGGGCTTTGGAAGCAACCGGTTTCGGGCGAGCCCAGTACAAGCAACGATCTAATCCTTCGGAGATGGCTATCAAAGTCGTCGTTGAGGATGACAAGACACCCTTTTTTCACGATCGCATCATCAATAAGGAGCTTTGGGTAGTCACTTTCGACAGTGTTTATGTGAAGATCCCTCGGTTGGCGGCTTAACCAGATTCGCAAGACTTATGATGTCTACTTCGACCCCGAGACCGGATATCTGCTCAAGATTGAGTCGAGATATGATGGCTATGATTCCACGCTCTCAGAAGAGCCTCCGGCTGACTTTGCCACAAACGACATGTTGAAGGATGGGATTGCTTATACTGATGTTGTTAAAGTAGTACCTAAGATTGACTTCTATGAAGCTCTGCGAACGGCGTTTCAGTGCTACCCGACCTACTCAAAGCAGATAATTGCTCACCTTGTGATGAATGGTCAAGGCGGCGTTGATCCCAGACCGGTCTGGAGCATTTTGGGGCGGGGCACGCCACCATTTGGAATTTCCGGCAAATCATACCGGTTCGTGCCTGTTTGGCAGAAGAACAGAATGCGCTGCCTAGTGGATGCAATGAGCGGGCAACATCTGACCTGGATGGTAAACATTCCTTCAGTTGAGCCGCCACTGGGTTGGCCCGTGGACTCGGTGGGCACTGGAGAGTAGCCCAGCGGTAGTGACTCCGCCGAGCTCGGTGGGAGCTATCGGCCAAACGGCAGTTTGTTGACAGCGTTCGCCAAGTGATCCGGGGCGAGATGAGCATAGATCATGGTGGTCTGAATGTCCGAGTGCCCCATCAGCGTCTGGACGGAGGGCAAATCGACCCCGGCCATGACTAGGTGACTGGCGAAAGTGTGGCGAAGAGTGTGAAGTCTGGTGAGGTCGGGAATGTTGGCGGCCTTGCCTATCTTGATCAGCTCCCGACGCAGCTTGTTGCGCGAGCAGCCGGTGTCCTTAACACTGAACACGTAATCCGTAACTGCGGCAGCGATCGCGTTCTTCTTCATCCGTTGGAGCAGCTTGAGGAGCGGGTTGCTGATCGGGATCTCGCGCTCGCCTGTCTTTGGTTGCCAGTCTTCCTTGGCTCTGATCCGTATTTGCCGTCGGCGCAGATCGACGTCTCGCCACTGTAAGTTTTCGAGTTCAGATTTGCGCATCCCTGTGCTTAGGAACGTGAAGTAGATGGGGTAGAGGCCCGGTGGACAGTGTTTCAAGAGACTGTCGCATTCTTCCTCGGACAAGAATTTGGGTGCCTTGGCATCATCGACCCTGAGCCTCTTTATTCCGACGACTGGGTTCTCGCCGACATAGCCCCATTTGACGCCGAGATTGAACATCATCCTCAAGGCGTCCAGCTCAAAGTTAACGGTGTGGGCTCTCGGTCCCTTCTGGGTACCATCTGTAACGTCGTCATCGGACTCGACCGGCACCCCGTTACCGTTCACCCATGATTCCTTGCGGTAGGTTTTGTAGCGGTCAATATGTTCCACGTTGATCTCGGATAGCCTGGTCGCCTCTGTTTGCGCTGCAAGGAACCTGCGGAAATGATCAATGACGGCTCGGTAGCGCTCGGTGGTGGAGGGTCGGTGATTGGCTCTGGAGTAATCGAGAATGCGACGGAAGAAATCGTCGACCTTGATCTCTACTGCAGCTGCGCCGAATTCGTCCCGGAATATCTTGACCTCAGCATCCTGCAGGGCGAGTAGCGCCAGTTTCTTTGATGGACCTACACGCCTTCTGACACGCTTGCCCTTGGCGCGTACGTCTATGTACCAGGTCTTTCCTCGCTTGTAGATTGAACCCATGGGCGTCCCTTTGTGGTCACAAATTGGACACACGGTCTGCCTATGGGTAATACCAGAAAAGATAAGCGGCTGTCAAGTATTAACTTAAGACAACCGCTCAAATCTTGGTGCCGAAGGGGGGACTCGAACCCCCACTCCCTAACGGGAACTGCGCCCTGAACGCAGCGCGTCTACCAATTTCACCACTTCGGCATATGTTGACCGCCAACAACTTAAACGAAATGGAAGAAAATGCAAGAACAATCTACTGCAGCGCGCTCCAAGAGATCGACAGACTCAACCTACCAAATATCAACCACTTATGTGACAGCTCTCATTAGACCGCAGGGGCTTGCAGTAGATACAATCTGGACACCAAGCGAGTCGTTTGCTCGCAAAAGTGTGATACTCCGTAACCAGCCGGACAGAATCAGTGGAATCACAACATGCTCCTGAGCAGTTCGTCAGGTATCCTTCCGCCGAAAGCGCCATAGGGTTTCCCGCGATTCCGTCACGCTTTGGTGACTACTGGCGATCAGAGGGGTCGAAACAGTGAAAGAGCTTTAACTAGGAGGCTGGCTAAGCAGTTCCGTCAGACATTGGAGGGCTCACATTGATATAGGTTGCAGATTTGCAACGCAAGTCTTATTGTATGGGGAGAAGGTTTCGTGCTGGTACGACATGGTAAAATCAGGAATCGACCCAACAGAGATTATACTCAACTCCATTGCCGATGGGGTCTTCACGGTTGATCGCGACTGGCGGATTACCTCGTTTAATCGAGCGGCGGAAGAGATTACCGGAATCCAGAGAGAAGAGGCGATTGGTAACCGCTGCTGCGACGTGTTCCATGCTTCGATCTGCGAGACTAATTGTGCCCTGCGAGAGACCTTCAAGTCAGGGCAGCCGGTTATCAACCGCGCTGTTTATGTTGTGGATGCCGACGGCAATACGGTACCCATCAGCATTTCCACGGCCGTCCTCAAGGATAGGGGTGGCAATATAGTCGGGGGGGTAGAGACCTTCCGGGACCTCAGTGCAATTGAACATCTCAGAAAAGAGCTTGAGAAGAAATATTCGTTCCACGATATCATCAGCAAAAACAGTGAGATGCATCGCATCTTCGACATCCTTTCCAGCGTTGCCGAAAGCGATAGCACCGTTCTCATAGAAGGCGAGACCGGCACGGGCAAGGAACTGATTGCGCGAGCCATGCATGATCTGTCACACCGGAAAGACAAACCATTTGTTGCCGTCAACTGCGGCGCCTTTCCCGATACTCTACTAGAAGCGGAGTTCTTTGGCTACAAGGCAGGAGCCTTCACCGATGCCCGCCGAGACAAACCAGGACGCTTTGCCCTCGCTGACACCGGGACAATCTTCCTCGATGAAATTGCCGATATCTCTCCCGCCCTTCAGGTACGTCTGCTGCGAGTTATCCAGGAGCGCACGTATGAGCCGCTTGGTGCTGTCAAGCCGGTTCATTCGGATGTCCACATAGTTGCCGCCTCGAACAAAGACCTCGGTGAGCTTGTCAAGTCGGGGCAATTCCGAGAAGATCTATACTATCGGATCAATGTGATCCGGATCAAACTCCCACCACTGCGTGACCGCAAAGAAGACATTCCTCTGCTGGTCGACCATTTCATTCGCCGTTTTAACAGCCTGAAGAAGAAACTCATTACGGACATCTCACCTGATGCTATGGCAGTTCTGGCTAGCCACGATTATCCGGGCAACATCCGCGAGCTGGAGAACATTATCGAACACGCTTTCGTGCTCTGTCGGGGCAATACCATTATCACTAATACTCTGCCGGAAAACGTCGGTGCCCAGGGGATGAGCTCCGCTTTCAAGCCGACGTCAATGGATGATGTTGAGGCCAGTTACATCAGTGAAGTGTTGGCCCGACATGACTGGAACCGAAAAGAAAGCGCGAAGGAGCTTGGGATGCACAAGACCACGCTCTGGCGAAAAATGAGGCGGCTCGGCATCCACCCCCCCACTCCGTGATAGTTGCATTACTGCAACCTCCTCTCTCTATTGAGATTGCATTCTCGCAATCATCATCTGTCCTCGGTGTCCGTCGATAGATTCTCGCGTCCGTGTAACCTGTTGACTGTAAGGGCAATACGGTACCGGCTTGCGTGATTGACGGCCTTGGCATGCACTGTGCTGTCGGGATGGGCGAGGTTATGAAGATTGCAATTCCGACATGGAATGGGCGCATTTCGCCCGTTATGGACACCGCTCGACAGCTGATGATATTTGAGCGATCTGAGGGTCGTGAAGTGTCCAGAGCGACTGTAGAAGTCCCGGCGATGGGCGTATCCAATCTGGCTCACTTCCTTAAGGGACTCCACATTGATGCTTTGATCTGCGGTGCCATATCTCACCAATTGGAGCAGATGCTAATCGCTGCAGGGGTGAAACCATATCCGTGGTATCGTGGCGATGTGGACGAGATTATTGCCGCTCATTTGGGCGGATCGTTGAACAATGAGAGCTTCCTTATGCCCGGATGCAAACGTCGCGGGCAAGGTAGAGGCCAATGTCGCCGAGGCCGCAGAAAATTCGGCACTAACCCACAGTCTGAGGAGAAGTCATGATAATAGCGGTTGCGTCTCAGGGGATGGATCTGAGCAGTAAGGTCGATTCTCGCTTTGGAAGAGCGCCGTATTTTCTGGTCTACGACACTGAAAACGAAAACTCACAAGTTGTTATGAACGGCCAGAATGTAAACGCTGCGCAGGGAGCCGGCATCCAGGCGGCAGAGACCGTCACCTACTTGAATGCGGACATAGTCGTGGCCGGTAATTTCGGTCCGAAAGCCTTTCAGGCTCTCGCGGCGGCTGGTGCCAAGGTAGCTCTCTGGGCAGACGGAAGCGTGGAGGAGGCTATTGATCTAGCGCGAAACAACAAGCTTGAGATCAGCGAGAAGGCCAACGTTGAAGGACATTGGGTGTAGTCGCCTGTCTCTACACCAGGGAGCAAAACCATGACATCGAGGACATCGACCAACGCCGGAGAAGATTTTGCAAACCGGGGGCCAGCGAAAACGCTTGAGGGGCATGCTATCCGGAAAGACTGGCAAGACTATCGGCTTCACTTCGCTGGCAACACCGGTAATCGGGTTCGTCCTCAATGATCTCAAGAAACCGGACAGCATCGTTCGCAGGTTAGTCGGAGGCGTCGTTCGGAAGCTTCTCCCAGCGAAGGTTGAGAAGGTTGAAATGATCGATGTCACGGATGAAGTCGAGATCATAGAAGATAGCAGCGATAAAACAAGCCAAGGCGATGGGTAGATATCGAGAGTGAAAGGAGATTTGAAATGCCAGGTGGAGACAGGACTGGACCACAGGGAGCCGGACCAATGACAGGACGCGGCGCCGGAATGTGCGCTGGCTACGAGATGCCAGGATACGTCAACAATGCCCCTGGACGCGGCTTCGGAGGTGCTCGGGGACGAGGATTCGGTGGCGGTTTCCAAGGCGGCGGTCGTGGCCGGTGCCACCAGTATTACGCTACTGGAGTACCAGGGTGGGCACGCCGATTCGGATACAACAATGCCCCTTCCGCGATGTCCCCTTGGGGTTCGGGTGCTCCGATGGATACGAAAAGTGCCGAGGCCGATGAGCTCGTGGCCCTGAAGCAGCAAACCCAGTACTTCAAGGGAGTTCTCGAGGAACTCGAAGCACGGGTCAACGAGCTTCAAGGGAAGGCCGGGCACACAAGTGGCGCTGAGCAGAAAGAGAAATAGGAAGAATGTGTCCTATGTCGCAAAGAGGTAGGTCCGGCAGAGGTGGAAGCCACGGTCTTGGGCAAGGTTCGGGCGGTGGCCGTGGTTCAGGACGCGGTAGTGGACGTGGATCAGGTCGACGCGGTGGCAGAAACCGGGTGGTCGGGCATGGCGCTCCCGTGGGAGCTGACGCGCAAACCCACTCGCGTCACATCGCGCCAACTCCACACTTGCAGCACGCTGGTAATCCCGTCCCGAGAACGTCGATGCCAGCGAGCGCGGCGAAGGAAATCAAGCTGCTCATGTTTCAAGCTGAGGCTGTTAGGGGGCAGCTAGAATCGATCTATGCACGGATTTCTGTCATGCAAGCGGAAATAGACACCGATCCCACTGCGGTTACCGATGGGCTCCGCCGGAAGGGCGCAGCGGTGACTGGAGAGATGGTTGCTTTCATAGATCAGGAAGAGTGCATCAATTGCGGGATCTGTGCCGGCGTCTGTCCTGTGGGAGCAATCACTGTAGGGGAGGCAACAGTGGTTGATTTTCAGAAGTGCACCGGCTGTGGAGCATGCGTAGATGAATGTCCGAACAACGCGATTTGCCTCGCTACATTGAATGAAGCGCAGTGTACGTAACAGAGGAGAGAAAGTGAGAGTTGCCATGTCACCAGGGAATAATCGTAGCGGACGCAGTGGGGGCGGATCCAGGCAAGGTCAAGGGGGCGGCCGTGGTCAAGGCGGTGGTGGACAGGGACAGGGACGAGGCGGCGGACGGGGGATGGGGCGCGGCGGTCGTGCGCTCGGACCCGGGGGCAGCTGTGTCTGCCCGAATTGCGGGGCGATTGTTCCCCATCAGCAAGGACAGCCCCGTATCGAAGTCGCATGTCCGAAATGTGGTCAGAAAATGACAAGACAGTGAGACGCTGAAGATCAACGGTATGCAAATATCTATTGCCAGCGGCAAGGGTGGCACGGGCAAAACTACCATCGCCACAAATCTCGCCGTAGTCATTGCCCGAATGGGTATCAATGTCGCATATCTTGACTGCGATGTCGAAGAACCCAATGGTCACATTTTTCTCAACCCGGAAATATCTCAACGGATAGAGGTGACGGTTCCCATTCCCCGAGTGGATCTTGACAAGTGCACTCTGTGCCGTGAATGCTCCGCCGCTTGTGAGTATCATGCCATCGCCGTTCTGGGGCGGACAGTAGAAGTCTTCCCTTCGCTCTGTCATGGGTGTGGAGGATGCACTGATGTCTGCCCTGAGGATGCCATTACAGAGGTGCCAAGGATTATTGGGACGATTAGCTGTGGCGTCGGGATGGGGACTGCGTTTCTTGAGGGACGTCTGAACGTCGGAGAGGCGGTATCGCCACCGGTCACAAAAACTCTAAGGAAACTCGCCCATAACTCCCAGATAACTATCATCGATGCACCGCCTGGGACGTCTTGTCCCGTTATTGAGGCGATCAGCGGAACAGATTTTGTAGTGCTCGTGACCGAGCCAACACCATTTGGCTTGAACGACCTGGAACTGGCCGTAGGCATGGTCCGGGAGGTCGGTCTTCCGCACGGAGTAGTAATCAATCGCTCTGACATTGGCGATGAGAGTACCGAGGAGTACTGCAGGGATGAAGGCATTGACGTGTTGATGAGGATACCGTTCGATCGACAATTAGCGGAGTCATACTCTCGCGGAGAGATGATGTTCGACGTCGATTCAGGGTACGAGCGGAGTCTGGGTGAGCTTTACAAAAACATATTGAAGCAGGTGAGCCATGACTGAATTGGTCGTGGTTAGCGGCAAGGGAGGCACTGGCAAAACGAGCATTGTCGGCTCACTCGCGGCTCTGTCCAGAAAGAAAGTGATGGTTGATTGCGATGTTGATGCGGCGGACCTCCACTTGATTCTCCGCAATCAGATCATGAGAGCCTCTGAGTTCACCGGCGGCAAACGGGCCTCGATTGTGGACGACAAGTGTACTGACTGCGGAATGTGCCTGGAGTGCTGTCGGTTTGATGCCATCAAACATGACGTAAGTGAAGAAAACGCGACCGGTGAGCAGTATTGGATTGACCCGTTTGCCTGCGACGGATGCGGGGTCTGTACGCGTCACTGCCCGGAGATGGCGATCGAGTTCAAGGAGGTGATCAGTGGTGAGTGGTATCTCTCAGACACAACTTATGGACCGCTGTTGCACGCCCGTCTCGGGCTGGCGCAGGCCAATTCGGGCAAGCTCGTATCACTGCTGCGTCAGCAGGCAAGGTTTCTGGCCGGCGAAAAGAATTTGGACCTGATAATCATCGATGGTTCCCCCGGAATAGGCTGTCCGGTGATTGCGTCGATCACAGGAACCGACTATGTGCTGATTGTAACCGAACCCTCGATGTCGGCCATGCACGACATGGACCGCCTACTGCAACTGACTCAGCACTTCCGAATCCCGACCGGGATCTGCATCAATAAGGCTGACATCAACCTGGCTTTGACGGCCCAAATCGAAAAATACGCGGAGAATCAAGGGGTCGCGGTCCTGGGACAGGTCCCCTTTGATCCGACCGTGACCGAAGCCCAACTGGCCCGCACCACCGTTGTCGATCGGCAAGCCGGCAGCGCCAACATCGGAATTAGGCATCTATGGGCGAAACTGAGCAAGGCCCTTAAGGCGCAACATGACCTCTCGAATTCAGTAGAGATGATACAAGTCGATGAACCCAACAAGGAGAACAGACAATGAAGATCGCCATCCCGACAGCAGATGGAGTACTATGCCCACATTTTGGCCACTGCCAACAATTCGCAGTTCTTGATGTTGACCCAGAGGAGAAATCCATTACCTCTATCGAGATGTTGACGCCGCCCCCACATGAGCCAGGCGTACTTCCGGCATGGCTAGGTCAAATGGGTTGTGATCTCATCATCGCTGGGGGGATGGGTGGACGGGCCATTGAGTTATTCCGGCAAAATGACATCGACGTTGTCATCGGCGCTCCTGCCGGAAAGCCGGAAGACGTCGCAATGGCTCATCTGAAAGGAGAACTCAAAGCCGGGCAGAACCTCTGTGATCACTGAGAACCACGCTGAGCAGTTGTCAATCTTGTCGCGGCAGGAACATGCTCACTGCATCATCTGCGGCGCCGCCAACCAACAGGGGCTCCGACTACAGTTCTCTGAGCTGTCCGATGGAAGCGTGAAGACGGTGTTTCCCTGCCAGAAGGTGTATCAAGGCTATAGCGGGATTTTACACGGCGGCGTGATTTCATGCCTTCTGGACGGCTCCATGACCAACTGCCTCTTTTCAAAGGGAATAACGGCTAGCACGGGTGAATTGGTACTGCGCTTTCTTCATCCTGTTGCCACGGATCGCCCAGCCGTTATAAGAGCAAGAATAAGGCGATCTCGCTCGCCGTTATACATTCTTGAGGCAGAGTTGTCACAGGGCGCCAAAATGTGCGCCCGGGCCACAGGCAAGTTTATGGAGAGACGCTCGGAATTGAGGGTATCCGACGATAGTCTGCTATCCGACAGGGCTGTCAGATAAGGTTGAGCTGTCGGCGCTTGGCCAGCTCAATCGCCTCGGCCACCGTCACGTCCGAGATAACGGCGGCCTGCACCCCGGCTGCTTTGAAAACCTGGAGCGCTTTGGGACCGAAGTTCTGTGATATCACGTAGTCGACTCCCTTGTTAACCACGGCTTCCGCCGCTGCCACCCCTGCCCCACTGGGGAGCTGAGCCGTTGCTCGATTGTCGATTACCTCCACCGAGTTTCTTTCGGTGTCGTGAATGACAAAGTACTCAGATCTACCGAAGCGCGGCTCTATCTTGCTCGATAATTCTCTACCCTTGGAAGCAACTGCTATTCTCATGACTTCTCCTTGAGTTGGAACGAGTCTGCATTTCGGTCGTAGGTGGACAGCAACCAAGTCGATGCGGTGGTTTGTGGCCGAAGCGATTCATCTTGGAATTCCCTCCGCAAGTGAGCTTTCTCAGCGGTCTCTGGCATCACAGGCACACCGCAGAGTAGACAATGATCGCCACCGTCAGTCCCACCAACAGATTGATCACTTTGACCAGGATGAACTGCTTGCGAGAATGAGCGAGCAAGGGCAGCATGCCATGTCCATCCTGTACGATAGAGTTAGCAAGCAACACAACGAAAGGGACAATTCCCTGGTCATAGAGGGTCGTGAACAGAAGATGGGGACCCGATTCGGGGATGACACCTACGAGGCTCGCTATCACAACCATAGATAACGTGTTCTGCTGAATAACTTCGCGCAGGTCCAAATGGCCAGCAACCAATTGAGTCACGAACAGGGCTGCGAGCGTCCAGAGAAAGATACGGGGAACGTGTTTAAGGGCTATGTGGTGCCACAGGTGTTCTTGAAGAAAGTGTTCAGAAACGGTGGTAACGATAAAGAGTCCAGCCAGTGTGGCCACTATGACAGTGACGCGTACCCAGTTTGGCTCCTCATAACAGACGCTGCCCGTAAGGACGCCGAAGAGGAAGAGCAACATGGTTCCCATTAGTATGCCACGGGCGGGAGATAACTGTCTAAGTTTTTCAATTATCTTATGCTTGGCGTAGCATGCACAGATATCGACATCGTGGATTTCGAGCCTATTGTGGGTTCGTGTTCTGGTGAGAAGCCGGTCACCTGCCAATAGATCGGTCAGCCAGCCGGCCACCAGACCAATGGCGATCAGAGCCCCCGTCAGCAGCAGCGCTTGAGTCGGAAAGAGGGCCAGCATCACGAAGGCCTCGTCGCCGCTGGTGGCAATCATGGCTGCCACCAGAGCCCCAAAAGAGAGCACTCCGTGAGAGTACATGCCAACCACGGCAAAAGCACCAAGACAGCCGGGTGTGGCTCCTAATAGAACCGCACCGAGATATTGCGTCCAAGTAGTGTCGGCTAGCTTCTCCTGCCAGGACCCTCTCGTCAGCACATTGACATACTCCATAATGAGCATCATCAATCCGACGAAAGCAGTTATGAGAAGACTCTCATTGAGGATGTCGATCAGCATGGCGACATAATCCCCTAAGGCGACACCTAGGTTGAATCGGATAGTGGACTAATAGCTGCTTCTACCTCACCCGCTATTGTTGTCCCCCAATCCTGACCAAGCCGACGAGTAACGTGACAGGTGGAGCAATCGGCCAGGGTTTTCTTGTCCTGGATTGCCGACTCGCGTGCATGACAAGTAATACACAAACCATGCATGGCCTGACTGAAACTGCAAGCGTGCATTAGGTCACTAGTATCAATCGGTACAACGTTGCTCCATATATCCTTGTCGTGGCATTCAAGACATGACTTCGCGTTCGATGCCTGCTTTGGCTGGTCCGGTGTATGGCAGATAACGCAGCTCTGGTTCTCGGAATGCAGGCCGCTCAGCTTCTCTTGAATCGCAGCGAATGCGAAATGAGCCGAATGATTAAAGATAGAAATCGGCTCCACCATTCTGCGGTGGCAGCGCGAGCACGGTGTGGAGTTGTCCTGAGGGAGAGACACGTGATGGCAGGTAGCGCATCCGTTGTCGCCACCCAATCGTTTCCGGTGCTCAACGTGCGGAAAGTCGCACGAAAGACCGCTCCTGTTACCATCTATGCAGAGAATGGAGCGGGCCGGATCCACTCCCGTAGATGGCAGCACGGTAGCTGAGTTCGCGTGTGCTTCCAGAAATGGTGGGTACATCATTATCCAGGCCAGGGGAATTACGAACACGCCAACAAGGGTAACGCGATGCAGGTTGTCGCTAAGAGCTGTCCCCCAAACGTGGGAAAGTGTGTCGAAAGCGGGCTGAAACAGCTCTCGGAGAGTTCTTCTATCCCTCCATCGCTCATCAAACACGGCAAAATTCTCAGCTACATACAGGAATACGAGTCCGGCAGCAGCAACTACGCCAAGCCCCACAGCCCATTCGGCCAGAGATGGAAAGTACACCACGTGGGCGTCATGGAAGTAGCCGAAAATACCCACATCTAGACGGTTTAGGATCAACCCGAAGGCAGCCGAGAAGGCGGCCGTCCCAAGTCCGACCGCGGAGCGGCGGCTTCTTGGGATCGCAACCAGCGTGATTGGCAATACCGCCGTTAATATTAACTCCAAACCATAGACCCAGCTTTCCCAAGCGCCGGAAGTCGGCGCTTGCCAGGCACCCAGTCGGAACAAGTCGGCCACTTTCAGCAAGAGGTAAACACCTAGTACCGAGACAGCAATGCTCGCCAGCTGGGCAAGTTTGGCTATCTCCGTACCTTGTACAGCTCTGGGTTTGATACCCGAAAGGGGCTCGGCAATTACGCATGTCTGACCGTTTATGTTCAGACCATCAGGACCAAATACTGGCTCGGGATCATACCAGCGGGCATACAGAATTCGCAGTAACACTACGACCATAAGCCCGGCACCCATGGCGGATAGAATGAAGAAGACCGGCAGCATTGAGGAGTACCAAAGTGGATGCAGCCGGGTTGGCGTGACCAGGAACAGAGAGCCTAAGGAGGAATGATGCAGGCTGGACAAAGAAATGCCCACCACTACCACCCCGAATGCAATCCGATGAAGCCAGCGAGCGATACTGTCAGATCGGAATCGCTCGAGAAAGGTGGGCAGCAACTCAATAGCGGTTACGGTGAAGTACAGCAGGACACACCAGAATACTTCAAATAGGAAAGAATGCTCGTTCCACATGAAGATTGGATGCCAAAACCGCTGAGGCAGGCCAATATCAAACAGTAATGCGGTGCAGGAACAACCGTAGCCGAGGAACGCGATTAGGATGGCCGGCTTCACATATGGCCGGAAGCGCTCCAACTTGAGTACATAGACTAGAAATCCCACGGTGAAACCGCTCGTCGACAGCGCTACTCCGGCCACCATGTTGAACACTTTCCAGAGGCCCCAGGGCATGGCGTCTGAGAGGTTGGTGGTCGCCCCGAGACCGAACCACAGGCGAAACACGGCTGCTACCAACCCAGAGAGGGCGATTACCCAGAGGAGATCTTTGATGTGAAGCGTGTTCTTGCCCATCAGTCTTCCTCTCCCGAATTGCCTTGACCGATAGACTTGGGT
Organism: bacterium; assembly: GCA_043819515.1. Lineage (GTDB taxonomy): Bacteria > Zixibacteria > MSB-5A5 > GN15 > FEB-12 > DAOSXA01. Next base: position 41,982 of record JBDRES010000059.1, read on the forward strand.
TCGTGCAACTGCTCTGCTGCCAACTGCATCCGTCGCTTTATCACCCAGTCTAGAGCAAGCAAACCCACTGCAACACCGCCTCCGATGAAAGGTGTCTTTTCTATTAGAGGGGTGGTCAACGACGAAATCCCTGTAGTCATTAGCTCCGTCCAACCCAATTCCTTCAGGTCCACGTCGGAAACATAGAGAATACAGGTTCCTCCGAATTCTTCTTCTCCCCAAACATGTTGGATGTAGCGCTCAGGGTCGTTGGAGATTCGGCTATGCGCCTCTTTCAGGAGCTGCTCTCTCGCTCCAAAGAGAAGAACGCTGTTGGGGCAGGCCTCTACGCAAGCAGGTCGCTGTCCCTGTTGCAGGCGATCTATGCACATGTCGCACTTTTTGACTAGAGGAAGAGTCTTGTCCCATTCATATCGAGGAATATGAAATGGGCATGCCAACATACAATACCGGCAGCCGATACATTTAGTGGTGTCGTAAACGACCGGCCCTTCCTTAGTTTTGGTGAGACTACCAACCAGACAGGCCGCGACACAACTGGGGTCCACGCAATGCATGCAGGCCAGCCTGCCAAATCGGCCGTCCTCAACCTTGTTGATAGCCATCAACCGGTTGGCCGACAGCCCATCACGGCTAGTGAGTCGATCATCGGCCGCACGCCGCTGATCGAGATGATTGGTGTCAAGACAGGCTGACACGCAGCGTTCGCAACCGGTGCATTTTGTTACATCAACCAAAATGGCATACATTAGACACGCGCCTCCTTGCCATACAGGGCCTCGGCCACCTTGTCGCCAGCCCCGGGTCGCAGTTGCCAGTGTAATTGGGATATGCGGTCGAAAAAGAACAACACGACATGGGATAATTTCGTGAAAGGCACTGCGACGAGCAGAATATTCGCACTCACAATGTGAATCAGCATCATGACGTCCCATGGAAACGGGTTAACCTTGGGATGAGAGGCGAGATAGCCAGATGCGAAAGGGACAAAGATCAACCCCAACAGGGCATAGTCCATGAACATGCTCATGGACCTTAGTCGAGGGATAAATAGTCGGCATCCGAAGAGCAGTATGATGCAAACGATGGTGAAAAGGGTCAGTAAGTTACCCACCCCTTGACCGATTGTGGGCAGATTGACACCGAGAAATCTCTCCCAGAGCACGATATGGTCCGCGAGAAGAATGGGTACTGCGAGTATTCCAATATGGAAGAGATACGAAGTGACTGAAAATAACCGCGTACCAGGTATCATATGCTTTACGGGCACCACCCAACTGGTGGCCTCCCTGGCGATCTTCTTCCACGGGGCGTTCCGCAACCGGCGTCCCTTTCTGTAAATGAGGGAGTAGATCTGAATGATGACCAGCCGAATGAGGCCCAGCATCATCACCAGAAACGAAAACGCAAAGAGTGGTCCTTTAGCGTAGTTGATCCATTGTTCCAACAGTCTTGCCTCTCATTAGTATTGCGTGGCCTAACAGCCCTTCAAGAGAACTTACATCTCCAATAACGCTGCTTCTTCCTTGCGCTCGGCAGGGGTTTTGGCACCGTCTATGACAATCGCCTTGAGAATGAGATCATGAAGTCCCATCACCTTGCAGGGCAGATCGTAATACTCTACTAGTTCCTTCAGTTGTTTCTTGCAGTTGGCACAGGGGGCAACACAGATTTCGGCCCCGGTCCTGCGGAGCTGCTCCGCTTTGACTTTACCGCCAATCTTCATGCGGTAATCATGGATTTCGTCCACAGACACTAAGCCACCCCCGCCTCCGCAGCAGTAGTTATTGATGCCGTGAGGTTCCATCTCAACAAAATCCCGGACAAAGGACTTCAGGATTGTTCGAGGTTGCTCGACGATCCACCCGGAGCGTGCGATGTTGCACGGATCATGGTAGGTCACGCGCTCGGTGATGATGTTCGGATCCAGGGTGATCTTGCCCTTCTCCAGGCATTCCAGTGTGTACTCCATGAAGTTCTTGACCGAATGGCCACCGGAACCGCCGAACACCGGAACGAAATCGTGCGCCGATCGCGAGGCATGGCCGCACTCGCCAATGAGGAGCGAATTTCCTCGCAAGCGATCGACCTCGGCCAGAAGCCGTTTGATGATGTTCTCCAAATGCCAATCACTGTAGAACAAGCCATAGTTTATGCCATCGTAGTTCCCGGTGCCGATCGTCCACCTGTCCCAATCTCCCGCTGCATAGAGTACGGCCGCGTTGCCCATCAGTGTCTCAGGTTCCATCAAGTAATCGCTGACAGCGCAGAAAAAGACATGCTCACGATCCTTCTGATCGACCGGAAATTCTATCTTAATGCCCAGCAGATCATTGATTTCATCGGAAAGGAAACCGAGGGTGTCCAGGAGGGCTGCTTTGGGCACCTTGGATGTATTGTGAGTTTCGCCTTCGAGCTGTTCGCGGACACTCACCTGAAGCGCCTTTGGCACAATACCTATGAGACTCAGAACATACCGTCCCAGACGGGTGAGCAGGCCGTGATCTACACCCATGGGGCATTCCATAGTGCACCGCCTGCAGGCGGTGC
>JBDRES010000060.1:0-18604 GCA_043819515.1 bacterium
ATCGGAATAGACCTCGGTACGACCAACAGTGTCGTAGCCGTGATAGAAGGAAGCGACCCAACCGTTATCACCAATAGCGAGGGTGGTCGCACGACTCCATCGGTAGTCGCCGTAGACAAGAACGGCGAGCGCCTGGTCGGCACCGTGGCCAAACGTCAAGCGGTGACCAATCCGCTCAACACCGTATTCTCCATCAAGCGCTTCATGGGGCGGCGTTTTGATGAGGTTCAGAAGGAGATCGAGAATTTCCCATACAAGGTCAAGGCTGACGCCAAGGGCGAACCGAGCGTTACCATGACCGGCAAGGACTACAACCCGGCCCAGATTTCAGCCATGATCCTCGGCAAAATGAAAAAGACCGCCGAGGAATACCTCGGCCAGAAGGTAACCAAGGCCGTAATTACGGTCCCGGCCTACTTCAATGATCGTCAGCGCCAGGCCACTAAGGATGCCGGCAAAATCGCCGGCCTCGAAGTCGAGCGCATTATCAATGAGCCCACCGCTGCTGCTCTGGCTTACGGCCTTGACAAAAAGAAGACCGGCAAGGTCGCGGTTTATGATCTGGGTGGCGGTACATTCGACATCTCCATCCTGGAGTTGCAGGAGGGTGTCTTTGAGGTCCTGTCGACCAACGGCGATACCCACCTGGGTGGTGATGATTTTGACAAACGCATTATCGACTGGCTGGTGACGGAATTCAGGAAGTCCGACGGTATCGATCTCTCCAAGGACCCGATGGCCCTGCAGCGCCTGAAAGAGGCGGCTGAAAAGGCCAAGATCGAGCTTAGTTCGACTATGCAGACGGAAATTAACCTGCCGTTCGTCACCGCCGACGCCTCCGGTCCCAAGCACCTTAATCTGGCTCTGACGCGAGCCAAGTTCGAGCAGCTTGTTGATGATCTGCTGCAGCGGTCGATGAAGCCGGTCGAAAAGGCTCTGGCCGATGCCAAGCTCAAGATCAACCAGATCGACGACGTCATCATGGTCGGCGGTATGACCCGGATGCCGAAGGTGCGTGAACTGGTCGGTAAGTTCTTCGCCACCGAGGTGAACGTCTCGGTCAATCCTGATGAAGTGGTTGCCGTGGGTGCCGCCATTCAGGGCGGTGTCCTGGCCGGTGACGTGAAAGACGTTCTCCTTTTGGACGTGACCCCGCTGTCGTTGGGAATCGAGACACTGGGTGGCGTGGCTACCAAGATCATCGAGCGCAATACGACTATCCCGACCAAGAAGTCGCAGGTGTTCTCGACTGCGTCCGACAACCAACCGCAGGTGGACATTCATGTTCTCCAGGGTGAGCGTGAAATGTCGGTCGACAACAAAACCATCGGCCGCTTCATCCTTGATGGCATTCCGCCAGCGCCACGCGGTTTGCCGCAAATCGAGGTTACTTTCGACATCGATGCCAACGGTATTCTGAATGTGTCAGCTAAGGACATGGCGACCGGCAAGGAGCAGAATATCAGGATCGAAGCGTCTTCGGGTCTGACGGAGGCTGACATCAACAAGATGGTCAAGGATGCCAAAGTCCATGAGGCTGAGGACAAGGCCAAGAAAGAGAAGGTCGAAACTCGCAACCAGGCTGATGCCGCCGTGTTCCAGAGTGAAAAGCAGCTCAAGGAATTTGGTGACAAGCTTGATGCCGCCGCCAGAGGCAAGATCGAAGCGGCGCAGGAGCGAGTGAAGGTGGCTCTTAAAGGCGAAGACCTGAACGAGATCAAGTCCTCGGCCGAGGCCCTGCAACAGCATTGGCAGGAGGCGTCGACCAAGATGTACCAGCAGGCCGGAGCGCAAGCGCAGGCGCAGCCGGGATTCGATCCCAGCGCCGGTGCGGCCGGCAACGGTGGCGGACAATCTTCGGGTCAAAACGAGGATGTTGTTGACGCCGAGTTCGAAGAAGTTAAATAGTGTATTGGATGATACCACGGTTTATTTGTCTCCGTCAGGTCACACGCCTCCGGCGCAAGACCTGACGGAACAGGAGAATTAACCTATAAAAAGGAAAGGAGGTGATTTAATGAAGATACTCGATAAGCCTAGTCTCTCAGGTGCCGATCCGCTGGCAGAGCACTTGAGCGATGAAACTGCGAAGCCTTCAAAAGACCTTGCTCTTGACACGGCCGATCCAATCGGCTTGACTGAGAGCAACGCTTATCCGATGGCTTCCAAAAGGGACGATAAGACCAAGGAGTAGGTCAGGAGCCCTGTGCTCCTGATATGATGAAAGGATGTGATACTTCGTGGCAAATGACTTTTACCAGACTCTCGGAGTCGGCGAGAACGCCTCCTCCGATGAAATCAAATCCGCCTTTCGCACTCTGGCCAAGAAGTTTCACCCGGATCGCAACCAGGGCGACAAAAGCGCCGAAAGCAGATTCAAGGAGATCTCCGAGGCTTACGACACTCTCTCCGACACCAAGAAGAAAGCCGAGTACGACACCATGCGCAAGTACGGCGCCTTCGCCGGTGGTGGTCGGCCCGGTGGACCGGGCGGCATGGGTGGTTTCCAAAGCGGAGATTTCTCGCAGTTCTTCCATCAAGGTGGTGGGGGACAGGGAGGCTTTCAGACCTTCGGCGGCCGTGGCATGAGCGGCTTTGACGGTCTCGAAGACATTCTGGCGTCGTTCTTTGGTGGACGGGGTGCCGGTGGATTCTCAGCGAGCTTTGGTTCACGCGGCGGACCACAGGCCGGGCCAAGAATGCAACGGCAAGGTCCCCAGACGGGCAATGACGCTCACGCGACCGTGCGTGTCTCGTTTTGGGATATGGTCGAGGGGACGACCAAGAAAATCAGACACAAGACGACCGGCAAACTGATCAAGTTCAGAATTCCGGCCGGTATAAAAAGTGGCAGCAAGATTCGTCTGGCCGGACAGGGCAACCCGGGCTGGATGGGATCTCCCGATGGTGACCTCATAATTACGGTGAAGGTAATGGCGGATCAGAATTTCGAGCGCAAGGGCAATGATGTCTACACCAACGTGACGGTGCCGTTCACCGTCGCCATCCTCGGTGGCAAAGTGGCCGTCAAGACACTCGCGAAGACGGTTTCGCTCACCGTTGCGCCCGGCACCCAACCGGGGACCAAACTCCGCCTCAAAGGCCTTGGCCTTGCCGTCGGCGACACTCATGGTGACCTCTATGTAACTGTCAACGTCACCATCCCAACGTCTATTACCGCCCACCAACGCGAGCTTTTGGAGAAATGGGAGGGGTAGGATGGCTATTCAGTTGAAGTAGGTCGATACCCCTTTGGGGTTTCGACATTGTCAGGTCTCACAGAGACCTGACCTACAGAAGAGTTATCACCCTTCGACAACGTCAATGTGTGACTCCGCCCAGGGTGACAAAGAAACGCAACAGACAATGACAGACTCCTCCCTCATAGTCGCCGGTGTGATACTGGCCGCGGTGTTTGTATTCTGCGGGTGGGTGATCAAGCGGTATTGGATCGATAAAGCATGGAAAAGCGACGCCAACCGCATGATCGGCCGCAATGTCCTGGCCAATTTTCAAAACGCCGACGACCAGGAACGCATGGAGCAAGTCATCTATCAGGAAGAAATCGAGTGCGACGATGACGAGCAGGGCGAGCGGAATGGACCCGGACCGGAGTTCGTAGAGCCGAAGGAGTAGCCCCCCGAAACCGCGTCATCCCTGCGGAAGCAGGGATCTATTCTTACCTTTGTCGCAAGAGTGGATTCCCGCTTCCGCGGGAATGACATCAACAGGGACTCCGCTAGAGTGATATCAGTAGGTCAGTAGGTCTATACCCCTTTGGGATGTCGACTTTGTCAGGTCTCACCGAGACCTGACCTACAGAAGAGAGTTGCTTGCCCCCCATTACCAGATGAGGTAGGTCAACACTCCCTTGGGGTTTCGGCGCAGGGCTCCTGACCTACAGGAGGAAGCCGTCGTGGGATCGCGGTGTCACTCCTCCACCATCAGTTCCCGCATGGGCAGGACCTTGAAGTTCTGCACGCAATCTGTAAAGACACTCTCGGCCAGGAAACGGGGGAGACCGGACGGCGTGATATGTAGCTCGAAGACCAATGCCTCCGTGCCACCGTCATAGTATGAAATCATCACCAACGGCAGGAACGCCGTCTTGTTGTCGTAGAATCGGGTGGCGAGCACCTCGCCGTTGAAACTGCGCACCGAATCGACCGCCCAGCTAACCACGTCCTGCCCAAACTGCTCCATGACCGCCGTGCTGTCGGTTCGAATCAAGTCGCCCGTGGCAATGTCATCCGTGCGGTACAAAGTCACACCGATCATAGTTGAAGCCGACTCGTAACTCTCGCCATCAGGTACGAACGCCAGCGAGTAGCCATCGTAGCCAGAGTTGTCGGTCTCCATCCAGAAGCCCTTTGGAGCGCGGACGGTATAACTCTGATCTACTCCCTCGAAAAAGGCTGAATTTGAATCAAGCGTTTCGTTTTTGTCGGCCGCTGCGGTTTGAGTTGCGGCCAGCGCAGTGAGGCACAAAGCGGTGATAATTCTGTTCATGCCTATAAGATCGGCTTGGAATCGGGGCAATTTCAGCTTTTTGTGAGAATTTTGGTCTTATTTGCCCATTTCAAAAGGGCTTGCGCGACCCTCGAATCGGCCGTATTCTACGCAACTGTACGCATTTGCGAGCTTGAAAAGAAGATTCGCATTTATCGATAAACCCTGCAGCTAACGAGGTTTCATATGGCAGGAATTGTTGGATATGGAGCGCACTTGCCGCGCCACCGGATCAAGGTAGAAGAGATTGCCAAGGTCTGGGGGGCTGATGCGCCGAGTTACAAAAAGGGCCTGATGTTACGCGAGAAGTCGGTGCCGCCGAGCGACATGGATACGATTACGCTCTCTGTTGAAGCGGCTCGCCGGGCCTTAATCCGCGCCCAAAATGTCGATCCCACAGACCTCGGGGCGATTTACATCGGTTCGGAATCGCATCCCTATGCGGTCAAGCCGTCAGGGACGACGGTCGCCGAAGCTATCGGCGCCACCCCCGACATTCATTGCGCCGACTTCGAGTTCGCCTGTAAGGCCGGGTCGGAGGCGATGTATGTGGCCATGAGCCATGTCAAGGCGGGTGAGATGAAATACGCTCTTGGTATCGCCGCCGATACCTCACAGGGGGCGCCGTCCGATGCCCTGGAATTCTCCGCCGCCGCTGGCGCCGCTGCATTCATTATGGGCACCGAGAATCTCATTGCCGATTGCCTCTACACTCATTCCTGGATGACCGATACACCTGATTTTTGGCGGCGTGAGCACGAGTTCTATCCGCAGCACGGCGGTCGTTTTACTGGTGAAGAGGCCTACTTCCGGACAACCATGAATGCTTCCAAGGCATGTATGGACAAGGCCGGTATGAAGCCGTCCGACTTCAAGTACGCTATCTTCCACCAACCCAACGGCAAGTTCCCGCAGCGGGTTTCCAGAATGCTCGGCTTCACCCAGGAACAGATCGATCCCGGGTGGTTGGCTCCGCGTCTGGGCAACACCTACTCCGGTGCCTCGCCGCTTGGCCTGACGGCCACTCTCGACGTTGCCCAGCCGGGTGATTTGATTTTCATGTGTTCCTATGGCTCTGGCGCCGGTTCCGATGCTTTCGTTTGGAAAGTGACTGATCGCATTAACGAAGTCCGCGATCTGACTATCAAAACGGCCAAGCTGCTGGATGAGAACCTGATCTATATCGACTACGGCACTTACGCCAAGTACCGTCACAAGATCAAAAAGAACTATTAAGGAGGTGATTCTACTATGAGAGATGTTTGTATTGTAGGCGCCGGCATGAGCAAATGGGGCGAGGTCTGGAACAGATCTCTGCGCCAGCTCTTCGTCGACGCAGCACGAAACGCCATCGACCATGCGGGCGTAGATCACCTTGACGGTATCTATGTCGGCTGCATGTCCTCCGGTGGATTTGTCGGGCAGGAGCACCTCGGTGCTTTGTGCGCCGACTACCTGGGCATGAAACATATCCCGGCCATGCGGGTCGAGTCAGCTTGCGCTTCCGGCGGCATGGCCATCCGCGCCGGCTTTTTTGAAATCGCTTCGGGTGCCTCGGATATCATCATGGCCTCCGGTGTCGAGAAGATGACCGACTGTTCCGGTGACGACGCTACTGCCTGCTTGGCGATGGCTGCCGATCAGGAATACGAGGTCTTCAACGGCGCCACTTTCCCGGGTCTGTATGCTATGATCGCCAACGCCCATATGGCCAAGTATGGCACCACTTCGGAGATGCTGGCGACCGTGTCGGTCAAGAACCATCACAATGGTTCGATGAACCCGGTGGCGCAATATCCGTTCAAGACCACTGTCGATTTCGTTCTGAACTCGGTCATGGTGGCTGATCCGCTGCACATTATGGATTGCTCGCCGATTTCCGATGGCGCCGCCGCCGTTATCTTGGCTTCGGAAGATGTCGCCAAGAAACTCGGCAAGCCGTACGTGAAGATCATCGGTTCCGGGGTCGGCACCGATACCATCGCCCTGGCGCAGCGGGCCGACATCACTGCCGCTCCGGCTGCTACCTACGGCATGGAGCGGGCGCTCAAGATGTCCGGCAAGAAGCTCTCCGATATTCAGTTTGGCGAGGTGCACGATTGCTTCACGATCGCTGAGCTGGTCATATTAGAATCGCTTGGTTTCTACAAACCGGGCCAGGCCGGACCGGCGACGCTCGCCGGTGAGACCGCTCTCGATGGCAAGCTCCCGATCAATACTTCGGGTGGCTTGAAATCGAAGGGTCACCCGGTCGGCGCCACCGGCGTCGCGCAGATCGTTGAGGTCTACAAACAGCTCACGGGCCAGGCCGAAGGCGGCCGTCAGTTGAAGTCGTCGCCGAAGATCGGCATGGCTCACAACATGGGCGGTTCCGGCGCCTCGTGCGTGGTGCATATCATGGAGGTGGCGTGATGGCCAGTCAATTCAGCTCCCGTGGATGGCGGGAATATCCCCAGCGCTATCGCCTGGAAGCCTCCAAGTTCAAGAAGAGCGGCAAGACTTATTTCCCGCCGCGCGATGTCGACCCCGAAACGGGCGAGACCGATCCCAAGATCGTCCGCCTGCCCGAGACCGGCAAATTGATCACCTATACGGTCATTCGTGTCGCTCCCAATCAGTGGGGTGACATGAGTCCGTACGCGATCGGCATTGCCGAGCTCACTGATGGTACTCGTGTCATGGCTCAGATGACCGACTGCGATGTCGACGAGGTCAAGATCGGTATGGAAGTCCGTGTGGAGTTCCGCCGCATCCAGACCGAAGGGACCGCGGGCGTCATCAGCTACGGTTACAAGTTCGTTCCCAAGTGGTGGTAGGCGACCGTGGCCTAGCCACAGTTCTTTGATTCGATGATTCGCAGCGCCTCGGCAACGGGGCGCTGTTTTTTTGTTGTGAGAACGAACTACTTGTTACAGTTGTCACCCAACCCTATATTCATACAAGATGATGATACTGGGTGAAGGAGATGCAAGTTATGGAATATGTGCTGCATGGCTTCGGAGTCTTCTTGGGGGTCATAGCCGGCGTCGCGATTAGCCTGATTCTTCAATGGTACTCAAAACGACGCTACATTGGTCAGAAAGTAAAAAACCTTCTGTTCGAATTGGAACTAGACACGAAGAAGATAGACTTGTGGTTGGCGGAGGTAGCGAAGCTTCGCAATGCAGTAAACGGCGATTCAGTGGACGCATGGTTCGGGTATTTTGACCTGTCCAAAGCCATCTTTGTGACGGCAAACGACATGCTTAATACTGGGTTGTTGTATGAAAAACTTAGTCATGCTGAGGTAGAAAAGCTCCAGCAAGCGTCTTGGGAGCTATCGCTATCCTGGGAGAATTCAATCAACGAACAACTGGCAAAGGACAAGGGTGCGATGATGGGTACTCAAGGTGGGACCAACCGCGATGCCTATCGATTTGCCAAGTCCGAGACAGTAAGGCACATCGACTTCTGGGAAGGCAAGATGAAAAGACATAAACAGTCGTTGGAAGAGATCGCTGTCAGGCTGAAGAAGCCGAAATAGGCATCTCCCGGCAGGTGTACGTCCTCGTGCACCGGCATTCTCGTGTCTGTCATTCCAGCGTAGGCTGGAATCCAGTCAATTGACGATGAGCAGCTATTGTCGATCGGTCTGACACATCCGGTCATCGATCTTCGACCAAGTCTGCAAGTATGAAGATCACCCAGAGTTCGCGGCTTGTCTGGACCCCGGCCTCCGCCGGGGTGACAAACACATCGACGCAACACCATTCTTACTTGTCACCCTTCGACTCCGCTCAGGGTGACATTGTGCGGAGTGTCCGGGTATTCGTGGCAGGTGTACGTCCTCGTGCACCGGCATTCTCGTGTCTGTCATTCCAGCGTAGGCTGGAATCCAGTCAATTGACGATGAGCAGCCATTATCGATCAGTTCGACATTTTCGGTCATCGACATTCGACCAAGTCTGCGAGTATCCAAATCACCCAGAGTTCGTGGTTTGTCTGGACCCCGGCCTCCGCCGGGGTGACAAATACATCGACGCAACACCATTCTTGCTCGTCACCCTTCGACTCCGCTCAGGGTGACATTGCGCACATTCGTGGCCGGTGTTCTTCCTCGTGCACCAGCATCCTCGAGTCTGTCATTCCAGCGGAGGCTGGAATCCAGTCAATTGACGATGAGCAGCCATTATCGATCAGTTCGACATTTCCGGTCATCGACATTCGACCGGGTCCGTGCCTATCCAAATCACCCAGAGTTCGCGGCCTGTCTGGACCCCGGCCTTCGCCGGGGTGACAAATACACCTCCAGGTCAGCACATATAGTACTGCCGGTAGTACTGCCGGACCACGCCGGAATTGGAGATAGTAACAAAAAATAAAGCCCGGCGTACAGGCGCGTACGCCGAGCTGATAAGGGTAAAGTCTAATACGTTACTTCAACAATACCATCTTCTTCTTGTCGCTCTGACCAAGGGCGTCCAGACGATAGAAGTAGACACCACTGGCGCTCTGCGAGGCATCCCAGGTAACCTGGTTCAGGCCTGCCTGGCCGATGCCATCGATGCTGCGCACTATCTGGCCGGTGATGTTGTAAATCGTCAGGCTGTACTCGGTCGCAGTGCTAAGCGTGAAGCTCAGCGTGGTGATCGGATTGAACGGATTCGGGCTGGCCCCGATCAACGCCACCGACGGGGTCTCGAGATCGAAGTGCTCCAAAGGCGCCGCCGCCTTGGGACCGCGAATGATCATACAGTCCATGCCCTCGATATTCCGCCCGTCGTACATCTCGCCGGTGAGCGTTAGTACGACCACCTGGCCGTCGACCACCATACCGAGCGCATCGATGACGGCACCCTTGTCAAACTTGAGAGTCAGATCGCGGTAACCGTCCGGTCCGGCGGTGGTGCACTCACAATACTCAGCGTCCTCGCCGACCGGTGCCGCTACGTCTTCATAGGCCCAGCGGATGACCGGTACGCCCTCAAGCATGATCGTCGACGGGTCGACCATGTCGACGTCGAACTCGTCGGTGCCGAGGATAGCCACGGGGATGACAGGGGCCTTGGATTCCTTGTCACTCCCGATCCCAGTCAGAGTTGATCCGTGGTCAGTTTGCGCCACATCACCCTTGACATACTTGATGTTGAGCGGGTTCGGACACGACGTCGGCTTGATGTCGACGATGACTTCCTCCACTGCGGAGATGGTCAGGTCGTACAAGATCGGACTGGCTTCGACGCCCGGTGCGCGATCAAAGATCACCTGCACTTCGACGAATTGACCGACCAGGCCGGCCAGCGGGGCGCCGCTGCTGATCGGCATCCAGGGTTGGCTGGGCAGGTTCACGATGGCATCAGCGGCGCGGGCCTCGACCGCTAGGCCGGTGCTGTCGGGCAGATCGGCGGTCCAGGAGATCAGTGACCACTCGATGCCATGGCTGCCGCCGTCGTATACGACCGTCCAGGAACCGTGCAGCGTGCCCAGCAGCACGGCACCAGTCATGTCACTGTAGTTGTAAGGGCTGGCGCCGCTACCGAGCGGCACCGACAGATCGATGGCTCCCAGCGGAACTTCCTGACCGGGCGAACCGCCCGGGGGCATGATCAACGGTCCCAGGGCCGGATCCACCCGGCTGGCACGATTACTTTGTTCCGAGGCCCAGATCTTGCCATTAAGATCGACTGCCAGACCGGTCGTGCCCACGAATCCTGTTACGACACCGACTTGGAAATGAGTGCCGGGGACATTCGGATTCGGAGCCAGGTGCAGCACGCGACTGCCGAATAATTCGGCCACCCACACGTGGCTGTTGGCATCGACCACGACCCCCTGGGCGCCAAACGGCTGGGGATACCAGTTTAGGATCGATCCGTCAGGGGCTAGCTCATAAACGCGGTTATAGCCCAGACCCGAGTGCCAGATATGGCCGTTGTTCGGATCTATGCCCAGCCCGTAGTCGCCGCGGCCGGTGAAACAGGCATGGGTGCCGCCCACCGGATCATATCGAAGCAGCCCATAGTCGCGACCGGCGGACCATAGAATGCCATTGCCGTCGATCAGTCCGCCATAGCCGCCGCAGCCGTAGTTGAACAGACTGCCTGGAATTTCGTTGCCGCTAGCGCCGTCGACTTTGACATGATTGCTATACGGTGAAACGCCGTAAATCCCGCCGACCCACAAATCGTTATTGGCGTCGATCGCCAGAGTCCGGGTGCCGGTCGCTTCGACGCGGGTGAAGTTGATGATACACTCATCATCGGCGGTCGTGACGCCGCCGTCGGTATCGGCGCCGCCGGAATTGGACCAGGCGAGGATGTTGCCCAGGCCGAGAGAGGTCTTGATCAGACCGTCGCCGTCGCGATCAGCCACCGTGGAGTAAGCAAACGGCGGGGCGAGATACTGACCTGTCGGATTCGGGGTACCGTCGGCATTGACACGGGTGCCACCGATAACGAGTCCGATGCGGGTAATCGATCCTTTCCGAGCGCCACCGGATAAACCGGTCTCGGCGCGGTTGGCGACCCAGACGTTGCCGAATTGGTCGACAGTCGTACGGGACGGATTACGGCCCATGCCGCTCGGCGAGGTCCAGTATTCGCCGAGAATTGCTCCCGTCTCGACATCAATACGAACGACCGACCCGCGTCCCGAGCAGGCAATGTACACAAACGGGAAGGGTCGAGCCGTTTCGTTGAGTTGCAGTCGGTCATTGTTGGGGGAGTCGTGATTGACATTGATGAGCGTCCCCTCATCGAAATCCGCGTCGAGCGTATAGGTGCGTGTCTGGGACCAGGCTGGAACGGCCAGCATGATCACGAGTAGCGCCAACAGCGCTCCATGGCACAAAGCTGCGGACATCTTCGCGTGGCTTTGACTGTGGAACATTGTTTCCTCCGTTGCAGAAGTGATAGAGCACAAAATTGAACCGGTCGTTCGTCACTGGATCCGGTTCGCGAGAACTATCTGTTTTGAGTCTCACCTCCCTTCAGTTCGCTTGCTCTTACTCTCCGATAGTGACGTCGATGCTACTTGCCGGCCCGAGATCTAAATCGACAATTACCCGAGAAATTTCCGGGTGCCAGCATACAACGCCTCATCAAGTAATTCGCGGTTAATTGGTGAAGCAACCCTCAAGATGTCGATCTTCATTGACGAAGAAATCTACTATCTTCGTTGCTGGACGTCAAGCCCGAAACTCGCCACCAAGCAGGTCAGGAGTCCCGCCTTTGAGGGCTTGTTGAAGGAGCTTACCCTCCCAATATGGCGGTCGTGCAAATCTGCTGATGCGAATCGGTGCGATCCGTCGCTGCCAGTCATGGCCTTACATGTCAGACCACGATGGGGAGTCCAGACCTGACTCAACATTGTCCGGGATCGTTCAACATCAAAACACGCCCATGTAGAATTTGCTGGGGTACTGGGTGGTCGAGAGCCAGACGTCGATATCCTCTTTGTCGTCGGGGAAACACTGCTTCATCTTGTTTACAAACAGAGCCATGGTCAGCATGTCGCCATCAAGAAGCTCGCGAACGCAGCGGGCGAACGTTTCGTGACCCATCTTGGTGCGCAGGTAATTCAGAAATAGTACGGCGCGATCATTGAGCACAAAGCAATCTTTGTATTCGCCAATGTCGTCCGGGGTCAATTGGTCAATCGGTTTCTCCGGTGGGAGCGAATTGCCACGATTGTCCAGGCCGGTTTCCTGGCGCTTCATGTAGGCGTCTTCGACCTGGGTCATGCGCTTTTGGTACCAATCGAAGCCGAGCACATCCTCCAGCGCCGGCAGATGAAAAAAGCTCGGGAGACCTTCGACAGCCAAAGCGTAGATCGGATCATTGCAATCGACCTCAACCTGCACGAACGGATGTGCCAACTCATGAGCCAGAGTGTACTTCGGCGCCCAGTTGTTTTCAAACGAGGTCCAGGCGTCATCCTGGATGCCGGTCACATTGCCGCTTGAGATGTCACCATATTTCGGCATTTGCACGATGTAGTTGTCGAAGTGATTACCGGCCGGTCCGTAGTTGGTTGTGTAGTAGTC
Organism: bacterium; assembly: GCA_043819515.1. Taxonomy (GTDB): domain Bacteria; phylum Zixibacteria; class MSB-5A5; order GN15; family FEB-12; genus DAOSXA01. The sequence continues at coordinate 12,533 of JBDRES010000060.1, forward strand.
GATGAGCTGCGTGGCACATGCCAGGATTCCCTTTGCGGCGGCCGCAGAGACCGCATCCGGATGATGGTAGATATGAAGGCCATCGGCATAGAGGACATCAAAGTTGCGCGCGGTGCATTGGGCGTCGAACAAGCGGATATTGGGAGCATTCCAGACTGATACGCGTTGATTATCGATGATCTGGTCATCCGCCAAGGAGCCGACGAAAATCGACCGCATTTCCGGAGGAGTGCGCAGGACAACGGTTCCAAAGTCGACGGGGTAATCATTCTGGCCGGCTTCAAGGAAAACAGGAAACCAAAGAGAATACCCATACGAGCGCAGATATACGCCGCTCGAGTCGATGCGCATATAGTCCGAGGGTGAGCGTGCTGACGAAGGTCTCATGTGGCCGGAATAGTAGATGTAGAAAGCCTGACCTTCCGGCAGCGGAGTGACTCCGAGAGTTACTTTGTTTGCCAGTCCCGAGTAATTGGAGCCGTATTGCACCTGCTCCTGGGTTACGGGAATAGGGCCTCTGTTGTCTTTGACGGAGTCGACGTTCAGTTCATGGTGGAGATAGAAAATGGCGCTGGTTGGAGGTGCGTCAAAGTCCGCGTGTACGCGAGCGGAAGCCTCTATTGACGACGTACTCGGGTCGAAGGTTACGTCGAGTTGATAATCACGGATCCTCGGATAGGGTGATGCGGCGGCAAATGTCGCCGCCAGTGATAGCAGAATTGTCAAGGCAGTCAGTTGTCCGAGTCTCATTGGCTCCTCCGTCAACACTTCCTTACAAGTTACCTCGTCTTACGCGTCTGTCAAACGATTGTTCCTGTCTCCGAGGCACCGATCAGTTGCGGTGTGAGCTGCAGACTATTACTTTGGTACCATGATAGTCTATACTAGTTCTCCGGGCGACTTGTCGCCGAGTCAACTTGAGGGTTTTTTTGTTGGTTGGCCAAAGCCACCTTCAAGGGAAGCGCACCTGAAGATGTTGCACCAAGCATCTCATGTTGTGCTCGCTGTGGATGATGAAATTGGCCGGGTTGTTGGGTTTGTCAATGCCATTTCCGATGGCGTTCTGGCCGCCTATCTGCCGCTACTGGAAGTCTTGCCCGAATATCAGGGGAGAGGCATTGGCAAGGAACTGATGCGGAAAATCTTGCAGGAGATCGGTGATCTGTACATCATTGACCTGGTATGCGACGACGGTTTGGTTGCGTACTACGAGGGATTCGGCTTCAAGCCGGGCCGGACGATGATGATACGGAATTACGAGCGGCAGGCGGGATCGGTCTGAAGAAGCCGGCTCCCCGACCGCAACTGGCATCGTCTGAGCGCCTGCAGAGGCAGCCCTGTAGCTGTTGCTGGGGATCGGCAATCAGGGCGCAATCAGGGAGGCAATCGGCGGATGCGGCTAATTACCGTACTACTAAGAGCTTACGTGCCGGGCTATTTGTCATGGGCTAAGCTTAGACAAGGGGATAAATCAAATGTCTGCTATGGCCCAAACGGCGATATAATAGGCCCCTAATGCATAGTGTTTTAACGACTCGACTCTGAAGTTGGCAAGAAATCGACATTAGCGCCATTATGTTTGGGGATGTCTTGTCCGATAGTAAGAATAGACGCTTTCGAAATGTTGCTATGGACAAAGTTTCCTTAATAGAACAGGTGCAGTCCGACAGCCGGCTATTCTCAATGCCTCAGGTCATGTCGGAGCTGCTCGCCGAGTCATCCAAAGAGGATTTCACCGTCGCCTCTCTGGCGCGGATAATCCGAGGTGACGCCAGTCTCACCGGGCGGATCTTGCGGCTGGCCAATTCTCCTTTCTACGGGCGGGTTTCAAAGGTCAAGACAATTGACGATGCGGTGGCGGTTTTAGGCGGCAGCACGGTCAAGTGCTTTGCTCTGGCCACTTCTATCTTCAGGCCGGAGCTCATCCAAGGCGAGAGCAGTGTTGATCCGCAGAGTCTAGCGTCGTTTTCTCTGTCGGTCTCGGTAGCAGCCGAGTCTATCGCCAAGACAATCGATTACCACCAGCGAGAGGAAGCCCTGGTGACGGGACTTCTGCATGATCTTGGAGTCGTGTATCTGTTACACCACTATCCCAAAGAATATGCGACCGTACTGGCAAAGCAGGACCGTGGCTCATCTCTATGTGAGGCCGAACGGAGCGTCTTTGGGCTTGACCACTGCGAACTCGGTAGTCACATGGCCATTGCCTGGCGCCTGCCCAATGAAATGACCGAGGCCATTGCCGGGCACCACGATATGGAAGATATAGAGGGAGAATCGGTTCTTAACAGGATTGTAAAACTGGCCGTTTTGATTACTTTCGATCGCTTCTCCGACCATGTCCATTACCGTGAGGAGCGAGTCCGGCGAATCAGGGTCTTGTCTGATACCCTAGGCATTAGCAACAGTCAGATTGGCGACGTGACGCAGAACATGTACTCTCGTGCCGCCAAGATGGCCGACAGCTTCGGGGTGGCCGTAGGCGACAACGAGGAACTGCTGGCTAAGGCCAATAGAGAGATTTGGAAATCATACTTGGCCATTGAGCATGTATTCAAGGAGCGGCAGGAGCTGGCGGCGAAACTCCTGACACAAGAGCGCCGCAAGGGCGCCCTGGAGGCGAAGAGAATCGACTTGGCAACGCTCTCACACTACTTGAGTAACGCCGTGGCCATCATATCCGGCCAGGCCCAGTTGCTGGATCTTCTGCAGCAAAAAGGCATGCTTGCTCAGAAGGGGGAACAAGTGAGCAATGCTACCAAGAGCATCAACCGCTCAGTGACCAAGGTGATGGCCGTGATGAAGGCAATGCGGGAGATATCGCCAACTGATGAAATTGAGTTCTTTGAGATGTCGAGTGCCTTGAGAATCGATGATCGTATCGAGAAGTGCATGGAAGAACTGGCCAAAGAAGACCCGGCTCAATTCTTTATGATACCGGATGGTCCCGATCAGATCGCCTCGCCGTTGGGCGACGTGATGGCCCGCGAGTAGCAGCTGTCGGCGACTGTGTATCCCCCCCAAAAAAGATTCCATGCCTCCACGCGAGGCGCCTCATTGGTTTGATGCCGAGTCCGGGATGCCTCGGCGTTGGGACTGATTCAGAATCGCAGTCAGCGTTGCTTGGAGTGCTGCTGGATCGTCAGTCCCAATACGCCGTTTCTTTCCGCTTGATAGGATGATCTCGACTGCATCCAACCCGGTCACGTTGAAGAGCAAGCCTCCCGGATACCACCGAATCCCCCAGCCATACCAGAACTGATTACGAACTTGGCGGCAAGCCTTGATTTCAGCGAGGGGCCATGCCACTCGTATCAGGCCGATACCGTAAGCGATGCGAAGGTGATAGTCATCGACGACCACATTCAAGCGGTAGAACTGTACTCCGACAAATAGGGGCAACAAGGCCAGGAGTGCCGCCTCTGGTGGGGCCGAGGGATCGTCAGCAACAAGGACAATCACCAGAACCGAAACGAGTACGACCAACATCAGCACCCACCAGGCATTCTGTGTGTGACCATAGTGTGTCATGTCTTCACCCGAACTTCCTGACATAAAACTTGTACCAGATCAGACGAATCAGGGCCAGCACCGGAATCATACCAATCATGAACCAGGGTGTGTTGCCTTCGGACAACTCCCAAACAATCACCGCCAGCCAGCCGGCGAATATAAAGGGTATTGTCGCCCGGTTGGCCAGCAGCCAGCAGTAGCGCTGACGCTCATCCATATTCATAGCATCCATCTCAGATTTCATACCTGCCTCCTAGTCCTGCAATTCAAACAAATCGTCGACTTTCATCTGAAGCGCCTTGGCCAGTTGGAAGGCCAGGACTGCGGACGGGTTGTAGCGGCCTTTTTCGATTGCCAAGATCGTCTGCCGCCGCACGCCAACGCGCTGGGCCAGCGCTTCCTGGGTCAGGTCGAGCCGGGCGCGGTGTTGTTTCACGTGGTTTACCAGGTTCATGATTCCGATCTGCCAATGTTATCTATTACGTCCATAATGTACGGTGTGGCGTACATTATGTCAAGTGAAAAGTACGCTATCCGTGCCGCGAATGTGCGCGAAACGAAGATGGCGGCTCAGTCGGACGAAAGGCCGAGATCGACCTGAATCGCCGACCCTTTGTAGCGGCCGGTGGTGATCAGGTCTGAGATGACTTCAGCGGCCTCGGGCGGCCGGACGTTTTCAGAGGCGATTGCAGCCCAGCCGGCAGGCTTTCCGCCTGGCTCAAAAAACCTGACCACGAGACTGTCGACTCGTACTCTCTGGCCAAACAGTACGTCTCCGAGTCCCAGCAGGGCATCGCTCGACCAGGGTGAGCCGTGCGGATAAGTGTCCTTGCCGGGACCGCCTCGAAACCGCTCTTCGGCGGCAGTATCGGGTGGTGTATACTCTGAAATCGTCTTGCTGTTGATATCGAGTTCGATCAATCCCCGTTGTGGGAAATTCTCGGCGAAGCTGATATGATGGTCGGCGATCAAGTAATGCCGGACCGCTTCGATGTAGGCCTGGCAGAAGTCGGTCTGTGCCTTGCTCTTGATCAGGCCCTTCTCAAACGGGACAGTGGCGGCGGATGAAGTGTCATTCTCGCCCGCCCATCGAATATCCCATGCGGTGACTTCAATCACGGAGCGCGGAATCACACTCTGCTTCACCCGCGGACCACCGCAGCCGCCAGCTGAAAAGGCGCCAAGCACCAGGACGCCGAACAGGGCTTTGGCAATAGACAGTCGCATGCAGCGTTCCTCCTGTTGTGACAACTTCTCTCAAATTAGCAGGATGCCCCGTTCGGGGCAAGCTAAGTTCCCCGACGGGGCTTCTTTACAAACCGCTCCTGACGCCCTATATTCCTGCGTTAAAACACCCGCGATGCGGAAACCTGTTGCCAAACGGTTAGTGGCGTCCGAGTGATCGACCGGACTCTTTCGACCGATAGCTGAGGAAGAAGCCCCATATGTTTCGCATAGAAACCAAAATCGATACCAACTCCGATCTCTACCGGGAGAATTCCAGAAAAAACGCTGAGCAGCACAAGATCTTTAAGGAACGCCTGGAGCAGGTCAAGCTGGGTGGTCCTGAAAAAAGCCGAGTTCGTCACGTTGACCGCGGCAAGCTCTTGCCGCGCGATCGTATTGCCAAACTGCTGGACCGCAATACTCCCTTTCTGGAGCTGAGCACACTGGCCGCCTATGATATGTATGAAAATCAGGCCCCGGCGGCAGGCATTATCACCGGGATCGGCGCCGTCCATGGCAAGGAAGTGATGATCATCACCAACGATGCCACTGTCAAAGGTGGCACCTACTACCCCATGACCATCCTCAAACATGCTCGCGCCCAGGCGATTGCGGAAGCGAACCGGCTGCCTTGTATCTACCTGGTCGATTCCGGCGGGATCTTTTTGCCGCTGCAGTCGGGGACATTCCCGGACAAGGACCACTTCGGGCGGATATTTTATAATCAGGCGCGCATGTCGGCGATGGGGATACCGCAAATATCGGTCGTGATGGGTTCATGCACTGCGGGAGGCGCCTACCTGCCGGCCATGTCGGACGAGACCATTCAGGTGCGGAAGCAGGGGACGATCTTCATCGGTGGCCCGCCGCTGGTCAAGGCCGCCACCGGCGAAGTGGTCACCGCCGAGGAACTCGGCGGCGCCGATGTCCATTGCCGTACTTCGGGGGTCAGCGATCATTACGCCCTGAACGATGAACACGCTATTTCACTGACCCGCAACATTGTCGAGAATCTCAACACCACGGCCAAATTCCCGCTCGATCGCACCTCGCCGGAAGATCCATACTATGATCCCGAGGAGCTTTACGGAGTCGTCTCCAATGACATCCGCAAGCCGTTTGACGTTCGGGAGGTCATCGCCCGAATCGCCGACGGTTCCCGTTTCCACGAATTCAAGGAACTCTATGGAACAACTCTCATAACGGGCTTCGCGCACATCATGGGTTACCTCGTCGGCATCCTCGGCAATAACGGCGTGTTGTTCGCCGAGTCGGCGCAGAAGGGTGCGCATTTTGTTGAGCTGTGCGCGGAGCGGAAGATTCCGCTGATCT
>JBDRES010000061.1:0-22299 GCA_043819515.1 bacterium
TGCGACCGACATCTATATCGATCTCTTGACCGACTCCGGGACTTCGGCCATGTCGGCCAGGCAGTGGGCGGCCCTTATGCTGGGTGATGAAACCTACGCCGGGGCGCAGTCATTTCGCAAGTTTGAGGCCACCGTGCGGGAAATTACCGGTAAACGGTATATCCTGCCGACTCATCAGGGTCGCTCGGCTGAAAACATAGTCTTCCAGACGGTGATCAAGACAGGCCAGTTTGTGGTCAACAACACTCACTTCGATACCACTCGAGGCAATACGCTGCACAAGGGGGGGATTCCTATCGATCTGCCCTGCCCCCAGGCGGCCTCATCGGAGGCGACCACATTCAAGGGCAACATGGACACCTTGCGGCTGGAAGAATTCGTTCGCAAGCATGGCGCCGACAAGATCGCAATGGTGATCATGACCATCACCAACAACTCGGTTGGCGGCCAGCCGGTCTCGATGGACAACATCAAACAGGTGAGTGAGATCTGTCGCCGCCATGGCCTGACTTTCTTTTTCGACTGCGCTCGCTTTGCCGAGAATGCCTTCTTCATCAAGCGCGATGAACCGGGCTATGAAAACAAGTCCATTGAGCAGATAGCGCACGAGATGTTCAGCTTGTGTGACGGCGCTATGATGTCGGCCAAGAAAGATGGCCTGGCCAATATTGGTGGTTTTATTGCTCTGGATGACGGCGAATTGTACGCGCAATTGACCGAATTGATGATCCTGGTCGAGGGCTTTTCTACATATGGTGGTCTGGCCGGACGCGATCTGGAAGTGCTTTCGGTTGGTCTCAAGGAAGTCATGGACTACGACTATCTCGATTTTCGTATTGAACAGGTGGCCTACTTTGGTCGCAAGCTCAAGGAGGCCGGCTTCCCGATAGTCGAGCCGACCGGTGGTCACGCCGTTTTTGTTGATGCCGGTCAACTGTTGCCGCACATTCCGCCCGGTGAATTTCCGGGTCAGGCGCTGACGGTGGCTATGTATGTCGAAGGTGCCGTTCGCGTGGTGGAAATCGGATCGCTCATGTTTGGTGGGATCGATCCCAACACCGGCAAGAAACTAACGGCGGCTCGGGAGTTGGTGCGCATGGCCTTGCCGCGCCGGGTGTATACTAATTCGCACCTGGATTACATTGCCGAAGTAGCCGGCAAGATAGTGGCCAAAAAGGACCAACTGCGCGGCTACAAAATCACCAAGCAGCCGGTGTTTCTGAGGCACTTCACCTGCGAATTGGAAACTCTCAGCACCCTGGAAGTAGCGGTCGGCTGATGCATTCGTTGCCGCTTGGCCGCCGGCTGTCGACCGTGATGGTCTGTGCCATGTGCCTGACATTGGCCCCGGGCTGTGTAAAAATACAAACGGGTCAGACCGAACAGGAAGCCCAGGAGTCAGCCGCCCAGCGTGCTCAAGGACTCAAGGCGCAATGGGCCGACCGCCTGCAGCGCACCGCCCCACAGGACACTCCGGAAGTCTATCTCGAGTACTTCGAGCAGGTTAGCTCTACGCTCCAGGAGTATGGCCAAACCGTTCTGGAGCAATGGCGGCAGGGGGAGACGGCGGGGGACACGACCATTCAGGCCGGTGAGCTTCGCCAGGTCATAGATCAATGGCTGACTAACCAGCGCCACATCCTCCGGGCCTGGGAAGACAACCTGGAATACGGGCGGCAATACATCGAGGACCTGAGGCGGTTCGATAAGCCGCTGATGGCCGAACTTGGTACGCTGCTGGATCTGTATTATGACATCTACAGCCAGGTCCTGTTGCCCGACGGCACCAGCTATGATTACGCAACGGCCCTGGACAACGTGCGTCTGCAGGTAGCTCAGAAATCGGAAGAGTTACGGCGCCGGTGGCGATAGGGCATGTTGAAAAACTCAAGATCGTCCGGAGGCGTCAGGCGACTCGCGTGACGACTACGAAGTACCACCTGAACCGTCGGGCCGAGACGCCCGACGGCACCGGCTATGATTACGCAACGGCCCTGGACAATGTGCGGCTGCAGGTAGCTCAGAAATCGGAAGAGTTACGGCGCCTGCGGCCCATAGTCATGACCACCAGCACGACTGTACTAGGAGTGCTGCCTCTGGCGTTTGTGCTGGGTGCCTGGGACGAGATTCAGGCGGCACTAGCGCGGGCAGTCATTGGCGGACTGGCCGCATCGACATTCTTTACGCTGGTGTTTATACCGGTTGCCTGGGGCGCCGTATACAATCTGCTGGCTCGTCGCCGTGCGTGATCGGTTGAGCGACCAAGACTCTCTGTCGGCGGATCATCCGCTGTTTGGCCCGTCAACCTGGCTTGGATTCGCCGGTCCCCGTCGGCGGAGAGCGAACACAGCTTTGTCTGTCGCCAGGCAGGAGCTGGTCGCTATTTCAGCAGCAGCATCTTCCGGGTTATGCAGTGGTCGCCAACGCTCAGCCGGTACAAGTATACACCCGATGCCACTTGGCGGCCGCCATCGTCACGTCCATCCCACGAAACGGAATGAGGGCCGGCTGACAGGTCCTCGCTAACGAGCAAGCGAACCCGTTGACCGAGAACATTGTACACGGTGAGGTCGACCGATGAACGGCGTGCAATCTCAAATGAAATGTCGGTACTCTCGTTGAACGGGTTGGGGTAGCAGCAGATCGCCCTGAACCCTGCCGGCAGTTCGGGCTCATCCTCGTTGACCGAAAGAGCGGTCGAATCGCAGGCGTTGCCGACCCCATCGCTGTTGTCATCCGTCTGGTCCGAATTCGAAACAGTCGGACAATTGTCCCAGATGTCCGGCACAGAATCATTGTCGGTGTCATTCAGACCGCCCCATTCTACAATCGAGTAAAAACTGCCATGGCAAAAATACCATAGTTCCCACTGGCCGGGCATACCGTAGGTAGTCGAGCTGGCCCCCCACATCATGATCGGTCCGCGCTCGACATAGGCAGCAGGTTGATTCGGCGCCCAATTGACAAAGTAAAAGGCTTCGCCCGTAATCCAATACCAGGATCCGTTATCATAGCACCCGCCCAAATTGTATTCGTCGTATGGGCTGGTGTTGACCAATCCCCTAACAACACTGTCGATCACGAATGTGTTTTCTTCGTACGAAGTAATGGTAGCCAGGTAGCCGGGCAAGCCATCGACGGTGAACTTGCGCACCGCCGTATCGGCGTATTGCCACTCGAGCCACATATGATGAATTCCGTACCAATGGTCGTTGCCCCCTGCTGATAGCGGCCACTGGATCAGATTGATGATTGAATCGCCAAACTCGGTGGAGGCTTCGTCGAAATCACGTTGGTCAGGTGTTCCCACGGCGACCGTAGCCAGGAACATCAGAAGGCCGGCGACCGGCAGCACACCGGTCCGCAGAGTTATCCCTGGTGTCGATTGAGGCGTCATATATGCCGTACTCCTCGTACGAAGATGCGGTATCGTCCGGCCGAAGTTCCGAGGGGTGGCTCGGCAGCTCCGGAATGCCTACGGGCACGCGGCCGGTTCGGGACCGCCCTGGAACATATACGAGACAAGATAGACTAAGTCTTCGATGTCGGGCGCAGAAAATATGGAACCGTTGACGTTCGCCTCCTCCATACACGGAAGAGGCGGACCGGCATTGAACATATAGTTCACCAGGTAGACCAGATCCGTGATAACAATGAGCTCCTCCGGATCGTCATCAATGTTGCCCGCGACTCCCTGACAACAACTGATCACCGTTGCGGCGCCGCTTTGCACTACCGGTTGATAACGGAGGACCGGACCGTCGAAGGCGGGTAGGTGAGAAGTGTATCCATCCAGCAAAATAGGAGTCGATTGGCCGACCGCCATGGTGCCGGTCGCTTCGAAGTGAAGCATCAACACCGGTCCGCCACCCGGGGGCAGCGGCTCGGATTCACCAGTGCTGGAAAATCTGAAGGTCATTCGTTTATGCGCCGGATCGTAGTGCTGTATTTCCTGGGAGCCCATATACTCGGTCCGGCACCCGACCGTCGACCATCCAACTGCATACGGGTTGAGATTCAGAGAACCACCAAACTCCACCGGTACGGTGAGCTGGTCCAGCGGGAGATGATTGGCGGCGTAGATAGTGATGTCAATCGAGCTGTCAGGCAGCACGCCGATACTGTCGGCTCGGAGTGTGTCGGCCAACGCACCGACAGCATGACGGATTGTACGAGAGAGCGTGTCGTTGTCGGTAGTGATCACCTGTAGGCTGATATCAAACAGCCCGGGGAACGTATAGGTGTGAGTGACGGCTTGCTCCGTCCCAAAATCCCCATCGCCGAAATCCCAGATCCACTGGAGGACTTCCGACTCGCAAGACCCCTCGAAATTGACGTCAAACGGCACCCAGCCCAAGCCGGTGTCGGTGACGACCCCCACCTTCATCTGTATCAATTCAAACGAGTTGTTGGCATAATGGGTGACTCCCAATATATCCTCATCGACATTGTAGCAGAGATCGGTCATCAAACCGTAACCGCCACAGATGGCCTTGGGGGGTCCGACAAATCCGGTATCGATGCGTATCACGGCGGTGTCCTCATCGAAGGTGGATATGTAGTAATATCCGCCACCATCGTAGACAATGTCGTCATTTACGGGAAAACCGCTGCTCCAGACGGGTGTTGCGGTAGTGTCGTGAAGGGTGATGGCTATCACCGAGTTTACAGCGCCGTCGTCAGTGACCAGGAGCCGGTTGTTGCGCGCATCGAATAGAATCCCCATGGGGGAGGCAAAGGAATATCCGACTTCAAACACCTCGAAGCTATAGTCACTCAGCTGGATACGGTAGACGCAGGCATTGTTCCAGTCGGTTGCGTAGAGAAAACCGGATGTGTCAGCGGTGACGTCATGGAAACCGTAGTCGGACACCTGGGTGTCAATTACCGTCTGGGCAGTGGTCAGATCGATACCCACCAGGTTCTGGTTGTGACAAGCGACGTAAAGAACGTTACCCTCGATATGCAGGCCGGCACCGTTGATCAGACCTCCCTTAAAAGTCGTTTGGCGGTTGTATTCGTCGACCTGAATGATACAACCGTTGCCCCAGTTCGAAACAAGGTAACGCTGATTCGCAGTATCGTAAACAACTCCCTCGGGCATAAGAAACAGATCCTGCCCGCGCGGAGATCCGACCAGCAGGGCGCATATTGCAATAGTCAAAACGGCCGTTCTTTTCATGACACCTCCAAGAATAGTGATCGCACTCTGCCTTCTGCGTTCCTTGGTTGCGCCACCCACCATGATCTTTCACAAACACCTACAAAAATATTGGCGCCACGCCCACTCGCCCAGGCGCTTGACAACCGATCGTAGGCCGGGAACTCTCCATGTCATCATCCATAAGAGCTCAAGCCGCCCGGTGTTCAGCCGCTGTCCGCAGCAGAAAGTTAATCCTAACACCATTTTGGCTGAAAGAAGCGCCTCTCCTGTGCAACCAATTCCAAAAAGAGAACTGGGTCACAACTAAGTACTTGAGGAGATATCATGCTTAGATCTCTCGTTGTCTCTCTGATCATTGTCGTGCTCGTCTCGTTTTCGGCTGCTCGAGCACAGGACTATCTGGTCGATGCGGAGTGCGCTGTCTGGGATTCGCTGCACAATCGATACCTGGTTTCGTGTTTCTCGACCGCCGATATCGTTGCCATTGACACAGTCGGCAACCAAACGATGTTTAAGAATCTGGTCGGTCGCGTTTTGTCCAACTGCATCGGCGGCAACACGTTCTATGTGTCCAGGGGAACGTCCGTGGTCGGCTATGATCTGGATTCGGCCAATCTGGTGCTATCGGTGGCCATTCCCGGCTCCAAGCAATTGGATGGCATGGCGACGGATACGTCCGGTTTTCTGTATGTTGCGGATTACGTCTTTGACCAGTCACATCCCGACCGGATCTATAAGATCCGCCTGAGCGACGGTAATGTGTCGACATTCGTATCCTCGGGGTTGGCAATATCTCCGCAGGACATCATCTTTGATGCCGCTCATAATCGCCTGCTGGTTGCCTGCTACTCGGCGAACTCGCCGATCCAGGCCGTAAGCCTGGAGGACAGCAGCGTCACCGATCTTGTGGTAACGCCGATGGGATTCCTCGACGGCATTGCCCAGGACCTCCTAGGCAATTACTACATCTCCCGCTATGGCGAGGGCGTATTTCGCTACGACTCCACTTTTACCAATCCTCCGGAACTGGTATCCACCGGACACGATGGAAATGCCAACATCTGCTACAATCACCGGGACCACATTTTGGTCGTCCCGGAATTCACCGGGGACACGGTAGTGTTCGTGCAGATGGGTTTGCCCAAAGTCGCTCATACGTGTCTTTCCGACGCTACCTACGGCGATGGCGACGGTGTCATGGAACCTGAGGAGACGGTCGAGCTTTTCGTTAGTGTTTTCAATACGCACTTCCTGCCGCTCACCGACATATCCGTAGATCTGACAGGCATTTCCGACGGCCTGATACCCATCCAGACCCACGTTGATTTGGGCACGGCAGCGGCCCGCTCATATATGTACAACACCACCGAACCGTTGACTTTTCAGATTCCAGCCGGTTATGAGGGGCAGATGGACTCGTTCCACATCGAAATCAACGGCACCAGCGACTATGGGACCAAGATTGTTGACACCGTCCTCTTCCTGGGCACCGGAGAGATCTGCATCCTCATCGTTGATGACTCGCCGCGGCCGTCAGTCGCACCCTATTATCAGAACGATCTTCTAACCACCGATTACACCTACGAACTGTGGAGTTCCCTGTATTCCGGCGCCCCGGACGCCGCTGATCTGCTTAAATATGACATCGTAATGTGGATAACAGGGAACTATCATGAAGACGCCCTCAGCGCCGAAGAGATTGCAGCGCTGACGGGATTTCTCGATGGTGGAGGCTCCCTCATGTTGTCCGGCCAGGGGCTGGCCGAGCAACTCCAGGTTGCTGATCCGGACTTTCTCGGCAACTATCTGAGGTCGGAATACCTGAGAACAGTATCATATCCGTTCTTAGTGGGAGAAGCGGGCGGGCAAGTCTTTGGTGTTGCCGATACCGTGTATCTTTCCGGCGCCGCCAACAACCAGACGCACCTGGATCGTATCCAGGCCGTCAATGGGGGCGTAGCCGAATTCAAGTTTTATAACGACGTGGACTGGGGTGCAGTATCCTGCGACGGTGAGTATCGGTCACTCTTTTTGGCTTTCGGCTACGAGGGCATCCGAGCAAGCGGCACCAACTATACAGATCGCATTGACATAATGGAGAAGATCCTGGACTTCCTCGACTGGTTCAACCCATACCACTGCTGCGAAGTCCCGGGAGACATCGACGAAAGCGGAACTGGACCTAACATTGCCGATCTGGTCTATCTGGTCAACTACATGTTTAATGGTGGTCCTCAACCGATCTGTATGCAGACAACCGACATCGATGGCAACGGTGACGGTCCCAATATCGCGGACTTAGTGTATCTGGTTAACTACATGTTCAACGGTGGTCCCGAGCCTGCCGCCTGCGATTGAGGCGGCCCACTCACACCACACCCAAGGGCGTGTTGAAAAAGCCAAGATCGCCCGCTGGCGCCTGACCACTCGCGTGACGCCTGTTCCGTGATCAGATGGCCCTCAGGCAAGTCGCCTGAGGGCACCTGCACTTCGAGGTTATTCGCCAGCGAAGTAGAGAACTTCTTCAACATGTCCGACAACAACCCGCTACGCGATAGGACAGGTGGGGTCCCGCCACCTGCCCTGTCGCCCACAAATGGGAAAGCTCGCGATTTCATCGTGAAGGAAGCGGTGAGAGTGTGCCTGTAGGAGATGGGCTCCTGAGACACTTCCTTCCGACCCGCTATCGGCCTAGCTGTTGCCCAGAGCGTGAAGGCGCCGGCGGGCGTCATCTATCTCCGAGTTGCCGGGGTCGGCATCTCTCCACAGATCGAGAAATTGTTCGTATTGCTCGGCAGCTTGTTCGGGCCAGTTAGACTCTTCGTACGCCAGTCCCAGATAGTAATGCATCTTAACGCTCCAGATGCTCCAGCACAGGCGCCATTCCGAATAGGAATCAAGCTGCGTTTCAAATGCCTTGACTGCCTGGCTAAGGCGACCGGCTTGCTGGTATGCCCGGGCAAGCAGGAAGTGAGTGGGGAAGTCAACCGTCAGCTTGGCGGCCTTCTCAAGACTTGCCACCGCTGCCTCGGGATCACCCTGTGACATTTGCAGGGCGCCAAGGGCTGTCCAGTAAGCGTAACGATCGCGCTCGGATTTGTCCATCGCCGCCTCGAGAACCTTGAGAGCTTCCGTGGCCCTAGCGGTTTCGCCCGCCTCGGCCATCAGCAAAACGTCAAACTGGCTGAACGCGGTACTATCCTCGGGGTGACGACTACGCTTGACGGACAAGGTCCGGTCCATGGCCTCAAGGGCCGCTGCATGCTGACCACGCTGCGTATATATCCGTGACTTCTGGAACAAACTGAGGCCCATCTGGCTGTAGATACTGTTGACCATATCACTCTCTATCGCCCGATCAAAGGCACTTAAGGCTGCCTCGAATCGTCCCTGATGCACTGGGATCAGGGCCCGGCAATAGCGGCCGCGGCTCTGAAAAACGGGCCGCTCAGATGACAGAAGCTGAACGTAGATACTGTCGGCCAATTGGTAGTTGCCCTGGAACAAATGCAGATTACCCAACTGCTCGATAGCGTGAGCGTCGCCGGGCTGCAGCGACAAGGCCCGTTCATAAGACGCGATAGCCTCATGAAGTTTCCCGTGGGCCGCATAGAGGTAGCCCCGCGTGCCATAAGGAGCGGCTTCGCCCGGCACTAACTCGATGTACTCGTTAATAGCCGTCAGAGCGCCCTCAAAATCTCCGACTTCGTTGTAGGCCTGGACTAGAAAATCGTAGGCATTGCGATACAAGGGGTCGATCTTGATAGCCTGCCTAAGATGCTCGATGGCCACCTCGTTTTCGTATCGGTTGAAAGTGTAATATGCGAGCAGATAGTGCGCCTCTTTATCATCCGGGAACATCTCACACAACCTTGCGAGCAGGGAAATGGCTTTCGGGATATCGTTGCGGACCACCGCCAGCCGGCTCTGGATGTACAGCTGCTCCCGCCTCCCGGTGTTTTGCGCGTGCGCGACGGCCCTATGGATCAACTCTCTGTCTTTCAACTCGGCTAGGTAATAGTAGGCCATGGCCAGAGTTGAGTCCAGAGCCACCGCCCGCTCGAAACAACGCCTGGCCTCGGCCCGGTCGTTGGCGGCCAGATAGTCGGCGCCGTCCAAATAGTATCGATATGCCTGGGGTGAATTGGTGGTGACATCGGCCACGCGCCGGTCGGGTTCAACGGCCGCCCCCCCGGGGAGGGAGAGGTTTGTTTTTACGAGTGCCGTCAACCGGTCCGACAATGAAAATACGTCCTCGCTCGGCGTGCCGGTGATATTTAGAGATGCTGCGACGGCTCCGGTCGCCACTTCCACCAGCTCCGAGGTGATGGTCAGAGTGCTGTCCGCCCGGGCTACCGTACCCCAGAGCATCCATTGAGCCCCGGCCCTTTGGGCGAGATGGTAATCCAGGTTGTCCAGCGCCGCTGAATCCTGCTCAAGCAGTACCAATCGACGCAGATCCAGAATCCGCCGACTGGAAACCACCTGGAAATACCGCGATTGCGCCAAATCCGTGATCACCAGATTCGTAACCATGTCCCCAAGCCGGCTGGTGTCGTCGGGCTTAAAGATATCGCTGAAGGGCATCACGGCTATACGGTTCTCGGCTGCCACAGCCGTCAGGGAGGGCTGGAACTCGAACTGCCAATCCTTGACCAACAGGGCTAACAGGACTATCACGGCAAGCACAGATGTCGGCGCAAGAGCCGTTCTCCAAAAACGCCGCCGACGCGATGGCATCGGCATCGTTTGATGCTCCTCGGCCAACAGGGCGACGGTAGCGCGTACATCGGAGTCGTCACGAATCAGACCGACCGTCTCCCGGAATCGCTTGAGATCCTGCAGGCAACTCTCGCAGTCGAGCATATGGAGTTCCATCTCGCGCCGCTCGGTATCCTCGAGCAGTCCCAGTTCATAGGCGTATAACCGGTCTCGAAGCCGCTTTTCGCTGCAATCAGGCATTATTCCGACTCCTCGCTCTCGAGGCACTGCTTCAGCATGGCCCGCGCTCTACAGAGAATAATGTAGACATTATTTCGAGTGATCCCCAATTTTGAGCAAATCTCCGTCGGCCCATAGCCTTGATAGTGCAGGTTCAGGATCCGCGCGTGGCGGGGATTCGCGGCGTGAATCTTCCGGAGGCAGCTCAACAACCTCAGCTTCAGATCCGGATTCAGTTGAGTCGCGATACCATCGACGTCGGCTCTAGTATCAAATCGGTCGCGGTGGTATTTTTTTGTGCGATAATAATGTAACACCTTGTTCTCAAGGATCTTATGGGCCCAAGCGGCCAGGCTGACCGTGATTTCGGTATGATCAATCTTGGCGGCGATAGTCATCATGGCCTCCTGCACTACCTCCTCTGCATCCTGTTTGTCCCTGACTCTATGTTGCACGAACAACATGAAACTTTCGGACAATCTGGCTAAGAGTTGATTCTTTGCCGCGATGTCCCCATTCTGGGCAGCTTTATGTAGCTCGCTGATAGTCAAGATAGTCCAATTATTGCTCGATCGCATCCCGACATCAATATAATTCTTGGACTGGCCATGTCATGCATGACGTATGGCCCCCTCGATTTGCCCAACCGATATCGACTCGTAGCCCCTCATTAGATCGCCGGTGGGCCAGAAAGTCAGCAAAGACAGCCGCTCCCAGCAGGCTATTCATTCGTGGCCGAAAGACTTGCGGCTTTCGTGGAACTTATTAGGTGGTAGAGCTGTGTGCAGGTTTGGTCAGTGGCAGGTGTACACAGTGAACGCATGGATCGAATGGTTGACAGGCGGAATTGGAGGCCCAGACTGATGATACGCTCGTTCATTCGCTGTCTAGCTGCAGTTACGCTGCTGTTCTCTGAGCCAGCTGTTGCCCAAGGCGACTCCAACAACTTCAGCCTGGTCAGTCGGAACAAGCTGATCGACGATGCCCGCCGGCTGGCTGACCTGCTGGAAGAAGTCCATCCTGATCCCTACCTTGGTGGTGGTGGCAAAATCTCATTTCATCGTCGCCTCCAGGACGTATTGCGGGCCATCCCCGAGGATGGAATGTCGCCAGAGGCTTTTTCATCGCTGCTCCAACCGTTCGTCAATTCTATCGGAGATGGGCACACCTCGCTTCGATCCTTTTTTCAATTCGATCCAGATGCTGCGGGCCGACTACCGCTGTGGTTCTCGGCACTCCCGGAGGTGGGGCTCTACGTCAAATTGGTCAAGGGCGCGGAAAACGAACGTCTGATCGGAGCTAGACTCGTCGCTGTTGAGGGTCTGGCGTTTTCTGAGTTGATGCGAAGGGTTCGATCCATGTGGCCTGCAGAGAATGATTTTCACGCTCTTTGGAATATGAACGGTGCCCTCATCGAGCCCAGCTTTCGGGCGGTCCTGATGCCTGAGTTGGAAGTTAGTAGTTCTCTTCGAATGGAATTCGAGTTCCCTGATGGAAATAAGGAAGAGACAACTGTTGATTGCAGTCTGGATCCCGGGCTGCCATGGATACGGCATCACAAGACTGAGGTAGAGCTGCCCGGCACGGAAAGATGCGACATTGCCTACAGCTTCTTGTCGTCTGACAAGAAAGTGGCCTTACTCCGTATTGACTCCCAGGAGCAACTGAAGGAGATTGTTGAAGGAGGTCTGTCGCTGGGAGTCGATTCGATGGTCATGCGCGACATGGCCAATTCGATTTACGAAAGATTCAACGCCGTAAAGGCACCCACTACCCTGGACTCGATTCTCGCTGGCCTTCCATCTGCCACCGATGTGTTTCGGAACCTCGCGGTTGAGATGAAGCAGGCGGATACTGATGCACTGATAATCGACCTGAGCCGCAATGCGGGTGGACAATCGATAGTATCCGATATTCTGATATACTTCCTCTATGGCAAGCAGCAACTCATGGATTTGCGGCGGACTACCCGCATGGTTGACAAGTATTCCGATCACTTCTTCCAGATCATGACCCATATGAGTCTTGACAGCATCAACGGAAGCGCCCCTGCTTGTCGTCCGTACTTACTGAGGGGAAATGACTATGACTTCCACTGCGAGGCTGACGGAAGCCAGTCACTGGGAAGTGAAACCGGATACGGTGATATGGCGGCACAGCTTGATATCGAACTTCAAGCGTACACGTCCTTCTACGAGGAATACCGAGGCGGGCGGCATGACGGTTACTTCACCCCACGACACGTGATCGCGTTGTGTAGCAACCAGACCTTTAGTGCCGGATTCGGAACGCTGGCCGATCTTTACAAGTCCGGTGCCACCGTCACGGGCACACCGTCAGGCCAGGCCGGCAATTGTTTTGGCAACGCTGTCGAATTCAGGCTCCGCAATACGCTGCTTGGCGGCTTTGTTTCAACCAAGCATATTGAGATGTTCCCCGGTGATCCAGAGAAGGGTAGGGTGCTGATGCCCCACTACCCACTGTCATATGCCAAGCTGGTGGAGTACGAATTCGACAGCAATGCCCTGGTTTTGCATGCGCTGGATATCATCGCGAACGCCACGGAGTAGTCCTTGAAAGCTTCTGGAGTTTTACCGCGTGAAGTTGCGACATCCGGCCCCGAGGATTCGCTTAGACAGTCGGTTGAGATGGTGAGAACCTGCCGGTGATGTCCGGGAGGGTTGCGTCTCGTTGATTACAGGGATAGAGTGATACGAACTGTAAGGAAAACGCTTCAGGAGGTTGTTGGATGAGGTTGTTCAAGAAGAGGTGGGTCAGGGTTCTGGTGATCACGGTGGCGCTGGTTGCCGGCTTGACAGGGGCCGGATATCTGTATCTGCAGCATATGATTGCCCGGGTGATGAGCACCCTAACGGGATGCCGACTGGAGAGCGAGAATTTCAGGAAGGTTGTCGGTTTTGATTATGACAGTGGCTGGATAGTCGTCAAGGCGCGGGTAAACGGGAGCGAACAGGTGTTTGACTTTATTCTGGATACTGGAGCGCAAACGGTGTTCTCCGACTCTCTCTTCAGGCAATTGGGCATTGATGACTACGACAAAGTAAGCGTAGAAACCGACACTGCGAAGCATGCCTTCAAGAACGAGATTGTGGCTATAGAGAGTCTTGAGTTGGGAGAGGTGAAGTTTAGTGATGTCGGCGCTTTGGTGGTCGAAGGCTCGGAGTACGACATGCTGAATTGCATATCGCCGTATGGGATTATCGGCTACAATGTACTGCAAACCTGCTGCTTCCAAATAGACTACCAGAACGAACAGCTATTGATTACCGATCGACCGGATAGTCTGCAGCAAGTGGATGACATAGAGTGGCTGGGGTACACGACTTCGGGTCAGGAGACTCCAGTCATTCCGGCCACCATCAATGACACCATTAATGTCAGCCTAACCTTCGACACCGGATATCGAGGATTCATGAGCCTGTCATCCGGGGCGCTGTATGAGGCTATCGGCAGTCAGTACCCGAGCCGAATTGCGAAATTCGCGGCCAAGCCCACGCTGACAATAACCAACAATCGAGATGTCGAGCCATATCAGAAGCTGCTGTTCAAAACGACCACCTTAACAATCGGGTCCAACGAAACCAAGGATATGGTGGTATCGGTAGGGAATATACGCGGGGGAGATCAGGGCGGTCTGATTGGCAGCAAGTACTTTGAGGACTACATCATCACTCTGGACTATGCGAACAAAAGAGTGGGGTTCCTGCCAAACCCAGGAGGGGAGGAACGCGAAAGGGAATCGACTTTTGGATTATCCTATGCGCCTCTTGGTGGAAAAGTGACGGTGAGTGCCTTGTATGAAGGTTCCGAGGCGGAGCGCCTCGGCATCCGCGTGGGGGACGAAGTCCTCTCAATAAACGGTACTACGGTATCGAGCCTAGATTCTGAAGATCTCTGCAAGATCTTCAGAGGTGAATCCGATCTGGTAACTAAGACAGACAGCGTGCTCGCCTTGTCGACCATAGGAAACGGGGAGGTCATCAGATGTGTATTGGAGAGATATGAGTTGTTCTAATTACCCAAAATCAACGGCTATAGCTGTACGCACTGCTATCAAAGTGTCAATCGCCACAGCCGTGCTGGCCCTCACCAATCCGGCTCTTGCTGCCGAGCATACCCGTACGACGGTGGACTCCGGTGATTGGTCGCCCGTGATTAACTCAGTGATGCCATCTGACCGAGCTATGGATACCACTGAACTGGGACCTTACATCGAGTCGGCCTTAGCCAACTACAATGTTCCGGGGATGGCGGCTTTGCTGATTCGACACGGCGAGGTGTTTTGGAGCGGCACCTTTGGGTGGGCCGATATAGAGCGTGAGATTCCGGTGACTGACACGACTTCGTTCACTCTTGCCTCAGTATCCAAAACGGTCACAGCGTTGGCGGTCATGCAAAATTGGGAGCGAGGTGCGATGGGATTGTTCGACGGAGTAAACGACTATCTGCCGTTCTCCGTGGCAAGTCCGTATCATCCCGACGATGAGATTACGGTTCATATGTTGCTGTGCCACACTTCAGGTCTGGCCGATAACTGGAGCGTGATCGACCCCCTCTCCACCGAAGGTGACTGTCCGATTCCATTGGGGTATTTTCTCGAGCAGTATTTTACGCCTGGGGGGGTGTATTACCATGAAAGCAACTTCCGCAGTTTCGTTCCGGGCTCTGTTTGGGCCTATTCCAACACTGGCGTCGCTTTGGCGGGTTATTTGGTCGAAGCCGTCGCGGACACGCCGTTCTACGACTACTGCCGGGATTCGATTTTTACACCGTTAGGAATGCAGCATACGTCCTTCCGGTTGGCAGACCTCGATCTGCCCAATGTCGCCATGCCCTACGCCTACTCCGGCGGCCAGTACATCCCTTACGGTCACATGTGTCATGCCCCCTACCCGGCGGGCAGTCTGTTTTCAAGCTCGCAAGACATGGCTCGGCATGTGATTGCTTTTATGCAGTATGGCGTATTCGATACGGTTCGTGTTCTGGACTCGGCGACTGTCGCCCTGATGCGGACACGACAGGTTGGTACCCAGTGCATCGTGTGGTTCTCGAGCGGCTCCGGAAACGACATGACCTACATGCACAGCGGAGGCGACTGGGGCGCCAAGACCATGATAAGCTGCCGCCCGGCTCGAGGTATTGGTGTGGTCGTCCTAGCCAACGCCTACAGCGGAGAAGCGGTCGGTACCGTGGTGAACGCTCTATACGAGTGCGCGGAACTGTACAACCTGGACATCGAACCTGATACTGCCAGTGGCTGGGCGCCCCTGGAAGTAGCGTTCAGCGGAACCACTCATGATTCAATCGAAAGTTGGGTGTGGGATTTCGGCGATGAGGACTCAGCGTTTGTACAGTCTCCGACGCATGTCTATGACAATCCTGGTGTTTTCAACGTGGTGACGCGCGCAATTACTGTTGGGGGAGACACTCTGTACAGCCCCTTCGATTGTCTGGTGGCAGTGCTGGCCGATACCCTCCGAGCCGACACGGTCGTGACCTCGGCTGCTTCGGCCATCGAGTTCACAATCTCCATCACCAACTTTGTTCCGCTTGACGATATCACCATTCCCGTTGAGTTCTCCGGATCACTCGACCTGGATCCGGACGCCGTGACTTGGTCAACTGAAGGATGCCGTACCTCGTCGCTGGGGCCGGTCGCACGGACACACTTCAGTCCCGACAACAAGCAAATGACTTTCAATATCTCGGGTGCGGAATGTCTTACGCCCGGTTCGGGACCGGCGCTCAAATTGTATTTCCAAGTCGGTAGCATTCCGCCGCCAGGGGCTGTCAGCGCTGTCTCTCTCGATGGCTATGATGGGCTGCACCTCCCGCAATTCTCGGGTCCGCTGGTTACATATGCCCCTCGGATCGGGAGCGGCGCTATCGCCTTTGAGGACTGCTGCCAGGGAATGCCCGGCAATATGGACGGTGATCCCGACGATGAAATCAACATCGCCGACCTGGTATACCTGGTCAACTACATGTTCTCGGCGGGGCCTGAGCCGCCGTGCATCACTGAAGTTGACGTAAACGGTGACAGCAACGGACCCGACATTGCCGATTTGGTCTATCTGGTGGACTACATGTTCAACGGGGGACCGGCTCCGGTACCGCGTCCGTAGCGAATCTTGCGGCGAGATTTGGCGCCATCCGGGAAACAGACGTTTTTGTCTGGGATATCTATCGTTACGCGCACTTTGGTGGGTGTCCGAAACAGCGACAACCGGCGATGGCCGTTTCGAATTCCCCCGGCACTTCGTACAAATCCACCACCGACCTGCTGATCCGGTCGAACTTGTAGACGATTACGGTGCCGATCTCAGGTAGATCGGCCCGCAGACGAGCCAGGGCAGGGCGGTCGGTGTCTTTGCCGCCGGCTCCGTCGTCCATGTACACCCGGCTGAACGGGAGTTCGTGCGCCCTGGCGTGGGCCCGGATGCTGTCTTCCTGGGTTTGTAGACTGTGGCCGATTTGGGCCTGTCGGTCGGTCGACACACGAATATTCGACAACGAGTCTCTGGTCAGCGCCAGGGACCGGTTGCGAGCTTTGATCTCTGTTCATTCAGTGTTCTAACCAACTATACACACGAATTGGTAGAAATGGTAAACGCCGAAGCATACCACTCCAGGCTGAGCCGAAGCGACCTGGTCGCTATGGCATTGATCGAGTATTTCTCAGGTCGGCCGCGCCGGAAACTACCGAACGCCCCGTCAATTGTCGAAGTTGCGGACAAGAAGGTACTGGCCCAGACATCGTAGACTTGATCTACACTGTTGCGTATATGTTCCAGGGTGGGCCAGCACCAGTTGAGTCTGTTGGACCCACCAGGGAGCTGACTCGAAGTACAGGTGCTGTCAGGCGACTCGCCTGACAGCTTTCTAGTGCCGTGCCGGCGTCACGCGAGGTCGCATGACACCACCATCATACGGGGTTTGTCAACCAGGTCGAGACACTAAGGCGAATGGCTTGGATCATTCCCAGGCCCGCTCAGATGTAAATCGAAAGAAAGTAGCTGGATCTGTGTAGAAAATGTGCAGGGCGGTGCGATGATTGAGTCGGCTTGCTGTGCATTTTCCGCACAATTGACAGGCGCTTGACGTCTTGCCGCAGGGCCTAAGTCGCTGGCCGGAAACGATGACGGCCACTAATGCTGGTGTTTGGAGCGAGTTTGGCCGATATTTTGCCATAGCAGTTCGTGCCGCAATTACGCGGCCGGCCTTGACAAGTAGTTCGGAACCTTTTATTATCAGCGCGTTTATACCTTGAGAAGGAGATGTTTATAGCGCCACGGTTAATGGTTTAGTTGCTTCTTGAAGTGAAGCACATACATTTGTAGCTTTTAAGGAAGCTGGCCCTTAGCCGGAGCTGTAGACACTCGGGTACCGGGGCCGGGCTGTGTCCCGGTTTATGGAAAACTTAAGGTATATATCGTTGGCCTTGGCGATTCTCCTGTTTCTTCTGATGGGAGCGCCCTGCGCCAATGCCGCATACGGCGACATCGAGCTCGTCCGCTCCGATCAATTCGGTTGCCAATTCCGTCTATCAATCCCGCCCGATCTGAGTAATCTGACCGACATAGCCACCGACCCGGATTCGACGCATTTGGTACGCACGGTTCACATCGGCCTGCCGCCGGGTGCTCACGCCCAACTGATCGATGTTCGCGGCGACCAACCCCGCCAGCTGCCGTCACCACGATTCGACAAGCTATCAATGTCTCCTGCGCCGCTGGCTCTGGTGTCGCCGCCGACCACTATTCGGGATCGGCGAATGGTTGCCATAACCATCAATCCGGTGCAGAACGGGCTGGTTTATGGATCGGTCGAAGTAATCGTCAGTTTTCAGGGTGGCAACACCGACGGCGGCAGGGTACGCCCTGATCCGCAGTTTGCGAGGGTTTTCAAATCGCTTCTGCTCAATAGTGACCAGGCGCTTAAGTGGCCGGTGCCGCTGCGTCCGATGGCAAAAGCAGCCTCGACTCCCTTTGGCACTGTCAGCGAGTGGCACAAACTTTTTGTCCAGTCGACCGGACTGATTCGTGTGAGCGGCCGGGAATTGGCGGCGGCTGGTGTGGTGCTCAACGGAGTTTCTTCCGATCTCATCCGTGTCTTTTGCGGCGGTGGTGAGCAGCTGCCGTTTGACAATGCCCAATCGCGTCCGGAATTGGAGGAAATCGCTCTGCTGATTCGCGACGGCGACGACGGTCAATTTGATTCCGTCGATACGTTGTACTTCTATTCCCAGTCACTTAATCGCTGGGATCTGTCGGAAGCCCAGCCGCAGTTCATCCACAACAACTATGCCAGATCCAATGTCTACTGGCTTTCCATTTCGACCAATCTGCCGGGCCCGGCCCAGCGCATGCTCTCGCAGGATGTCACGCCGGGTGGTGGCGAGGACACTATCATCACCGATTACAATCGTTTCGTCCACGCCGAACAAGACAGCATGCTCTACCAGAATGTCGATGGCCGCGTCCTGGATTATTACCGCTGGTGGTGGACCGATGCGTGGCAGCCGACCATATATGTGCCGACACCGGATGCCATCGAAGGCCGGCCGGCTGAGATTTTTGTGTCGTCGAAAGTGTATCGCCCTGACACGCTGTATGAGTTGAGTGTCAACGGTATGGCGGCTGATCGTGGTGATTGTCAACGGGAAGTTGGCTGCTACTTCGAGACAGCCGACATTATGGACGGCCTCAATCGGCTGGATCTGTATTTCGTCGGCAGCGGCGCGGCCCTGCCGTATATGGATTATGTCGATGTCGGTTATGTCAGCCGTCTGGTGCCGGTGGGCGATCGTTTGGAGGCTGCCCTGACAGTCGGCCGGCAATCGTCGGCCCGGATTGAGATCGTCAATGAGTTCAGCGACCAACCGCTCTTGCTGGACATTAGCGAACCCCGGCGACCCATGCTGCTGACCGGATTTGATACCGCCGCCGGACTGGTGACACTGGGGACAACGTTGTATCCCGACCAGGCCCGGCAGCTATTCGGCACTACTTACCAAAAAGCGGTAACGCCGGATAGCATTGTTGAAACGGTTGTGACCGACCTGAGAGCCGTTCCGGGGCAGACCGATTTGCTGATCGTCACTACTGACGATCTCATGCCTTCGTTGGCAGAATATGTCGACTACCGCAGGCGGGACGGTATCAGCATTCGCATCGTTGATGTTGACGATATCTACGACAATTTCTCCTGGGGGCTTTTTGATCCGGCCGCCATTAGAGACTTTCTCAAGTATGCTTATGAGACCTACCCCGAACCGGCACCATCGGCGGTGTTGTTTGTTGGTGACGGCAATTACGATTTCCTCGGTCATACTCCCTATCAGGCCCGCAATCTGGTGCCGCCATTTATCAATGGCGGCGACGATTCCTACACCTATAACGATGACAATTACCTGTTTTTCGGCACCTACGGTTTCCTGGACAGCGACACCAGTTACACTCAAGTTCCGGACCGGGGCGTGGACATGCTCAGCGCTCGCTGGCCGGTGAAAACATCGGCTGAGATACGGGTCATTATGGACAAGATTCGTCGCTACGAGGCTGCCGCCAATCTTGGGCCATGGCGCAGCACGGTCGTACTCGTGGCCGATGATGAATTCACTAATGAGACCTCTAACGAAGATGATCACACGATTCAGTCCGAGGGGCTGACCGATGTCATCCCGCGCCGCTACCGTCGCTCGAAGATTTACTCTATCGAGCACGCCTTTGTGAACAATCGCAAGCCAACCGTGAATCAGGCGATTGTCGACGCAGTAAACGATGGTTGTTTGATGATGAATTATGTCGGCCACGGCAATCCGCTGCTGTTGGCGCATGAGCACATTTTTACGGCCGCCGATGATCTGCCCAGGCTGAACAACTACGACCGTCTGCCGCTGTTTTTTGCCGCATCTTGTGCCCTGGGATTTTTCGACAGCCCACAGCAGGAAGGGATGGCTGAAGAGTTGTTGACCTATGCGGGCGGCGGAGCGGTGGCTGTCATATCGGCCACGCGTCTGGTGTATTCTCTGCGCAATCATGCCTACAATCGGGCTGTCTGCGAGTACCTTTTCGGCGACGAGCCGCTCACCGTGGCCGAGGCGGTGTTTGCCGCCAAGGTCCGGCATCAGTATTCCGGCAGCGCCAGCCAGGCCCGTAATGACCGCGCCTACGTTCTGTTTGGCGATCCCTATCTGCGCCTGGGGACACCGCCCTGGACAGTGGTGTTTGATACCAATCTGGACAGCCTGGTGGCCCTCCAACCGCAGCAGGTTGCCGGCCATATAGTCGACCGATCAGGTCTGCCGGTCATGGCCGACGGTACCGCCCGGATCCAGGTCTTTGATTCCGATCGTCAGAAGATTTACAACAGCAAGGAGCATGGTGGCACGGCCGATCCGATCGACTACAATGTCGACGGCGCATCCGTCTATCGTGGAAGCGCCGCGGTCGAGGCGGGTCAGTTCGAATTCTCCTTCGTAACGCCGCTCGATATCGGTTATGGTGGGACAACGGCTCGCATTGAGGCCTACGCCGAGCTGGACACAGTCGATGCTTTGGGCGTACTGCAGTCGATTCGCGTTTCAAACCAGATCGCGGCAGTGGAGGATAGTACTGGCCCGGAAATCACCTTTAGTTTCGGCGAGCGGGTCGGGTTCGTCGACGGCGATGCGTTCGCTCCAGGCGATCCTCTCCATGTCACGTTGTCGGATAGCTCGGGAATCAACCTCACCGGCTGGCTGGGGCATACGGTCAGCCTGGTTATCGACGGTCTCACCGAAGAAGCCGTCAATCTGACCGACCTCTTTGAATATGATTCCGACGATCACACCACCGGTCGGATCACTTATCCTCTTGGCGGTTTGGCCGCTGGCGAGCACCACTTCAAAATTAAGGCCTGGGACAATGCCAACAACAGCTCGGTTGTAGAGTTCGCCGGTGAGCTGGTCGGAGTATCGGCGACAGCAGTGCGCGAAGTTCTGAATTATCCTAATCCGATGTCCGATTCGACGTTGTTTGCCTTTGAGGCAGTGGTGCCGCTGCAGACCTTCAGGTTGGAAATATTCACCCTTTCTGGTAGAAAAATACAATCAATTAGTCTATATTCGCTGGACGCCGGATACCACCAGGACATTATCTGGCGGGGAACTGATTTTGCGGGCGACCGAGTGGCCACCGGTGTGTATGTTTATAAGGCCACCGCTCGACCGGTCTCGAGTTCGAACGAGGCCGAATTGTACGGTAAAGTAGTAGTGATTAACTGATAGAGGAGCGCACGATGCGACTGAGTAAGCTCATAGTCCCCTTGCTGATTATCTTGTGTGGCGGATGGTTGGTGCCGCAGGCCCAGGCCGACATATCCAATGCCGCCGTGTTATACCTCCGGATTGCTCCCGGCGCCAGGGCCGCCGGAATGGGCGAGGCCTACGTGGCCTTGTCCGACGACGCCACCTCCACCCACTGGAATCCGGCCGGGCTGGGCGCCTACCCGTTGGCTGATTCGTGGGTTGAGGCCAAGGTCCCGGTCCGTTTGCGGCCCATTTCCTCGGTTACGGCGATCAAGGTCGGGAGCGGCAATGACTACACGGCTTATGAAGTGTGGGCTCTGACGCCGCTCGGGCTGGCCCGGTTTGATTATAAGGATTGGTATCTGGACGAGAAATTCACGACCAAAACCAGTCAGACGGTGCAGGAAATCGTCTCTTCGTATTTTGGTATCGAAGATGAGGAACGCCTGGCCGACATGATCGCCAAAGTAGCCCAGTCCAATAACCGGGAGAGCTACGAATCTCTGACCGAACTGGCGGCGCAGATATTGACGGTCGTCCCTGATAGCAATCAATACGCCGACCGCGCCCGTCTTGAGTCGCGCTTGGATACGCTCTTAGCTGCTTACCAACTGTGTCGCGTCAACTGGAGCAGAGTTGATGAAATCAAGGACGCCCTGCGTGAGGGGTTGCGCGATAGTACTTTCAGCCAGGTGGAGCTCGATCGCCTCACTATTGCCGTCGAGAAATCGCTGACCCGATTCATTCCCGAAGAACTGACCATTCCCTACTCGGTGAACTACCAGGGGGAACTGACGGCGCTGGCTTCGTCCGGCGATCATCTGCTGGTCGGGACCAACCACGGTCTGGCGGTTTACAATGGAAAGCGCTGGCGAACCTTTAC
>JBDRES010000062.1:0-33522 GCA_043819515.1 bacterium
TTTAAGCAACTGGTTTCCTTTGTCTATCTGAGAAGATGATAGCAAAATCTGCCGCCGACGCAAAACTGAATTCTGATAAAACCTTCCTGATCTTCCCAAGGAGGTCTTGGTAGAATCCGGTTGCGATAGTATATTTGACGGAGCTTGAAACTGGGCCAAACCGGTACCTTTTTGGCCGATGGACTGAGGACACAACGGTGAACGGCGTAGTATTCGACATCAAAAGGTATGCCATTCATGACGGTCCGGGCATTCGAACGACCGTCTTTTTGAAGGGTTGCCCCCTGGATTGCTGCTGGTGTCATAACCCCGAAAGCCGCCTTCCCGAACCCCAGGAATTCGCCGTCAGCACCGGCCGGCGGGCTCATCAAAAAACGGTAGGCTGCCTGGTTCAGGCCGCCGAGGTAGTGGAGGAAATCCTGCAGGATCGCATCTTCTACGACCAGTCCGGTGGCGGCGTCACTTTTTCCGGCGGCGAACCGATGCTGCAAATCGACTTCCTAACTCAGTTGCTGACCATGTGCCGGCAAGCCGGTCTGCACACCGCCGTGGATACCAGCGGCCAGGTGGCCTGGGAGTCGTTCGCTCGCATAAACGACCTCGTCGATCTGTTTCTGTATGACCTGAAAGTCATCGATGACAGCCTTCACAAAAAGTACACGGGGGCCTCTAACAAACAAATCAAGGCCAATCTCAAAACCTTGGCCGGCTGTAGCCGCAGGACCGAAGTCAGGGTGCCATTGATCCCGACCATATCCGATACCGACGAGAACCTGACCGGTCTGGTGGATTTCCTGAGCCCTCTGCCGGCGCTCAGAAAAATAGCGCTGCTACCGTTCAATAAATTGGGCCGTGACAAGGTCCACCGCTACTCTCTGTCCAGAGAAATCCCCGAATGGGAAACGCAGTCCGCGGATCATCTGGGGCAGCGCCGGCAGTGGTTGGAGAGACAGGGATTTGAAGTCACCATCGGAGGATAAGAGGCCATGAACGAGAGAATTCACAAGCTACGGAGGCAGAGCCTTGAGGCTGAGCCTCGCATCTCGCTTGAGCGGGCTCGTTTGTTGACCGAGTTCTACAGCTCCGGGGCGCCCCAACGACACTCGATACCGGTGAGTAGAGCTTTGGCCTTTAAGTATCTCCTGGAGCATAAGGAGCTGTGTGTCAATGACGGTGAGTTGATCGTCGGCGAACGCGGCCCCGTCCCCAAAGCAACTCCGACCTTTCCCGACATCTGCACCCACACCGGCGAAGACCTCGATGTCCTGAATACGCGCGAGAAGATCTGGTTTCGGGTGAGTCCCGAGGATAGAAGGTACCAGACCGAGTCGATCATGCCCTTCTGGCAGGGGCGGTCTTTGCGCGAGAGGATTTTTGAGGCTGTCGACGATGAGTGGAAGGCAGCCTATGCGGCCGGCGTGTTCACCGAGTTTCTGGAGCAACGGGCGCCCGGACATACGGTTCTGGATGACAAGATCTACCGTAAGGGATTTGTCGAGTTCAAATGCGACATAGAAGAGTCTTTGGCTAATCTGGATTTTTTCGGCGACGACCAAGCCAGTGCCAAGCGCGAGCAACTCATGGCGATGGCTGTCGCCGCCGATGGACTGATAACCTACGCCGAACGATATGCCGAGCGGCTGGAGCGCTTAGCCGCCGACGAGCCGGATGCCGGCCGCAGGGACGAACTGAATCAGATGGCCGCCATCTGCCGCCGCGTACCGGTGCGGGCGCCGGAGACATTCTGGGAGGCGCTACAGTACTACTGGTTCGTCCATCTGGGTGTAATTACCGAACTGAATACCTGGGATTCGTTTAATCCCGGTCGCCTTGATCAGCATCTGTGGCCGTTCTATAAAAAGGGTATAGCCGACGGCTCATTGACCGAGGAACGCGCCCGGGAGCTGCTGCAGTCGTTCTGGATCAAATTCAATAACCAGCCGGCCCCGCCCAAAGTGGGTGTCACCGCTCAGGAGTCCGCCACCTACACCGACTTCTGCTTGATCAATATCGGTGGAGTCACTCCCGGCGGCGAGGATGCCGCCAACGAACTCAGCTACCTGATTCTGGACGTGATCGAAGAAATGCGCCTGCTGCAGCCCAGCTCGATGGTCCAGATATCAAAAAAGACCCCGGATCGCCTGATCGACCGCGCTCTCGAGATTATCAAGACCGGCTACGGGCAGCCTTCGCTGTTCAACACTGACGCCATCGTTCAGGAAATGCTGCGCCAGGGGAAGTCAATTGAAGATGCCCGCAATGGCGGCGCCAGCGGCTGTGTCGAAACCGGGGCATTCGGCAAGGAGAGCTACATCCTGACCGGTTACTTCAACCTGGTCAAAGTCCTCGAGATCACTCTTCACAATGGCATCGATCCCAGGTCGGGCAAGCAGATCGGTCTCGAAACTGGTGATCCGAGCAAGTTTGATAGTTTTGAAAAGCTCTACCAGGCCTTTCATCGGCAGCTTGAGCACTTTGTAAATATCAAGATCAAGGGCAACCGCATCATCGAACGGCTCTGGGCGGACTACCTCCCGGCGCCGTTTTTGTCGCTCTTGATCGATGACTGCATCGCTACCGGCCGCGACTACAACGACGGCGGCGCTCGCTACAACACCTCGTACATACAGGGTGTGGGCCTGGGGACCATCACCGACTGCCTGGCCGCTATTAAGTACAACGTCTTCGATCGGTCGAAGGTGGGTATGACCGACCTGCTTTTGGCGCTGCAAAGCAACTTTGACGGCTATGAGAAACTGCACGATAGCTTGCTGTTCGGCACCCCCAAGTACGGCAATGACGATGATTACGCCGATGACCTGACCAGGCGCGTATTCGAAAGCTACTTCGGCCTCATCGACGGTCGTCCCAATACCAAGGGGGGACACTTCCGGATAAACCTCTTACCCACCACATGTCACGTATATTTCGGTAGTGTTATCGGGGCGACACCTGATGGTCGCAATGCGACCGAACCGCTCTCGGAAGGGATCTCGCCGGTCCAGGGGGCCGACCGCAAGGGCCCCACGGCGGTGCTCAAATCGGCGGCGAAGATCGATCACCTTCGCACCGGCGGAACACTGCTGAACCAAAAATTCACCCCTCAGGTCCTCGATAGCAGCGCAGCCATGGAGAAGCTGCGGCATCTGGTGCGAGCCTATTTCCTGATGGACGGCCACCACATACAGTTCAATGTGGTGGACGCGGACACGCTGCGGCAAGCTCAGCACGAACCGCAGAAGTATGGCGATCTAATCGTTCGAGTGGCCGGCTACAGCGACTATTTTGTTGATTTGGGTCGCTCGCTGCAGGATGAAATCATCCGTCGCACCGAACAGGGCGCGGCATAATCTGAAGGACCTGTTTCAAGGTCATGTATCAAGGGCCGCCCTGGTAGTCCGCGTGTCCGGGGTCAATCCTAACCGGTGTCGGCCTGGGAGCCGCAAACAGCGCAGCCAAGGGCGCCGACGAGTTGGGGCATGGATGGTGTGATAATCTTTTTCTGTAGGACCGATTGGACCAGCTCGACGACCGCCCGATTGAGCGCTACGCCCCCAACAAAAACGATTTGATCGTTCAGGGGCAGGCGCCGCAGCATAGCCACGGCGCGGTTGGCCACCGCCCGATGGATTCCCAGAGCGAGATTCTCGCGTTTGGCCCCGCGAGCCATCAGCGAAACCACTTCCGACTCGGCAAACACGGTGCACATGCTGTTGATACTCTCGGCCTGGTCCGCTCCCAGCGCCAGATCACCGAATTCCGCCAAGCGGCAACCGAGCGCCATGGCCATAATCTCCAGAAACCGCCCGGTACCGGCGGCGCACTTGTCGTTCATTTCGAACTTGGCGACGCGACCGTTGTCATCCAGCGAAATCGCCTTGATATCCTGACCACCGATATCGAGCACCGTGCGCGCCTGAGGGAGAAACGATTTGACGCCGCAGGCAAAGGCCTTGATTTCGGAGATCACCCGGCAACCAAGCCGATCGGCAACCAGGTGGCGACCATAACCGGTCGCCACCGCCGTGTCGTACACTGTCCCCGACAGGAGCTCGGTACACACCTGCATGGGATCAAACGTATTCTCGCGGATTTCGGACCTGACCAGGGCGCCGGCTTCTATAACGGCCAGCTTGACGGTCCGCGAACCGATATCCAGTCCAACAATGCGCATCAGTCGGCGAGTCTTTCGACAAAAGCTTCCACGCGTGTGCGGATCTGACCGGCATCCTCCTGGCTGTAATCGGTCTCCAGGCGCAGGACCGGCACTCCGGCCGCTTCCAGATCGCGTTCGACCGGACCGGCTTCCATTTGATACGGGGTGCAGAACTGCAGACCATAGTGAATGACACCATCCGCATCGTAGTCCTTTACCATTTGCTTGATGCGGTCGAGGCGACCTGGGTTAGGGGTGAAGATTGCACAATCGATTTGGAAGTAGCGGTCGGTGATGCTGTCCAAAAGAGCATCGATGGTCTCGCTTGTGCCGTCGGTCTCATTGCGGGCACCACGTTCACCCACGCAGGATTCCTCGCCGACAATCACGGCGCCGCTGGTCTCGACAATCGCGGGGATCTTCCAGTTCGGAACGGCCATCGGGCAGCCCGACATTAGAATGCGAGGAACCTTGGCATCTCTAACACCCTGAGCCGCTACAATCCTATGGTCGAGTTCATCGCAGACCTTGTTGACCGCGTCGGTGAAGCGCACCGGATCATCGTAGAAGAAGATCTGATTGATCAGAAGCGCATCCAGACCTGAGATCGGAGCCGGATTGGCGGCTCGCAGCCGGGCCAGACGATGGATCGCCCGCCGCTTGTTATTGGCAATCTCGATCCCCTTTTTCAATCTCTCGGTGGTGATAGTTTTGCCGGTCAGTATTTCAACCTCACGCAAAAAGCGCTGATATTCCGATTTTAGCAAAGCCCGTCCGGCATCGGATTTCACCTGCGGCATGTCCATAACAAAGAGCTTCTTCACCAGCGGCTTGAAAATTTCGTAGGCTTTCTTTTTGCCGTCGCAGGTGTTCTCCCCCACGACCATGTCGCAGGCTTCAAGGTAGGGGCAGACTTTGGTCAGCTTGAAGCCGAAGAACGACTTAATCAACGAGCAGGTGGTACGCGGCAGCAGTTGCTCGGCCTGGTCAAAACCGAACTCCGCCCCGGCGCACAGCCCCACCGAAACAGCGTCGGCCGCCAGGATTATCTCCTCGGGCACAAAGACACAAAACGAGCCGATCACCTTGCGGCCCTCTTTCTGAGCGTCGATAAGTTCCTTGACCCGCAGACCGTGGACCTCCGACATAACAAAATCGAAGTACTCCATCGATTTGGGGCGGTCCTTCTGCGAAAGGTAGGTGTCCTGATACATCTGCCCCAGGGCGCCCAGTAGGGCATCGTGGGTGTCCAGGTCGAGGCCGAGGTCGGTCCACATGGGGCGGTAATCCGTTGTCATTGTGATTCTCCTTTGGTGTTGTTATGGCAATGGGTTGATAGGCGGAATTCGGCACGAGCGAGCGCACTGACGTGTGGCTCGATGCAAGGGACGTGGTTCTTACTAGGATTGGGGCGTACGAGGCCGGTCGCAGACGGGGCGTCTACACCAGCCGGGGAACTAAGAATGCCATGGATCCCGCACCGCGGGATCGTCCGCGTGCGGTTCATAGCTTAGTCATGCAATAGCCTCGTATCCTGGTTTTGCGCATAACAGCAGAATATACATAGCCGTCCGCATCCTGGCAAGACATGTCTGACGTAATGGTCAGTCCGGAGTATAAACGTGGGTCGATAATAGATGGGCTGGCCACTTAGCGCACCGCCGCAGGATAAGCTTCTGCCAGCCCGGTGAGGCTCGAGGCCAACAGGGTGTCGGGAAGACCGGCGACCGCGAAAACAACTCCGGTCATGGGTCTGGGGTCTTGTCCTTTACGACGAGAATAACCCCGGTCATAATGAAGACCGTGCCGACAACTACCGGCGCCGTGAGCGATTCTCCAAAGCCGACCACGCCGATCAGGATAGCTACCACCGGCGTGATGAAAGCTATCAGCGACAAAGTCACGATCTTCACTCGTCTCAAAAGCCAATAATAGCCGGCAAACGCAACCACACTCCCAAAGACGGCCAGATAGAGAATCGAGCCGATAGCCGTAGGGGTGAATCTCAGTTCACCAAAATCCTCCATTACCGCCGCCAGGAGCAGCAGTGGCACCCCCCCGACGGTCATCTGGACGGCGGCCGCCACGGTTATGTTGGTTTCGGCAAAACTGCGTTTGTGAAGAAGTAGCCCGTATGCGGCGCAAAATGACGCCGCCAGGGCCAGAACGGTGCCCAGGAGGATGTCGCCCGAAAGCTGCAGCGAATCGTAAAAGACCGTAACCACGCCGATTAGACCCAGCAGCAAACCCAGCCAGCCGGTCCGACCGAGAGTTTCGGTGCGAAATACGCGAGACCCCAGAATGCTGACAAACATCGGGAGCGAGGCAAATAAAACCGAGGTCAACGCCGAGCTTATGAACTGCTCAGCGGTGTACACAAACGCATAGCTCAAACCGTACATGTAGACACCCGGATAACCCAGCTTCAGAAAACCTCTCGCTGTCGACGGCAGCCGGTAGTGCTTGACCATAACGACGGCATGCAGAATGGTGACGGCCAGCGTAAAACGCAGCCCGGCCCCCCACATAGGTGTCAGGTCCCCCAGCCCGAGCTTGATGGCCATCCAGGTGGATCCCCAGATCAGACACAGGAGGATGTAGACCAATGCGCTCATGCGTCCAAGCTCCGGTTGGTCAAAGGCAGGGCCGTTGCCTTCGAGGACACCCCATCGATCAGACGGCCATCGCCTCTAACTTCGTCGTAGCAGCAATCAGGATAAAAAATAGTTGACTCTCTCACAAAATGCTCTAGGATGCGCCATACTGCTTAATTTCTGTTCACTGATAAGGAGATCAGTACGTGACCTATCGCGAAGGGATTATCAAGGAAACTGAATTCTTCACTACTTCGGAACTGGCCCAGAAACTGAAGATGAACGTCCAAGTCATCACCCGCAAGGTCCAGGCGGGAGAAATTGAAGCCTACAAAATCGGCAAGGATTGGCGAATACCGGAACAGTCCGTCTACACCTGGCTGGAACATCTCTCCAACAAGCCGGTGATCGAACCTCCCGGCTCCGCAAGAACCAAATCGACCAAAACGGAATCGAGCCGGGTCAAACCCAAAACGAACGGCAGAAGCAAACGCAAATTTCTGCTTGAATATATCCTGGCTCAGTTCGAACCGAATAAGACCTACACCGAGGATCAGGTCAACAAAATCATCGCTCGCTATCACAACGATTTTGTTGATATTCGTCAGGAGTTCATTCAGGAACAAATGATGCAGACAGCCGAGGGACAATATTGCCGTCGAACCGGGTATCAGTTCAGCGACTAATTTTCTGCCGGCCCCACACCCAGTAAAGAACCCCCGACCATTCTTCGGCCGGGGGTTTTCATTTGCTTTGTTGGCGCGGCAAGCTCCGATCATTGACCGGAAGAGCCGGCCCCAGGCGCCGGCGGCGGCCCTCCCATACTCAAAAGCTGCTGCAGGAACGGGTCCTCGAGGTTTATTCCGTAAGCGGCAAACTGTCGCGCCGCCTTCTGAACTTCGCTGATCCGGCCGGTGCGGGTCAGCACCGTAATCAGCTTGCGGAAGGCATAGCTGGCGTTGGAATTCGCATTGAAGGCTTGCCAGCACAACTCGACGCCGTCACTAATCATGTCCTGGTCACCGATCCGTTGGCCCAACTCCACCTTGGCCAGGCCCAAGTCCTGCGTATAGAACAGGTTCCTCTTATTTGACTCGGAAAACGCCGTCAGGGTGTCGTGCAACTGATGCCAGATGGCATCGGCCCGCGCCGAATCCCCCTCGTGGTCGTACTGTTGAGCCAACACCATGTAGGTCTGCCAATATTCGGGATAGACTTCGATCAGTTTCTCGGCCAGGGCGACGGCGCTGTCGCGCGAGCCGCGCGCCATGAGCTCATCGTAGAGCCGACCGCCATTGACACCCACCGTCAGGTAAACACCGGTGGCGTTTTCCTCGCGGTAGATCTTGCTGTCGGCGTAGCCATCGTAACGGAACTCCTCCATGAAGAGCTTGTAGCTGGCGTCGACATCAACTTGCGGCTTATCTTTGAAATTCCAATCGAGTTTGTAGAGCAATCCTTTGACCTGAACATAATCACGAAGGCCCAGCGGCGATTCTCCATAGGGCGGCGAGCTGAAATAGATCGGCTGTCGCAGTTTCAGCGAGTCCCCTTCTTTGTACGTACTCTCCCACACGATCTCATCAACCATCATATCCTGCACTCGGATGACACGACCGCTCAAGGGGTAGGCTCGAAGATATGCTTTCTTCCGCCGAGCGCGGTCCACAAAAGCCGAGTCCGGACGGTTGTCGAAAATGCCCGGCGCCACCTCGACCGGGTTCCACAGGATCTGCTCGGCCGAAAGCGAAATCGGCACATCGTATTGATCCTTCATCTGGTAGACATACCAGTCGGTGTTGAGCAGCGACAGATTGACCACCCGTATATCACGCCGATAATTGTAGACTTCCTGCATGCACCACAAGGGAAAGGTGTCGTTATCTCCGGAAGTGAAGAGAACAGCATTAGGCTCACAACAGTCCATTAGGTTTTTGGCGTAGTAGTACGGAATATAGTTGTCCGCGCGATTACACTCGTGCCAGTTCTTGGCCAGGGTAACTCCCGGCAGCAAGACCAGAACGGCGCTGGCAAAAACCACGTTTTTTTGCAAACCCGGATTGGGTTGCAGACGTTCTCGCAGCAGTTGCATAACCGCCGCGATACCCATACCCATGGCGACACCAAAAAACACGAAAGCGGGCGTAAAGAAATAATCTCGATCGCGCACCTCAAGATAGGCATCGCCCGAGACCGGATCATATTGGGTTCCGTCGGCGAAGTTCATATACAACACCAAGCCGACCGACATCACCAAGAGCAGCGTAAAGAACGGCACCCCGATTTCGATTCGCTTACGAATGGCCACGATCAGACCAATCAATCCCAAGGCAAAGAACGGGAAAATGAAATTCGAACCGCCCGAGGAATATTGCTCCTCAAAAAAGGACCAGAAACCCATGTGGGCATGGCGGCCGAATTGATTGGACAGGGTGCCCCGGCGTTTGAACATACGTTCGACCATGCCCATCTGACCATACTGCTTGCGATCGAGGTAGTTCATGAAGGTGCGGAAGTCTCGCGACGGGTTATTTTCATCTATGCGCGGATTGTGCGCTGACCGGATCGGAATGTAGCCATGAACCGATATGCCGATAAAGCCGATCACCAAAATGGCCAGGCCGACCTTCCATTGCAGCTTCCAGCCTTGCTGCTTGGAGAGCAGGGCCATGACGATCAGGATCACAAAGGCAATCGGCGCCGCCTTGACGTAGGTCGAAAAATCGATCATCAACGATGAGGAGGCGGCGATAGCTATGACAATGGCCCAGTTGATTCTCTTCCACAGCAACCATAGCAAAGCCAGAGATAGTATGCCGGTAATGGCATAAAAACCTCTGACACCGCCGGCGCCGCTGCCGGCCATAAGAAACGTCAGCAGCAACTCAAATACTACAAAGCCACATACCATCAACCAGTCGCGGGCAGTGGCATCATCCTTGAAAATAAAGAATATGGCGCACACCGGCACCACTAGGAACACCGACATGTGGATGGCCACGCCCAGCAGCGCCGTGTAAAAAGCCAGGATCATCCACTTGGTGGCAGCCGGTGTACCGCGACTCTCCCAGTAGCGGTAGGTCATCCACACGATAGCAACCGAAAGCGCCAGAGCCAAACCGTAGACCTCGGCTTCCACCGAATTGCCCCAGTTGGTGGCCGAAAAAGCCACAAAAAACGCCCCCGCGATACCGCCGACATAAGCGATCAAACGCGACAAGCCAGTGCGGCCGTCACGGTCGAAAAAGCAGCGCACCAGACGAACGGTCAACAGGTAGCTGAACATGGCGGTAAAGGCGGATGATATCACCGAGATGAAGTTGACCCGGTAGCCGATGTCATCAACAAAGGGGGTCATGGCAAAAATACGCCCGATAAGCACAAACAGTGGCGTACCGGGCGGGTGTGGGATACCGAGTATGTTGGCACATGCGACAAACTCGCCACAATCCCAGAACGAAAAAGTCGGTTGTACGGTGAGCAAGTATACGATAAAAGAGAAAAGCCAAACGCCGGCGGCGATGAAGGCGTTGGTGCGATCGAATTCGTGGTTAGCGGGGGCCTGCATCTCGGTCAAACTATCCTCCTGGCAACAAGGGACGCTCTATGCTTATACCGCATTGGTTGAGCGTGGACGCCTGCTCATATCAAAACAGAGGCAAAATATAACACTAACGGATTAACACACAACTGATTATTTGCCGGGGCGGCGAGAATCGGGCACAGTCAGGCGTCGCCACCCAACGCTCTCAAGCGCTGGCGGATATCACCGGCGAAAGGATAATTGGGGTGGGACTCAAGCAGTTGACGATAAATGTCACGAGCTTCGGACTGCCCAGCGGAAGATTCTATCAAAATGTCAGCCTTGATCTTAAGTCCGTATGGTGTGTAATAGGACTCCGGAAACTCGGTTGACAGTCGCTGGACCTGGGCCAACACGGCGACGGTATCCGCCAGGTCCTGATATATCTCCAGGGAGCGATAAAGGGCCAGATCGGCCAAGGCCTTGTCGTCGTGATTGACCACGCTTTCCAGGGCGGTTAGAGTCGAGTCGGTCATATGACGCGTGGCATAAAGCACTGCCGTAGCGTAAGCCCCCAGCAGCGTCGGGCTGGCCTGCGCCCGATCCATAGCCAGTTGCAGGCGGAGGGCATCGTTGACATAAAAGCCCCGGGGATAAGTGACTATCAGCTTCTGTAGGGCCACCTTGGCCGAGTCAAAATCACACCGGCAGAACCTGATCAGGCCGCGGTAGTAGTCGATCTCCTCTTTGAAATCTTCTGTCAAACGGTTGGTGGCTAGCGAGCCGAACAGGCTGTCGGCGGTGACGAGGTCACCCAGGCGAAGATGGCAATGAGGCCGACGAATCAGGGCTCGCAAGTAGCCGATTCCCTTGGGGAAATGGACCGTGACCGAATCAAAATACGTCAGAGCCGTTTGCGGATCGTCCAGATACTCCAGATAGATCATGCCCATAGAATACAGGGCGTCAGCTTTGTCACGGTCCTGCGTCAACCAACCGAGGGTAGCATCATAAACAACCAGAGCACTATCGTACTCGCCGATTTTAGTCAGCAGATCGCCCAGAGTGATATGGGTTTGGGTCAGAATCGGGCTGGCGGGATAGTTGGCCAGGATGAACCAACCGACTCGGATTGATTGCTCGTACAGCCGGCGATCCCGGCAGGCACTCATCAGCCGTACCAACGACCGGCCCTGGCCCCGTACCAGCGAATCCTCGCGCAGGCTGATCTCAAAAGCCGCATCAAACCGCCCCTTCACGAGATAGTGGTCGACCAGGAGCCTCAGACCGCGGAGGCTGGTGAGAGAATCAGCCTGGTCCAGAAGGGCCTCTTCAACTTCCTCCGACGAAGCTTCGAACTTCAGCAAGTCGAGCAGACGTCGTTCGGCGGTGGTCGCCGGCCGCGAAGTATCGCCTATAATGTTGAGATACTCAACGGCCGCTCGTCCATATTTCTTTTGATGCTCCAATATGATCCCACGCTGAAGCAGCAATGGTATCGGACGCTCACTCAGCGGTACCAGGGAGTCTATGAGATGCGACGCCTCTATTTCAAATCCGGCGTCTATCATTCCGGATAGAACAGCCTCCATCTCCTGATCCTGGAGGGCCAGTTTCAGAGCCTGTCGATACGATTGCTGAGCTTCGTCAAACCGCTGCTCAATCACCAGCACTCGAGCCAGTTCCAGGTGAGAGTCCAGCCGATCCGGATAGAGTTCCAGCCTCTGCAAAGCCAGCCAATGGAGCTTGTCATAGGCCTTGAGTCGGTCATAGCAGTTGCGCAACTGGTTGGCGACTACATCGTTGTCCGGCTGCTCGGAAAACAAGCTCTCCAGAAGGTCGGCTGCGGCCGGATAATTCTGCCGGCGTAACAAGTCCTGCGCCGCACGGAGCTTATCCCGAAAGGCCGCCTCTTCAAACGGGTCGGCCTGAAACACGGGGCGGGGTGTCGGCTCCTCGGAAGTGGTTTGCCCCATCACCCCCCCGCTTCCCGGGAAAAGGAGCCAGACCAAGCCGATCGACAACAATAGCTGACCCATCATGGTTGTGGTGTCACCTCGGGCACCGGGTCGCCGCTTGGCGTCTGGATCTGATACAGTACTTTGAAGTAAGCCTTGATCTGCTGTTCGTACTGGAGCGGGTACTCCTCGGAAAGGTACAGGCGCAGACGATCTTCAATGGTCAGGCCATCCTCCAGCATGTTCCGCATGAGCGCCGGAGGAGCCGAAAACAGTTCCTGGGTGGCGGTATTGGCCTGGCGCTGATCGGTGAAATCACGACGTTGCAGCGAGCGACTGGCCTGCATCATCCGCGAGAATATCTTCAATTGACGATTGACCGTCTC
Organism: bacterium; assembly: GCA_043819515.1. Lineage (GTDB taxonomy): Bacteria > Zixibacteria > MSB-5A5 > GN15 > FEB-12 > DAOSXA01. Next base: position 12,618 of record JBDRES010000062.1, read on the forward strand.
TTGACCCACTTGACCCGCAGCCAAATCCTCTTCGACCTCTTTCATTTCCGCCGCGATATCATCCAGCCGCCCCAGAACCTGACGGGAGTCACCAAACTCGGCGGCCAAATCCTCAAGCGATTTTCTGATGGTACCCTGCTCACCGGCCAGCCGCTGGATCGCCTGCGTACCGTCCTCAGACATGCGCATATTGTCCCCGCCCGGATTGTTGCATGACGAAGACGGATTCTGACACTGCTGGGTCTTCTGGTTGAGCTGGTTTTGCTTGTTGCACATCGATTGTAGCTTCTGCATGGGCTTGTCGCAACTGCCGCCCTTATTGCAATTGCTTTGTTGCTGCAACGATTCCATCAGCCGCAGGGAAGCCAGATTGAGATTAGCCATAGCCTCGCGTTGCATGGTAATACCCTGGTTGCGGCGTTTGTCGGCAAATTCCTTCCCGGCAGCCGCCATAGCAGCCGTCGAAATCCCCAGCAGCCGATCAAGTTCGGCCGCAATAAACGGCGACTGTTTGGCCAACTCGCTTATCCGGTTACCCAACCCGGCACAGGCGGCCTGCAGGTCCTGTTGCTTGGTCGCCATGTCACGCAGAGCCATCGACGAGGATTCCATTGCCGAGGCATCGTTGAGGATGTCTTCTTCGCTCTGCGACAAATAGTTGGCATCGTCGATAGCCATGCGCATGGCCCGCTCCATTTCCTCATTGGAGTCGCTGGTCATGTCAGCCAACTGCTGACGCATCTGATCCAGCATCTGAAGCAGCTTGGACAGCGCCTGCTCACCCTGCTGTGAGGCCTGGCTACGGTCTTTCTTCCGAAGCTGATCAGACATGGCCTGCATGTTTTGATCAGCGTCGGTTGTCTTCAATTGTTTTGCGAATTCCTGGAACTGCGGCACCTCGGCCGCCTCGGCCTCGGAGGCCAACTTCTTGAGTTCCTCCAGCTCTGATTTCAGCCCTTCGAGGTCGGCTTTGACTTGATCTTCCTTGGGGCTGAGCGACGGCAGATTGTCCTTGGCGGTCGAGTCGTTTTGTATGTTGAGCGCCTCTTGCCGTTCGGCCAATTGCTCGATCTTCTGCAGCATGGCCTCCATCTTCTGCTCCAACTGCAAACGTTTCAAAAGAGCCAGGGTGCGTTCCAGACGTTGGAGCATTTCATCCAGCGACATCTGAAAATCATTCATCGCCTGCTGCAGTTCCTTGGGATCCATCTTGCTCAGCGCCTCCATCAATTTGCGCTGGGCCTCTTTCATCTCGGGGGTGGCGACATCTTCAAACAACTTCTGAATCTGGGCCATCTTCTCGAGAAGCTGGCGACTCATCTGGGACTGCTGGGCCAGTTGGTCGACCGACTTCTCCATCTGCTGGGCCATCTTCTCCAGATCCTGAACCATTTCGGCATTCTTTTCGGCAATCTTGGCCAGCTCCTTCTCATGTTGCCATTCGGCCTGGGGCTGCTGCTGCTGGGCCTTGAGCTTGCGGACCAGATTTTTCATGCTCTGGGCGGCGTCGCGCCCCTGCTTGAGCAGATCCTGCGACCGTGATATTCGCTGCTGCGATTGGGCGTCGGCCTGAGCAACGATTTCATCCAGCGACGGAATCCTGGCAACATATTGGCGTGAGCGCGCCGTCTTGGCACCGGAGACAGCGTCGTTGTCGGCCACTTCGAAGTAATAGGTCACAAATTCCCCGGGATACAAAACATATTGCCCGACGTCCCAGGGAAACTCGACCTCCCCCTCGGTCTTGATTCGGTCGGAGTACTTGAGCATGGTGACATGCTCCTCCGACTGACGACCACCCGAGTAAACCTGATACTTCAAAGCCAGCGACGAAAACCCAAAGTCGTCGTAGATCCGGACTTTCATAGGCAGCACCAAGTTGTCGCCGAGGTTGAGATCAAAACCCGGACTCAGAACGTCGATAGCCGGATACTCATCGGGAACGGCGGTGATGTGGTACTGAATCGGGTCCGGGTTTTCTTCGCCCATGTGGTCGATCAGTTTGATATAGTAGTCCTGCGACTGCATGATGCTCAGCGCCGACGACGCCTGGCTGCCGGCCACCTCCATGGGTACCGGTTCGGATTCATCCATGACTAGGCCGGCCTGGGCGACCGGCAGATTGGTCGTGACCGCCAGATTGGCCCGGCTGCCCACTATGGCGGAGAAGGAGCCGTTGTTTTCATCGATTTCGAGCGGCGGCAGGCCGGTGTAATTGGGATAAAAAATCGACAGCTTAATGCCGGTCACCCGCGGGCGATCGACCACATCGACACTCTGAATCGGAGTCTTGGTGCGGCCTGCCTCAACATAATAGTCAAACGACCGAGCCACCTGGCGCAGGGTCACCCCAAAATCCAGCGAGTCCCCCAGTTCGGAGGTATGAACGGTCAGCCCGCCAAGATCGACCGTCTGCTCCTGCCAACTGCCGCCGGCCGCCCGATGATAAATCCGCGCCTGGTCGGGGAACTGATCGCCGATCATGGTGGCGCCGATGTTTATGTCACGGTACTTGACCCATTGTGTCGAGCCGGGATTCGCAACCAGAGAGTATCCAAGCGGCGGGGCAATTTCAACCGTCGGATGGGAGTAGACATTCCACGAGTGACGCGTCAGGCCCGGCAGCAGAATCGCCAGGGCGATAACAACAGTCGCGGAGATCGCCAACCAGCGACCGGGCCGAGCCAGGGGACGCACGGAGAGAGCCTGCGAAAAATCGATACTCCCGACGCCTCGCAGCGCCTGGGCCTGGGTCTCGGCCATAAGTTCGGCCGAATAGCCGGGCGTCCGCTCCATGCGAACGAACTGAATGGCGGCAATCAAGCGACCCTTGAACTCCGGGTACTTGAGCTCCAGCCTGACAGCCATATCATCGATTTGGCCGCGCCAGAGATAACGGACAGCCGACATTATCAACAAAACAATAAGACCGGCCGAGAGCGTTCCGAGCAGCGTCAATTTTAGCCAGACCGGAACGATAATCAGGGCGGCGAGGCCGGCCAGACCAATAGCGGCCGCAGCGAGGGCGGCCAGGCAAAGCAGCAGTCCTGACAAAAACATGATCAGCCGCTGCCGAACCAAAATCCCCTTGAGTCTCTGAACCAGCCCTGCCGGTGTTGTAATATCAGCCATGTCTAACCTGTCTGCTGGCGGGGACACCCGCGCCTTCCGGAGAAAAAAGCCACTTTATCCTTTTACGGACGGTCGGCCCATGCGGTTTAATCAATTAAACAAAGCGTAAGTAAGTATGTTCAGACCCATTCTGAGCGCGGCCAGCCGCTTGTCAGGCGGATCGTTGTGCACCTGAGGATCCTCCCAGCCATCACCAATATCCGACTCGACCAAAAAGTACAGGACCACGCGACCGTTGAGGATTACCGCGTGACCGCGAGGCGCCTGTTTGTCGTGCTCATGGATCTTGGGGGGACCATTGGGGAAATCGTAAAAACAATGATACAAATCATGATCAAACGGAAGTTGCACCACCTCCCTTTCGGGGAAGAGGTCGGCTAGCTCCTTCAGGAATGTGCGCTCCATGCCGTAGGAGTCGTTGACAAACAGAAAGCCGCCATTGGCCAGGTAGAGGCGCAGGCGTTCTTTTTCCTCGTTTGAAAAATCGATGACGCCGTGACCGGTCGCAAAAAGAAAGGGATAACGAAAAAGATCGGGGTCCGTGATCGTGATCACCCGTTCAATCGTATCCACCGGATAGTCCGAGTTGTCACGTACGAATCCCAGGAAGTTCGGCACGGCGGAATTGCCCCAGTACCAGTCGCCACCACCACCATAATGCAACCGGGCCACTTTGACAGTCGATATGTCTTCCGTGGGCGCCGGCAGGGTAGTCCTCCGGACTTGATTAAGGCGCGCCTGGTCGCTCGGCGATGCGGTGACCTGGGCGCTAACGAAACCCGGAACGCCTGCAGCCAAAGCCGTCACCAAAAGAATATGCCTGATGATAACGTTCATTATAATGAATATACACCATTTGACGGACGGTCGTTGACAAAAAATCCTCGACATTCCAGCGGTCATCGCCGCCATAAGCTTTCCCGGCCATTTTCAGTCAGCCCGCTCAAAGCCTGCTGAGCGTCCAAGACATAGTTGCGCAGCTTCTTTTCATCGGCTTGATCGAGGATGGTTCTGAGAAGTTGAAGTTGTGCGATCATGTCGCTCAGAGCCGTATCCAGCCGGGAGCGATTGGTCAAAAACATATCGACCGTCAGAGCCAGGGAAAGGGCTTGCGGGGTATGGGTTACGTCGGCACGAAAACCACCTGAAGACTACTTGCCGTACCGGATAGGGTCGGTGATGGCGGCGTTGATTGCTGAAGCGGCGGCGGTAGCCGGTGAACAGAGGAATACTTCCGATGAGGGTTCGCCAAAAGCCGCCGGATCGGTCTCATTGTCGGTCGAGAGGCAACGCTCCGTCGGACCCAGCCGCATCCAGGGCGGGAGTTCCTCACTACAACAGCCGGTAGGCACAACCACGGCGCCGGCTTCGGCAAAAACGCGGATGATCCCCTTTTTGAGGGCCTCCAAGTAGACAGTATGCGAGGCCGGATGGATCAACAGTCGGCATTCGGGATTGATCCGTCGGCCCTTAAGAATGTCGGCCGCAAACCGGAGATCGTCAAAACGACCGGCGGTTTCCCCGCCAATCATGACCAGATGAACCGGCACGCCCTCTACCTGGCTGACCGGCTTAATTTCCTTCAGCGAATTGGGTCCGGCGATCTGGGGAAATAGCTGGTCGATATTGACCTGATAATGACCGTCGTAGGTGGCGTTCTTATCGCTCACAATCGGCTCCAGGGTCGTCTGTGCCCGACCCATCAGATAGCGCCGGGTATTGGAATCGAACTGACAAATGGCGCCCGCCGCCCCCACCGACGGCATTAGCCCGGTGAGGGCAAAGCGCTCGCCGATGGTCATCTGCGAGATCGCCGAGCCGTAAAACTCAATAACGCACCCTGCCACCGGCTCGTCCTGGAGCCGCTTCACAATACTCAGGGCAATATCGCGAGCATAAACTCCTCGCGGTCGACGGCCGCTGATGTCGATACGCACCGAGGCAGGGACATCAATCGTGGTTGTGCCGCCGATCCAGACCTCCGCCAGCGTCTCCGGGCTGACCCGAGTCCCAAACCCGGCCATACATCCAAAGGCGGCAACACCGGCCCCCACCCCGAGAATCAATTGCCCCGGAAGCACCCGGCCATGCTCCAGGACCACCTGGCCCAGGGCTCCGGCTGATCGGCTATAGAGCTGCTTGATGCGTTGGCGCCCGGAAAACTCCCGCACCGCCAGACGCAAATCGCCCGCGCGATCGGCTGCAGCGTAGCTGTCCGGGTCGGCCGAGAGAATGATCTTGGCGGTGTTCCAAACGTATTCCCCCCCCCCGGCTTCAAACCGGCCGATCACCTGTGCCGACGCCCCACCGGCAAGAACCAGATCAGGCTCTACCGCCAATCGCTGACCTACCTCGACCTTGGTTAGGCTGGAGGTGCGAGCCAGGATCTTCTGGACCACGGTCTGTTTGTTCCAAAGCGAAGCGGCGTTAGCCGACGGCTTCATCCCGGGAAAGTTGAGCTCCAACTGCTCAAGTTTGAGGAAGGCCGGCTTTTCCTTGATACCATAACGGCGCCGCCAGTTATAGAAGGCCGCCTTGGAAATGCCCAACTCAAGGCCACAGCGATCATCATCACCGTACCGCTCCCACAGGCCGTTAATCTCTTTTTCGGAGAACTTGGGCTGTGAGTGTTTGGGGACATTCTTCTTGCGCCGCCAGTAGGCGATGAGATAGGCCGGCACGCCACCTAGACGTTCCCCGATTTTCTCGTCGGTACGATAGAGCTTCTGCAGTTGGACAAGCTCAGTCTTAGTCGGGATCTTACGGCGCTTGGCCATTACTTGTTCAGCTCCTTGCGGAGGATATCGTATAGCGGCTCCAGCGGAACTGAGATAACACCGGTCTTGCCGATCACCGGCATAAAATTGGTATCCCCCTGCCAGCGCGGAACGACGTGCATATGTAAGTGCTCCGGAATGCCAGCCCCGGAACTGCGACCCAGGTTCATACCGATATTGAGCGAGTGCGGCTTGATACCGTTTTTGAGGGCGGTGACTGTCCGGCGGGTCAACTCAAAAAACTCGTTGGCTTCAGCCGTATCTAGATCCTCCAAATGAGCGACATGGCGATTCGGCACAATCAGAGAGTGGCCGGAGTTGTACGGGTACTTGTTGAGAATCACGAAGTTGTGCTCGCCACGAAAGACAATCAGATTCTCGACAGTGTCTTCCATATTGAAGCGATTGCAGAAGATGCAACCTTCTTCTCTTTCACCAAGCACGAATTCGACGCGCCACGGCGCCCACAGAGTATTGTCCTGCATGTTGTTATATTACACTCAAAGAAAGCGCTTGTAAAGAGGCCACCACGCAAAAATTTACGCGCTTGGCTATCTTGTTGTTAAGTAAGTGCTTCTGTCGTGGGCAGTTTATATGGAAGCCCCTGTGGAAAGGTCGCCTCATCTTTTTGTTGAGTAAACGAAGCCGGCCGCCGAACGTGGTGTCATGGCATTCACCAAAGCCGCGGCATCAGAAATCATCAACCTGATCGGCTCCCGGCCTCAAAAGACACCGCCGCCTTCGAGCCTGCCGTGGACCGACCCGCTGTCCGGGCATATTGTCGCTTGTGGCGATGCCTGCGACGCGGCGTTGGTGCGCTCGTTGATGAATGGCGGCCGTGCCACACTGGCCGTTCAGGATCCGCCGTACAACCTCGCCATGTTTGAGAGACGCTCGGTGGCGGAGTATATCGGCTGGTGTCGCGGTTGGCTCGAGAACACGTCCGACGCGCTGGCGGAAAACGCCTCGCTTTATGTCTGGCTCGGCGCCGACCAAAAAGACCATTTCCAGCCGTTGCCGCAGTTCATGGCCTTGATGACCGAAACCGGCTTTGATTCGCGATCATGGATCACTATGCGTAACCAGCGCGGTTACGGCACCCAGAAGAACTGGATGGCTGTCCGTCAGGAACTGCTGTATTACTCGCGTGGCAATCCGGCTTTTGATGTTCAGTACACCGACATTCCCAAGATCCTGCGCGGCTATTACAAAGAAGTGAACGGACGACTTACCGAAAATCTTGAGCGCAGCAAATCGCCCAATATCCGTCCGGGGAATGTCTGGGTCGATATTCAGCAGGTATTTTATCGGATGGAAGAGAATGTCGAAGGCTGCGCGGCGCAGAAACCGCTGAAGGCGATCGAGCGAATTATCGAAGCGTCCTCAAAACCTGGTGATACCGTCATCGATTTCTTCTCACACGCGGGCACGACGCTCCTGGCTTGTGAGAAACTGGGCCGACGGTGCGTCACGATGGACATCGACCCGCGCTATGCCGAGATCACTATTCGCCGTCTGGAGCATTACCGCGCCACCGGCAAAACCGGCTGGGGACGGGAGCGGGTGGTGGGATAAGCGGGCGCTGTGTGGTTGGGCTCGGGTTCCGGAGCGAGCGAAGAAACCCGACACCGGACACATACCGCTGCCCATCGATAGCACATAAGACACACTCGTGTGTGTCGGGTTTCTCCCTGCGGTCGGAACCCGACCTGCTAAAACTAAGTCAGTTCTTTGAGCGATTGAAGTTCTCGTTGCACAGAAGAATCGTATTGCACGTCCCTGAGGCACAGGGTATATTGGAATTGGCCAGAGAGACAACATAAGTGGAGGCGTAGAAGCATGCTATTCAGGATCTTGATCCCGTTACTAATCTGCGGAGTTCTGGCTCTGGCGTGCGGTTCATCGCCGATGCATGAGCCATCGGATAACTCGAATCTGACTGCGTTCGACACGGCTGACGCTGTTCCGGGATGTGACGAAGCTGAGCAGATCGCCATCGTAGTCTCTGGCGAGTTGACCGCACCGTGGGAACTGCGCGAGAGAGTGAGGGCGGATTTACAAGTCATTCGGAGCGGTTGGATCGACTCCGTTCCTCAGGTAGCGTTCGAATTTTCTCGGGCGATGAGCATAATATCGGTCGCAGTAGACAGCACCACCCTCTCAGCTATCCAGGATGGCAGTTACGCCGCCTGGGATAGTCTCAATGAGCTGTATATGCTTGACTCGATTCATACTCACCATCCCACCCATCCCAAGCAGTTTACTATGCATTTCGCCGACTGTCAGAATCCTGTGCAGTTGGCCCTTGCTTATCGTGCACTCGCTGGATTTGTCGACGCTCAATCAATAATGTTCTGGGCTGGCGGTATGGACCTGCTGTTTGTTAACGAGGTCGCCGACACCTTGTTCTTCTTCTTCCGTAATGATGGTGGTGACCCCGTGCACGACGTTGATGGAGGTATGACTTACGATATATTCTCCACATTCGGCGGAGATATCCAATATCATGGCCATTTTGTCGGCTGGGACCACCTGCCGGAGCCTTGGGATTCCCTCATGGAGGATGCCTGGGATTTATGGACAGGACAGGATGCCTGGCCGATCCACCTCGACACCGGCGGCCTGGTAGATGTGAGAGCTGGATAGATGTCTCAACTAGTACCTGCACGACCTACAGGATATCATTTCTACTGACTACCGTGAGCCTTCTGGCCCTCGCCTGTGACTCATCGCCCATGAATGCTCCGGACGTTGAATTGGATCCTGTTGATGGCAATCCTGCTCGAATTGACACCATCGACACAGTTGATGGTTGCGACGAGGCCTAGCAGATAGCGGTTGTGCTGTCGGGTAAGCTAGCGGCCCCGCGGGCACTTCGTGAACGAATACAGGCCGACTCATACCAGATTCGCTCAAATTGGATAGGGCTCCGTACCGTAAGTGGCTGTTGAGTCCAAGGTCGGGTTTCTCCCTGCGGTCGGAACCCGACCTACCAATACCATTCTTCGCCCATACGGCGGCGCCTGCCTCTACTCCCTGATCAGCAGGACATTGACCGCTTTGGTGGCGACTTTGACCTCGTCGCCCTCTTTGAGGCCCATCTCCAGAAGTGAATCGATAGTCATCACCGAGCTCATGGTGTGAGCCGGTACTTCGACGACGACCTTACACATCAGGCCACCCTTTTTGATTTCGGTGACTCTGCCGATAACATCGTTGCGTGCTCCGGTTTTCATAATGATCCTCCGTATGTGTGGGGCTGATCGCATCGGCAATCAGCGCTGTGATAACCAAATGATAACGGACGGACTCGGTCGACGCTACTTCAAAACGACAATTCGACTATCAGAGACCCGCCTTGCAGACATCGGCCCCGATGGCAATAGGGCGCGAATCGCTGTAGTCGACCTGCACTCCCTCATCCGGTAAACAAATGGGTAGTAGAGTTCCGGGTTCACAACCGGCGGCAGAGGCATCCAGAAAGACAGTCCGGCCGTCAATATCCACCATAGCCAACATATGATTGAACACACCAGACTTTCGGAAAGGTATTTTGTTAACGGTGCTGATCAGCACCGGCCAGGCGTCCAGTCCGGCGATCTTCAGGGCCTCGACCAGAAGTATGTTGAGTTCGAACGGCATTCCGATCTGCTTCTTGAACAGTGCCTTCATGTTGTCATGGCGCGGCCGCAATTCGTAACCGGTGGTGTCGAGGGCAAATTCGCTCTGAATCCAGCTATAGATGGCGCGCATCCTGTCCAGCGGCGGTTCCACGTCGCCGACCTGCGCGCGAATCTTCTTGCGCATCGTCTTGGTCGTCTTGGTGTAGTCGTCAAGGAAGCCCTGAATGTCCTGGCCCATCCATCGGAAGTGTTTGTCCACATACACCCCCATGGGCAGGAGTCGGTTTTCCCCGGGAGTGGAGAACAGTTGAAAGTGCACGCCGCAACGCGCCACCTCGTCATCATAAAACCCAAGACTGTCCGGGACGAGAGGCGCGATGTCGCGCAGAAGCCAAGTGTATTTCTTGTAAGCGGTGGCAGTCAGGACCTTGATTCGTTTCATAGTGGGTTCGATAGACTCAGTCGGCACGTTAGTAGTGAAGAATGTGTAATCCAGTTCGGCCCCGATTTGCACCTCGAACCGAGATTCCAGGGTGGGAACCTGATGATCAAAAAACCAGGTCGGAATGTTGCTGTAGTTCTTGATGTCACGGTCGATGCCCAGCTCTCCCACTCGCTTTCTGAACTCGTAACTTCCATGCGACTTAGCCTGAGTGAAAGCGAAGTAAGTCTCCAGCCCGAGCTTATCAAAACCGCCGTAGTAATCGAGACGATAGGCAAACTCTACGATGTCACCGGGCGCCACCGGAGGAAATTCGACCCGGCATTTCCGGCGCGAGCCCATTTCTGAGACAATAAAGGCGTCCTCGTCGATCTTAATGACCTCCCCAGACGAACGGACGATCTGGGCTTCTTGGTGGTGAAAATGGTCATAATCATAGTACTCGACGGAATAGCCGTTGATTTTGGCAGCGCCGGCCTCGCCGAATATCTTGATCCGGCAATGTCGCTCCAGGTCCATCCCACTCTCTTCCGTCTTTACCCGACCGTGGTCGAAGATAACGACCGCGCCGGCATCGGGATAGTCAGCCGGAGGCTGCAGTTGCCACTCCTGGTCAGTTATCACGCCCCATTCGGGATCGTCGACGGCCAGAACTCCCGCCGTCAGTAAGCAAGTCAGCAATGCGGTAATGGAAACAACTCTGCGCATGATTCCCTCTCTCTCACCTGGATAGTCCGATCTACCGCTGAAGATTACTGATTTAAGAAACTTATGTCAAGGCCGTACCGCCGGTGCTAGCGCAAGTACTCTAGTGTCATTTGGCCGCCGGAGAGGCGGGCGTAGGAGAAATGATTAATAAAGTCGCCGGTGTTGACATAGAGGCCGTCGCCAAAACCCTTGAGAGTCGGAATATGCAAATGCCCGATAGCGACAATGTCGTAGCCGGCTTTTAGTTTTGCCTGGGCATACTGATCGTAGTCGGCGACAAACGAGCCCTCGCGCTTGGAAGTATAGTCGCGCGATGAACCGGCCACCCACTTGGCCAGCGGAATAGCCCAGTCGGGCGGCAGTTTGCGGTAAAGCCAGATGTTGACACGATTGCGCAGGACGCGCTTCAACAAGCGATAGCCACCATCGCTCTTTGCCAAACCGTCACCATGGACGAGGTGCAGTCGCTTGCCCTCATATTGCATATCAAATGAATCGCGGTGCAGCCTAAGACCTACCTGGGAAGTGAAAAAATCATCCATCCAGAAGTCATGGTTGCCGCTGACATAGTCGACAGTGACACCACGCTCGACCAGATCGCTCAGCCAGCACGTAACGCGATGATGATCCTTGGGGATGGCGTGTTTGTACTCAAACCAGAAATCAAACAGGTCCCCCAAGATGACCAAACGATCACCGTCGTCACGAACCCGATCAAACAAAGCCGCTATCTTCTCGCGCTTGATCTGTTCGCGCCGGGGATCATTGGCCCCCAAATGGGCATCTGAGAAAATATAGAGTGCCATAGCTTCAGTTTCAGGGGTCCCATATGATGAGGCCCGTTGTAAAATTCTTCACACTTGTTGCGGCGGGTCTTGCGAATCCGCGGCGGCGGATTAGTGTGACCTGCCGCCGGCGGCTCACCGGGTCTTGGGTGTCAGGTCACAATCCACCGGTGGCGAATCAAGACCTGACACAACGGAAAAATCATGCCGATCGCCGTGATCGGATCGCAGACCCTACTCGACGCGGTCCATGAATTTCGGCATGGCTTCATAGAAGGCCGCACTGATCTCGCTTATGTCGACATCGATCAGGTTGTTTATCTTCAAGCGCTGTCCGCCGACCGTGCCGATTTGCGTGCAGGGGATTGCGGCCTGGTCGAAGTGGTGCTGCAGCTTCTCTTCTGCATCCGGAGCGCATGTGATCACGATACGTGATTGGGTTTCACCAAAGAGCAGGCAGTCGACACGCAGATCATCATCGAGCCTGATTACAGCACCCACCTGGTTTTCGCGATCGGTGATGCAGCACTCGGCCAGAGCGACCGCCAATCCGCCATCGGAGCAGTCATGGGCCGATTTGAGCAGACCGTTTCCTATCGCGCACAGCAGCGCATCTTGGAGCTTCTTCTCAAAGGCCAGATTCAGCGGCGGCACGGCGCCTCGGTTCTGGTCAAATATAGCGTGCAGATATTCCGAGGCTCCCAGGTGTTCAGTGTTGGTACCGAGTAGGAAAACCAGGTCGCCTTCAGATTTGAAGAACTGCGTGGTGATGTTATCGAGCGGTTCGATCAGCCCGATCATGCCGATGGTCGGCGTGGGGAACACGGCCTGCTGTGGGTCCTCATTATAGAACGACACGTTGCCACCGGTCACCGGCGTGTCAAAAACCAGGCAGGCCTCGCCCATGCCTGCGACGGCTTCGGCAAAACAATAGTAGATCTCCGGCTTATAGGGATTGCCGAAGTTGAGGCAGTTGGTTATGGCCAGCGGTTTGCCTCCGGAGCAAACGATATTGCGGGCCGCCTCGGCCACGGCGCTTTGCGCCCCGAGGCGCGGATTGATATAGCAGTAACGGCCGTTGCAGTCGGTGACCATAGCCAGGGCCTTGTTGGTCTTGCGAATGCGCATGACGGCGGCATCGGAACCGGGGCCGACAGCGGTGTTGGTGCGCACCATTGAATCGTATTGATCAAAGACCCAGCCCTTGTGACATATATTTGGCGCGGCCAGCATGCGGCAGAGAATGTCGTTCCAATCCTGATCCTGGCTGTAATCGCGCAGGTCGATCTTGATAATTTCATCCATGTAGCCGGGGCGTCTGGTTTCGCGATGGTAGACCGGTGTCTCACCGCCCAAGGCCAGCGTGCGCGAGGGTGCCTGCGAAACGATTTCGCCATTTAGGCGTACCGTCATCAAACCATCGTCGGTGACATGGCCGATTATGACCGAGTCCAGCCCCCACTTGTCGAAGACTGCCTCGACATCCTTCTCTCTGCCCTTCTTGACACATACCAGCATCCGCTCCTGCGATTCGGACAACAGGATCTCATAGGGCGTCATGCCGGTCTCGCGCAGCGGCACGGCATCGATATCAACCAGGACACCGGCTTCACCCTTGGCCGACATCTCAGCGCAGGAACAGGTAATCCCGGCGGCCCCCATATCCTGAATACCGACGGCCAGCTCTTTCTCGATAATCTCAAGGGTCGCCTCAAGCAGGAGCTTCTCGGTAAAAGGATCGCCGATCTGCACCGACGGTCGCTTTTCCTGTGATTTGGCGGTCAGTTCCTCCGAAGCGAAGGTGGCGCCGTGGATGCCGTCGCGCCCGGTCTTGGAGCCGACAATCATGAGCGGATTCCCGGCCCCGGTGGCGATCGCCGAGACGATACCGTCCGCTTTCATTAGTCCCACGGCCATGGCGTTGATCAGTGGATTGCCGGTATAGGCCTTATCAAAATAAACCTCGCCGGCCACCGTCGGCACTCCAAAGGAGTTGCCGTAATCGCCGATGCCGCGCACGACGCCGTCGACCAGATAGCGCACGCGCGGGTTTTCGGGTGAGCCAAAACGGAGCGAGTTGAGGCTGGCAATCGGCCTGGCTCCCATAGTGAAAATGTCGCGCAGGATGCCGCCGACACCGGTCGCGGCCCCCTGGTATGGCTCGACCGCGGAGGGGTGGTTGTGTGATTCGATCTTGAAGACCACCGCCAGTCCGTCGCCGATATCGACCGCCCCGGCGTTTTCCTCGCCCGCCTTGGCCAGCAGATGCTTGCCCTCACGTGGCAGTGTCTTGAGCAAAGCTATCGAGTTCTTGTATGAACAGTGCTCGGACCACATCACCGAGTAGACACCCAGCTCGGTGAAGGTCATCTCCCGCCCGAGGATTTTCTTGATTCGGCTATGTTCTTCCGGACTCAGACCGTGGGACGCGACCATTTCCGGGGTGACTGTGGGCTGAATGTATGGCTGGGACATCACTTCTCCTTCGGGTTAAGCCCGGAATATAGGCGCGCCGCGGGCGGCGGTCAACGATGAACCACCGGGGGTGGCCGAGGCCGCCCGTTTTTGTTTGGGAGACAGCACCGGCGCTCCGGGGCCAGACGCAGCTGAAACATGAACTCCACGTCAAAGACCTTATATTATGTGGTGACCGGAGCAATTCATACATGTCCAATCACGTAAAGCCTATGCCGTTGCGCGCTTTGGTGGAGCCAATATAGCCGTCTGGCCGGGCCAGGTCAAACAATGGCCTAATGGCCTGGTGACACAAAAAAGGGCCGTCCTGAAGGACGACCCCTGATAAAACAAAATCAATGGTAGCAGGCTGGCTATTTCTTTTTGTCGTCGCCCTCGGAATCTCCATCTCCTTCACCTTCGCCTGCTTCAGCAGCTGCGGCGCCTTCTTCACCCGCAACACCTTCTTCATCTCCGGCCGCAACAGCCTCTTTTATCACGGTCGGAGCCGCGATAACCACCATGGTGCGCTGTGCCGGAGAGATGATCTTGACATTGGGAATTTCGACATCACGGACGTGGATGGAATCACCAATGCCCAGACCGCTCACATCAAGCTTCAACTGATCCGGGATGTCGGCCGGCAAACAGGAAATTTCCAGCTCACGCATGGTTACCTGCATGATACCGCCATCGACCTTGACTCCCACCGGCGTGCCGGAATAGATGATCGGAATGGAAATCGACAGCGGCTTGGTCATCGAGACCGCATGGAAGTCAATGTGGGTGATCTTGGATGTGATCGGATCGCGTTGGACATCGCGAACCACTACCTTATTGTGCCGGCCATCCAGATTCACATCAAAAATACTTGAAAATCCACCGGCTTCCTTCATGGCCCGACGAAGTTCTTTCTCGTCGACGGCAACACTCAACGGCTCCACTTCGGGACCGTAGACGATGGCCGGAATGCGACCGGCCATCCGTTCGCGGCGTGCGAAGCCTTTGCCCACTCCCTCACGTGGTGAGACAGCGATTTCGATTTCTTTCATGGCTGTAAAATATCCTACCTGTATATGTTAGTATCAGACTTCTCTTAACCTGAGGACGGAATCTCTTTGAACAACGACGATACCGATTCCTCATCAAAGATGCGATTGATGGCCTCGCCGATAAGTTCGGCGCAACTCAGTATCTCAAATTTGTCCGGCAGCGTGCGCGAGGAATGGTCGATAGAGTCGGAGATGATCATCTTCTTTATAGGCGACTTGTTGATCCGCTCGATAGACGCGCCTGACAGTACACCGTGGGTACAGGCGGCATAGACCTCTTTGGCGCCGCGTTCCATCACAAAATCGGCGGCGGAACAAATCGAGCCGCCGGTATCGACCATATCATCACGAATAAGAATGGTCCGTCCTTTGACATCACCGATCAGATTCATGGCCTTGCATTCGTTGGGTCGCGGACGGCGTTTGTCGACGATGGCCAATTCCGCATTCAGTGCTTCGGCAGTGGCCCGCGCCAGCTTGATAGAACACACGTCGGGCGACACCACCGTGAGATTCTTTAGTCCCAGCGACCTGATATTGCGGTTAAAAACGACCGACGAATAAAGGTGATCGTGTGGCAGATCAAAAAAGCCCTGAATCTGACTGGCGTGCAGGTCCATAGTGATGACGCGATCGGCCCCGGCGGCGGTGATCATATTGGCCACCAGCTTGGCGGTAATCGCCACGCGCGGACGATCCTTGCGGTCGGCCCGGGCATAGCCGTAGTAGGGAATGACCGCGGTAATCCGCATGGCCGAGGCGCGCCGTGAGGCCTCGATCAGCATCAGAAACTCCATCAGGTTTTCGGCCGGAGGATTGGTCGGTTGAATGATGAAGAGATCGGCCCCGCGGATATTCTCATTAATTTGTACGAAAACCTCTCCATCAGAGAAACTACTCACCGTACAATCGGTCAGCCGTTCGCCCAGGTAACCGGCAATACGCTCGGCCAAGGGACGATTGGCGTTGCCGGTAACGAGCCTGATTTCCTCGCGCACGATCATTGGCGATCTTCCTCTTGATCCATGGCGGTCCTCACAAGACCGGACCCATCAAACTCTGTCATTTCAAGCTGGGGCGGCAGGATTCGAACCTGCGAATGCCAGCTCCAAAGGCTGGTGTCTTACCACTTGACGACGCCCCAGAGTATAGGCGTCCCCGGTTTACAGGTGCGCCTGCGTCTTCAGTTCGGCTTCATAGGCGCCCAGGACACTTCGCTCCAACATCTGCCTCATCTCGGCGTTAACCGGATGAGCAATGTCCTGGTGGGTCCCGTCGGATCGCTTGCGCGACGGCATCGCAACAAAAAGACCGTCGGTACCCGAAATGATCTTCAATCCACGCACTACGAAGGCGTCATCGAAGGTCACATTAACAAAACCCTTCAATCGTTCTTCGTTTCTCAGAGTGACCCGGATCTCTGTAATCTCCAAAGCTGTCTCCCTCCGTACAAGTCAAACCCTCGGCAGCATAGCGTCATTGGCTCAACCTTAGGGCACCTTGGCAGCCGCAGCACTATTCGACTGCTCTCAAGGCACCTCGTTTACTACAAACTACATCCCAAGCAAGGACCGGTTTCCCCTCATCCGAGTCAGGCCGGTCCTGCCTAGGCGGAACTCCCGCCACGCCTCATTGAGCACAGCACGGGCGGCCAGGGAAGTCCAATCACAATCACTGCCGGACAGACGCAGGGAAGGGTTCAACACCCCTACGCTCCGGCAGGGCCTAAAATTAAAGGGCGCAACCGATTCTGTCAAGCCCAATCTGGACTCCCTTCTCTGGAGAGGATATACACCGGGCTGGCCGACCGTTCAACTCAGACCAAGCCCATTGGTATTCGCGATTTAGGTCACTCTCCATTTCGCGAGCAGTTCTTGACAGCTTATGACTCCCTTGGGGAGTCGATAGACATTAACCCGCCCAAAACACCGAGCGACCCAGGCTTGGTCGTAACTTTTTGTGTCCCAAGTCATTATAGCCAAGAATCGCTGTCTTTGCCGCTCTCTGGGTTGCTATTTAGCCCAAACTCCCAAATCTTCCGGATCGCAGGACCAGCCGGCGATCTCCCTTTTGATTGTTCGCGTGGCCCCGTGCGGTGTACCACCCTGTTTACAATATACAAATTCACCGGTTAAACGCAACTGCCGGTTTATCCCGGCCAAGTCTCTTGTCAGTTGCCACTCGGATGCCTATAATACGTCTCGGTGAATGATGACAATATACAGACGAACATAAAGACAACAGGAGCCTAGGTATGGACCCTTTTTCAGCCAAAGATAAGCTGACCGCCGGTGGTGGTACTTACGAAATATATCGCCTGGACAAACTTAGTAAACACGGCCCTGTCGAGCGCCTGCCGTATTCCATCAAAGTCCTGCTGGAGAACGTGTTGCGCAATGTCGACGGCCACGCTGTCACCGAGGACGACGTCACTCGCCTGGCCGGATATCAGCCCGCGGCCGTGGGTGATACCGAGATGCCTTTCACACCCGCCCGCGTGCTGCTGCAGGATTTCACCGGTGTTCCTGCCGTGGTTGATCTGGCCGCTTTGCGGGCCGCCATGAAACGGATGGGGGGCGATCCCAAAAGGATCAACCCGCTGGTGCCGGTCGATCTGGTTATCGATCACTCCGTGCAGGTCGACAAGTTCGCCTCCGACGCAGCCTTGCAGTTCAACATGGATAAGGAATTCGAGCGCAACAACGAAAGGTATCAATTTCTGCATTGGGGCAAAAAGGCCTTTGATAATTTCCGCGTGGTGCCGCCCGCAACCGGGATCTGTCACCAGGTTAACCTCGAATACCTGGCCAAATGCGTAATCACGCGCGACGGTGTGGCTTTCCCGGACACGCTGGTCGGAACCGATTCGCACACCGTCATGATCAACGGCCTGGGCGTGGTCGGCTGGGGTGTTGGTGGCATTGAGGCCGAGGCGGCCATGCTGGGCCAGCCGATTTATATGCTGACGCCGCAGGTGGTCGGTTTCAAACTGACCGGGCAGCTTTCCGAAGGTGTCACGGGCACTGACCTGGTGCTGACCGTGACTCAGATGCTCCGCAAGAAAGGCGTGGTAGGAAAATTCGTCGAGTATTACGGCTCGGCCCTGGATGAATTGCCACTGCCGGCCAAAGCCATGATCGCCAACATGGGACCGGAATACGGCGCAACCATGGGATTTTTCCCGGTCGATCAGGCGACGCTGGCCTATCTGCGCATGACCGGACGCTCCGAGGACGAAATCGACCTGGTCGAACGATACACTAAAGAGCAGATGCTTTTCCGCGAAAAAGGCTCAGCCGCGCCGGAGTTCAGCGACACGCTGGAACTGGATATTTCCACAGTCGAACCGTCGCTGGCCGGACCCAAACGACCGCATGACCGGGTCGCCTTGCGCTCAATGAAAAAAGAATTCCAGGCCGATTTGTCACGGCCGGTGAAAGAACGCGGCTTTGAACTGCCAACGGCCGAGCACAATCGCAAAGTCACCATCTCCGACGGCTACCAGGCGGAAGTGGGTCACGGCGCGGTGGTGATCGCGGCGATTACGTCGTGCACCAACACCTCCGATCCGTCGGTGCTGATCGCCGCCGGGCTGGTGGCGAAGAAAGCGGCTGCCCTGGGATTGAAAGTCAAACCGTACGTCAAGACGTCGCTGGCTCCGGGCTCGACGGTGGTTATCGATTATCTGGAGAAGGCCGGCCTGATCGAGCCGCTCAAGAAGCTGGGCTTCCACAATGTCGGCTACGGCTGCACTTCGTGTATCGGCAACTCCGGCCCGCTGTCGGACGCCGTGGTCGAGGCTATTAATGACGGCAACCTGGTCGCCGCCGCAGTGCTTTCGGGCAATCGCAACTTCGAGGGCCGGGTCAGCCCGCACACCAAAGCCAACTACCTCGCCTCTCCGCCGCTGGTGGTCGCTTTTGCGCTGGCGGGAACGGTCGATATTGATCTGACCACCCAGCCGATCGGCAAGAGCGACAAAGGGCAGGATGTTTTCCTCAAGGATATCTGGCCGACCCAGAAGGAAGTGTACGACACCATCGCCACCGCTGTCACTCCGGAGATGTTCCGCAAGCGATACGCGTCCGTCTTTGACGGCAACCCGACCTGGAATGCGATCAAGAGCCCGTCGGGTGATCTGTATGAATGGAGCGAGGCCTCGACCTACATACAGGAACCCCCCTTCTTTGTTGACCTGACTCCTGAAGCCGGCGATATCGCGCCTATCACAGACGCCCGCGTGTTGGTCATGCTGGGTGATTCGATCACCACCGATCATATCTCCCCCGCCGGCGTGATTAAGAAGGACCAGCCGGCTGGGAAGTATCTAGTTGAGCATGGTGTCGCCTTTGAGGATTTCAATTCCTACGGTTCGCGGCGCGGCAATGACCGCGTCATGACGCGCGGCACTTTCGCCAATATCCGCTTGCGCAACCTGCTGGCCCCCGGCACCGAAGGGGGCGTGACTACTTATCTGCCGACCGACAAGCAGATGTCGATCTACGATGCCTCTCTCGAATACAAGGAATCCGGCACGCCGCTGATCGTGCTGGCGGGTAAGGACTATGGCATGGGTTCCTCGCGCGACTGGGCCGCCAAGGGGACCAACCTGCTCGGGGTCAGGGCGGTGCTGGCGCAATCGTATGAACGTATCCATCGCTCCAATCTGGTCGGTATGGGTATTTTGCCGCTGCAGTTCAAAGAGGGCGAAACCCGCGAGAGCCTGGGGCTGAGTGGCAAGGAGACCTTTGCTATCGAAGGGCTGTCGAACAGTCTCAAGCCGAAACAGGAAATCACAGTCAAGGCGACGCTCGACGGCGCATCAAAAGAATTTGCGATGATAGTCCGTATCGACACCCCGGTCGAGGTCGACTACTACCGCAACGGCGGCATCCTGCACACGGTGCTGCGCCAGCTGGCGAAGGGGTAGGGGGCATAGGGCCTCGCACGGACAACGGTCAGGTCACACGCCCTTGGCGCAAGACCTGACCGAACGGGGAAACGCGCCGACCTGCTTGACTCACGAGCATGCTGTAGCTATCTTTTCGTTAAGTCTCGCAAATCAATTGACCAGTGGGTAGCCGGCGGCTCACTTACATGTGGAGGAATCGGTATGGCAGCTCATGACGACGCTAATCAGCTTATCAAGACCATAGAGGTTTTCACGTTTGATATCGTAAGCCGTGTGGTGCCGGGGGGCGTGTTGATCGCCGCCTGGTATATTCTGTGGTACGCCTCGGGATACCGGGAGAAAGTCAATGTGGTCAAGGCATTGAGCGAAATTTGGCCCGACAGTGTCTACGGAGCAGCCGGATATGCATTACTTGGGTGGCTCGTGTGCCTGGCGTTGGGGCCATTCGCGCGCATCTTAGAAGGGTTGTACTTGACCAGGCTGCGGAAGACCACACTGAAGAAGGATTGGGGCGCAATGTTCGAGACAGTAATGGGCCAAGGCGTTCTCCATGAACATCCGCTCAAGTCAAACGAAGGTCTGCGCAATTTCCTGGGGAGATCCAGAGTTTACCTTCGGGAGTTTACTACGAAGGTCGATACTGAACTCCCGAAACTGGATGGGGAGGCTCATGCCCTCCACGTATCGACAGTGGGGCTTGTGGTGCTCCTGATATCAGACGTGGGGCTATGGTGGCATTTCTTTCCAAAACCACCCGATGCTGTCGCTCAACCGATGTGCTTCATGCTGATCGCTGTGTTAATGCTCCTGTACTCGGGCTATAGGCGAACCAGATCTTCCTTGGAACGGCACTTACACCTGTTCTTGCCCCATTACGACATGACCTTCCCCCGGTTTGGTGG
The DNA here is from genome assembly GCA_043819515.1 of bacterium. GTDB lineage: Bacteria > Zixibacteria > MSB-5A5 > GN15 > FEB-12 > DAOSXA01. The sequence goes on from JBDRES010000062.1 coordinate 33,405, forward strand.
ACACATGAAGAAGCCATGTTATATTGGTATCAGGAGGTGTCCGAATGTCAAGAGATCGAAGTCGTCGTCAGTTTGATGCGGAGTTTAAACGGGAGGCTGTTCGACTTAGTCAACAGCC
>JBDRES010000063.1:0-14481 GCA_043819515.1 bacterium
GGGACCCCCAGGCAGAGGGAGGGGAGCTACCTGGGGGTATTGTGTGACGACACAGTTGTCAGATCATGTGCTCAGTGATCTGGTCGTCTCGGGCTTCTAAACAAAGTAAGAAGTACCCCCAATATCGACATTCAAGCCTATCGGTCAATACGGGTTTATTGCGTATACTGATACGTATATGGATTGCGACCAGACCGAACACCCTTCGATAGACATTGAGAGCATTTTCGCTGGTCCTAATTCAGTCGTGTCCCCTGACAAGGAGATAGTCTGATGGCTGATTCAGGTAGTCTGTACCAAACACTTGTAGAACTTTGTCCCGACCCGATGGTAGTACTCCAGGGATCCCGCTATCGTCTGGTGAGCCAGGCCTTTGTGGATTTGTTTGGATATTCGCAGGAGGAGGTCGCCAGGGGCTTGAGTTTTATGGCCTTAGTGGCCCAAGGGGATCAACAGGCGTTCCGGGAGCAGCATCAGGCTCGCCTGGCGGGCAAAGATGTTCCCCGTACGTTTCGGCTGAATCTGATCGCCAAAGACGGCACTGTGATTCCGTGCGAGACATCGGCGCGGCTGATCGACTATGAAGGGAGTCCGGCCGATCTGATGATAATCCGTGATATTTCGGAGAGAGCGGCTGCTCGGGAAGCGTTGATGGAGTCCGATGCCGAATATCGTCAGCTGTTTGACAATGTCCTGGAAGGAGTGTATCAGACCACTCCCGATGGTCGCATCCTGAAGGCCAACCGGGCTTTGGCAGATATTCTCGGTTACGACTCTAAAGATGATTGCTGCAGAGGTGTCAGTGTAACTGATCTGTACGCCAATCCCGAGGAGCGCAGGGCGTTCTTGGAGCAGCTGGAACGAGACGGATATCTGCGCAATATCGAGTACCGCCTCAAACGAAAGGATGGCAGCGTCATTACGGTCCTGGAAAACGCCCGCGTAGTTAGAGACAAACAGGGGAAGGTGCTGCACTACGAGGGAATTCTGACCGATATCACCAGGCGTATAGAATCGCAAGAAGATCTCAAACAGGTACACGCACAACTGGCGGCGACGCTCGATGCCCTACCGGATATGCTTTTTGAGATGGACCGCGAAGGTCGCATTTATGATTTTCGAGCACCGGATCCATCGCTCCTCTATCGGCCCCCAAGTGAGTTTCTGGGCAAAACGATGCAGGAAATCTTGCCGCCCCCGGCCGCTGAGGTTATTACCTACGCTGTTGAGAAGACCATTTCCGAGGGTCAGTGTCACGGTCAGGTATACGCTTTGGACATTATGGGCGACAAGCGCTGGTTCGAGTGCTCGATGGCCATCAAAGGCTCGGCTGATGATCTGGACTGCCGCATCATTGCCTTGATCCATGATATTACCGAATGGCGCCGCACGGAGGAGAGCCTTCGCCGAGCTACCAACGAGCTGGTGGCCGAACGGCAAGCCCTGAAAGACAAGAACATCGCCCTGCAGCAGGTACTTGAACACCTGCATTCCAAAGTAGACACCGACACGCGTAAGGCCTACACGGCTATCGATGACGCGATCAGGCCCCTGCTTCAGAGGATCATTGAGCGGGTGCCCCCGGAGCACGCGGACGAAGCACAGAAGCTTTATCAGACTCTGGATACTATTCTCACCAGAGATCTGGATGATTTCCGACTGCGGATATCGCGTTTGACCTCGCGCGAGGCGGAGATCTGCGATATGATATCGTTTGGGATGAGCTCAAAAGAGATCGCCGACCAGTTGGGGACATCGCCGGCTACGGTCAACAAGCACCGCGAGACTGCTCGTCGCAAACTCGGCCTGACCGGCCAGCCGGTCAGCCTGTTTGCATACCTGCGCTCACATCGCGGCACCGACAGCGGTGATATGCCCGGTCGATCATAGCCAAAAACTAGGCGCCCACTATGCCGCATGGCAGGGGACGATTATTGTTGAAGCTAATCCGTTTGAGCCGGACAAGAAATGGGCTGATGCTTTTGTCTGGACCGGGACAGTTTCACCGTATGAAAGAGCCGGTTTCTGCGAAGCCGCCAGTCTTGTCGATACCCCGCAGGGGTTTCGTCAATGTCCGCCTATCCGAATGGTGTCGAAACTCTAAGTAGTGTCGACCTATCTTGATACCGCGCTTACCCCCTACTGCTCGACCGCCGGGAGGTCGCGTTCGAGCTCTTTGTCGAAACGATTGCCGAGAGCATAGTCAGCCTGCATGAGGGTGTGGATCTCGCGCGTGCCCTCGTAGATCGAGGCCCCTTTGGCGTTGCGATAATACCGCTCGACCGGGTATTCGTCGGAAAATCCATACGCCCCATGAACTTGCACTGCGTCAGCGGCAGCCGCTTCAGCCTCACGACAGGCGATCCATTTGGCCAGCGAGGTAGCCTTGGTCGAGCGTTTGCCCTGGTTTTTCAGCCAGCCCGCTTTGAGCCAGAGGTATGATGAATATTCGTAACCGGCCTCCATATTGGCGATCATTTGCTTGACCAGTTGATGCTCCACAATCGGCGCGCCAAAGGTCCGGCGCTCTTTGCCATAGCTGATACAGGCATCACGGCAGGCCTTGATCAGACCGCACGATCCTGCCGCGACCGTGTAGCGTCCCTGGTCAAGACAGAACATGGCGATCTTGAATCCCTGGCCTTCTTTGTAGACAAGGTTCGCCGCCGGGACCCTGACATCCTGCATCGAAATGAACCCGGTATTGCCTGAGCGAACTCCCAGCTTGCCGTGCAGCGATCCGGTTGTGGCCCCATCCCACTGGCGCTCAACAATAAAGGCCGACAGACCGGAGTGGTCGCGCTTTTTCTTCTTGTTTAGATCCGTCCAGGCAAAAATAAGAAAAAAGTCGGCCATGTCGGCCAGCGAGATCCACATCTTTTCGCCGTTGAGGATGAAATGGTCGCCATCACGCACGGCCGTAGTTTGAATCCCGACCGCATCGGAGCCGGCGGCCGGTTCGGTCAGTCCAAAGGTGGCCAGTTTTTCGCCTTTGGCCGCCGGGACCAGGTACTTATGTTTTTGTTCTTCGTTGGCCCAAGTCAGCACCGGCAGGCTGAACAGACCGATATGCACCGACAGAATCACCCGCGCGGCGGTGTCGGCGTATTCGAGTTCCTCGCAGGCCAGCCCGAGCGAGATGTAGTCCATGCCCAGGCCGCCATACTCTTCGGGGATGCAAAAGCCGAGCAGGTTGGCGCGGGCCATAGCCGGAATGACATCCGGGTTGACCTTTTGCTCGCGGTCGAATGTCTGAATATCCGGCGCGATCACTTTCTGCGCCACTTCGCGGGCCATGTCGCGCACGGCCAGCTGGTTGTCGGTGAAGCTAAAATCTATCATTTCTTTTGCTACCCTTTAGCGGCAGTTGTTGTCCTTTGTTGGATGCGCCGGGTCACACCCTCGTGGCCGAGGCCAAGACCCGTCGCAACATCAAAATTTTCCTTGCGATGCTCAGGTTCGGTCAGGTCTTGCCCCGCAGGGGTGTGACCTGACCGGGCACCGTCCGGTCACACTCTCACATGGTGAGGGCAAGACCCGACGGAACCGAGGTTCTCATTTTGCACCGCCTATCGTTATAGCCGGTAAACGCAATAAGCCTCGAAAAGTGCCCTAGAGCAAGGGGGAAACCATTAGCGAGAGTGCAGACCCTGACGACGAGTCTGAACGACTTCCCCCTCTTGCCCCGCAACACTGTTTTACATATATTGCCGGACCATGAATCAGGGAGATGAGAATGGATGAGTCTACCCGCGTTAAAGCCGATTTGATTCCGTACAGTGACGAGTACGCTCGCGATGTGCGCTCGTGGATGGAGAGCGAGGAGACCTACCAGGCCGTATGTCGCGGCAAGGAGTTCCCGCCGCCGGATGACATAGTCCAAAGCTGGCAGCGCCAGGGGGTGACCTCATATATCCTGTTGAGCGACCGCAAACCGGTCGCCTATGGCGAACTGTGGGCGCGGCCGCTGGAGCTGGCGGTCGAGATCTGCCACCTGCTGGTCTCGCCATACCAGCGCGACAAGGGGTATGGCGTCAAGACGCTTCAGTTGCTATATGACCGGGCGGCGGCGCGAAAGGACGTAGCCAAAGTGCTGATCAATCTCTGGGATGACAACGAAGCCGCCTTGGGCTGTTATTTGAAGGCCGGGTTCGACCTGTTGGGGACATCCAAGTTCACCACCGGCCTGCGATTGGTGCGCATGATCCAACCCTGAAGTAGTAAGAACGATAGACACACTCTGTTGGTATAGATGAAAGGGTAAGTGATGTCCGAGTATGAGAATATCCTGGTTAAGATCGATGACGGCGTACTGATTGTCACCGTCAATCGCGAAAAAGCCATGAATGCGCTCAATCGCGCCACTATCGAGGAGATGCAGAAGCTCTTCAGCTACTATTGGACCGACGAAAAAATCAAATGCGTCATCATCACCGGCGCCGGCAAGGCCTTTGTGGCCGGGGCCGATATCAAGGAGCTGGCCGATCTCGACGCTCGAGGCGGCACCGAAACCGCCGCGCGCGGTCAGTACCTGATGAAGTCGATTCAAAATTTCCCCAAACCGGTCATTGCGGCGGTCAACGGCTTTGCTCTCGGTGGCGGCTGCGAACTGGCTATGGCCTGCGACATTCGCCTGGCCTCAGCCAAAGCCAAATTCGGCCAGCCGGAAGTCAACCTCGGCATCCTCCCCGGCTATGGCGGTACCCAGCGGCTGCCGCGCCTGGTTGGTCGCGGCAAGGCGATGCAGTTGATTCTGACCGGCGAGCTGATTGGTGCCGATGAAGCCTACCGAATCGGGTTGGCCGACGAGGTCTATGATCCCGAGGAGCTGATGGACAAGGCCATGGCCATGGCCAGGACGATCGCCTCCAAGGGGCCGGTAGCAATCCAGGTAGCGAAGGAAAGCGTCAATCGCGGATTCGATGTAACGCTGTCGGTCGGCTGTGATCTGGAGAAGGGCAACTTCGGCGCCGTCTGCGGCACCGAGGATAAGAACGAAGGTATGGCGGCGTTTTTAGAGAAACGCAAAGCCGAATTCAAAGGGCGGTGAGATCGCAGCCACATAGTGGCACATTGGGGCAATGGTCACTTCAGCCTCGACCGGCTCAGGCGCGCTCAAGTGCGGTCGGGTGTGCGCCCGACAGCCAACGGATGATGATACAATCACCCTGAGCGGAGCCTGTCCTGAGCCAGGCAAAAGGTCGAGGGGTGAAGGCGACACATTTCCTGCATACGTCAGCCCCCACAAACATAGAAGCGCCCGGCGAACAATCACCGGGCGCTTGTGTCTATATGGGAGTCTCGGGCTTAGGAGATACCGTACTTGGAGAAGTGCCAGATCTCGAATTCGCGCTTGTCGTGACTGAACTTGCCTTCGAGAACCTGCTGGACTTCCCATTCCCCGGTGTCAGGATTCCAGTACCACAGGACACTGTATTCCTTGGAGAACAGCCCCTTAACCTCCAGCTCCAGCGGCTTATCCAGGAACACGAGCCCTTCGGGCGAGCAGTCAAAGGTCCAGATCGGACCGTAGGGACTATCCCACTTCTGCGCCCGGATGGTGATTTCGGCATCCTGAGTCAGGGATTTCTTATCGACCTTGAATTCGAACTGGTCCTTGTCGAGCTTGAATTTGATCTTCCCACCCTTGTTAGCGAGAATGTACTCCGACACAGTCACGTCGATTTGAGGCTTGACCCTGTTACCCGGGCTGAGCTGGACGCCGTCGGGAGCGCCGCCAGGAGTACCGGTAACGCTGGCCAGCCAGTCCATCTTGGCCTGGTGGTTATCCGTTGTGGGCGCCACCGGGTAATCACTACAACCGGTAAAAAACACCAATCCCACGGCGCCGATCAGGACGGCAAACCCTGCCAGCGAGAACCACTTCGAGGAAGCTGAGTCCTTCTTCATGCCATTACCCCGTGTATTTTGGATTTCCTCTTTCATCTGGGCCGTGATTAAGCAAGATCGGAACCAAATGGAACATTTTTGCTCTGAGGCGTGTGCGACTTATGCTAAAACGGGTCAATGCCATATGTTCGAGGGCTGTGCAAAGGTTGCGCACACTGTTGAGAAATTCTACTCTGATACAAAAATGCCCCAAATCTATAGGGCGGTCTCCACATTGTGTGCTGAACCGGCCATACGCCACAACCCAATCGACTTGCAGCCTAATGGTTAAGCTTGCCGTACTGCCCGCAGATGCTTAACATGGATTATGGCCGGCCAACCCCGTATGTACGACGAGTTCGCTCATTTATGGACGCTGATCAGTGCGCCGGAGGATTACTACGCCGAAGCCCAGGTGTGGAAAAAGACGTTGCGCGACAGGCTCGGCCCGGGACGGCGCTGTCTGCTCGAACTCGGCGTTGGCGGCGGTAACAATCTATCGCACCTGACCGACGAATTCGACGCCACCGCCCTCGATCTCTTCGACAAGATGCTGGACAACTCACGGCGTCTCAACCCGGGCGTTGAGCACATCGTAGGCGACATGCGCACTGCGCGACTGGGACGCACCTTTGATGCAGTCATCGCCCATGATGCGATTTCGTATATGGCGACCGAGGCCGATCTGCTGGCCGCATTCCGAACAGCTGCGGCCCATCTCAATCCTGGCGGGATTTTTGTAACCTCGCCCGACTATGTCCAGGAGAGTTACCAAGATGGCGAAGTGCATCATGACACTTCGACCGACGGCCGTATCACCCTGACCCATATTGAATATGTCTACCGACTCGACCCTAGCGATACCCAGTACCATGCCGCCATGCTCTATGCTATCCGTGAGGGCGGGACCATCAGGCTAGAGCAGGACCATCACACTTTTGGTCTGTTCCCGCACCGGCGCTGGATCGAACTGTTGGACGAGGCCGGCTTCGACACTGAACTGGTCGAGTACGATGTACACGACGATCAGCGTCAGTCGTTTCTGTTTGTCGGCACGTTGCGCTAATCGCCGGCAGGCGGGCGATGACGCCTATCCGTGCTATCACGCAACTTGCATGACTGCCCTGGCTTGGAATCGGATTTCACTTCCCTGTTGCGTACAAGGAATACGATCGATATAATTAAACAGACATAAGACTATTGCGTCTTGCTCAATAGGGCGATATAGAAGAACTTCGTATGGTGTGAGGGATATCATGAAAGCTCTGACAGTACTATTATCGGCGCTCCTGATAGGGTGCCTGGCCTGCTGCTCCAGCGACAAACCGATCCAGTCAAAGAAAGAACCGCCGCGTCCGCTGACGGTCTCGGAACGCAAGGTAGTCGAAGCCTCGGGCGGTTTCGCTTACAACTTCTTCCGCGAGATGGCCGCCTACCAGGACACCGGCAACCTGTTTGTCTCACCGTTGTCGGTTTCGCTGGCGCTGGGTATGACTCTCAACGGCACCGCCGGTGAAACCCGGACCGCCATCGAGCAGACGCTTGATCTGGGCGGCATGAGCAGCGAGGAGATCAATCAGTCGTACATGAGTCTGATGAATCTGCTGACGACGATGGATCCGACCGTCACTTTTGAGATTGCCAACTCGATCTGGACCCGGCTCGGTTTCCCGGTCAAGCAGTCATTCTATGATGTCAACCGTGAGTTCTTCGAGTCGGAAGTGCGCGAGCTGGATTTTGATTACGACTGGGCGGCCGATACGATCAACGGCTGGGTAGCGCGCAAGACCCACGACCGGATTGACTCCATCGTTGACAAGCCGATCGATCCGTCCACAGTCATGTTTCTGATCAACGCCATCTACTTCTATGGCGACTGGACCTATCAATTCGACCAGACCCACACTCGCGATGCCCAGTTCAATCTGGTCGACGGTTCTCAAACGCCGTGTCGGATGATGGCGCAAACGGCCACCGTTCCTTATCTGGTCACCGACCAATTCCGCATGGCCACGCTGCCTTACGGCGACGGGTATTTCAATATGGCGATCATCCTTCCCGATGAGACCGTGAGCATCAACGACTTCATCGCCGGGTTTGCCGAGGAGAGTTTCAACGCCTGGCTGGATCAGTCACACGCAACCGAGATTGATCTGTTTCTGCCGAAGTTTACCCTTGAATGGGGCAGCTCGCTCAAGGATGTTCTCAAGGCGATGGGGATGGCGATCGCCTTTGGCGGCGCGGCCGATTTTTCAGAGCTGACCGACTCGGCCGATCTGTATATCAGCGATGTGCGCCAGAAGACTTTTGTCAAGGTCGACGAGGAAGGGACCGAGGCGGCAGCCGTAACGGTGGTCGATATAAGAGTCACGTCGGCAGAGCCGACGACAATGCGCCTTGATCGCCCATTTGTGTGTGTGATTTACGACAATCACACCGGCAGTATTCTCTTCATCGGCCGCATCATGAACCCGGGGTATGCGGGGTAGGTGGGTCGTTACCTTCTTGATGTTGTCGAAAAGCCAGGTATGGCAGGTCTCGACGAAGTGAGACATGCCATTGTCATTGAGACTCGCAATGGCGGGTCCGAAGACGGATCCGCCCTACTGGGCTTCGACGTTTCCCGGGCGTAACCATCGGTGTCGAAACTCTAAGGAGTTTCGACCTATGCCGGACTCATTCCCTCCGCGACCACTAGCACTGCGGCACCGTCGAACCGGCCGTGACGAAGATCATCCAGGGCCTCGTTGGCTTTCTCTAGTGGATAGGGATGAACGGTAGTTTTCACCGGCACCTTCGGAGCCAATTGCAGAAACTCCTCGCCATCGCGACGAGTCAGATTAGCCACCGAGCGCAAGACCCGTTCCTCCCAGAGGATCGAATATGGAAACGATGGGATATCGCTCATGTGTATCCCGGCGCAGACGACCGTGCCCCCCTTGGCGACCGCCTTCAAAGCCAACGGCACTAACCCGCCGACCGGCGCAAATATGATAGCGGCATCAAGAGGCGTTGGTGGTGTCTGACCGGAATCGCCGGCCCAGACCGCGCCAAGCTCGCGCGCAAACTGATGACTTCTGATGTCCCCCTGCCGGGTGAAGGCATAAACCTCACGTCCCTGATAGCGGGCGACCTGAATGATCACATGCGCCGCCGCACCAAAGCCATAGAATCCCAGGCGTTGCGCCTCGCCGGTCATGCGCAGGGACCGGTAGCCGATCAATCCGGCGCACAAGAGCGGAGCCGCCTGCAAATCCGGGTAGCCCTCGGGAACTGGAAAACAGAATTCCTGACTCGCCACCGTGTACTCGGCAAAGCCGCCGTCAAACTGATAGCCGGTGTAACGAGCCAAATCGCACAGGTTCTCGCGCCCGGACCTGCAATACGAGCAACATCCGCAACTACCGCCGAGCCAGGGAATGCCGACGCGGTCGCCTGCCGCAAAGAGGTTGACACGATCACCGACAGCTTCCACCCGACCGATAATCTGATGTCCCGGCACGATCGGCAGTTTTGTTTCGGTCAGGTCACCGTCGACGACATGCAAGTCGGTCCGGCACACCCCGCATACGTGGACTTTGACCAGCACTTGCCCGGCTGACGGTCTCGGTATCGGAATGTCCACCTGGCGCAGTGATTGGCCGGGCTCTTCAAGTACCATCGCGCGCATCAGGATTGGTCCCCGGTCGGCATCTTTATCAGTTCAATCTGCGCCAGCGCGGCGGTGATGGCATGCTCGACGCGCAGCACCCACCGGCCGAGGGTGACAGCTTGAAACCCGATCTGCTTCATCAGGTCGACTTCAAACGGCACCCAGCCCCCTTCAGGGCCGATCGCCAGCCACAAATGGCCCTCTTTGGCAATCAACACGTCAGGCATGGTCCGTTGCGCCTCCGGGTCCGGCAGGATTTTGGCGCCACAGCCGGCGCCCGATCCCTCACGATTCGGCAGGGTATCCTCGAAGAACGGTCGGAAGCGGTGGTGGATGGCAACTTCAGGCAGCCGGGTGAGTTTGCCCTGTGAAAGCCCCTCGATCAAAAACGGCGTGTAGTTGTCCGGCTGCAATAGCGGCGACTGATAGTAGCTCCGTTCGACCCGATTGGCCCTGATCAGATCGAGCCGCCGGACGCCCATCATCGCGCATGTGAACAGGACTTTTTTAAGAGTCTGTGGCCGCGGCAGGGCACAGATTAGATCGACTTCAAACGCAGACACCGGCGCTTCGTGCATTAGTCTGGGGCTTATGATCACTTCGCTGGAGCCGACTTTCTCGATCACTCCCATACCCAGCGGACCATTGAGCAAACCAATCTCCAGATGATCGCCGACTTCCAACTTGAGAATCGTGCGAATGTGCTCGGCGCGGTGGTCGGTCAGACGGTAGTGGGTGTCGTTGAATTGGTCCTGGTCGGTCAGGATAATCAGGTTCATCGTTGCCTCCATGAGTATGTACTCGATTGAACAGCACCCTGTCAACTCTTTCGATGATGAAGCCTGAGATTGCAGGTGGGTTGGACTTGGAGTTGTCGGCCATTAGCCTCGCCTACACCCTCTTGCGCATGATCGGGCGTTTGGGTGAGTACCGGGCGGCTTCACGAAAGCCGGCCTTTTTGTACGCGGAAACGGTCCCGGTCCAGACAAAAGCATCCGCCCATTTTTTGTCCGGCTCAAACGGATAGCCTTCGACAATAGCCGCCCCCTGCGAGGCGGCGTACTCAGCCGCAGCTTTGATAAGCTGCCCGCCAACACCCCGGCCACGGTACTCTTTGTCTACAAACAGGCAGACAATAGACCAGACCGGTTGGTCGTCAATCGGCCTGAGATTGCGGGAGCGCTCCAGCCGTGTAAACTCCTGGCGCGGCCCTACCGAACACCACCCGGCCACCGTGGCACGACCGGCATTTTTGGCGTACGCCAGAATGCCCGGGACCTGACCTGATGTTATCAGCTTTTTCATCTTCCGTTTGTTTGCGGCCCCCTTGCATTTGTCGTACTCGGCTGATGACTGCCGCCAGTGCATACACCAGCAGCCACCACAGGCGCCTCGGTCGCCGAATAGCGATTCAAAATCGCTCCACCGCTCGGCCGTTACCGGCGCAAAGGTCAGCCGCGGAGTCGCTTTTGTTCGGGCGGTCATCGATTGTCCTTGATTCAAGTTGGTTATCACACCAAAATGACCAAAAACAACAGCGGAGTCAATGCCACATTCAGGCGGGTGGCCAATCAACCCACCCGAACGGGCCGGAAGGTCCCTCATGCCGGTTGCGACGGTGAGGCCGAAGCAGCACAGGTCAATGAAGCACACAATGTGTGTCGACCTGAAACAAACCGGACACCCTCCCGTACCTAGCTAGGCAGGTGTGATATTGCTTAATTCCAACCGGAGTGACGGATGATCAAAAAGATAGTTCTGATTGTGTCGGTGGTAATCGTCGTCTGCTTAGTACTGTTTTTTGCTATTGACGGCTCGGCCAAAAAGCAAGAAGCCACCCAGACCTTTGCTGCCGAACGGGGCACGATTGTCGACAAGGCGCTGGCCACCGGTCAGATCGAACCGCGCAAAGAGATCACGGTCAAGTCCAAGATTGCCGGTATCGTTCGTAAAGTGTACTTCGAGATCGGCGACTACGTAAGGGCCGGCGAGCCGCTGTTTGACATAATGCCGGACCCGACGCCGGTGGAGTATGCTACGGCCAAGAAGGAGGTCCAGATCAGTCAGGTCTCGCGCGACAACGCCAAGCGCGAGTGCGACCGATTTGAATCGCTGCGGGACAAGCAGTTGGTGTCGTTCCAGGAATATGAAGCTAAGAAGGCGGCCTATGATGAGATGGATCTCCGCCTGAAGCTGGCCCAGGAAAAGCTGGCCCTTATCGAATCGGGGCGGACCAATGTTGCCGACCGCCAGGTAAACAATATTATCAAATCGCCGATTTCCGGGACAGTGTTGTCGCGTTTGGTTGAAGAGGGCGACCCGGTCGTACCGCTGACCTCGTATCAGGCCGGCACCGAGCTGATGACGCTGGCCGAGATGGAGGATCTGATCTTCAAGGGCAATGTCGATGAAATCGATGTCGGCAAGCTCTCTGTCGGTCTCGCTGTCGAGATTGAAATCGGCGCCATCCCCAACAACAAACTCACCGGCAGGCTGGTCAGGATTTCGCCCAAAGCTCACCGCGATCAGGGCTCGACCCTGTTTGAGGTCGAGATCGCCATCGACGAGATCGACAGCCAGGTCCTCAGGGCCGGATACTCCGCCAATGCCGACATGATCATCGCCAAAGCCGAGAGTGTCATTGTCGTGCCGGAAAGGCTGGTCACTATCAAGGATTCGATAGCCTCGGTCGAAATCCAGGACACCACCGGGGTGATCATGACCGTCGAAGTGTCTACCGGCCTTAGCGACGGGATCAACATTGAAATCAAAGATGGCGTCCAGGAGGGTGATTTGCTGGTCGAACGGCCGCCACGCGAGATAACCGGCGACTGATCCGAGGGTACCGCAAGATGATGCCACTGCTGTCTATCAGGCAATTTCTTAACGACATGCGTCGTCAGAAACTGCGCACGCTCATGACCACTTTCGGAATTTTCTGGGGCACCTGCGCCATCGTGCTGTTGTTCGCCTTCGGCGAAGGCATCAAAGGGGCCCAGCTCAAATCACAAAAGGGGCTGGGTGAGAATCTGGCTATCTACTGGGGCGGTCTAACCTCCAAGGAATACAAAGGCCTGCCGCGAGGCCGACGAATAGGCTTCACCGAGGACGACATCCGCCTGATCAAAGCCAAGGCAACCACCATAGCCAATATCTCCCCCGAATACTCGCGCTGGAGTGTCACCTTCAAGTATGGCAAGCAGACCTTCAATCAGCAGGTGGTGGGCATCTGGCCCGAGTTTAACGAGATTCGAAACGTCATTCCCGAAAAGGGTTCGCGCTTCATCAACGAACTGGATGAAAGAGAACGCCGCCGAGTCATATTCATCGGGGACAAGCTCAAAATGGATCTGTTTGGCGACGAGGACGCGGTCGGCCAGACGATTTACATGGACAACACTCCCTTTACCGTTATCGGCGTCATGAAATCGAAAGAGCAAGACAGCTCCTACAGCGGTCGTGATGAGCGCAAGGGGTTCATACCTTGCTCAACGTTCAAGACCATGTACTCTAATCGCCGCCTGAACAATTTTGTCGTCCAGTGCAAACCAGAACTCACTATGGCTCAGACCAAACGCGAGATCTTCGAGATCCTCGGCGCCCGCTACAAATTTGATCCGACCGATGAAGAAGCTCTCTCCATCTGGGACACTACCGAGGGTTTCAATTTTCTCAAAACCTTCTTTGTCGCCTTCCAGGCGTTTTTGGTCGGCATCGGCGTGGCCACCTTGATCACCGGCGGCATCGGCGTCTCCAACATCATGAATGTGGTGCTGGAGGAGCGCACCAAGGAGATCGGCATCAAGATGGCTCTGGGCGCCCGCAAGAGCACGATCCTGAGTCAGTTCGTTTTCGAAACGCTCCTGATCACGGCGGTCGGAGGTGTCTGCGGTTTCGTGTTTGCTTACGGCTTGGTGAAGATATTCCCGATGTTCCATCTCGAAGAATTCGTCGGCGTGCCCTCGGTAGATTTCACTATCGGTATCGTCGCCATGATCCTGATCGGCCTGGTCGGGTTCACTGCCGGCATATTCCCGGCCCGACGCGCGGCCAATCTGCAACCGGTGCAGGCTTTGAAACTGTATTAGACGATTATGAATCTGACGACCATTTACAACGTCTTTATCCGCGACTTCCGGAAACAGAAAAAGCGGATCACCCTTACCCTGGTGGCGCTGGCCTGGGGGACGATTTCGATCATGCTGCTGTTGGGTTTTGGCGAGGGTCTGCACCAGCAGCTCACCATCAACCAGCGCGGGCTCGGCGAGGGATTGGTGATCCTATGGGCGGGCTCGACTTCCTTGCCCTACAAAGGTCTACCCAAGGGGCGCGAACTGTCTTTCCTTGAAGAAGACATCGATTACCTCAAACGCTCGGTGCCCGAAATTGCCGACGTTGGTGGCGAGAATTCTCGCTGGGGAATTGAACTGCGCTACGGCATCACCGTTGTGAGCGAGCATCTCACCGGCATCACACCGAATTACGCCACCATCCGCAATCACATCCCGCGCATGGGCGGGCGCATGATTGACGATTTGGACATGCAGGCCAAGCGCCGGGTGGTCTTCCTCGGCCACGATCTGGCGCAGCGCCTCTTTGGCGAAGATGATCCGATCGGTCAAACCATATTCCTGCAGGACCTCCCCTTCACTGTCATCGGCGTCGAGATTGAGAAGATGCAAATGGGCATGTACGGCGGCCCCGACGGCGACCGGGCGGCGATACCGCTGACGACTTTTCAGACTATGTTTGGAACTCGCTATATCAACAACATCGTTTACATTCCCAAAAGCCTGGACAACATGGAAGTGCTCGAAAAGCGCGTCTTTGAAGTTTTTGGAGCCAAACTGCAGTTTGACCCCGAAGATGACCGCGCCCTTTGGGTCTGGGACACGGTCACAGGCGCCAAAGAATTCGATAACATCCTGATGGGCATAAAG
>JBDRES010000064.1:0-12423 GCA_043819515.1 bacterium
CGAGTTTTGCGACATTTCCAGACCGGAGACTGCTACGCCACCAGCGTTGGCAGCCTTGCCCAGACCGTAGAGAATCTTGGCATCGAGGAAGACCTTGATGGCGTCCGGAGTGGACGGCATGTTGGCGCCTTCGGAGACGCAGAAGCAGCCGTTCTTAACCAGGGTCTTGGCGTCGTCGCCGTTAACCTCGTTCTGCGTGGCACTCGGCAGAGCGACGTCGACCGGAACAGTCCAGACACCGACGCCCTCGTGGTACTTGCAACCGAACTTGTCGGCGTACTCTTTGATGCGACCACGGCGGACGTTCTTCAGGTTCATCACGAAATCGAACTTCTCACCCTTGATGCCGTCGGGATCGTGAATCCAGCCGGCGGAGTCAGACATGGTCACAACCTTGCCACCCAATTGGTTGACTTTCTCGGTGGCATACTGGGCCACGTTGCCGGAGCCGGAGACCGAGCAGGTCAGGCCGTCAAGCGACTTGCCCTTGGTTTTCAGCATTTCCTGGGCGAAGTAGACCTGGCCGTAGCCGGTCGCTTCCGGACGAATCAATGAGCCGCCCCAATGCAGGCCCTTGCCGGTCAGGACGCCTTCAAAGGCGTTGCGGAGTTTCTTGTACTGACCAAACAGGAAGCCGATCTCACGGCCGCCAACACCGATATCACCGGCCGGAACGTCAGTGTTCGGGCCGATATGCCGGAACAACTCGCTCATGAAGGCGCGGCAGAAGCTCATCACTTCGTTGTCGGACTTGCCCTTGGGGTCGAAATCCGAACCACCCTTACCACCGCCCATAGGCAGCGTGGTCAGGGAGTTCTTGAAGACCTGCTCAAAACCCAAGAACTTCAGGATGCCGAGGTTGACACTCGGGTGGAAACGGAGACCGCCTTTGTACGGGCCGATGGCGCTGTTGAACTCAACGCGGAAACCGCGGTTGACCTGGACCTGACCCTTGTCGTCGACCCACGGTACACGGAACATGATCACGCGCTCGGGCTCGATAATCCGTTCGATGACTTTGGCTTCGACGTAGTGCGGGTTCTTTTCAAAGACCTTCTCCAGGGACTCGACAACTTCCTCGACGGCCTGGATGAACTCCGGCTGGGCCGGGTTTTTCGCCTTAGTTTCGGCGAGTACTTTCTCGGTGTAAGCGGACATTTCGCCTTCTCCTGAGATTCTTGTATGTTTACCAGTTACAATTAGTTACGTGTTTTCATCTACTTATATAGTGAAACATTTCACATAATCAGGCCATAATACAACCCTGAACGCTTTTGTCAAGCCGATTTCTGGCGTAATCCATAAAAAAATGGGGGAGGGGGGGAGGGGAAGCAGCCGGTGTAGACCTTCATGTACTTGCGGGCGGGGAGGCGTTGGCAGAAGAAGAGGTGTGTCTGCTGCGAAATGTGATTGACAGGATAGTCTTGAGTGCACCTTATGATATGTGTTATCAGGAACACTTGCCAAAGTAGGTAGAAAGATGCCAGATGATAACTTCAGAGAGGTTTACCGACAGGCGAGAACCTCTCAGGATAAGTACGCGTATTTCATGCTTGCCGCAGCTGGTGCGGCCATTGCCTTCGCACTGAATCAGACACAAGAATCAACGTTATCGTGGCCCCAGATCTTTCTCGGAGGCGCTGTTCTGTCTTGGGGGGTCAGCTTTTGGTTTGGTCGTCGGCACATAACGTACATGGGTTCGAATCTGTATGCGAATTTGGAATTACTCAGGGTCCAAGCAGGCGAACACCCCATGGCTGGGAACCACCCACAGGCAATGGAGGCCGTGAGTCAGGCCATTCGCGAGAGTATAAAGGACAACGCGCACTGTGCTGGAAGAAACGCAAGGTGGCAGTGGCGTTGTCTGATCTTCGGAGCGATTCTGTATACTGTGTGGCATGTCGTCGAGATGTGGGAGCGAACCACCAACCCGTAATGGGTCACCGCTGGCAAAAGCGCACCGTAGGGCGGATCCGTCCGCGGACCCGCCAATTTCCTCTCTCATAGTCACGGCGGGTTCGAAGACGAAACCGCCCTACCTTGCTGACGAATTCTTCTGGTAACAAAAAAACCCCCGAGGCTCACACCTCGGGGGCTTTCGGTTTCAGGTTAGTTGTCTCAGTCTACGGACATGGGACGGGCGGCGGGCCGCCGTTAAACATGTAGTTGACCAAGTACACCAAATCAGCAATGTCGGGACCGACACCATTGCCATCGGCGTCGCATTCGGGGAAATAATTACTCCCCACTGGTTCTTCGCATGGCGGCTGCGGCCCACCGTTGAACATGAAGTTGACCATGTAAACGAGATCGGCAATGTCGGGCCCGGTGCCGTTATGGTCGACATCCCCACGAAGCAGGCAGCAGGTGACTCTTTCGGTAATCATGTCGGTCTCGAAAGCGAGCAGGGTGTACATCCCGGTCAAGGTCGAGTCGGGACCGCTGAGTCCCTGCATCCAGACGTCATCGCCGATCGCCATGGGTGTGTTGAAGAACATGCCCGGCCAGTAGACGAGTTGGTACTTGCGGCAATAGTTGGGATAGACCTGATGCCACTGCGATCCGAGCGCATCACCCATCGGGTCGATCATCGGATTCGGCGGGTCGAGCAGATCCATGTAAACGGTGTCACCGGCGGCGGGGTCAACCAGAGTAAGCGTCGGCATGACTTTGATAACGTGCTCCGTACGGTTGGTGGCTCCATTGGTGACGATGATATTGTCACAGGAGTCCAGGAAGCCGTTACCATTGTCATTCCAGCCGACTATCTGCCAGTCGGTGCAGAAGTTGGGATACAGCTCGTGCCAGGCTGTTCCGTTGGGCGGGCCAAACGGCGGACGGAAGCCGTCAACATTGTGATAAACCTTGCCCGGCGTATGATTCACAGGAGCCGGCAGACATAGCTGCGGGTGGATGCAGGTGCAGTTTACCGGGAATGGTCCACCCAAGAAGAGATACTGAATGTAGTACCTGACATCGCGCCAATCGATACAGCAGTCGCCGTTGACATCGGCGTTGGCGATTACCGGCGGCGGTGGCCCACCTCGGTACAAGTAGTCTAGCAGATAGATCAAATCGACAACATTATGGACCCCGTCATTGTTGACATCGCCGGGATACTGGAAGTCGCAGCTGTCGCACGGGTTGGGCGTACAACTGGTGCCGTCGCCCTCGTAGAGACCACCCATAGCGGCACAGTCGCCTGCAGTCATAGTATAGCAATTGCCGAAAGTATCGCAGCAGGCGCCGTCCTGCGGAATGACCGGCTCTCCGGTGATCACAAACGACAGATCAAGCGATTCGCCGGGTCCAGGTACTTTCGGGCGGCACTCATGGGCGATAGCGCCACCCGGTATGAAGAAGTTGAATCCGCGGACATCGATAGAGACCCATTCCGGGTTGTACCATGGTATCTCATAGGGAAGGGTGTAGTGGCCCTCGGCGAAGTCGCTGGCGAAAAGCACTTCACGCCCAATGAACAGATCTTCGGGTTCGCCGGGCAAAGGCGGCCGAGTGGAATCACCCTCATACGCCCAGATATCGGTCGACCAGTTGACGGCGATCTCTACCCATTGGGGACCGGCCCCCCAAGGGAGGATATCAAAGTCGATGAAGCCGGTCTTGTAGCGTGAAGTGTCAAACGGATGATCGTAGAACCAGACATTCCACCAGTCATACCAGGGATAGTAATACCAGCCGTTACCGTAGGCGTTCTCTCCGGCACCATCGATCAACATGCCCGATTGATCAATTATGACATAGAAGGAGTTGAAAAGTGTATCCCAGGTAGTTGAGCCTGGTTCATACAACTCCTGCCAGAAGTTGCCGCCGGTGGAATCCCAGACAGCATCATCGTTGAAGTGATTGACCGATGACTTCCAGCCCCACTGGAAGGCATCGTCGGCCACAAAAGCCTCGATCCCTAACCAGTATACGGTTCCTGAATCCTGCCAGAACCATTGCGTTGAATCGAAGCAAATATCGTATTGCCAGTACATCTGAATCGAGTTGGGGATGACAATCCCCCCGCCCGCGGCGTTCGGGTCGTACCAGCCTTCCAGCGAAGCCGGCTCGTAGCCGGTGACATCATCACCCGGGAACTCACCCCACCAGAGTGGCGCGCCCGGCATGCTGTAGCCGGTCGGGCTCTGATCAGCCGGAATGTCCTCGTAGATCGTTATGTTGAACTGCAGGATGTCGCCGATCTGGTCATCTCTCCAGCCGCCCCAGAAGTGAATATCCTGCACCCATCCGGTCTCGGTGCACATCCAGTCATCGGCCAGTTGCACCGGCGAGGTGGCACAAACATCCCAGCCCATAGTATCCGGCAGCTGCGGGAAGTGCATTTTGTATGGATCGCCTATCTGCCAATTGCAGCTGTCGGCGCAGTTTGGTGAGTCGGTATCGCCGTTGACCCACCACAGGGTGTAGCCGATCCCCCAGAGTATGCTCTGATGCTGCACGATCCAGGCACCGGTTCCGGTAGTATCAACCCAGACGTCGCAGGTATCAACGGTGGTGCCTTCCCATACGATCGACGGCGGCTGAACTCCGACCGCGCCGTTGTACTCAACCCCCACAAAGACAGGTCCGTCCACGCAGCAGGGTGAGTTGAAGGCGATGGTTCCGACAGTAGGATACAAAAACACAGCCTCTTCGCAAATCCAGTCTTGTCGACAAAGCTCCGGTCCAGGATACCAGCAAGTGTCGGGCAGTGTATCCTGTAGCACGGCCTCAAAAACAACAACCGCCAGAGTGCAGGGCCAGCTCGCTATGCCGTTGTCGTATAGCGGCAGATCCAGCGATGTGATCTCGAACGGATAAGTCGGCGACGTGCCGCAATCGTCAGGATTGAAAAGCTCTACATAGCGCCAGCCTGGTTGCCAGCCATCATAGTAGTAGGTCTCCGGCCCGGTGAAATTGGTCAATTGGCAGACCGCCCTGGACGAGGGTGGGGATATTTCCTGCCCCTGGGAAATTGGTAAGATTGACGGATTCTCGCTGCCATAAACCGTCAACCACAACGCCAGGATCAGCACCAACCCCGGCGAAATGAGCATTATTCTTCTTTTCATAGCCCTTCTCCTGTCTGTGTGTCCTCTCACATCGACAAACCACCGCACTGGGAGCTGCCTGCCGGATGGCCACAGGTGGGGTCAACACTTGCCTCGGATCGAGGCAGCGCTGTTATTGATATCAATGATGTCTTTGGACAGATCCGAGCACAGGATCGGAATCGATTCATAGCTAACGTCAGTTGTGCCGCTGACCACCGATAATATAGTCTGCGTTAAGACCTATGTCAACAGGGATTGGGTTTCGTGGACGGATCCGTTGGCGGCGTCAGTCGCATGCGAAAAGGAGAGCTGCGCGAACTCGTTGTGTCCCCTCGCCGAAGCAAAAGCCCCCGAAGCTTTGGCCTCGGGGGCTTTGTACCCTCCGCCTCTAAAACGGTTGAAATAGATATGTGTGCAGGTCGAGCTCCTCATCCGGTCGGACGAATAAGTCCGCTCCGGGGATACCTGTTGCCTTGGAATAGTAGGCATCAACTTCCTTGGCCTGCGTGTTCCATTTCTCGACTGCCTCCTTGTCCCCCTGCATATGGCTCAGGTGGGCCATGACCCCCAGCGCATATCCCCTGAGCGGTGCGATAGGATCAGTCGCCAGGAATTTGCTCAGCGCCTCACGGGCAACCGGGATCGCCTTTTCAGCGGCACCTCGATTCTGCATGGTGCTTAGGACGCAGTGATTGGAGATGACAAGGTACAGAGCGTTGTCGCCGGAGGCGGCGATGGCTTTGTACAGGATCTCGACACCGTCATCAGTGTGCCCTTCGCGCAGGCAGGTCTTACCGAGTTCTTCCAATACGGCGGCATCGTCGGGATGTTCATTCAGCATTGTTCGCCAGTATCCGATGCGATCAAAATCCTCAGGCATCAAGAAGCAATGAGCCTTGCCGGCCAGAATCGGATCGATACCGTTCAAGCGCGCCGCGTACCCGGCTGCCTTGACACTGTCGCCACCCATGTCGGCCGGCAAACCACCATACAGCTCGACCAGATCCATAATCGTCGGACCATGATTTGGACTGACCTCCAGCACCTGTTCATAGGCTGTCTTCAGCGCGGCGACGTGTTCGGCCGGGTCACCCTGGTTTCGCATCAAACCCATGTACGATTTGAGAAACGTGGCCTGAGCGCCGAAACGACGATACTTGACATTGTCCGGCATGAGCTCAAGAGCCTTCGCAATCGACTCCTGAGTCTTTTGGATTGCCATCTCCGGCTGTCGCGGATTGCTCGGAACGGTCTGGCAATAGAGCCTCGCCAGTTCGTAGTGGGCGAGAGCATCGCCCGGGTCTTCCTCAAGGTGCTTCGTCAACAGATCTCGGGCGGCATCAACCTGGCCGCTTATTCGCATCTCATAAGCCTCAGCGACAATATCACCGGGCTGCGACGCGTGGCAGGTAAAGACGCCGACACCTATCACGATGATGGCGATGACTTCGGCGAGGATATCGAACATACCCATCCGATGCCGCGGCCTCTTGTTGTTTCGTAATGCGCTCATCGATTCCTCCTAACGGATTCAGACTACAAGTTCAATTGTTCGACAAGCGCGCGCTATCTTCTAGGGACGTTGATCAGACGTCCCGCGGTTTCTTCATTATCTGTTGTCAGGCGCCTCGTTGATCAATTGGCCGTTTCTGTCAAACCTGACTAAAGTGCCTTTCTCGATCAGCCTGCCGCCAATTGTGTGGTCTTTGGCCAGATAGCCGGATGCCAGCCGACCGTTGTCATGAAAATAGGTGCCCTCACCACCGCCGACAAACGGACGCAGCCAGGCAAACACGAATCTGGCGCAGGGAACTCCCTGAATTACTTCGTCCCGTGCTAGCCATGCCAACTGCAGTCGCCCGTTGGGATGAAATCCGGTTGTAAAACCATGACCCTCGCCGCGACAGAGATGCCCCTCGATCTCTATATCATGGGGGAGAAAGCACCACCTGAGAGTGCTGTCCGGCCGGAACGTGACCGTCGTTGATTCCGGCAGGATCTGACCGAATAGTGTATCTTGGCGGCCCAATACACATGACTCCAGTGTGCCGTCAGTGAAGTACTCAATTCGCCCGATGCAGGCCACTCCCTGGATTTCTTCGACATTGCCCGATTGATCCGCCCGGACGATAGCACCGGGCCTGGGTTCAGTATTATGGATAGTTGCGACAAACACAATCGCTACCATACTACCTGCCGAAAGCAGAATTGCCCGCGACACTCTACTGGCCGGCGGGCCGTCATCACGTTCTATGG
This sequence comes from bacterium, assembly GCA_043819515.1. Lineage (GTDB taxonomy): Bacteria > Zixibacteria > MSB-5A5 > GN15 > FEB-12 > DAOSXA01. The sequence goes on from JBDRES010000064.1 coordinate 7,314, forward strand.
TGCGGCTAAGCCAGAGGCAGGCGGCGGCTATCGCCAGGGGAGTAACTCCCAGCAGCCAGAGGGTAAGATCGTTTTCGCTAAACCGGTACAGGTCCATTCGAACAACGATGAGACACACCAGGGCTGCCAAGATGCCTCCCACGATCTGCGGCATACGGCGGGCCGACCAGCCGATGCCGAATCCGAAGGCCGCAACCGCGACTCCGAAGACCCAGCCGCCGACCGTGGTTCCGGCATCCAGCACAATGAACGCCCCCAGCAGGATGCCGATAGCGGTGATGATGACGGCTCCGGCTCTCCGAAGATCACCGGCCATGAGCAACCCGACCAAGGCTCGCGCAGCCAGGCCGACCGCGATGATCGAATACATCTCCTCGGCCAGCTCACCCTTGGCGATGCGCAGAAGTGCAAACCCGACGGTCGCCATTATGACTACAATGAACGCCACGTTGCCCGATTTGGAGTGGATCTGCAACTGTCTCTCGTCGGCATATTGTTTGGCCATTCCAAACGAGTGCAGCGCCGGACGTAGCAGGTAAGCCGCAACTATGAACAGCAAGGCGAGGTCATACCCCATGACACCGAGCACCACTCCCACGGCCAATACACCGCAGGCTGCAAAAAAGATCCTGTCTCGCTTAAACATGGTCACCGTCCTCCAATCCCGTCAACATGTCATGCCGCGTTTCCCGGGTCTCCATCTACGTCGACTCTGTTTCGAAAGAGAAGATACAGAGCCGCCAGGGTCAGGGGCACACCGACAATAAGCGCCGTTCCAATCTGTGACCAGTCAAAGCCTCTTCTGAAGATCATCGCGAGAAGGAACGCCGCTATAGCAAAGATCACTATGCCCATTGCCCTTGGATATTTCCCGGACAGCAGGCCGACGACAGCAATTGCAGTTCCGGGAAGGGCATCCATCAGCTTGTCCTGAAAGGGTGGGCTCCCTTCCAAGAATCCAAATAGGGCTATCAAGAGACCGACAGAGGTGATGATCTTGAATGGTGCCTGCTGGACGTCCTTTACCAGGATCACATTGAACAGCGCTTTGGCGGCAAGCCCGATGACAATGGCCATTGCGAAGAATTCATAGGCATGGTTGTCTTCAGCGGCAAGGGTGACGGCCGCAATGACGCATACAATCATCATGACGGCGAACGCAATATTGCCCGAACGGTAATGAATCGTCATTTGACGCTCATCGATTCTCTTGCGACCGACTCCGAGTGATGCCAGAGTTGGACGCAGGAGATAGGACGCTATCATGAGTGTCAGCCAGGACTGGTTCTGTGTCGCTGCGAATAGCCCCAGCGCTGAGGCGAAAATGCCCGTCGCCCACCAGAAAACAGGATCTTTCTTAATCATGGTCTATATCCTCTAGTTCGAAAAGCTCCTCTACCGTGGTCTCCAGGTTTTTGGCCAAAAGCAAAGCCAGCTTCACCGACGGGCTATAATCACCCTTCTCGATAGCAACTATGGTCTGACGCGACACGCCGACCATATCGGCCACTGCTTGCTGGCTCAGTTCGCCGAGCTCAAATCGAAGTTTTCGCAGGTTGGTTTTCATATTCTCTGGAATTTGCGCTCTATATGGTTACGACCGTATTGTAAAGTATTATCGACATAATGTCAAGTATATTTTACATATTGCCAAGCATTATTTTCATCTTTCCGTTAACCTTGATGAGGGGCGCGCGCCAAGCGCGGATTGCGCACTTGACCATGGTTGATCGTCCTAACTATATAGAGATATTACTAGACTCGGAGTACACTGGGGTTTTGTCGAGTTCAGACCTCACAAGTATAATCAGTAGCTCAGAGGGCCTGTGGCCCTGACATCTGAGATGGCGTCAAGATCATGGACGTTCTGGTCACAATCTTCTGGTCACAATCTAAGGAGACTACCATGTCGATTACCACGGAGACTCTTCGACAACGAGTCCAGAGCATCATGCCGGATCTGGAGATAAGGCAATTAGAGGTAAACAAAGAGGGATTGATAAACGATGTTGTGATCGTTAACGGTGCACATGTCTTTCGGTTCGCGAAGAAGAAGGAATATGCGAGCACACTTGATGCCGAAGCTAGGATTCTCGACCTCATTCGGTCCCGAGTCGGCGTGGATGTCCCCGCACCGATATTCAGAAGCGATGATTGTATGGTTTATCCACTCCTCGATGGCGAGCCGCTCTTGCTAGAGCAAATGGCGGCGATGGATGCGGGCACCGTGGCCAAAGTCGCCCAAGATCTCGGTGAGTTTTTGTTCAAGTTGCACACCACGGACTTATCTCACTCAGAAAGCGAACTGCCGCCCACATTGGCGCCTGTCACCCGCGAGCGGTGGTTGGACATTTACCCCAGAATCAAGAAAACCGTGTACCCGCTGCTGTGGAAACATCAGGTGGCATGGGCGGAGCGTGTTTTCAACGGTATGCTCGACGACCCTCAGTTCTTTGACTACAAGCCCGCGCTGGTCCACGGCGACCTGAGACCATACCACATCCTGATCGACAGTCAGAGTACCAAGATAACGGGTGTGATTGACTTTGGTGTGGCTGGCGTCGGAGACCCGGCGTCGGACTTTGGGACTCTGATCAACACCTATGGCGAGAGTCTCGTGAACAAGATGAAGGGCTCTTATCCCGATCTGGAGAAATATATGCCGAGGGCAAGGTTCTATGCCCAGTCGATTGAGTTGCACTGGGTGCTGTTGGGTGTTGAGTGGGGTGAGAACTGCTGGTTCATCGCTCACTTGGGCTGTGCGCGCGATGTTCATTTGCAGCGTGTGACTTGAGCCTTCGCTCCTTATAGTCTTCTATTTGGCATCTGACCGCCAAGAACCTTGCGATCACGACGGAAGAAACTAACCACAAAAAACCGGCCGGTGACCACCAGCCGGTTTCGCAATTCGTTTCGGTGCAGACACGCGTCGGCTTACCCGTGCTGGGTGCCTTCCATGTAGAGCTTGAGGTAGCGGTTCTCGATATCGATGTGCCGCCGCTGCGACCTGATTACATCACTGCGCGAGATCAAGCCGATCATCTTGCCCTCGTCCATTATGGGCACGTAATGGATGTTGTTCTTGGACATCAGGCCGGCAATGTAGTTGATATCATCCGTGGGCAGCCCGACAATCAAATCGGTTTCCATAAGGCTGTCGACAGTCAGCGTTTTGAAACCCTGGTTGTCATTATGGGCGGCCCTGAAGATATCCTTGTCGTCAATAATACCGAGCAGCTCGCCCTTGTCGTCCACGACCGGCATACAGCGGACGCCGTGATCGATCATCGCTTTCATCGCCTCCAGAACCCCGGCCTTGGGAGGCAGGGCGATGATCTTGTTTTCCTTCTTCTGGAGTCTTTCCTTAACTAACATAGCGCACCTCTTCCGTTTACACTCCTGTCCCATGTCCAACTCCCCGATCAAGTTTGATATGGCGCCAATACGGCAGTTCCCTCTAACGGGACAAGAGGATTCTTGGCTTCCTTACTTAATTTACCTATATTGAGTACGTTATGTCAAACAAAAAGTGTCATAGATGTTTGTGTGTCAGTGTGTTGGCGATGGGATTGGCGATAGTCGGGTCTATTCTTTCGGCTCAGCAAACAGATGATGATCCGGTATTGGCCTTCTATACGCAGCGAGCAGCCGCTGTTTTTGAGGCCCGCGATCCACTCCGCACAGGTACCCGCTTTTCCTTTCTCGCCCGCACCTACTATAAGCAGATTGATAAGGAGAAGGGGGCCATCCTCACCGACTCTGCCATCGTCAGCTACTACTACAGCTTCGGCCAACTGGACTCTACTCAGGTTCACCTGGTCACGAAAAACAGCCTCGCCGAAATCCTGCCGGTCCCGCCGAATGCTTTTGAGTCCGGATACGATTTCAATTTCTTCCCCAACGACACCGGTGGCGCCGAGATCGCGATCGGTTTCGATGCTGATACTTCATCAGGGAACCTACCGGTTGGCCTGGCTGTGGTTGATCGCGATCGGTACCTGCTCAAGTGGTTGTATCTGTGTTTTCCGAAGCAGCCCGGTTTCAAGAAATACACCCGTTCGTATCGAATGGTTGAGCACCAGGGCCTGGTTTTCCCCGATTCGATTTGGATAGTGGCGGCCAAGCCGGGGATTTTCTCGCTTGAAAGCTATCGCATTGAGACTTCGATTCAGGATGTGGTGATTTATCGCTAGTTTTCGGGTCCGGCCTTGATGCGTTTAAAGACTTGCCAGTACGATTGCCCCGCCCTAGATTGAAATCCCATGACTGAGGCACCTGAGGAGCTAAGAGAGACTGTTCTCCGACAGCCGGATCGCATCCCCCAACATGTCGCGATCATAATGGACGGCAACGGACGTTGGGCGGCCCAACGTCACAAACCGCGGACCTTTGGACACGAGGCGGGGGTGGAGGCGGTCCAGGAGATAGTGCGCGCGGCGAGCGAAATCGACATCAAGTACCTGACCCTCTATACATTCTCGGTCGAAAACTGGAAACGGCCGGCCGACGAAGTGGCGGCACTGATGTCGCTCTTGACACGTTCGACCGAGGAGCATCTCGATGAGCTCATGGAAAACGATGTCAAGTTGATCACGATCGGCCGTATCAACGGTCTCTCGGCGGTCAGGCGCCGGGTCTTGCTTGATGCGGTCGAAAAGACCCGGCACAACCGCGGGCTGGTTCTGAATTTGGCTCTCAATTACGGTGGTCGATCGGAGATTATGGATGCTGTCAAAGCTATCTCCAACTCCGTCCGGGCCGGTCTGCTCGATCCTCGCGATATCAACGAGGAGCTTTTTGCTTCCTTTTTGTATACGGCCGGGATTCCGGATCCGGATCTGCTCATTCGCACTTCGGGAGAGAGGCGCATTTCCAACTTCCTTCTCTGGCAGACCAGTTATACCGAATTGCACGTTGTCGATACTCTTTGGCCCGACTTCGGCCGTCGCGAGTTGTTTGAAGCTATCATCGACTATCAGGGACGTGAGCGTCGCTTCGGCCAGGTCTCCTCGAAAGGTCGTGCGTGAGTCGCAATCTCGTTGCCCGCATCGCAGTAGCTGCCGTCGCCATCCCGGCGATATTGTGGATATGTTATGAGGGCGGCGGCTGG
>JBDRES010000065.1:0-12096 GCA_043819515.1 bacterium
TAGATGTTCATATCTACCTTCTCGTGTAGTTCGCCTGGTCTTGTGCCGTCTTGTAATGGAACTTCTGCCAAACAAACTCGTTCATACGCATTATTGCGTGGGTCTCACCGGATAGAGTTTTTCGGGGAATCGACTTTGAATTGCGAACCTTCTACAAACCTACACCAGGAGAACTGTCTTCGTTGTTAAATACGTCGGTATCTTTCAAATAGTCAATAGGTATTTTTGTTTTTTTTCCGGTTGCCGTGTTGCGGCGCAGTCGTTTAGGCGGAGGTCCAGAGCGCCCATTTGTCTGAGGGAGGGCCGGTTTTGGCACTGATGGAACGCCGGTTGATTGCGAATTGGAGGCCTTTTTTGGCCCTCCCCGGGGGTTCCAGAGCCGCAGCTACAGACCGTTAGCGGCCCGCAGCTAGTATCCCAGGGTCGCAGCATCAAGAGGCCGGGTTTGAGCAACCGGTGCCTACATGTTATGTCGTCTGGCATCAGTCGGTCTCGAACACGTCCTCGCCAAGTGTCTGGGTCACTCGCGAGTCAGCCAAAAAGCCCAGAGGGCCAACCCGCCCGCGGCCGGCAATCCAAGCCAAGATAGCCAGACCGGAAAAGACCAGCCACCGATCTCCACCGGCCAGCCCATTACCAGTCTGATGATGTGCAGGCAGGCGACAACCCCGAAGATGCTGCCGCTGATGCGCAAGTATGGCTTAGCGTTCATGCGGGAGTCCTCCTTAATGATGAGTCACAAACCGTTGGCATTGAAGGACAGGGCCCTTCCGCCATGTGAAAACATGATATCAAACCGGAGGGCCGAAATCGAGACCTATTTTCATTTGCGGTGGGTCTGAGTTGATCTGTCGGGGCCGTTTCGCAGCCTGCCGCCGGACTATTTAGGTCCAGGAGGGCAGATATGAGGTGACAGGCCGCCGGACTGAATGCCGTTGACCAGACGGGTCATTTCGGTCGGGAAAAGAGGAAGCGGCAGGCAGAGATCCATGCAAGAAAAGAGGACCCATCAAAGACCGATCCCTTCGATTCAAATCAGAACTGATTGGCAGTCCGGATATCTTCCTACCAGCGGCCACCGCCGCCGCTCTCGCTTTTCGGTTGGTGAACCGAGTGGTTGACATGACTCCGCTCGGATGGCATAATTGAATATGCAATTCCTCTCAGTCGACAAAACCAAGGCAACCGCCGTGGTGACGCTGGCCCGCGGTAAGGTCAACGCTCTGAGCGAGGCGGCGGTTGATGAGCTGGCAGAGACTTTTCAGGAACTTGCCCAAGACACGACCATCCGGGCGGTGGTGTTGACGGGGGCAGGGAAATTCTTCTCGTTTGGTTTCGATATACCCGGATTCATGGATTATCCGGCGAGTGACTTCGGCCGCTTTCTGCAGAAATTCTCCAGTCTCTACAACCGGTTGTACTTGTCTCCCAAACCACTGATTGCGGCCATTAACGGCCATTGCATCGCCGGTGGGTGCATGCTGACCAACGCGTGCGATTATCGGGTAATGGTCGATTCCGGCGCCAAGATCTCCCTGAATGAGGTGACTTTTGGTGCTACGGTATTTGCGGGGAGCGTCGAAATATTGCGGCACCTGGTGGGTTCAAAATACGCCGAGGAAATCTTGTTGTGCGGGCGAATGTACGGCCCACAGGATGCGTTACGAATCGGCCTGGTGGACGAACTGGCTGAGGCTAGCGTGCTTCTGAATCGAGCGTTGATCGTTGCCGAGGAAAATTATGGCTACGATGCGACGGCCTTTGCCCAAATCAAGTCACTCCTGCGAAAGCCGATTGCGGACCGTTATGCCCCTTGTGAACAACCGTCAATTGAGCGGTTTGTCGAGATTTGGTATGCTCCGGCCATGCGCGAACGTCTAAGGCAAATCACTATTCACTCGTAGCCCGCCCCTGACCATATGAGAAACTTCAGATCTATTGCAAATTCGAGTCACTCTGAGTACGGCTCAATAGAGACTATCGTGCTCAGGCACGCTCGCGACGCGTTTGTGTCGCAGGCCAATCTTGATCGTTATGCCGGCCGACTGAATTACAACGGAGTTCCAGAGTTCGAGAGAGCCTTGGAGCAATACAATCGTTTTGCACGGCTGGTGACGGCGACGGCTTCAAGCGTAGTCTATCTGCCGCCGCATGAGACGCTCAGTCCTGACTCGATCTATGTACGAGATGCCCTGTTGCCGACCAGGCAGGGAGTGATACTGTGCAATATGGGCAAGGAGCTTCGTCGCGAAGAACCGACGGCAGCGGCCGGGCATCTGAGGGAGATCGGGATTCCGATACTAGGTACGATCAACGATCCGGGCAGACTGGAGGGGGGAGACGTGGTTTGGCTGGACGACCGGACGCTGGTAGTCGGGCAGGGGTATCGCACCAATGACGATGGCATTGCGCAACTGCGCGAGCTGACGACCGGCATGGTTGACGACCTGGTAGTGGTTCCTCTGCCGCATTGGGAAGGGCCCAACGATGTCTTTCATCTGATGTCTGTCTTGAGTCCGCTTGACAGAGACCTGGTCCTGGTCTATTCGCGGCTTCTGCCGGTCAGGTTTCGGCAGTGGCTATTAGACCGGGGGATGCAGCTGGTTGAAGTGCCCGATAGTGAGTTTGAGAGTATGGGCTGCAATGTGCTGGCGGTTGCTCCAAGGCGGTGTGTCATGCTGGCGGGCAATCCGGTTACCAAAGGGCGGCTGGAGGTGGCGGCGGTGGATGTAACAGAATACGAGGGATCGGAGATATCACACAAGGGCGCCGGTGGACCGACTTGTTTGACACGGCCTCTGCTGCGGCTGGCTCCGGAGTAGGCGGATGGGGAAGTCGAACGCCATGGGAAAATCTGCCAATGGAGTACGGGCACGTACGATGCGAAGTGGCATCTGTGTGGCATTGCTCGTTTGTACGATTCTGACAATCCCGGTGCCATCATCAGTGGCAGCTGAGGAGGTTACGAAATCAAGGGGCAAGGCGCTGGCCTACTCGCTGGGTCCGACCCTCGGCTTGAGTCTGGCAGGAACAGGACTCATGGTCTGGGGCCATAATGGAGGCAGAAACAGCGATGTGGCCGGCTTCGCAGGTTTTTGGATCGCGGCTTCGGGTCTAATTTTGGGACCGAGCGGCGGACATGTTTACGCCGAACGGCGGCATGCCTTCAGCGGAGCGGCGATTCGCCTGGGATGTGGGGTGGTGATGGGCGTAGGTTTGGTGGCGGGAGTGGCTGATGCCCTCTCAGACGGTGATCACTCCAACACGGCCTCAGCCATCATGCTCACCGGCGCCGCCGGGCTGCTGGCGAGCGCCACCTATGATATCGCCACCGTTGGTCGAAGCGTCGACAGCTACAATCAACGCCGGTCGGCTTTCAGCTGGCGAGTGGTGCCGTCCTTCTGCCCGAAATCACAAACGCTTGGCGTAGGCTGCGTCCTGAACTGGTGACCGCCGGATCAGATTTCTTCGGTCAGCTCGATGAACCGCTTGTACTCGATGGCCGTCCACGATTGCGCTTGGTAGGCGCCGTTGGCCAGGCTGATCATAGACACCTTGGCAGCCACATCGGGGTCCGGCGCCTCATAGATGCTGATAAAATCAAAATCACCCAGAACCGCCCAGTGACCGATGAATTTCACTTCCGGGCAGGCTTCCTTGACCTGTTTCATCCAGGTCTGACCCATACGGGCGCGCTCTTTGATCTGCCGGCCGGCCTCCGGCGCCAGCTTTGTCATGAGAATGTACGTTTGCATGATGATTCCCCTTCCTATCTTCTTCTGTGCCGACGATACGAACTGATCCCCGTCGGTTCGCTGCTTCACAATTCAAATATACGACGGTCAGCCGTGTCGTCCAAGCCATTTGCCTTGGGAGTGGAATTCTTGATATGATATAGTACATCAAGTAATACGAATATCGCCTTGTATCTCCGTAACATACAGGCGCGCATGGCCTCGCTAAACAAATCGATTGGTGAATGGGTTCAGCACAGACAGGAATGCGGTATGGTCCGTATCGGACAGGGACGAGGGTCTCTGTCTATAACCGCAGTCTTAGCAGTTGCGAACCTATCCGGTGCCATAATCGTAACAGCTTCCAAGAGCCGGCAGTTCGCCGACAGATTCTGTTTTGAGAGTCGGGCGGCGGCTTGTACTTTGTAGACTATTGGAGGACTAGTGTCGCAACCTGATGCCAAAAAACGCGCCGACTATACTCAGGGTTCGATCATTGGATCCATCCTGAAAATGGGATTGCCGTCAATGTTCGGCTTTCTGAGCCAGAACATCTACCACCTGGCCGACACCTACTGGGTGGCCCAACTCCCCGGTAGAGAGACCGGTGTGGCGGCGCTGACTTTCTTCGGCACCATCATGTGGATGTTTTTCTCATTCAATCAACTGGTGGGGCCGGGATCAGTGGCGATCATTTCCCGCCGGTATGGCGAGAAGGACTTTGATAAGACCGAGACGGCTATCAAGGAGACACTGGTCCTGAAGTTGTTCTTTGGATTTCTCCTCGGTTTTGTTGGATTCCTGGCGGTCGAGCAGATGCTGATTTTGATGGGAGCCGAAGGGGACGCGTTGCGCGACGGTATCGCTTACGGTCGAATCATGTTCCTGGGTATGGGCATTATGTATGCTACCTATTCCTGTTACACCGCCATGCGGGGGATCGCCAATCCACAGATGGCCATGTACTTGATGATCGCATCGAATATTCTCAATGCCGTTCTGGACCCGGTTTTCATCTTCGGTTACTTTGGTGTTCCGGCCATGGGCATCGAGGGCGCGGCAGTTGCCTCGGTGTTTAGTTATACTCTCACGTTTGGCGTGGGCCTGTATCTGCTCTATGGTGATCACACTAACGTGAAACTGCATCTTCGCAGCAAGGTGCCGATTTCAATTGCCTCGATGTGGAAGATGCTGAAGATTGGCATCCCGGCCTGGCTGGGGGACATGTCGTTCTCCAGCGCTCGATTGGTCATAACGCCGTTGATCGCCGCCTTTGGGACCGATGTTGTCGCCGCCTATGGCGTCGGTAATCAGGTGACCCACTTCGGGATCATGGTTCTGGTCGGAATCGGCTTAGGACTTTCGTCGCTGATCGGCCACAACATCGGCAGCGGCAAGCTTGATCGGGCCAAAAAAACCGCCGATCAGGCGGTCCTGCTGGGCATCCTGATCATGGCCGGGTTTGCCGTGATCTCGGTGGTCTTCCCGAGGCAGCTCATGGGTATGTTTTTTGACAGTTCCGTGACGATTGAGTATGGCGTCTCGATGCTGCGGATTTTTGCAGTTTCTTTCCCATTTCTGGGCGCCTTCTTCATGATGCAGGAAATCCACATGGGCGTGGGCTTGAACACTCCCACGATGATAATGAACATCATCCACTCCTGGGCGCTGGAGGTTGGCCCGATAGTCATCTTCACTTCGATTCTGGGTTACACTCAGAATTCAATTTGGTGGATTATTTCACTCGCGACCATTATCGCCAGCCTGGGATTTTATGTCTATTATCGCCGCGGGCGATGGCTGACAGTAAAGGTGTAGCTCATGTATCATTGGGAATCGAAGGGCATTTCAGTCGACATTCTTTTCAGTCAGGCCGGCGTGTCTCAGAGCGTGTTGATCACCGCCGACCAAACGCGACTGCTGGTCGACTGCGGTGACGGCGTCCTCAGAGACTTGCGCCAGCGCAACATTCGGCCGGCCTCGCTTGATGCTATCGCCATCACCCACGGTCATTTTGATCACATGGGCGGGTTGTATACGTTGCTCGGCTATATGCGCATGGTCGGGCGCTCGAAGACGCTGCCGATTATCGCTCCGGAAGGATGTGGAGAATCGGAATACCTTGTGAAGGCGTTGTCCGATAGCTACGCCGACTCCATCGGCTTTGCGATCGACCGCCAATCGGCCGAGAGGGTCACCAGCATCGGCGATATGCGGATTGAGTCATTTCCCGTCGTTCACTGCGGCAGCATCGCCGGCGCCGAAGTGCTTGCGCAGATACCGGCTGTCGGCTATCGCATTACTCATGGCGACAGCGTCGTTGCCATCACCGGCGATACCGGTATGTGTGATGGCGTCAGGCAATTGGTCAACGGCGTCGATCTGGCGATTATAGAAGCCACTTTCCCCGATGATTGGGACATTGCTCCCGAGATGACCGAGCGCGTTCACCTGACAGAGAAGCTCGCAAAAGAGCTGGGGAGCACGGCCAGAGAATACACTCTAGTACATAAGATAGTGAAGATCCCTGATGAAACCTGAAGCGATCATATTCGATCTTGATGATACGCTCTACGCCGATGAGGCCACGCGTGACCTCACTCTGAGGATAATGGGAGATCGCCTTGCGCGGCGGCACGATCTGGACGTGGAGCAATTCCGGGAGACGGTGCGTTTGACGGCGCGAGAGATATGGTATGCTTCGCCATTGGCCGAGTACTCCCGCACGGTCGGCATGAGCTCGTGGGAAGGACTCTGGGCGCGGCTTGGTGGAGACGATGATCAGGCGGTAAGAATGCAGGAGTGGTTAGGACAATATCGCCTTGAGGCCTGGTGGCAGTCGCTGAAGAAACTCAATCTGATCGGACATGTCGATCCGGCCGAGATGGCCGGCGAGTTCATGCAGGAAAGACGCCGCCATCATCCGGTCTTTGACGACGTCTTTCCGTGCCTGGAGCAGCTCAAAGGGGAGTATCGCCTGGCCATGCTGACCAACGGCACTATCGACTTACAAACGGAGAAGATCGATGGTGCCGATTTGCGCCGATGGTTCGAGGTGATAACGATCTCGGGCGAAATCGGCATCGGCAAACCGGATCGACGAGTGTTTGATTTGACTCTGGAGCGTTTGGGACTCGGGCCTGACCAGGTTGTTATGGTCGGAGACAGTTTGAAGTCCGACATCGGCGGCGCGAACAACGTCGGCATTAAGGCGATTTGGGTCAACCGGGGGGCGATACTAAACGAATCGGAAGCAATTCCCGACGCCGAGATTGCCGATCTGCAAAAACTGTCGGAGGTGATTTTACAATGAAGCCCGAAGAGCTGATTACGTATTGCGGCCTGTACGGTGGACACTGCGCTCGCTGGCAGGGGTACCCGCATTTCCGGGGACTGGCTCGGGAACTGGCCGAATGGTTGGAGTCGATGGGATGCGGCTACTGGATGCCCCATACTGTGGGAGAGTTCAACTACACCGAGTTTAAGAAGGGATTAGACTTCTTTGCCGATGACGGCAACTGGTTCACCTGCACCAAGTGCTGTCATCATGGTGACGGTTATCCGGAGTGCCCGGTCAGAAAATGCGCCATCGAGAAGGGCGTCGAGCTATGCTTTGACTGCGCCGAGTTTCCGTGCGATGTCTGCCGGCCGTTCTTTGATATCGAAGAGCGAGCCCGCGAGTATCGAGAGCTTGGCCGCCGGAGGTGGCTGGCCAGACAACTGGAATTTGCCGAGCAGGGATATGAACTGCACACGCGCAAGTGTTACGGCAGCCCGGTGAGAACATCGCCGTCGGATTCTACCGATGGACGAGCAAAATGATGTTCGGTGATATCCCTCGACCAATCCTGAAGCGCATGGCCTATCTCGAGGCCGCCGATGCGCGCGATCGCGCCAATAACACCTCTCGGATGCAGCGCCTGAGACAGGTGCCGCCCGAGACAGGTCGGTTCCTGGCGCTCATGGCTGTTCAAGCACCAGTTGGTGAATGGCTCGAAATCGGAACCAGTGGCGGCTATTCGGCTCTATGGATCGCGCTGGCCTGTCGGGTCGCCAATCGCAAACTGACAACATTTGAAATCCTCGCCGACAAGGCGGCGCTGGCCCGCGAGACGTTGGCGACAGCCGGTGTAACTGAATGGGTCGATCTGATTGAAGCTGACGCGCTGGAACGGATCGACGCATGCGAGAACATTTCGTTTTGTTTTCTGGATGCCGAGAAGGAAGTCTATCAAGCGGCTTACGATCTGATTGTTCCGCGGATGGCCTCCGGGGGCATTCTGGTTGCCGACAATGTGATCAGCCACAAGGAACAGCTGCAGTCGTTTGTTGACAATGCCATGTCCGACAAACGGGTCGACGCGACCGTGCTGACCATCGGCAAGGGACTTTTGTATTGCCGCAGGTGTTGAGAAGCGGAAGTCCCGAGTGAATTCGTGCGATGTACGATTGCCCGCGACTGCTCTGGATTGTCGCTGCTCATCGCCTACCTGAAATCCCGGCTCCTGATTTTGATGCGCTGCTGGTCAATCGTCAGGGGTTCGAAGTGGTGGCCGATGACATTGATCACGCCATCACGTTTTTCCAACTGACCCGTGACTATCAGTCCGCGGTTACGGACAATGACTTTACGATAATGTTTCAATATGTTCGGTTTGACGACGATGTTGGAAAAGCCGGTTTCGTCCTCCAGGGTGATAAACATAAATCCCTTGGCGGTCATAGGCCGTTGACGAATCACGACGACGCCGGCGGTGACAACGACCCGGCTGTTGGGCCGGTCGTTCAGGTCTGCCGCCGCGGCAATGTTCTTCTGCCGCAACTCATCACGAACCATGGTCATCAGGTGTGGCTGGGTTGAAAGGCTCATACCTTTGAAATCAGACACCATTGATTCGATCGGATTCATAGGCAGCAAAAGATCGTGACCCTTCTCAGGTGTTTGCAGGCGAAACTCATCTTGTTTCCGATTCAGAAGTGATAGAACCTTCCATAGCGCCTGACGCCGTGACAAACCAAAGGCTCGGAAAGCACCGATGGTGGCCAATTGCTCAAGTCCATCCCGGTGGAGTTCAGTCCGAAAAACAAAATCCTCGACCGAATCAAAAGCACGCCTGGTACGCTCCGGTTCGATCTGGTCCTTAGCCGATTTACCCAGGCCTTTGACCAGACAAAACCCCAGGCGGACAGCATCATCTTCAACTGTGCAATCCCACTCACTCCTGGTGATATCGACATCGCGAAAGACAATCCCGCGGCGCTGAGCCTCATAAATGATTGTCGAAGGCGAATAAAAACCCATCGGTTGGGCATTCAGAAGTGAACAATAAAACTCCTGCGGATAGTAAACTTTCAGATAACACGAAACATACACCAGCAGCGCAAAAGATGCGGCATGCGATTCGGCAAACCCAAAATCGGCAAAAGCGGACAGTTGGTCAAAGATCTTGAGAGCGGCTTCATGTGCGATCCCGTTACGTTTCATGCCGTCGATCAGGCGTTCAGCCAGGGCCTGCATTTTTTCATGAGATCGTTTATGCCCCATGGCGCGGCGCAGTTCATCTGCCTCGCTGGGAGTAAACCCGGCGGCTTCGATGGCAACCCGCATGCCCTGTTCCTGAAACAGGGGAATGCCCAGGGTGCGGTCAAGTATCGGCTTCAGAATCGGATGCGGATAAGTGATTTCTTCTTCACCATTACGACGGCGCAGATAAGGGTGAACCATATCACCCTGGATCGGTCCGGGACGAATCAAGGCTACCTCAATCACTAGATCATAAAACCGGCGTGGTTGGTGGCGGGGAAGCGTGTTCATTTGGGCGCGTGATTCGATCTGGAACACGCCGACCGTGTCGGCTTTGCAGATCAATTCATACACCTTGGGATCATCATGCGGAAGGCACCCCATGTCGATTGAGATTCCGCGATGCTTCTTGATCAACGTGAAGGCGATATCCAACAGCGACAGCATCCCCAGGCCCAGAAGATCAATCTTCACAAAGCGTACTTCCTCGGCATCATCTTTGTCCCATTGAATCACCGAACGATCGGGCATGGAGGCGTTTTCAATCGGCACTACTTTTGACAAGGGAGCTTTGGTGACAATCATCCCTCCCACATGTATCCCCAGGTGGCGCGGGAAGCGTCTGATCTGCTTGACAAGATCAATGAGCAAATGAATACGTCGATCCCGACGGTTGAAGCCGGCCTCGATAATGCGCTCTTCGATTTCATCTCCTTGCGTCCAATAGTCCATCAACTTGGCCAACTTGCCGACTTCATCGATCGAAAAGCCGAGCGCCTTGCCGACATCACGTACTGCCGAACGCCCCCGATAACTGATAACTTCACACACCATAGCGGCGTGCTCACGTCCGTACTTGTTGTAGACGTATTGGATGACCTCCTCACGGCGGTTGTTGGCGATGTCGATATCGATATCGGGCGGCTCCCGGCGATGCTCGGAAACAAAACGCTCAAACAAAAGTCCCAGTTTGATCGGATCGACCGCGGTGATTTCCAGACAGTAGCACACTGCCGAATTTGCCGCCGAACCCCGCCCCTGACAGAGAATGCCGTTGTTTTTGCAAAAACTCGCTATGTCCCAGACTATCAGAAAATACCCGGCCAGGTTGAGTCTTTTTATTATTCCAAGCTCGTGCTCAATTTGACTGATAACGTCGCTTGAGAGTTCATCGTAACGCCTCCCGGCGCCATGATAGGTTAGCTTGCGAAGGTAGCTGTCGGTGGTCTCTCCATCGGATACGGCAAAGTCGGGAAGTGATGTGTCCAGCTTCTCCAGAATGAAGTTGCAGCGCTCTGCTATCGCGACGGTATTGGCAATAGCGTCGGGGTAATTCCTGAAGCGCGCAATCATTTCAGCCGGAGACTTGAGATAGCGCTCGGCATTGGGATACAATACGGCGCCGGCATTGTCCAAAGTAGTGTGGTGTTTGATACAGGTCAGCACATCCTGTAAACGTCGACCGTCGGGGGTGAGGTAGTGGACATTGTTAGTGGCAACTATGGGGATCCCGAGACGACGACCCAACTGGGATAATTGTTCACACAACAGATCATGATGGGGTAGCAGGTGATGTTGAAGCTCCAGGTAGAAATTGCCGGCGCCAAAAAGTTCGTCATAGTACCGGGCAATTTCTTCAGCCTTGTCTACTTCACTGCCCAGAAGAGCTGATGATATCTCCCCCTTGATGCAACCTGAAAGTGCAATGAGACCTTGGTGGTGTTGCTTAAGTATCTCTGTAGCAACTGTGGCCTCACCCTTTTTGCCTTTCATAGACGCCAGCGTCAGCATCTGAGATAGGTTGGCATAACCAACGGAATCTGTGACGAGAAAAACCAAATGGTGGCCGTTCTCCAATGTAATTTCAGAACCGACAATTGGTTTGATGCCGTTTTCAAGCGCTGCTTTGTTGAAGCGCACAAGGCCGTAAAAACCGTTATGGTCAGTCAGGGCCAGCGCTCTATAACCTGTCCCGGCTGCATGCTTGGCCAGATCTTCAGGGTGACAGGCGCCATCAAGGAACGAAAAATTGGAGTGGGTATGTAGTTCGACGTATTCGGTCATGGCAATCATCATGAGGGCTAAAGACATTGGCGGGGTTCAAAAGGACCTTTAGTCATATCCCCCTTGAATGTACCAATGACTGTCCTGGCTATCAAAGTAAGTCAGAAACCTGTGGTGGTTGGTTGTCTCCAATTGGTAATAGAGGCGGTCATAACTACTTCGCCACCAATCCCCGGATAACCGCCAGGGTCCACGGTTTCTTATTATCTGATATTGACCATGATTAGTATTAAGGGATTCCGGGAGATTGTTGTTGGTAGTGACCCGCGTTTCAACCGGCTGTTTGAACAAGCGCAATCCCTTGGTTGGGAAAAGTTGTGATGTCGGCATTTGAGCCTTGCGAATGTCAGATGCCCCAACCAGTTCATAACTCGATTCAGGCAGGTAGGCCGACGTCATCGAGATCGCCCGGACATTGTGGTCGGTAAGTATTCGGAGCAGTTCCGGTTCACTATGGCAATCGGTTGTGATGTGATCGGAGGAATCAAAGAAAACCTGTCGCGATAGAAGCGCAACGATATTCTCATTCGGGATCGCGACCTCGATCTCTGAGATAGGTGCCTTGAGGGTGTTCCGGTCCATAATAAGTTCTAACTGACGGGCAAAGGTCCCGACTGATAATGTCGGATTGTCAATTGTTGAACGGAACTGCTTTTGAAGGCTGTCAACACTTGTTAGGGTCACGACAATGCCATTACTCCCCAGACCCTTACCGCCAAGATGTGACAACAGCGGCGTCAGAAGTGTGATAACATGGCTGATAATTGCCTTTAT
>JBDRES010000066.1:0-7117 GCA_043819515.1 bacterium
GCCTGGTCCATGTCCTGACCCTCTCGGTCGGGGCATCTGTTTTTGGTCAGTTGGGCGATCTGGTCGAGTCGATGTGGAAGCGGGCGCTGGGTATCAAAGACTCCTCGGCCATCATTCCGGGTCACGGCGGTGTTCTGGATCGATTTGATTCGCTGTTGTTTGCGGCGCCGTTTGTATATTTCTACCTGCAGGCGCTGTAGCTATGCGGGCGTGGGATCTTGTCTTTGCCGCGCGTCCCATGCTCTGGCTGCCAATTCTATCGGTGTACCTGATCACGGTTCATTTCCAGAGTCACAGCGACAGTTTGGGGTTTAGCGATGCTATCAAACTGATTGCTATGATCCTGATTGCTGCCGGAGCCTATTATCTAAACCAGGTTCACGATTATGAGAGCGACCTTACTAATCGTAAGATGGGCTTTCTGCAAAACGGTTGGCTAACGGAGCGTAATCTCATGGTGGCGTATTTGGTGTGTTCCCTGGCCGGCTTGCTGTTGTCCTCGGCCGGCAGCACCTGGAACCGGCTGATACTGCTGCTCTTGTTTGTACTAGGCTGGCTTTACTCGGCTCCTCCGGCGAAACTGAAGGATCGCCCGCTGGCCGGGCTGCTGGTCGACACTATCGTTTACGGTTTGCTGGTGCCACTGATGGCGGCATCCAGTCTGCATTATGCTAGCTGGTTGCTGGCGGTTTATTTTGCTCTGACGGTCGCCGCGACCCACATGCTGACAACAATGCTCGACCAGGCCGGCGATGAGTCCACCGGCAAGCGTACGGTTGCGCTCGTGCTGCCGGCGACGCTCGTCAAGTTGTTGTCTCTAGGTTGCCTTCTGGCGTCGGTCGCAGTTGCCTGGCAAGCTGCGGCAGCGGAACTGGTCTACTTGTCCATCCTGGCGGCCACTCTGGTGGCGGCGGCCACTGTTTTCAAATCACACGCGCTGCTGCTGTTGGCTACAAAAGTGCCGCTTCTGGGATTGACTCTCCTGGCCGGGTTCTACTATGGCTGGTACCTGGCCTTTGTTGTTGCTCTGATTTTGGCCACTCGGCTATACTATGCCAGACGATTTGGACAAGTATACCCGAAGCTGGCATGAAAAAACTACTCTTCATAGCAATTCTCATCGGCGTCTGTACGCTGGGCTGCCACCCGTATCCGCGGTATCGGACCGCCGGCGATGTTCGCCGTGCCGAGGCGCCGCCGGCCCAGACAGACTACACCACCAACGACCGTCTCCGTCTGGGATCGATCATGCGGAGTTATCTGGGGACTTCGTACGCCGGTCGCTCGCGCTACGGGTCAGGGCTGGATTGCTCGCAGTTAGTCCGCGATGTCTTCAAACAGTTTGATGGTCGGATCCTCCCGCGCACCGTCGCCATGCAGTACACCGACGGCGTCGAAATGCATCGAAACCATCTCGACTTTGGTGATCTGGTGTTCTTCAAGACCGATCACAGCGCGGTATCGCACGTAGGCATTTACACCGGCGAGGATCAGTTTCTACATGCGTCCTCCTCCCGCGGTGCGATCATCAGCAGTATGAGTGAAACCTATTGGGCCAAACGGTACGTCGGCGCCCGCCGAATACTTCTCAAGCAGCGACCGGATCGTGAGCCATGAAAGCCGCCAACGCGGAACTGCAAAACAAACTCAAAAACCTGCCGACTTCGGCCGGGGTCTATCTCTTCAAGGACGCCGGGGGCTCGATCATCTACATCGGCAAGGCCAAAAACCTGCGCAATCGCGTCCGCACCTATTTCCACTCATCGCATCACCCCCAGGGCAAGACGGCGCGTCTGGTAGCAAAGACGGTCGGTGTGGAGCTGATGATCACCGACAACGAGGTGGAGGCGCTCATTCTGGAGGCCAACCTGGTCCGCGAGTACAAGCCGCGGTACAATGTGAACCTCAGAGATGACAAGCACTTTCCGTATATAAGGGTGACTACCGATGAGCCGTTTCCGCGGGTGCTTGTGGTTCGCCGATTGACCAAAGACAAAGCTACTTACTTCGGTCCCTATACCAGTTCCAAGTCGATGCGGTCGACGGTGGCGCTATTGACCAACATGTTCAAGATCCGCACCTGTAACCTTCAGATTCCGCATCCGAAAGGCAAGAAGCAGAAGGTCTGCCTGGATTATCATATCAAGCGGTGTGGTGGTCCGTGTGACGGTTTTCAGTCCCAGGAGGATTATCGCCAAAATATCGAGGCGGTCATCATGGTCCTTTCAGGCAAAACCCAGGAGCTTCTCGAGCAACTTGCCGGGCGGATGAAAGCGGCCGCGGAAGCCATGGAATTCGAAGAGGCCATGCTGCTTCGTGATCAGATTGAGGCGGTCAAGAGAGTCATGTTTACGCAGAACGTCGACGTGGGCGAAGTGGTCGACCGCGACATTATTGCTCTGGCCCGCGAAGCCGCCGATGCGGTTGCAGTTGTCATGCAGATCAGGCAGGGAGCGTTGATTGGTCGTCAGGATTTTCAGTTGACGGCCGATCCCGATGACATCGATCAAGATGTTCTCGATATGTTCTTGGGGCAATATTACAATCATCAGCCCAACTTGCCCGAGGAAGTATTCCTGCCGATTGAAATCGATGATGCCGGCCTGCTGGCTCGGTGGCTAAGAAAACTGCGAGGGTCGCGGGTATTGGTGCACGCGCCAAAGAAGGGCCAGAAAGTCAAGCTGGTCGAGTTAGCCGCGGCCAATGCCCGCCTGCTATTGGACGAACTGCTGATACAGAAACGCGGCCACAGCGAACGGGTCAGCAAGATGGTGGTCAGCCTCAAGGATGCTCTACAGTTGCCGCGCTCGCCCCGCACGATGGCTTGCTTTGATATCTCCAACACCGGCGAGTCCGATGCGGTCGGGTCCTGTGTTTACTTCGAAAACGCCCGGCCCAAGAAATCTCAGTATCGTCATTTTCGGATCAAAGGTGTTGTCGGTCAGGATGATTTTGCGATGATGCGCGAAGTGATCGGTCGCTACTTCCATCGCATCAACGAAGAGAACGGCACGCCGCCGGATCTGATCGTGGTCGATGGGGGGAAGGGGCAGCTATCGTCGGCAGACGCGGAGATCAGACGTCTGGGATTTGACGACCAATTGATCATCGGACTGGCCAAGCGGCTGGAAGAAGTCTTCCTGCCTGGGGTCAGCGATGCCATCACCATCGACCGTCGCTCGCCGGCGCTGTTTTTGCTCAAGCAGATCCGCGACGAGGCTCATCGCTTTGCGATAACTTACAATCGCAAGGTGAGGCAGAAACGGACGATCAAATCCGCCCTCGACGATATCCCCGGCATCGGCCCCGCCAAGCGACAGATGCTGTTGAAAGAATTCGGCTCGGTCAAACGCATCCGCGAGGCGACCGTCGAGCAACTGACAGCATTGCAGGGCATCAACAACAAGCTGGCGCGAGTGATACTAAAGGCGCTGAGTATTCAATTGACATCTGCTAACTAGACCACTAAGTATGTGTTATAGGCGATGAGTCCAAACTTCAGTGGGGGCGTAGTTGCTTTTGGAGGTACAATGAACAAGTGGCGCGATGGCCTAAATCGGTCTCTTCTCAATGTCTACTTCGTCGGTTTCATGGTGTCCGGCGTGATCTTCAATTGGCAGTATGCTCAGCGGCATGGTTTCTTCGACTGGTTGCTGTTCGGCGAAGTAGTGCCAACTGTTCAAGCGATCATCTGGCCCTACTATGCAGTCGAGTATGCTATTGAGGAGTCTTCGGGAGGAGGGCAGGAGCATGCCAGTAGAGTCCAAGAGATCCCTCCTCAAGACAGCACTTCGATAATAGCTACCATGAAGAGCAATGCTTGGTGGTTGTCTCAATACAAGCAGTTGAACGACACGCTGGACAAGGCTGGGGGAATTCTCTCCTCTTCCTACCGAACGGGTCCGGGCGGTATTGGCTACGTGAATGTTCGTCTTGAAAGGATCGGAAAGAGGGGTCTGTACGTAACAATTGACTCTCCACCCGAATCGATGCAAAGCATTGATACTGTCAGGGGAGCGACTCAACCGAGCAAGGACAGAATCGTCGTCTACTACCGGGACAATGATCTCGATGGTATGCCAGACGACGTGTATTCGGCATCGTTTGGGGAGTCGATTTTTCCTGAAAAATACACTGCAGACGGTTTCACGGTTATAAGAGACGATGTAGATCATGTTGCCTTCTTGGCACAGTGGACTATATGCCTCGCCTACTGCACGAACAAGTTTCTTCATGATAAGGAATCTGTATTGCAGTGATACTGCAGTCCCCGTAGGTCAGGTGCCTGGCGCTCCTGCTGACTTAACTCCTGACTTCCCGAAGCCAATGAAACACCCCTCGGGTGTTTTGTGATTGACCGCTAGCGCTCCGCCCACCTATACTGGGCCATGCCGGAGCAGCCGCAAGCATACAGCGTCAGCGCTATCACGCGCATGATCAAGGACCGCCTGGAGTCGTCGTTCCGCGATGTCTGGGTGCAGGGAGAAATCTCCAACTACCTGCATCACTCGTCCGGGCATCGCTATTTCAATCTCAAGGACGAGCGCACCGTCATGCGCTCTACAATGTGGCGAGCGGTCGGGGCCAAGCTCAAGTTTGAGCCGAAGGACGGCCAGAAAGTCCTCGCTTACGGTGACATCACCGTCTACGAAAAAGGGGGTAGCTACCAGCTCAACTGCCGTAAGCTGGTGCCGGTGGGAGTTGGTGAGCTGGAGCTCGCTTTCCGCCAACTTCACGAAAAGCTCTCGCTCGAAGGTTTGTTTGAACCTGACCGCAAGAAACCGCTGCCACGTTATCCTCATCGGATAGGCATTGTAACATCACCTACAGGCGCCGCTATCCGCGATATCATCCAAATCGCCACTCGTCGCAACGACGCCGTCCAATTGCTGATCTATCCCGCTCAGGTTCAGGGGGATGGAGCCGAGGCGACCATTGTCCAGGGCATTGAATACTTCAATACCCGCAACGATGTTGACCTGATAATCATAGGTCGCGGTGGTGGGTCGCTCGAAGATCTCTGGTGCTTCAATACCGAGCAGTTGGTTCGCGCCGTAGTCGCCTCGCGGCTGCCGATTATTTCAGCCGTCGGTCACGAAGTCGACACCACCCTGTCCGATCTGGCGGCCGATATGCGCGCCCCGACACCATCGGCAGCGGCCGAACTGGCGGTGTGGTCCCGGGCCGAGTTCCTGGAGTCGGTTCGCTTTCATCAAAAGCGCCAGGCAGGATTACTCGAAGCTGTTCTAAATCGTGCCGATCAGCAGTTGCGAGCGCTTCTGGCCAGACCGGTCCTGGCCCGGCCGCTGGATATGACCTACCAGAGGCAGCAGGCGCTGGATCAGTTGACACAACAGATGATCCGCGCCGGAAAAACCGGTTTCGAACGATGGCGGCACCGGTTATCTTTGGTAGCGGCAAAACTGGAGGCGCTGTCGCCGCTGAGGATTCTGGCCCGTGGTTATACGGTGTCGCGTCGCCTGCCGCGCGGTCAGGTTTTGCGATCGGCCGGTGAGATCATTCCCGGCGATCGCATGGAGACGCTTCTGACCGACGGCCGTATTGTCTCGTTTGTCGAGGAAGTAAAAGGAAAGCAAAAACATGCCCGCAAAGAAAAAGCCTAGGGACTTCGAGTCTTCGCTGGCTCGCCTCGAAGAGATAACCCAGGGACTGGAGTCCGGCGAGCTGTCGTTGGATGAGTCGATCGACCTCTATTCCGAGGGTTTGGCTTTGGCCAGGGATTGCCAGAAGAAGCTGACGGCCGCCCAGGAGAAGATCAAGCTAATCGCCAAGAAGAACGAGGTGGTGGTCGAAGAGGACTTTGGGGGCGAGGACGCTTGACCATGACCACGCCAGCGAGCAACATGATGACCGAACTCATGGTCATCACCGAAACCATTGACCGGCTGCTTCTGGACTACCTGCCATCGACCGAGGCTGAGCCGAAGATGCTCCACGAGGCTATGCGCTATTCGGTGGTGGCCGGCGGCAAGCGACTGCGTCCAATATTGGCCATGAGTGCGTATGAGTTCGCCGGGGGAGTGGCAACGGGCGACGACCCGGCCATTCACCATGCCATGGCGGCGCTGGAGATGGTGCACACTTACTCGCTCATTCACGATGATCTGCCTTGCATGGACGATGACGATTTGCGGCGCGGTCAGCCGACCTGCCACAGGAAATTTGGCGGCGATACCGACAGTGCCCGGAAGCGTGGCCAGGCGATCGCTGTTTTGGCCGGGGATGCTCTCCATGTCATGGCCTTCGACTTGATGGCTCGCACGGGATCAATCGAGGCGGTGCGACTGCTGGCTCATGCCGTCGGAACCCAGGGTATGATCGGCGGCCAGATGGCGGATATGGCAGCCGAAGGACGCGAAGTGAGCCGATCCGAGGTGGAGAATATCCATCGCCGGAAGACAGCCGCCCTGATTCAATGTTCGGTTCTGATAGGCGCTATTCTGGCCGATGCCGACGACGCCATGCGCGCTCGACTCAGTGTCTACGGCGAAAATATCGGACTGGCTTTTCAGATTGTCGATGACATTCTCGACATTGAAGGTGATCAGGATCTACTGGGGAAACGAGTCGGATCCGATACCCGCAACAAAAAGGCGACCTATCCGGCCGTCGTTGGATCCGAGCAGGCCAGGGCAGATGTCGAACGCCTGATCGACGAGGCGGTCGCTGAATTGGGTGACGATCCACACGGTAAGCTGACGTTTATCGCTCGTTATATCCGTGATCGCAACCGCTGACCGTTCAGACGTCGCGCTTGCATTTGCTACCCCAATCTGGTAGCTTCTCAACTGAGGATTCTATATGCGGTTAGGATTGATTGCAAACCTCAAAAGGCCGGGAGCCGAGCAGGCAATCGAGACCTTCGTCCGGTGGTCGAGTGAGCGGGGCGTGGAGATTGTCCTGTGCGATGAGCTGCGAGAGTTACCCGATCAGACGTTCCAGTTTGCCGCACGCGACAAGATTGCCGGGCTGGTTGACGTGCTGGTCTCGATGGGTGGCGATGGTACCTTATTGGCTTCGGCTCGTCATGCCGGACCCAGCGGCACCCCGGTCCTCGGCATCAACCTCGGTTCGTTGGGGTTTCTGACACCAACGC
>JBDRES010000067.1:0-56936 GCA_043819515.1 bacterium
CATTAAAGATAGTGGCCGTCCAGTTGTTTCCGGACAAATCAAATTGATAGCTATCGGCGTATAGTCCCGTATTGACAACCGTCAAATCGAACCAGGCGGTGTCGTAGGCGGCGACAAACATAGAATCGGCAGCCGTAAATACATCCAGGCCAAAATCAATGATACTGAAAGCAAAGACCTCGGTAGTGTCGGTGTTGCCTTCCACATCTTTTGCAAACATATGGTAACTGATGTCGGTGCCGGGCGCTTGGGCCGGGATGTCGGCGCTGTAATCGGCGTTGAGGCCGGTATAGGTCAAGGTCAGGGTGTCGACTACGGCATCTGCTTCGTAAATCAACAATAGCGAGTCGGGCACAAGATCGTAGGCGGACTCAATTTCGGCAACGACCATGTAGTCGTTGGTCGTATCGCGCGTGTCTTCCAAGGGTGTGTGGGTAATTGCAACTCCGGCGAAGGGATCGTATCCGTCTAGGAATGTGACCCCGGTAGAAAGCGGATCGAGCCAGTTACTAAGACGATTGGAACTCGAGCCGCCGCCGCTCCAGGACATATACAGCTTGCCATACCAGTCGGCCGTAATACTGGTACACGAGGCGTAACCGCCGTGGAGTTGGCCGATGATACGATGATTCTGGTCAAACAGGGGCGAGCCGGAGGAGCCGCCTTCGGTGGTGCCGTCTTCCCAGTTGCCGATCCGCCAGTGAGTGGTGCCGGTGGTGGACAGATAGTTGGCCGAGGTCACCGGATCATAATCGAACGATATCTTCTTGATATCTCCGGAAGGATGGTGGATGCCGGTCGAACGGGTCGACGGGTTGTTTTCCCTGGCCCAACCGTTATAGTATACGTAATACGAATCCGGGGGGGCTTCATCCAGCAAGACCAGGCCAAAATCGGAAGTCGAATAACTGGCCAAAAGGGTCGAGCCCTGAAGGGTCATGTTGGTCGGACCGTCGATATTGGCGCAGGACGGGCTCTCGTAGTTGAACATGAAGATCCAATTGGCCTCGCCCCCCAGGCAGTGATTGGCGGTCAGGAAATATGCCGTCTCATCCTGGCGGGTGTTGTTGATCATCGACCCCGAACACCATCGGGTTCCACTGGAAAGCAGTACCATGGCCACACCGCGCTTTTCGCGCTGCCAGGGTTCACCCTCGGGACAATTGACGTTGTTGTTGCAGGAGCCGGAACTGCCAAATCCGAGTGCCTGACTGGCCACATCCCAGTTGAACATGTTTTTATAGCCGTGAACGATGCGGGAGATGACAATAGTCCCTTGCTGCCGCACGTCGGCCGGCTCAAAATACTCGAGGACTATTTCATCCCCTTTGACCGGCCTGGTGGCAAACTGACCGTGCTCCTTGTTGTTGCGCGAGTCAAAGGCACCGATAACCATCTCCTGATCGGCGCTGTATACAAAGAAAAGCGCCCCTTGGGGCACATGGTAACTCCGATAGATCAGATTGATAGAGTAGGCGTCGGGCGATGCGATACGCAGGCGACCAACCCGGGAACCGTCGGCAAACTCGTGCCAGGCGGCCATAGTCATAAAATCATAATCGACATCAAACGGTGCACCGAAGCGGAACGGCAAACCTTCGGCCTCTTCGATCTCATCTTCGGCCAGGTAAGCGGCCACGTCAACCCGGCCGGTTGTCACCGTCGGAATATCATCCGGTAGCAGCTTTGTAAATGAGAGAGGGGTGCCGCCGCGGCTGAGCTGGGCCATAGCGGCGCCAAAAGACAGGAGAAACACCAAGAAGACGACATTCGAAAGGGTGCGGGCACTCATGATAACCTCGTGCAGGGCGTTTGGTTGGTTCCCTGGTCGCGGCCACTTCGGTGGGACCACGCTATGATCTGAACAGATATCGAGCTTCCCGGCGGATTTGCGCCCCCCACCAAGACCCGGCCGGCGGCTATAGCTACAGACACAATACAACTTCTACAATATAACTGATCGGGTCGAAAATGGGTTCCCTTAATTTGTTCAGACATACTTCAGTTGTCGGCCGAGGGGCGCCGGCAGTTGAATCGATCGACAAAACCGAATCAGGCACGCGCCGACAACGGTCGAGCCGGTCCGCATGAGCAGCCTGTTGCCCGATAGACTAGCACCAAACCGAGTAATGCCTAGACTGTTTCGCCGGACAAGGCCGCGATTCAGAGCGAAGAACCGGGTTATTACAACTACTTGAGTAGCTGCCTGCGTCGGGGTCGGCCCCGGGCGGGAGTCCCTGGACCGTGAACACCAGGGGCATGAACAGCGGGGCATCGATACCGTCCTGGGTCGGATTGAGCCGTTCAGCCGGCAGTCGGTCTCATTTCCGGCACGCTAGGATCGCGCCGATAGAACCACGAAGCAGAGAAAATGGTGAACCCCCAACGCGAATTTTCGACTATATTTACAACATAACTTCACACAGAGGATTATCAATATGAAACGATCAGTTGTGCTCATGATCCTGTTAACCGGAGCCGTCCTGGCGACGGCTCTGGTAGCGGTGGCCGCACCCAAGTTCATTCATTATCAGGGTTATCTAACCGACGGCTCCGGCAATCCGGTGCCCGATACCCCGCCTTTGTCGATCAGATTCGCCATTTACAACGACATAGGCGACAGCCTCTGGGGAGAAACAAAGACGGTATCGACAAACAACGGTAAATTCAATGTCAAGCTGGGCGAGGATAACGACTTCCCCAAAGATCTTTTCTTTGACGAAGACCGCTGGCTGGGGATAAAGGTCGGCACCGATGCCGAAATGACGCCGCGTACATTGTTAGGTTCGGTGCCTTATGCCTTCATGGCCGGCAACGTGCCGGACACTTCCATCGGTAGCGGGAAGATCAAGAAAAACTCAATTGTTGACAGCCTGATCGCCGACACCACCATCGGCAAGAGCAAAATCAAGCACAAGTCTATCATCGACAGTCTGATTGCCGACACGACGATCGGCAAGGACAAAATCAAGCACAAGTCGATCATCGATAGTCTCATCGCCGACACGACGATCGGCAAGGACAAGATTCGCAACAAGGCTATTGTCGATAGTCTGATTGACGACACGACTGTTGTCAGCCGTCACATCCGCAAAGGAGCCGTGCGGTTTGAGCATATCGCTCAAAACGATGCCGAGATCGGCCAGGTAATGAAATGGGACGGTGACAGTTGGGAGCATGCGGACGACGATGTCGGCATGACCGACAACGACTGGGAGCTGGTCGGCAATGCCCTGTACACCAGCGATGAGTGGGGTATCGCCCGCGCCGGGAACACGCTCTATGGCATAAACGACAGCACCCATGTGAATTTTGGGGTGGCGTGTACAACGGGCTATAATCTCGGCGACTATAAGTACATCACCGTTTCAGGCGGCATCGGCAACAAAGCCGAAGGCGAGGGATCGGTCATTGCCGGGGGTGGCGGGATTGGTACTATGGGGGGAAACTGGATTACCGGCGACTACTGTGTGATTGGCGGCGGCAGCGACAATTTTGCTGGGGATGCTGCCCCTGGATCAGGGGTACCATTTTGTGCCACAATCGCTGGTGGGCGTCACAACTTCGCCACGGGTCGATTCTCTGTGGTTAGCGGTGGCGGCGGAGAGGATGACGAATTCGGCAACAGTGCCTTCGGTGATCACGCGGTCATCTCAGGCGGCGGGGGCAATCAGGCGACGGGACAATACTCCGTGGTTGGTGGGGGCGGAAACAATCTAGGCCAGGGCAATACTGCCCAAGGCGATTACTCTGTCATTGGTGGCGGCGCTGGCAATCTTGCGGGTGGTGGCGGAGGCGGAGGAGGCCAGGGCACTTACTCCACAGTCAGCGGGGGGTATGGTAATAGCGCGAGCGCCCAATACACCGCGATCGGCGGTGGCTACAACAATGTGGCTGGAGGCTTGCCCGCCGGCGCGGGCGACTATGCGACGGTTGGTGGCGGTAGCCACAACCAGGCCACCGGCATTTTCAGTGTCGTGGCTGGAGGCGGCGGCAATGCACCAGCCGCTGAGGGCAATATTGCCAGCGGAGAGTACTCGGTGGTTGGCGGTGGTCAGGCCAACCAAGCCACCGGAGCCAAGTCCACCATAGGAGGAGGCGTTAATAACACAGCCGGTGATAGTCACTCGACTGTTGGCGGCGGCATTAACAACACTGCTGACGGAGTCTACTCAACCGTCCCTGGTGGATACGGCAACAGTGCTCTTGCTTCCAACTCATTTGCGGCCGGCTATCAGGCGACGGTGCAGTCAGGCCACAATGGCACTTTTGTGTGGTCTGACGGCAGTGCCGGAACCTTCTCTTCGACAGCCCCCTATCAATTCCTGATCAGGGCCGATAACGGTGTCGGGATCAACACCAACAGCCCAACCCAGGATCTCGACGTGGATGGTAATGCCAGAATTAGAAATATGCCATCCGGCTCGGGCAACAGCGTGCGGATCGACGGCACCGGCGTACTTTATCAGCAGAGCTCAAGTCGGCGTCACAAAGACAACATCCGCGATCTAACCATAGACGCCAGCCCCGTGCTGCAGCTGAATCCGGTCACCTTTAGCTGGAAGTCCACCGGCGACGATGATTTTGGTCTTATTGCCGAGGATGTTGCCGAACTGCTGCCGCAACTAGTTGTTTATGACAGTTTAGGCCGCCCCAACGGCGTCAAGTACGACCAACTATCGGTATATTTGCTAGGTGTCGTGAAGCAGCAGCAAGCTGCCATTGATCGATTGAATGAACAGGTCACCAGCAACGCCGCATTGGAGGCGCAGGTAAGTCAGCTGCGGGCCTTGGTCGAAGTACTATTGGCCGAGCGCAATCAAAGCTCAGGAGGCAGTCATGAACTGGTCATGGGGAAGTAAGCGCTCAACCATCGTGGTCGTGATGTCGGTGGCGCTAACGGCTTGCCTGATGCCGACGGCGTCGGCGCAGCAACCGGGGGATTCAGGGATCGTCATGGACTGGCAGGTCATGGCGGTAAGTGTCTCCAACGCCAGCTCGGCCAACTATGGCATCAGCCTTACCGGCGGTGAACCCGCCGTCGGAATCGGTTCATCGGAGAACTACGGCGTCAGCGGTGGCTTCTGGACGGTTTCAGAAGAGATCGGCTGTTGTGAAATCCGGGCCGACATCAACCATGATGGGGCCGGGCCGGATATCGCTGATTTGGTGTATCTCGTGAACTATATGTTCAACGGCGGCCAGGAACCGCCATGCTCCGAGGATGGATACTTCGCCGAAGCCGATGCCAACGGCGACATGGCCGGACCGGATATCGCTGACCTGGTTTACCTGGTCAACTACATGTTCAACGGCGGTCCGCCACCGGCGCCGTGCGGCTAGCCGTCGAGTGGTGACGACAAAAACCAAGGCGGAGAAGCTAGTCCTTCTCCGCCTTTTCTAATGCCGCAAAGCGCGGTCAGGTTTGCTGTCGGAATTTGATCAGATCCGTCCCACCGTCTCTTTAGACTCTGCAGGGTGCTGCCGTTATATTTTTTGCGATTGGTTAGTGGCTTATGGTCGGACCGCAGGCCGACCCTAACGTCACAGTAACTCATTGTACTAAATGCGATTAGAGTCGCTGATGGGCGATCTGAGAGGTTCTGGGGATAAGGGTGCTACGTGGATATCATGAACCATAATGATCTATTATGAGATATTTTTCACTTGCCAAATGATTAGTAAAACGCTAATATAACCAGGAAATATGACATAACGATGACATTTGAGTGTCATCGACAACCGACTCACCCTTGCCCTAGAGGTTGCATGGAACTTAGCCTTCGGAAAGCTCTGCAGATTTTGTGGTTGGTGTTCATTCCCGCCCTGGCCTTTTCGCAGCCCAACGTGATTGATAATGAGACTTGTCTGGATTGTCATGAAGACTACGACCAGACCCTCTCTTCGACCGTTCATAAGTTGGCCTCAGATTTGCCAGGGTCCCGGATCACCATCGGTTGCGTCAGCTGTCACTCCGGTGCCGAGGTGCATATTGAGGATCCGGATCCGGAAAATATCGGCAATCCGGCCAAGCAACTAGCCGCGGAGACTGCGGGCGTATGTACTTCATGTCACTCGCAGCATGTGCATTTGCAGGTGGCCGGGTTCGACCCGCACCTGAATCGTACGACATCATGCACCGACTGCCACCTGATTCACGGTGGTCATGAGAAGCTGCTGGCTGACGATGAAGGGGACTTCTGCGCCACCTGTCACAGTTCGATCATGGCTCAATTTAGCCGCCGATCGAATCATCCCCTGACCGATCAGGCGGTGACTTGCCTGAGTTGTCACGATTTCACCGGCGTCAACGATGTCAGCCTCGGACACGGCAGCAACGCCAACTGCTACCGCTGCCATCCCGAACAGGCCGGCCCATATCGACATGAACATCAGGCGGTCAGCTCTTTCGCCACCGAAGGGGAAGGTTGCACCACTTGTCACCAACCTCACGGCAGCCCCAACGAGCGTTTGCTGACTCAGCCGGGCAACGGATTGTGCCGTCAGTGCCATGGCATCCCTCCATTGCATTTGTCCAAACATGGCGGCGTGGGAGCCAGATTCGCTTGTGTCGAGTGTCACAGCCAGGTGCACGGCTCATATGATAGTCGAGCCTTTCTCGATCCCGAGCTGGACGTCAAAATAGGCGACCAGCCGGGCTCGTGCTACTGTCACCGCCTGAACGAATTCTAAGGAGGATGACCTCATGAAACACACTATTACCATTGTTTCCATCTGGTTGTTGCTCCTGGCCTTTGTGACCACCGGGGCAATCGCCAACGAGTACCAGGGTACCATCCGCGCCGGGTACACTTTTACCGATATTGAAGGCAATCAAGGGGTCAACCAGCCTACCTTCAATCTGTATGAAGGGATGGCTTTTTCATTAGAGCAGTTCCGATACCAGTGGGCCGACGGCATGAAGCTCACCGCCGGCGTTTACAATCCGATGCTGAACAATCGCCGCCTGAATCTCGGTCTTATTAAGTCGGGCTTTGGCGGTGTCAGCCTGAATCACTCCTCGTACCGCCGAACCTACGATTTTGACGGAGGCTACTTCACCCGGCGGCGGTCCACTTCGGGATCCGCCTGGGTGCGCCCGATTAAGCAGGTCAAGCTCTTTGGCGGCATCGATTATGTCGGCAAAAACGGCAGCACGATCGACTTCATTGAACCGGCCTCTGGGGACGGACTGAACCAGACCGACTTCACTCATCAGACCTACCGCGGCGGCGTTGAGGTCAAGTACAATCGCAGTTACGGGCGGTTGGAATTTAATGTGGCCGATTTTAATAACGACCGCGATACTACCACCGATCGCACCGCATCGCGATTTCGCATGACTTTCTACAGCCCGGTGCCGCAGCACGAGCAGTTTGTTCTGAGCGGCGGTTTCCAGCGCTTCGTGAATCGCATGGAAAACCGCGCCGATACTCTGGCCGCCAACACTGTCTGGGGGGCGGTTCAGCATTACTGTCGGCGCGGCTATCAAGTCCGCTACAGTTTCATGTTTGATCGCGCCCGGCGTACCGGTGATTTGACCGCGACCGACAACGTCCTCCACGCCGTTCATATCGGCAAAACGTGGCTGGGCCGCGCCGGGATAACGGCCGGGTACGGCCACCGGGTCAACGACGATGCCGCCAGACAGCGCTCGGCCGACGAATACTCGCTGACCGGCTGGGTCAAGCCTGTCGAAGCGTTGCTGGTCCGGGGCGGGATGGACTTCGAAAGCAATGTGGTCGACTCCGGTCGCTCTCTCACCGGCGATCAGGAGCGCGCCCGTCATTATATTTCGGCGAGATACACATTTGAGGATGCTTCGCTTAGGCTCTCTCTCGAAGACCGTCGTCGCGACAATGACGACATCGGCAGCAGCACGGAGTTCACGCGGATTTCGGCGGATCTGTCGGTTGCGAATGAAAAATACGGCGATTTGTCCGCCTCTTATAGCTTTGGCTCCGGCGACTACGATAATGCCGCCGGTGAGTTTGAGTATACCGAGCACACGCTTTCCGGCGAGGTTTGGTCCCGGGAGTACCAGCGCCTGCAGGCCGGTTTCAGGGGCACTTACTATCGCACCCGCCGTGATGTCGACATAGAATCGTTCAGCCTGGAATTTACCGGTCGCTACGGCATCCATGAACGGACGCGGCTGGAGCTGGTATACGCGGCCCATAACTTCGATGATCTTAATGACCCGTCGGAGTTCTACAGCCGGTACTTCACGGCCAATGTGGTTACCGCAGTACTGGTATACGAATTATAATCGGATGCAATTTTAGTCAACGAAAAGATATGTGGTTAGAAGGAGAAATGACCGTGAAACACACACTTGTCTTCACCTGTTTCCTAGTCGCCATGCTGCTCATGGTCGGTTGTGATCGCGAAATAACCGGGAATGTTCCACAGCCCCAACCCAGCTCCAGCAATTGCTTCGATTGCCATGACTACGGCACTGATTTCGGATCTGAAGTCAAGGCGGCCATGGGTCAGTATGCGAACTCACAACACGCCTCGGGCAATGCCATGAGAACCGGATCGTGTGGCGGCTGTCATACGACCGAAGGGTTTATTGAGTCGGTTACCGGTGAAGAATTCCCCAGTGGTGCCGCCAACGCTGTCGGTTGCTTTGCTTGTCATGATCCGCATGAGAATGGTGACTTCCGGCTCCGGACCACGGCTGCCGTGGAATTGGGCAACGGTGCCATGTTCGATCGCAATGAAGCAAATCTCTGTGTTGCCTGTCACCACGGGCGCCGCGACGTTCGGACGTATGTTGCTGACGGTGTCAAGCTGAGCAGTCACTTCGGCCCGCATCACAACTGTCAGGGCGATATGTTGATCGGTGAGAATGCCTATGAGTACGCCGGCTACAGCTACAGTCAGAATTCCTGGCACGCCACGGGAGTAACTGACGGCTGCATCAAATGCCACTTCGATGTCAGTGATGCCTATAACGTGGGCGGTCATACTTTCTGGATGGAAGCTGGCGAAAGTGAGAACACCGCTGCTTGTAATGTCGCCGGCTGCCATGTCAACGACACCGAGATCGATGACTTCGACCGTGTCACGGCCTATGACTTTGACGATGACGGTGATAACACCGAGGGCGCCCAGACTGAGATCAACGACCTGATGCATGAGCTGGAAACAGCTTTGATTGCCGCCGGACTTCTGGAATGGGTGGAAGACGCCCAAGCCTGGGAACCGACCAATGGTCTGACCGTGTCTGATGCCGATTCCGTCGGTGCTGTCTTCAACTGGGCCTTTGTCCATGAGGACAAATCGCACGGTATTCACAACACGCGCTATGCGGCAGCTCTGTTGATTTCATCTATCAACTACATGACCACGGGCAATCCTAACGGTGCCCCGCAGGACCCCGATGACTCCGATTCTCGAACCGCCAGATTGGCCTCGGCCAGGATGATGCCGGCCCATTGACCGCTTGACGATAACCGCTGCCTCCGGAAATAGCACCCGGAGGCAGTGCTTGTTTCTATAGCTTAGCCGACAGTGAACAGTCGGCAGGTTTTCCTAACCTGAAGGAGCTCCCTTAAGAGGGGGGCTCCTTTTTTTCGTCCATCACAGATCAATCTGATTTGACTCGCCTGGGCCTGCTGATGGGCAAAATCCACTTCAAAACCGTGGGACTGATGGTAGTTGTCCGGCAAGCAGCGGACGAAAACGAGAGCGGCTTGATCAGGGTCAATTTCAGTCATTTAACGGTCAGCTGCCGCATCATTTTCGACTGACCGTAAGCGCTTGTGGCGTAATACTATAAGATTGGCGTACGCAACCTGGATCGGCACTGATATCTCGTCGATTCTTGGGGCCCAAAAATAATTCGCCTGCATCCAAAAAAGTACTTGACGAATTGTCGAATCTGACGATAATGTCGGAACAGACGGTAGTGTCTAATTCGGCATAGGTGTCAAGTTGATGGCTCAAATGGAACCTGGTTTGGAAAAACCGGTCGATAAGAAGCGGTCCCGGCAGCAGCGACGGTTCTCAAGGACCCGGGGAAAAATCCTCGAGGCCGCCCGGTCCGTCTTTGCCGAAAAAGGTCTGGCCGCGGCTACGATCGATGAGATTGCCGAGCGGGCGGACGTGGGGCGCGGGAGCGTCTACTATCACTTTGAGAACAAGGACGAGTTGATAAGCCTGATCATCGGCGATATTCTTTCCGGATTGTCCCAGCGCGTGGAGAAGAACTGCGTCGGCCATGAGGATCTGGGCGCGGTTCTGGACGCTATCATCGGCGCCCACCTGAATTTCTTCAGCAGTCGCTGGGAGGACTTTGTTCTGTTCCATCAGGGGCGGGCCGATATGACGCTCGAAACGAGTTATGAAGGTATCGAAAAGTCATATTTGAAATACCTCGGCAGCCTCGAGAGGCTGATCGATGAGGCCATGCGCGAAGAGATATCTGATCTCAAGTTGAGCCGTCTTGCCTTCGCCATCGCCGGGTTCATTTCCGGGTATTATTCGTTTGTCAGTGTTGCTGCTGACGTCAAGGATGTAGATAAGTCGTTTGTTGCGTTGCGCAGTGCCTTTGTGGCTAGTCTGGCGCGCTTCGTCAAGGAGACCGTTCCTGAAGAAAAAGTGCGCTGGTGACGGACTGCTGTCAACGAGTGTGGTAAACCATAAGTCGGGAAGGTCGCCTGTTTGAGTTTAACTTCATTCAATCCCGTTGCCGGTCACGGGGAAGGCGACTTAGGGTTTATCACCTGATTCACCTTTCCCCGCAGCCCAAGCAACAGGGTTGCCCGATTAGAGATAGACGTCATTGACATTGTATGGAGAACCTCAGGGGGTTCGTGTTCTCGCCACATCCTGCCCGGGCCGCGTATGGCGAAAAGTGAAGTACACGTACCCTGTCAGGCGGAGGTCAAATCGGCGGACCGACCCCCTGAGCTTACTAAAGGTTTCGGATCTTGCAAGATCGGTTCCGAACCGAGGCGTTGATCCGGAAGTGGAAAACTGGAGAGAATACGGAATTATTTGCACTTGAAACCCGTCGGCAGACAGACTTGCCGGCGACGAAATGTTCGGAAACGGAAAGGTGGAAGAGGGCCGAGCGAATATTGCAGAGCCCCACGAAATCAACGAATGACATGGAGAGACCATCAGTGAAAGCAAA
Source organism: bacterium (assembly GCA_043819515.1). Taxonomy (GTDB): domain Bacteria; phylum Zixibacteria; class MSB-5A5; order GN15; family FEB-12; genus DAOSXA01. The sequence continues at coordinate 11,147 of JBDRES010000067.1, forward strand.
GTTCGCGGCTGGACAAGCCGTAAAGGGAGCCGTTTGTCGGCTCACTGCTTATGAGGAGTTGAAGCAATTCGACTCCACAGATATTGAACAGGCCTGGGGTCTGGCCTGCAGTTTCGATATTTACGACTGCAATCCAGCTACAATACGTGATGCTGACGCGATAAGGAGATTCGTGTCCGAACTTTGTGAACTTATCGAAATGAAACGCTTTGGCGACTGCGTTGTTGTCAACTTTGGTGAGGATGAGCGAGTGGCCGGGTTCTCCATGACCCAATTGATCGAAACATCGTTGATTTCGGCTCACTTTGCCAACGCCAGCAACGCCACCTACCTGGATGTCTTCAGTTGCAAACCGTACGATCCGGAGTTGGTCGAGCGGTTCGCTACGGAGTACTTTGGCGGTTCTCGGTGCACGACGCACGTGAACCTGAGGCGCTAAGCATGATATCGGTGCGCGTAATATCCGACCTGGACTCCTGTCGTCGGGTCTGGACGGAGCTGATCCCACCGGAGAACATCTCCGATCTGTGGGAAGTTCGGGATTGCTTTGGGCGGCACTACAACCATAGGCGGCACTTCATTGTTGCCGAGGACCGCGACGGTATTTGCGGTCTGCTGCCGCTTGTCTGGAATGAGGAAGTAGGAAGCTACCTCTACTTTCCCGGCGAGACCTGGTCCGGCAAGACATGGTTGGAGCAAAACCGATGTATCGCTCGTGACGACGCCGTATTTCGTTCGATGATGGCGGCGGTTCCGGGACGTTTCCACCTGCGTTATCTCCAATCACCCGGGACGACTGCCATGGAGCCGGCGATCGACGAGGTCGGCTATCTGTTCCTGCCGCCCCAGTGTGATTATGACATCAATAAGTACTACTGCTCCTTTTCCGGGAAATCGCTCAAGCGGCTCAAGCGTGAGACCGCCGCCCTGGAAAGCCGGGAGGTCGAGTACATTATTGATCAGTACGATCATTTCGAAGCCATGATTGCGATGAATGTAGATCGCTTCGGACAGACATCGTATTTTGGCGACCCGCGCTTTTTGCGTGGCTTCAGAAGTCTGCGGCAGTTTCTGGCCGACCAGGGCTGGCTTCGAATAACTTCCGTCCTGATCGGCGGACGTTTGGCCGCCATCGACATGGGTTCCCTTTACAATGGAACCTACACTCTATTGGCCGGCGGCACTAGTGCTGACCATCCGGGTGTGGCCAAGCTCATCAATCAGTTCCACATGAGATGGGCCTGCGAGCAACGCCTGGAACGGGTAGACTTTTTGTGTGGTGACTTCAACTGGAAGACATTGTTCCACCTGTCGCCGCGACCGCTTTACCAACTGGCCTCTCCAGAGCAGCGCTTCGACCACCATGTGGCCAGATCAGTCGACAGCCATCACCTGTCGCAATCTGGACAAAGTATGGGGAGCGCTGCCCATGTCTGAGAAACGCGTGCTCGTGGTCGGTACCACACCGGACTATATCGCTCATATCGAAGCGTGTTATCCGGGCCGGGCGCTGTTCGTTGTGGACCGCAGCCGGTCACGAGCAACTCCGTCCCCCGATCCCGAGGCGCGCTCAATTGTCCATACCTCGCTGGCGCAGGCCGCCACCGTTTTGGCCGACCTGGAAATCCATCAGAAGCGATGGAAACAACGCCTGGTCGGCGTCGTCGGATATGACTGCGAGCAACTACCGCTGGCGGCGGTGATGGCCGGGCATTTTGGACTGCCGCATCCGTCCCTTGACTCCGTTCGTCTGTGCCGCAACAAGCTGTTGTCGAAAATGAAATGGTCGCAGCATGGTGTGCGGTGCCCGCAAGCGGCGTTGGCCACCGACCGCAAGCAGGTACTGCAATTCATGCGCCGCGTGGCCGGACCGGTGGTCTTGAAGCCGGCCCACGGTGCCGGAAGCGAGCTGACCTTCCGCTGCGACAGCCTGTCCGAAATAGCTCGGAACCTGGATCTGATCCGAGACGGACTTGAGGCGCGGCGTACCAACCCATTGTTCTCACCCGACACGGTCGACTCGGCCCCAGGATCGGCCGATCCGGCCGTCGTCCTGGAGGAATATATAGACGGCCGGGAGTACAGTTGCGATTTCATGATGGACGATACGTCCCTGACGATACTGCGCCTAGCCAAGAAAATCCGAAGGGCCGACTTACCGTTCGGCACGACCGTTGGTTACTTGGTTCCGGCCCGCTTACCAAGCTGGTTGTCTATCTCAGCCCTTGAGAGCCGGCTTCGCGCGGCCGCCGAGACACTGGGATTGAAACGCACTCTGGGCATGGTCGACTTCATCGTGCGCCGCAACGAAGTGGTTCTCCTGGAACTGACCCCTCGTGTCGGCGGTGACTGTCTGCCCATGGTACTCAGGCACAGTTGCGGCATGGACACGATCGGCTTGGCTCTGGATTTTGCCGAGGGCAAAACTCTGACGGTACCGAACCGGGAGAACTGGCGCACCATGGTCGGCTTGCGCCTTTTTGCCGACCGGCCGGGTGTCCTGACCGGTACAAACACCAGCCTCGCCGAGGCCGACCATCGTACTCGCGAGATCATGATCAAGTGGGAACTCGGACACCGAATCACTCTGCCTCCCCAGGATTACGATTCATGGTTGATGGGTCATCTTGTTTTCGAGCCGGCCGAGAACCAATCGCATGAACAGCAGTGTGCCGATTTGGGTGGCAGGATATCATTTGACGTGGAGCTTCACGGTGACCAGAAATTCTCGCAGCTTCGTGGCGCGAATGGCCGGGCTGTTCAGTCCGCGCCTTCCGCAGCTTGACGACGCCGTGGTCAAAAGACTGGTAGTGTCGTGCCTGGAGCGACGCGGCCGGTTTCTTGAGTGTGCGCAAGTCCATGGCTCACCCCTGTACGTCATCGACACCGAGGCCCTGCGCTTGAAAGGGCAGAAGTTTCTTCGGGCCTTTTCCGAGCGGTTACCGAATTTCCAGGCTTATTATGCGATGAAAAGCAACAGCCACCCCCGGCTGGCGGCGACGCTTGTCGAAGTGGGCCTGGGGCTGGATGTCTCCAGCGGCGTGGAACTTAAGGCGGCTCTGGCCTCCGAAGCCCGGCGCCTAGTCTTTAGCGGGCCGGGGAAGACGGCGGATGAGTTGACCCTGGCCGTGCAAAACGCCGAACGCGTGACGGTGCTGATTGACAGTCTGGCCGAGCTTCACAAGTTGGACCAACAGGCCGCCTTGGGGGGCGTGAAGGTGCGGGCCGGAGTCCGGCTGACTACCGACGACCACGGCCTGTGGCGCAAGTTTGGCATACCGCTGGATAGCCTGAGCAGTTTCTTCGAGGCCGCCGACAACTGCCGGAACATAAGATTGTGCGGACTACAGTTTCACCTGAGCTGGAACATGAACGCCGATCCGCATGTGCGCTTTCTGGCCAAGCTCGGGAAAAGGCTGAATCAGATGACCGCCGACCGACGGCGTTCAATTGAATTTCTGGATATTGGTGGTGGCTTCTGGCCTGCCGAGGGGGAATGGCTCCAGGCTGCGGCCACCCCTCGGGGGATGTTGCAGACAGCTTTGGACAACTCACCGGGTAAATATAACGAACGTTTTCATCGCCCGGCGGCCGCCATTGAAGAATTTGCTCTGTATATATCAAACGCCATAAAAAAGTATATCCCGGCCGACATGTCTCCGGCCGTGTACGCCGAACCTGGTCGTTGGTTGTGCCAGGAGGCCATGCATATTCTTGTCCGGGTTGTCGACCGGAAAGCGGACGATATCGTCATCACCGACGGCGGCACCAACGCCGTCGGGTGGGAGCGGTTTGAGAGCGATTTCTTTCCCGTTGTCAATCTCTCTCGTCCGAGTACATCCGAACAAAAATGCCTGGTGGCCGGCTCGCTCTGCACTCCGCACGACATCTGGGGCTACAGCTACTTCGGTGACGATATCCGACCCGGGGACACTCTGCTGATACCGTGTCAGGGGGCCTATACCTACAGTCTTCGTCAGGAATTCATCAAGCCACTGCCCAATTGTGCCGAAATCCCAAGAACGAAATCCGAGAGCGTAGAAACGCCTTCCGAGCCGATAGCGTGTAGACCCAAATAGGCCATACGACGGCGACATTGCCGGACGATTGTTTTGCTAAAGAAGATGGATACAAATAAGCGAAAATGTCAAACCACAAGGCTTTCCCTCGGTACATGAAAGGGTACTGGAGCATGAGTCGCTCAAAACACAAACAGAGCTGTCCCCGATGCGGCAGCAAAGACGTGCTCTTACAAGAGACGCTTGACCGTCAGGTACAATTGTACGTGTGCCTGGATTGCGATCAACAGTTCGAAACAGGGGGGTACAGACCGAGGCGTCGTGAAGATCAGCGCGGTGCCAGGGGCCGAGGCCAAGATGTGTACGGCCTGGACCGAGCCGATTAGAGCCGAGGTAGCCCCCATGAGTCTATGCAAATCAGGTTACTTTGAAACCAACTACCACCAAACCAAGGGTTCTTCCTATGAGTAAGCAAGACAATATGCTGAAGTGTCCCTATTGCGGCGGAGAGGACACCTTCTTGCAGGATTCGAGTAGCTCGTCGATCTGGGTTTACTACTGTGAGGACTGCGAGGAATCATATCGCGTAGCGATGCCACCGGACACAAACGCTTTCCGGTTTCACCGCAGCGATGTCGAATTGTCGTACGATTATGATCCGGATGAGGATATTTCAGAGGATTGGCGGTAAGCGCCGACGCTTCGATCATACCGCAGGGTCAACCGACTGTTTCAGCCGACACGGAGACAGCCCCGTGTCGGCTGAACTCCATCTCCAGACCCGATCACCATCGGGCCGCTTTCACTTGCCTGACATAGCCCATCTACCTCGTATCTGCGAGGGCGAGACCCACGGCTGGTTGTCCTCGAGAATAGCCGTTGCCATGAGGCTCGGTGCGTCATAGATTTAGAGGCATAGTGTTCCACCGGCCTGACAACATACCGTGCTGCACGGTGCCATTGTCTACAAGGAAACAGGAGTCTCGATGAGATCAATACCAATCCGCACCAAGGGCGTGGTGACTTCGCTGCTCGTGGTTGCCGTCATGATGTCTACCGCCTCGCCTGCCGTCATCGAAAAGATCCCGCAGAGATCGGAGATAGCCGATCAATACAAATGGAACCTGGGCGGCTTGTATGGCAGTCTCGACGACTGGCAGAGGGATTTTGATTTTCTCAAGGAGAGCCTGACGCGGTTCGACGTCTATCGGGGCCGTTTGGCAGAGTCCTCCCAGACGTTGCTGGAATGTCTAGATCTGCGGGATGAGCTGGATATTCTGATGGACAATGTCGCTTCCTATGCCTACCTGAGATTGGATGAGGACAATCGTGTCAGCGAGTATCAAGAACTGGTTGGCCGCGCCGAGGCGCTGAGTTCCGAGCTCTCCCAGGCGAGTTCCTTTGTCGAGCCGGAATTGCTCGGCATAGATGCGGACCGGCTGAAGACATTCCTCGCTGAGAACGCCGAACTCAATCTCTTCAGATTCTATATCGAGGACATCATGCGTCGCAAGCAGCACGTGCTGCCCCAGCGAGAGGAAGCCCTGATGGCCCTGGCAGGCCCGGTCATCAGAGCACCGGGCCGAATTTTCGGCATGCTCACTTCCGCCGACATGTCGTTCGGAACAATCATCGATGAAGGCGGCCATGAAGTTGAACTGACCGAGGAGCGTTTCGCCAAGTACCGCATGTCGACTGATCGTCGGGTGCGACGCGATGCCCATACCCGGTACTACGAGGCCTACCTGAAGAATGTCAATGCCATTGCCACCATGTTTGGATCGTCGCTGTCCGGTGATCTCTTTCGGATGAAGGCGCGGGGGTACAACAGCTGTCTCGAGATGTCGCTTTTCCAGAACAACATTCCGACCTCGGTGTATCACAATGTTATCGAGGCGGTCAATGACAACCTGGCCCCGCTCCATAAGTGGGCGGCCCTCAAGAAGAAAATTCTGGATGTCGACACTCTTCACCCCTACGACCTGTATGTCCCCCTCCACGGATCCGAACCGATGGAGTACACTTGGGAAGATGCCCAGGCGCTCGTTCTGAGCGGTCTCAAGCCGATGGGGACCACCTATCTCGCGGATTTCGAGAGTGGTCTCAACTCGGGCTGGATCGATGTTTTCGAGACGAAAGGCAAGGGCACCGGGGCCTACTCCGGCGGCACTTACACATCGCCGCCGTACATTCTGATGAACTTCAACGGTTCGCTGGACTGGGTTTTCACTCTTGCCCACGAGATGGGTCATTCCATGCAGACCTACTATGTCAACCGGAACGAGCCCTATATTTACCACGACTACTCCCTGTTTGTCGCCGAAGTGGCCTCGACCGTGAATGAAGCGGTGCTGATGAAGTCTCTTATGAAAAACGCAAGCAGCAACCAGGAGAAGCTGCGGCTCCTCGACTATTACATCTCCGGCATCAAAGGCACTTTCTACCGGCAGGTGATGTTTGCAGAATTCGAACTGGCTGTTCACCAGCGAGTCGAAAGCGGCGGGGCGGTTTCGGCCGACTATTGTCGCCAGACCTTCCGGGACATCTACCAGAAATACTGGGGCCCGGAGCTGGCCATCGAGGAAATCGACGACATGCTGGGCCTCGTTGTCGGTCATTTTTACTGGCAATACTATGTCTACCAGTATGCCACCTCCTTTGCCGCCGCCCAGATGATGTCGCAGAAGTTACTCGACGGCGACGAGGGATTCCAGGACACCTACATGAGATTTTTGTCAACCGGATGTTCGAAGTATCCGGTGGATGTTCTCAAAGAAGCCGGGATCGACCTGACCACGAAAGAGCCGTTTTATCTGACGATCAATCTGTTTAGCGACCTGGTTGACGAGATGGAGCGGCTGCTGGAGGAGAAGTAGGACGATAGGTTGTCGTAGTCTTGAAAGGCGGTCCCTGACCGCCTTTTTTTCGTCCCTTAGGGCGGTGGAAACTCCAGACAACAGCTCAGTGGAGTAGGACTGCGCCGACGGCTGCCACGACTGAAAAGAGGTGTCTTCTTCTAGTCGAGAACCCTGCTGTCTGGCAAACGCCCCCTACTCCCCATCCCACCCTGCTAATCGCGACAGGAGCCACCAGAAGGCCTGACCTTTGCGGTAGCAATTGAAACAATGCGAATGGGCACACCCGCACGACTCGCAGTTATGTGAATCACACCACTCCGAGCACCAACCACAGGCGTCGGATTCGTCGGGATAGTAGGTGCCGTTGGGATCGTAGCTTTCGATGTCGGCGAAGTCAAAGAGGATCTTGTTGTTGGCGGCGCAGTAGGCGCGAATCTGATTGTTGCGGGCGTAGAGATTGCCGCCCGGGCCGGTGCCGTCAAGATGCCCGGTCATATAGACAAACATCACGTCAGGATAGGCCAACTCCAGTGCGTTCATAGCGTCGAGATAGACGTTGATTCCGGCCTCGGTGTTGTCCGAACAACCGCCGCACCAAGACCACATGACCATATTGCATTCGGCATGACTGTCCAGGTATGACCGTGTCGGCGGCACCCAGGAGGTATCGCCGGCAGATCCGAGGTCATCGCTATATTCCTGGACATACGGCAGTTGATAAAGCGAATCTTCTGAGGCCAGCAGACCTAGACCGGTCGTTATCTGCCCGCCGTGAGATGTGTGGCCATAGTAGACATGCCTGGTAGCCCGGACTTGCCTGACGATGGAATCGGGAATAATGAAAAAATCGTCGGCACTAAGGTGGTTGGTGGTATAGGTCGTGTCGTGCCTGGCGGTGTCAATCTCACCGGTGTCGACGGGACCGGTCTCGGAGGGGCTGGCGCTGTCGCCACATCCGGTCGGCCAATTAACCAGCAAAAATAATCCGGACATCAACAAACAAAATATCTTGAATCTGGGCATAACGGCGCTCCTCTCTTGACCAAAATGGATCCTGCTCACCATACTGATAGTATCGGAAGAACGTACATGGAAACCTGAGAAGTGTCTTGGAAAACAAGCGCCGTCACCAGACGGTGTCAAGTCACCCCCGCCCAGGCCGATCTGCGGGAGACCTCCGCACCCGCTCTTCCCCCCCTCTGTTCTCTTGACCTTTTTGATGCCGGGCGATATCTTGCCGTAGATGCTCCACCACGACACCGCCAACACACGCTCCGCGGAGACAAGCGATTCGAAGGCCATCTCCGAACCGGTCCGGGCATTTTTGACTACGCCACTAAACCGCCGCGCCTTTGATCCGTTTTTCCGCTGCTGCCTGGAAGTCACTATCGGCTATCTCCGTTACCTGGGTAAGCGCGGGTTTCACCTGCCGCTGGAGCAATACGCCTCCGACAACCCGACCCGCGATCTGGCGATTGAAATCCTCGGCTCGCTGCTGGCCTGCCATGCGGGAGTGCCGTGCGGAATTGTCTTCGACTACTACCGTCGCGAGGGATTCGAGGCATTTGCGGCGGCCTCTGAAAATGAACTGCACCACCACCTGACCATCCTGATACGCAGTTTCGTGCGCCAGGAGCTGAGCAAGCTGCGCAAGCAGCATGATCCTCAAATCGAGAATCTGAAGCGGCGCATAAGCGACATTCTCAAAGACCCGAAGTATCGTGTTTTCAGCTCGGGGTCTTCGCCGGGGCAGGATAAGATCACCCTGGCCATCACTGCGCAGAGTGATCCTGACTGCGGCGCGCCGTGGCCTCAAAACGAGTTGTTTGTGGTGGTCGAACTAGCCTATCAAGACAGCCACAATCGTGGCGACTGGTGCCGGAAGATATTAGATCAGATCGGGCAGGACAGGCGGTATGCCGGGTGGGTCTATCGCCATCAACTTGTCGCCGCCATGATCGATGTATGCAAGCTGAGCGGTCTGATCGAGGTCCCGCCGCCGGCCGCTTTGGAATCGGCCGATCACCGGCTTGGGCAAAGCCGGGTGCGCCAGGCGCAGTCCGAGGCCAGAAAGTGGATAGAGAGCAACCTGCTGGCCGATTTTGTGACCAGGGGACGTCTGACACCCGACGAAGCACGGCGGTTTGTGGAGGCGTTTGATTTGATTGTGACCGATGGGGCCAATCACAGCACGCTGGACAAACTCCCGGCCTATTTTCGGGCGGTCATGCCGCAGAATGCGCACGAGCGGTATTTGCCGGACTACAAGTACATTTTTGAGACAGCCATGAAAGCGGGCCTGCAACATATGGCCCAGGCGCTGGACCAATGATTAACAAAGACGGGCGTTGGTGTCTATACATATGGTAGGTAGGTAGCCAAAGGGATAAGCATGCACCCGACAAGGCGTGAAATTGAGAGAGCGATATTGGGTTTGGCGAACGAGGAAGACCGCCGCCGGGTGATGGATCACACCGGCCGGTGTCGCTTCTGCAGCGAGATAATCGAGCAATTCCAGGCGTTCCAGGCGTCGGTGGCGAGTGTGAGCGCAGACGAGTTGACTCTCACACCGGCACAATCGGATCGCCTGTATCGGGCGGCCTGCCGTGGGCAGATCATTTCACTGACGTTCTTGTCCAAAAATCCGCCGCAGGAGGAGCTTTCCCTCGCCGCCGACGGCAAACCGGTCGCGCCGCCTGAAATAGAGGAGATCGCGACGCTCGTCTCCGACGCCAGCGATCTGGTGTTGCGCCTGCTTCATGACCACAAAACGTCACGGGATTACGTGCAACTGGTGGCCGAGGACCCGGCGGCGATTGCCTATACTTTGGTCCAGGTACCCTCTCAGAATCAGGAGTTCGTGACCGACAAGGCCGGCCGGGTAGACCTGCCGGCTGAGAGCGAAACCGCCTGGGACAATGTCGACTGGCAGATCAAAATGCCCGAGGCGGTTTTTGATCTCAAGCCGCTCGAGTATACCCCCGACCAGCCGGAATACTCCCGATCGGTCGAACTGGATACCGAGCAGGCCGACCGGGTCCGAGTGACTTTCGAAAAGCACGCCGACAGTTGCTCGGTGGTAGTCGAGGTCCTGGCGCTGCAGGGGCAGACCGATTTTGGGGCGTTGCGCGCGCTTGTCACCACCGACACTCCCGGTCAACCCGCACCGACGCCGGTCGGTCAGCCGATTGTGCTCGATTTGCCCGACCACGAAACCCCCATAACCATTCGTTTGTATCGCGACCTATGAACTCGACAGTAGCTTTTGCACGCGCCTTCGCTGCTCTGAAGGCTGAACTGGCCCGTGACGGCGCCGCCGACCGGCGCCTTTTGCGGCTGGTCGAATTCGCCAAAGACAATGCCGAGGCGCTGCTGAAACCGGCCTACACCGGCTACCGCGAGGAATGGCGTTCGCTGGTTCAGTACCAATTGGCTGTCGACGGATGTCTGGACGATCTCCTGCCCGACGAACTGGCCGCCGTGATCGAAGTCTGTAAAGAACTAGTCGACCAGGCAAATCTCACAACTATCGGGCGGGAGCTGGCCAGGAAGCTCTGTTATGTCGGCGAGGCCGAAAAGGCCCTGCCGCTGCTTGACCCGGACGGCGATGACAGATCATCGCACGCGGCCGCCATTACACCCGGAGACACCGACGACGAGCTTGACGCCGCACGACGGGTGCTCGAATCCCTCCCTTCGGATTCGCCCCAGGCCGCGCAGTTGGAGAAAATCCTCGGCGCGTGGCGGCTGGAGCGCGAGGCGCTGAGCTTTGATTCAGTCAAATGCCTGTTTGTTGATAAGGGTGGCCATACCGTCGCCGCCGGACGGGGGCGGCTGCGGACGCTGGTGTGCAAAAGCGCCGAGACGGCCGTCAAGCTCGAGACTGATGAAGTCGTTTTCGACAACCAGATTCGCAGTCCAGATGATCCTTTTGTCGGTGCCGCGTACGCCGCTCTTGAGGCCGTAGGCCGCCTGCTTCAACGCGACGGGGCCGCAACCAATAATCATCGCCTGCGGGTGCACCTGGCTATCGAAGACAGCCATCAGGCGTTTACCGGCGATTCGATTGCGTTGGCGGTGGCGCTGGTCGGCTATGCTATGCTGATGAAACCGCAGATCCATCGTCACGAGCGCTTCATCGCGGGCGAGATCGCCGTCACCGGGTCGCTCAGCGCCGACGGCGCTCTCATGGCCGTGAACGCCGGCAGCCTCGAGGCAAAAATCAAAAGAACGTTCTTCTCGCCGGTGAAGTATGTGGTGGTGCCCGAAGACAACGCCGCGACGGCGAAGGAGTGTATCGAGAAGCTGCGCGAGCAGTACCCGCGCAGGCGTCTGCAGGTCATCGCCCACGACCGCCTGAGCGATGTTATCGACGACCACAATGTGATTCGTCCCGAGAAAGTCTGCATGGGGGCGTTTGTCGCCCGCAAGGCGCGTCGCTATACCGGCTCGATCCGGGTCCAGGTCCCCCTCTTGCTCGGCCTGACCTGGCTGCTCCTGGCCCTCTTATGGCCGAAGTATTTTGACCCGTGGTTTGACTGGAATATTGCGGACATCGAGGTAGTCGGTAACCGCTTCCGCACCCTCAATGCCGACGGCCAGACGCTCTGGTGGAGCGAAGAGTACGAAGGGGAGCTGTCAGTGGCCTCGTACCGGAAAACCACTTCCACATCATCGCGGTACTGGCAGCGAGTGGATGTAGATGGAAACGGGCGAGATGAACTGTTCTTCATACCGGTTTGCGGTGGGCCTCGAAACGTAGCCGAATTCTATGGCGAGACGGGGGCGGTTCAGTGGCGCCGCCCAGCATACATAGAAACCACTTATCCGGGAGATGTTGCTTTCGGTGACACTCCGGCTCGCAAGGACTATTCGGCCATTCATATGATTACAATCAGCGATTCAGGGGGGAACGCTTGTGTAGCAATATGTAGTGACTGCTCCCCTCCTGCACGCGATCAAATCATAGTCATCGATGCCACCGGCAAGTATGTGTCAGGGCCGTATCTAAATGTTGGGCAACTTTTTCCAGCTGCGATGAAGCTGGCTGACTTCAACCATGACGGTGTGAACGAAATCCTGGCCGGGTTCACCAACAACCAGCTTGGCCGCGCGGCGCTCGCCGTTCTGGATCCACACCATCTGCATGGGGTCAGCCCACCATATGATGATGAGTTCTTTGTGGCGTCAGGCATGGGAACGGGATCGCACCTTGTATATCTCAGTTTTCCCGAAACGCCTCTCTCTGAAGGTCCACCCCGGAACTACGTTAGCAGCATAAAGGTCGACACCGCTGCCGGGATCACCATGGTCGCCGTTGTAGAAGGCATTGGCCTGCAGATAGATGGCAGAGAGTACTCATACGCAAGCGATCAGCTCCTTCCTCACATTACGTATTACCTCGATCGATATGGTGACCCCTTTCGAGCAGAGTTCGCAGACGGTCATTTGCAACGGCTGAATGACTTCCTCTTGAAGTGCGGAAAGCCACCGATTGTTGATACCGCGAGTTTCTTAGACAAGCTGCTTTCTTCGGTTGAGGTCTACCGTCGAGACACTGACACCGGTGGTAACAGTGTCTCGCGTCGAAAGAAAACCGTAGAGAATAATCTACAAGACGCGCCGCTGGTTCCTACTTCCTGATAGATAGGGAAAACAATCAACCCAAAAGGAGGAACCATGAACCGAACGATCACACTCACTGCACTGATTACGCTATCTCTGCTGGCCGGTTTGACGGCAGCTCCACCAGTGATAGCAGCCGGCAGTGGCTATTTCCTTCCTGCTGCATCATTTGAGGCAGGATCAAATCCCTGGACGGTGGTTGCAGCCGATTTCAACCTAGACGGACACATTGATATTGCAGCTACCCTCAACGGGGCCGACAGCTTGGCCATTCTTACCAATGATGGCAACGGCAATTTCTCATTGTACAGCACCGTGGCGACGGGTTCATCGCCTTGGGGGCTCGCCACTGGCGATTTCGATAACGACGGCGATCCAGACTTAGTTGCAACCTGCGCGGCAGCGGCGGGAGTCGACGTCTATCTAAATAGCGGTGACGGGACGTTTGGACCGGGTGCCTGGTATGCAACTGAAGCAAGCCCATGGGGGGTTTCTGTTGGCGATCTGGACAATGACGGGTATCTCGATATTGCTGTGGACAACCGCATCGGAGAGGGACCGATTAGTACCATTTCGATACTCTGGGGAAATGGAGACGGCTCTTTTGTTCCAGCAGATTCCGCCTTGCCCGCATCCAACGATGCTATGGATGTTGCCATAGGCGATATAGATGATGATGGTCTGGCTGACCTGATTGCACCCACCGACAACAACCGGGGGATTTGCTTTCTCCGTAATCTCGGCGGGCGGAGCTTTGCCGAAGTAGTGTGCAGCAATTACGACGAAGAACCGGCGTCGGTATCCATCATTGATTTCAACGGTGATGGGCACGCAGATGTTGTAGCTGCTGATGAAGAGGATACTACTGCAACAGTTCTGTTCGGTGACGGTACCGGGCTGTTTCCCACCTATACAAGCTTCAAGGTTGGCTTTCGTCCGATTGACGCCTTGGCAGCTGACTTGAATGGAGATGGGTGCCTCGATTTGATCGGCGCCTGCTACATCGTCTCCTCTGTCGGCATCGCGCTCAACGACTGCGACGGTGGCACTTTACCACCCGTACAATACTCTGTCGGCGCGGGTGCCCGTTCACTGGCCATCGCTGATTTCGATGGCAACGGCGGCCTCGACATTGTCACCGCCGACGGTGGCACAACAACTATCTCAATGCTTCTGGACGATAGCCCGTTCCCCGACTCCCTCATCATCCCCTCCGTTGCAGAGCAGCCGTGTGATTTTGATGAGTGTCTGGTGCAACCGATTCAGACCAGTCTGAGCAGTCCCATGAAAGGCGTGGCGATACCGATTGGGTACGGGCCGGAAGTCACAATATGCTCCCTGTCCACGGCCGGACTGGTGACCGAAAACTGGTTCCGCCCGATTGAAGAGATAACCGACTCCGCCTTCTTCATTTCGCTGGCCGACCAGTCCGGCGAAGTGATCGATACCGGCCTTACGACTGTGCTGAACGTTTTCTATCAAGTGGACAACCCGGCTTGCACCCTTGATTATGTCATTCGCTGGGACACAACCTATATGGCCGACCCGTTCCGGCATTTGGCTTTCACCGATACCCTGTTTGCTACGGTCGAGCCCGGCTTTGACGTCGCGCGCGATTCGTCGACGGTGCTCAGCTATGTGCCTGGCGACGCCGACCATAGCGGCTTCGGTCCCGACATCGCCGATCTGGTCTATCTAGTAAACTACATGTTCAACCTCGGCCCCGACTTGTGCGAACTACACATGGATGTAACCGGTGATTGCAATCTCGATATCTCGGACCTGGTCAAGCTGGTGAACTATATGTTCAACGGCGGTCCGGCGCTCGAATGCGGTTGCAGCGATCCCGGCAACGAAGTACCAAAACTGGTATCGAATGCATTGATCGATCTGGGCGTCACCTATGACGGCCATATGACCACCATCGCCCTCAACTCCGAGTACGACCTTCTCGGTTTGCAGCTGGAATTGGTCGGAGTGGGGACAGGTGAGCCGGTCAGCGCGCTCGAAGACGGGATCGAGTTGATCGCAGGGCGTCAGGGTGATCATATCAAGGTTGGCATCCTCGACATGGAGGGAGCGCACGCGATCGCGTCCGGTGCGTCGACCCTGTTTACAATCGACGGCGAATGGGAGATTGTCAGCGCGCTGGCGGCGGACAGGTCGTTTAATACGATTGTCCCGACTATCGGCGCCAAGGTCGAGACGACTTTGCCGACGACGTATGCCCTCGGCCAGAACTACCCCAATCCGTTCAATCCGACCACGGAGATCGGGTTTAGTCTGCCGCAGGCGGCCGATGTCAGGATCGAGATTTACAACACGCTCGGGCAGCGGGTAGCGGTGCTGGTTGATGAACATCTGGGCGCGGGTCATCATGCGCGCGTATGGGACGCCTCGACCAATGCCAGCGGGGTGTATTTCTATCGTCTGGTGACCGAGGGTTACGCCGAGACACGGAAGATGATGTTGTTGAAGTAACCATACGGATGTCGAAACCCCAAAGGGGTGTCGACTTCGGGCCCGGAAGCCGGGCACGATTTGTGGGGGAACAACGCGAACGGGAGGAAACGGCCGGGTATCAAAGCCCGGCCGTGTTTGTAGTTGTAAGGGAATCACCGAGTTGTCACGCGAGTTGTGCGTACCATGACGTGGGTCACGTGACGGCACCTAAATACCGACGTCGAAACCTCTGTCTAAGAACCAACCAGAACAACAATTTGACACATCCGGCAGTGACAGGTATATTGCAATATCGCCCCCGATTGTGGGCATCACGGTTCACACTCGCCTGATAAAGGACATCTGAATGACTCGCATAATCGTCATCGCCCTGGCCCTGCTGGTTCCTTTCGGAGGGGTCGCAGCGCAGGTCAATTGTATCAACGAATACACCGACTGCGCCGACATAGTCGAATCCGCAACCGACACGGTCCGCCTGGTGCTGGATAATGCTGCGCCGGGCGACACCCTCTGGGTTGATCTTCATTTCACCATTCCACACGATACCATGTCAGGTTTCCTTGCTTTGCTGCAATACGACAACCGTTACCTGTCACCGGCGCTCCTGCCGCCGCCGCCGGGTTATCCGGAGGAATCGTTGTATGTGGCCTACCAGCTTCTGGGACCGCTGGCTGATCTTCAGATCGCCAATCCGCAGTACAACCTCTTCTGGGCGCAGGTTTCGGAGAACCCGTTTGACAGCGGAGCTATCTTCGCCCCCTTTATCAACCAACCGGTCGAGAGCCTTTTGACTATTGCTCCGGTCGACGAGCCGCTTTTTCGAGTGGCCTTTATCGTTGATCCCCTGATGCCGAGCGACGCCACCACTGACTTGTGGTTTCACCAGGTGAACGAGAACATCCTCGTCAACCCGGATACCCAGGAGTACTTCTGTGTCGATTGCCGACGCACCAATCTCTCGGTAGAGGCAGGACCTACTTCGGAGCTTTTGAACCCCACCACTGTCGGCGCCATCTATACCAACACGACCGTGTGTTGCTTCGGAACCCGCGGCGACATCAATGGCGACGGGGCGCCGCTTGTCGACATCGCGGATTTGATTGATCTCGTCAATTTCATGTTTGCGGGTGGTTCGCCTCCCTGCTTTGAGGCGGCTGACGTAAATGCCGACGCCAGTCTCGACATCGCCGACCTGGTGTACCTGGTCAACTTCATGTTCAACTCCGGCCCGCCGCCGGTGGCGTGTCCGTAGAGGTTGGGGTTGAAATGGTTGGGCGCGCTCAAGGTCAATCAGGCTCAATTTGTGGGTGACAAATAGAGGACAGGCTGGTATATTATAGGTACGGTCGGTCGGTCGACCCGCGATGGAAAGAGTGCGATGTGAATTCAGGAAAAAGGGAGGCCTTGTCATGAAGTATGTAATACTGACACTGTTAGGGGCGATGTTGGTCTGTGCCACGGCGCTGGCGCAGGGCGGTTCAATCACCGTATCGCATGTCGATGGCGCCTGGGACAGCGGTGGTGATTGGTACATCTATCCCGACTGCGGCCACGGCAGTGGAGTCACCTTCCACATCCACTACACCAACAACAGCGGCGGATATGTGACCGGCATGGCCAACGGCTTTGCACTTACCGGCACGGGACCGGTCGCTCCGCCGACAGTAGCCTTGGAGCCGGCAACCACCATCTGCAATTACTTTAACCTGGTTTGTCAGGCGAGTGTGGTCTCATCGTCCCCCTGGATAATCGGTGCTTCATTCTCAATAATGGCCGATCCAGGGCTGCCCGACGGATATAGCGAAGACGTGTTCACAATCACCACGCACGGAGTTTCAGCCGGAGAGACGCTCTGCCTGGATTCGTCCTTCTTCCCGCCTTCAGGAGCGTGGCTATGGTCACCTGGTGTTTTTCCATCGTGGGACGGTCCCCACTGCTATCAGGCCATGGCCATGCCCTGCGGCTGGCCGGAATTCACCAATATCCCGACCGAGCCGCTGACACTCGATCACTGCCAGCCAGCCAGCTTTGTTTTTGAAGCCGAGCACCCGATGTGTGAGTTCCCTTTCTGGATCTATCAGATTGGCGGACCGGGCACAACCGACAGTGTGAGCGGCGTCTGGAATTACACTCCCTCGCTCGGCGATGTCGGCTCAGTGCTGGGCGTGCAGGTCGAGGCCTGCGACATTTCTTGCAACTGCTCCGGAGTGGAAACGCTGGAAGTCGTATTCACCAACGAAGCGCCGGTCTTTACTCAGGGACCGGGGGAATATATCGCGACTGATGTTGAGCCGATAAGTATTGGGTTTGAAGGTGACACAGCGGACTGTGATCCGGTTTTCTCCATGTCGTTTCTATACGTCTCGCCGACGCCTGACGGACCTTACAGTTTCGAAGACGATACTCTGACTTTCGCTCCGGTGCCCTGGGACTTACATACTACTTACACGTTTGTAATAGCCATCGCTGATGGACTGGATACGACTCTTGGCCTGGCATCTGTAGCCGTCATTAGTCCTCCGTGCTGTGACATCCGGGGGGACATCGACTACAGCTGGTCTGGGCCGGACATAGCTGATTTGGTATATCTCGTGAACTACATGTTCAATTCCGGGTGGCCATCGAGTTGTCCTGCTAACGCCGACATCGACGGTAATGGAATTGGTCCCGACATTGTCGACCTGGTCTACCTGGTGAACTACATGTTCAACTCCGGCCCGCCGCCGGTGGCGTGTCCGTAGAGGTTGGGGTTGAAATGGTTGAGCGCGCTCAAGGTCAATCAGGCTCAATTTGTGGGTGACAAATAGAGGACAGGGATGTATATTTTGATGTGCTTTGAGCTATCGGACGAGCCGGCCGAGGCGGATCTGAAATGCTCATACTAGCGGAGGATTCTTCATGAAGTATCTATCAGTTGTGTTTTTGGCGGTGTTGGCAATCTCAGCTACTGCAGCCGCGCAGGGGGGCGGGATCACTGTCAACGTGCTCGAAGGTGAGTGGGACGACGAAGGAACAATGAAACTCTGGCCCGACCAGCAGGCCGTGTTCGCCATGCACTACTATGCCGGTGATGGTGGCAACGTTCAGGGTATGACCAACGGGTTTCTGTTCTCTGGACAGGTGGGGGACCTTGTCGTATCACCAACTGCAGAGGGAAACATCTGCTCATACTACAAGCTCGTTTGCTCAATGAGAATCGATCCGAGTAATCCACTGTTGGTTACAGGTTCATTCTCAATAATGGGAAAGGACCAGGGAATCTCGGGGGGGTATGACGAAGACGTTTTCACCGCCACTACCGACCCTCTCGTCGAAGGTGATGTGGTTTGTATCGACTCTTCTTACTACCCACCCTCGGGTACCTGGCTCTGGGCCGGCCCTGGCGGTGGCGTCCCGAGCTGGGGCGGACCGTATTGCTGGGAGGTTACGGCGCCGCCGTGTTGCGACCCCGAGATAGTTGACTGCCCAGGGATTTACACAGGATCACACTGCCAAACGGCGTCCTTCATTGTTGAGGCGATTGACTTTGAGGGTGACCCTCTCACCTTCAGCCTGACGGGACCGGGGACCTTGGTCGATCACGGCAATGGCACCGCCACATACAGCTATACACCATCGCTGGCGGATGTTGGCGCTCCAATCACACCGTCTGTCGAAGTATGTGACCTGTTCGGCTGTGGTGCTCCTTGCGAGTGGACCATGAACTTCACCAACGAAGCGCCGGTGTGCGCTTTCGATCCGGGGCCATATGCGATCGGATCAGGAAATACGTTTACGAAAACGCTGACCGGTAATGCCGTCGATTGCGACCCATATTCCTTCCAGATAGTTGGTGTCACCCCTACTCCGGTTGGTAGCTACGGCATCGTTGGTGATCAATTTGTGTTTAATACAGATGTTACAGACGGATCCTATACCTTCAACTTCGACATTGAGATAACGGATGGCTCTGCTGCCAGCTCGTGTCACCTTATGGTCGACATTCTCTGCTGCGGCACTATGGAAGTCCAAATCGAAAAGACGCACAATGCCATCCAGGGGATGCACGAATTAGTCGATGTCTCGATGATCGAGGGAGCCGAACTTGTCAAGGGCTTTGATTTCCTGATTGCCTATGATGCTTCGGCGCTTTCGTTCCAGAGTGCTATCGAGGGCGATGTCTATACCGAGTGCGGCTGGGAGTACTTCACCTATCGTTTTGGACCGGACGGCAATTGCGGCAGCGGCTGCCCCAGCGGTCTGCTGCGAGTCGTCGGCATCGCCGAGACCAACAACGGCCCAAACCATCCGGACTGCTTCACTCCGACCCTTCCGGCGACCCTGTTCACTCTGGACTTCCTGGTGACCGACGACCGCACCTTTGAGTGCATGTACGCCCCGATCCGGTTTTTCTGGATGGATTGTGGCGATAACTCGCTGGCCTACAGCGACGTCGTCGATCCTATGACCGTACACCAGGGAGTATCACGCTTTGTCATAGACTACGATCTGGTCGGCCATATCGAGGATATGACCACCGGCTTCCCAACTTATACTGGTGTCCAGACCGAGTGTCTCGAAGGTGGCGGACCGGACAAGCCGGCACCGGTGCAGTATGTTGATTTCCTTAATGGTGGCATCGATATCATCTGCGCCGACTCGATTGATGATCGTGGCGACATCAACCTCAACGGCATCGCCAACGAGATCGCCGATGCTGTGCTGTTCTCTAACTACTTCGTCTACGGCCTTGGTGTCTTCAATGAAAACCTGGAAGGGCAGGTCGCGGCCTCGGATGTCAATGCCGACGGCCTGACACTCAGTGTTGCCGATCTCGTATACTTGATTCGCATCATCACCGGTGATGCCCCGCCCTATCCGAAGGTGACTCCGGTAACGGCGCAGGCTTTTGTGACCGCAGGCATGATGAGTATTGATGTTCCCATGGGGGCGGCTCACGTCGTGGTCGGGGGCAACATCAATCCGACGCTGCTGGCGACCAACATGGACATGCAGTATGCGTACGACGCCCGGCAAGACCAGACGCGGATCCTGGTCTACAGTCTGGAAAAAGACCAAGGGTTCGAGGGTGAGTTCCTGGGTGGCATCAGCGGCGACGTTATTGCCTTCGAGATGGCCACCTACGAAGGTGCCCCGGTTATGGCTAAGTTGGTACCTTCGAGCTATTGGCTGGCGCAGAACTACCCCAACCCGTTCAACCCCTCAACGCAGATTGCCTTCAGAGCGCCGGGTAGCTACAAACTGACTATCTTCAATATCCAGGGTCAGGTAGTACGTGAATTCAGCGGAACTTCGGAGTCTGCCCGGCAGGAGATAGTCCAGTGGCAGGCGGACGGTCAAGCGTCGGGAGTCTATTACTATCGACTAAAGGCTGATGATTTCAGCGAAACGCGTAAGATGCTGCTTTTGAAATAGGGTCCCGTCAGGAGCGCACCGCTCCTGACCAGCTCTTTTCCTCACCAGAAATTCAGCGGTCAGGGACAGGGCTCAGGCTCTGTCCCTGTTTTGTTCTCGGGGCGCAACGGAGACGGCCGGGTCGGCTAACGATCAGCCGCGAATAGACCGATAAATGAGATAACCAGGTCGCGTCTGTCCGGGAGCGTCAATAATATGAATCAAAAAATCGAAGCTATCGGCCAAGCTCTCTTGAAGCAGTTTCAGCGTGACGAACCGCTGATGGATACCGCCTCTATCAAGGAGGAGTTCCTGCTGTGGTTGTCCGCCTGGCCTCACCCGAGCGGCGACGATGCTGATACCTGGGAGCAATCGCTGCAGATCTGCGATGTCGATCCGGCTGATCAGGAAGCCGACAAGGGCTCGCGTCTTCGGATGACACTCCGCCTGAGTACGGCCGGCAATCGCTATCTTATTGCCGTCACGGAGTGCCTCGACCCGGCCGGTCGCGGCAACTATGTCCTGACCGCTCATGCCAATTGGAAGGAGGACCAGCGCCAGTTACAAGAAACACTGGATATGAGTTATCAGGGGGAGTTCATCGACAACCTAAGGGCACATCATACGGTCTGGGCCCAGACCTTCCGCGCCGGTGAGCTGGCTCCTGCTCTCAATGTCGCCTCCGCGGCTATCTTGGGACGCGAGCTTACAACCCAGGCGAAACCTCGCTCTCGAGGGACACCGGTCGACCGACCACCTTCGGCACCGCTGACATTACCTGACGGCGAGCAATAGCAACATCTTGCCACCGGCCATAACATAAGAAACCCGGCCGCACGCAGGCAGCCGGGTCTTAGTTTGTTCATGATGTTATGCGAGCCTAGTGGAAATCATCCCACTCGATAAAACCCTCTTTGACATCGGTCATGCAGTTCACGATCAACTCGACCAAACCGCCGTACTGAATCCGGCATCGCTCATAGGCATCGTAGTAGGTGATCAAGTCGCGGATCTGACCCTTGCAGTTTGAACAGGGAGCGCAGACATATTTGTTGACCGAAACATCCATCTCTTCGCGCGTGTATGCATTGAGGATCTGTTCGAACTTCTTGCGACCGGAGACCGACATCCTCCAGGTCGGGAAGTTGTGCGATCCCATGATGGCAAAGCCGGAGCCGCCGCCACAACAGTAGTTCTGAGCGCCGTGCGGAGTCATCTCACGGAACTGCGGGCAGATCTTCTTGAGTACATTCCGCTGCGGCTGGACGATGCCCATCGACCGCGTGATATTGCACGGATCATGCAGAGTCACCGGGAAGTTATTGCGCTCCGGATCGACCTTGATTTTGCCGTTGCAAACCAAATCTTCAAGCAAGGTCATCGATGATTCGCGGTGGACATTAGCCTCCTGAAGCCAGATACGATCGCCAATGGCCATAGCCGCCTTGTGGGCATGGCCGCATTCACCTATGACCACCTTCTTGACCCCCAGCTTCCTGGCTATTTCGGCATGGGCCAGTGTGACCCGAGCAAACTGAGTGTCGTCGTAGAATAAGCCATAGTTGACCGAGTCATAACCGACCAGATCACTCGACATGGTCCAGCTCAAACCGGCCGCCTCGAATATGATGGCAAACGCCTGAAGGTTCTCCGGCCAGGAAAGGAACTCGCCGGCATTGTGAATCAGCAGAATGTCGGCTCCCTCCTTGTCGAACGGCAAGCTGACTTTGAGGCCGGTGCGATCGGTAAGATCCTCTTCAGCAAACTCCATTATGTCCATGAGAGCTACCGGTGTGATACCGGTCGAGGAACCGGTGTCCAACTGCTTCACGGTCCCGTCTTCGTGAAGCTCCTGGGGATGGATACCAAGCTCTTGAGAGTAAAGCTTACGGATTTCACGGGATATGAGGCCGTTGTCGACTCCCATCGGGCAGGTCTGGGCGCAGCGACGGCAAAGGGTACAGCGATAGGCCAGTTGAGCCAGTCGCGCCACCGTTTCCCAATTGAGGTCGATATCGGCCCCGGTGAACTTGGCCGTCAGTTTGCCGCCCGGTTTGACGTACTTGTTGATAATGCGCCTGAGCACATCCGATCGGAAGGGCGGCCGGTAGATCTCTGCCCTGCCACTGGATTCAAAGATGGGGCAAGCCGTCGAGCAAGTATTGCATTTGACGCAGTTGTCGACCGAAAGCATGAACGCCTTCAGAAAGGGCCAGTTGTTTTCCTTGCTCAGGAGCTTCTTGAGGCCGACCAGGAACTTGGCGACCAATTGCTCCTTCTCTTCGTCGGTAGCGGGAATCGGTACGGCGACATTCATGATACCATCAAGCGAGGCATCGCGTGTGGCCAGCTTGTCGTCGGAGAGCTTCTCTATGGGCGGGTCTTCCCAATTTTCGTAGGGGTAGGGCAGCTTGGGGAGTTTCTTTGAATCCAACTCTATGAGCTGACCGGTCTTCTTGGAGATATCCTTAACGTGCAGGAAGGTGTCCTGATCATTCATAGCTTGAGACCTCTCTGATGGCATCGGCTCAGGTTTTGCCGGTCGCTTAGAGATATCCTTAGTTTGCAGTTCAGTGTTCTGATCATTCATCGGTTTTGACCTCCGTGACCACCTCGCCCCAAGTCTTGCCGGTCTGAATGTGCGGCGCCGCCCAGGTGACAGTCTGAGCGAGCTGTTTGATCAGGCCGGCCTCCAACTTACTGCCTCGTTCATTCGGTTCGTCATTCCAGCGGATCGAATGATAAAGAAAGTACTTGGCCACAAAATGCGACATACGGGTCAGGGGTATCCAGGCAATTACAAACGCCACCAGGGCTATCTCGAGACCCACCAGCATACTTGGTACGATGTAGCTGTCGAAGGTGATGGTTGCCCCGACAAATCCTCTCAATCCAACAAAGCCGGGATCAGCTGTGAATTGTGCCACCGCAGCCACACCGGTGGCAACCATTACCGCCAGCAAGTTGAAATAGTCGATAGGCGCGTTGTACCGCCTTTGATTGTTATCCGTCGCCCGCCACAGGCAAAGACCGGCCGCACCGACACAGGACAGTATGAGAGCGGCGTAGCCCAGGGGAATCGTCAGAAAATGAACCAACAAACCGAGGCCGGAGGCCTCGGCCGCCACCGGCATGCCCATTTGATGCATGATGGCGCCGACCAGAAGCAAGGCCAGCCAGGCGATGGAAAAATACATACCCAGATGAAACGGGAAGGACGATATCCAAACGCGCTTGTTGTGGTGGAAGACACCCTTCAGAAGTATGATCTCAGACAGCATCTCTTTGAGCTCGTTCAGCCGGTCGGTCTGGCGGGGTTTGGTCCACCAGTCGAGCTCCTCCAGGTAGGAGCCGCCGTATTCGGCGCGACCCTTTTCATGCGGCACAGGATACAACTCCCACCGCATCCCTTCCGGAGCCTTGGCGTATCGCAACGCTTTGATGATCATGGCCACCAGGGCCACAGCTACGGCACCAATGGTGACATACTGCAGGGCATGCATAAACTAACTCCTCTATACTCTGGGCGGGGGACCGGAACAGCTCATCGGACCGGGCTCCCCTGACATATGTTGATCAGGTTCAAGTAGCGGGATATCAGGAAACTTGTGACGGGTCTCGCTTCTGAAGTCGGAAGCAACGAGATCGCTCAGGTGATAACTCTCAAACACCTCCTGCATTTTGTGAGCGGCCAACACCCAAATCATTCGCGATTCACAAAATGGGGCATAGAGACACAACTCGGGATTGAGACTGCAATCGGTCAGGGATATCGGTCCTTGCACCGCCTGGAGAATCTCAGAGAGCTTGATCTCATCGGCCGGCCGCCCCAGAGCATAACCACCTTTCTTACCCGAAATGCCAACCAGGAGACCGGCGTGGCGAAGCGGCATGGCCAGTTGGGCCAGGTAGTTCTGTGACACCCCGGTAATCTTGGCGATATCGCCCAGACGAATCAGCGGCCGCTGCTTGAGGGCGCGCGCCAACTCCACCATCATGCGGAGTCCATAGCGGGCCTTTGTTGAAAGTTTCATATCGCTCTGCCTATAACCTGACGGGCCGTGTCGAACTACAAAAACCGCCGGCTCGGTCGGGAATTGATGTGCCGAAGTTGACCACAATATCGACGACCGGCCGGTAATACTGAGTAAAATGATAAGTTTAATAACGAAATTGTCAAGTGAATTATTTCACTTACGAGTACCAAAATCCTGACCTCTTGGGCCGGCAGCCAAGGCAATGCTGGCTGTCAATCTAGCTGCCTATCAATGGAATAGCGACGCTCACTCAGAAAACCAGGTCCCGGGTGGGATTTGATAATTATGCCTATGTGGCCGTTCAGAGAGAGTCTGTCGAAGCCCAGCGGAGACAACCCGCCCCTACTTGTCACCGTCGGGCCGGGGAATATACTGGTCAATCAGGAGGATCTTCATAATCTCAATCGCCTCTCTGTCGACCGTCTCGGCAGCAGCTTTCATCGTTTGATCCAGATTGGCCGGTACTCCAGCCGAAGTCAGCCGCACCATAGCAACGGTCGTATCAAGACCAACTCGCGCGCAAATTGAGCGGATGGTTTTGTTGCCGAAGCCGGTCCCGGAAAACTCAACCTCGATTGATTCGGGAGTGTAAGTATCAAGCAGGGCCACTTGGGGTGCCGGCTCAAACTTCTTTATAAGAAGGTAGATGTTCATCGGTGAGGTTCCATTGTTCTCCCCAATATCCTCAAGGGTCTCCTCCGCACTGTCGAATTTAATGCCGTTGGCCCCGAGTTCTCGAGTTGCCTCTCCAAGATCAATCTCCATCCTCTTGGCAAATACCCTTAACGAAAGCAACTCGGCATGACCAAAAGGCGGTTCATAGTCGTCCTGCACGACCCAGGTTTCCTTGATCCACCCGTTGAAATCCAGCAGATACGAAAGGGGCGGGAATGGCCATATCGAGCTTACAATCACCCAGACCGAAAGTACCGAGGAGATGGCCAGTTCACGACGTAACTTCACCGCCTTTCGGGTTTTGTCTTTGAAATAGTTCATCAGTGGCTTCCAGTTGAAATAGGTATGAAAGCCGCCCGCCACTATGAACAGTATACTGGAAAGGATGTGAATATTGTCCCAGTCAGTCTTTGTCATACCTATCAGTTCCCAGGTCGTCCAGTAGGCTACTCGACCAGCCGGAGCCACATATAGCACTAGTCCCGTGACGGACATAATCAGGAACCCAAAGAGCGTAAAGAACGAGGTAAGTCCGCGTTTGTGGATTTTTGTAGAGGCCATGAGATACTCCCTGTTTTTCGTTTATTCCTTAGATGCCATCGAAACGGAAATGATTCTCCAAGTCTACCATTTAGTTCGCGCAGGCTATGTTAGTGAGCATTAACGTACACTTGTCGGCCGCATATCCGATTACCCTACAACAATATAGGGGGAATATATCGAAGAATGTCGGGATGACGACTGCAAACTTAAGATTATGCATATCCGCGCCTGATTATAAGCGCCCCGAGTCTAGTGTAGGGTGGGGATTTTTACATGCCTCGGAATCGGATATCATCGGTCAGCAGAGATAGGCCATGGCGGCGTTTCCGAGGTTTCCCATTCGGAAAGCCATTCCACGACCGCAAAACAAGAGACAAAAAAGGAGACCGGCCAAAGGCCAGTCTCCTCAAAGTCAATCCCGTGAAAGAGTTTTCACGGGGCCTGCCGCGACGTGCTTAGTACGTCTTGCGGTAGTTGTTGCCACCGCTGCGATTGCCACTGTCGGCGCGAGGCTTGGCCTCGTTGACATTCAGCTCACGTCCGTTCAGCTCCTGGCCGCTAAGGCCGCTGATGGCCGCCATAGCCTCTTCCTTTGAGGCCATCTCGACAAACGCAAAGCCTCTCGGCTGGCCGCTGTCACGATCCGTGATGATGTTAACGGTCGAGACTTCGCCAAAACCTTCGAAGGACTGGCGTAATTGTGCTTCTGTCGTATCAAACGACAAGTTTCCGATGTAGATGTTCATTCTACACTCCGTAGTTGCTCATCTCGAAGCGATCTGGGCTCCAAGTGAAATCAGGTACTTCAAGACAAATGACATGTTGCGCATGATTGCGCGATCAATTCGAGATTAAGCTTTTAGCGGTGTGTTGTGGTTTAGGACAAAACTCTGAAAAAGGTAGTGCTCAAATCGATATTAACTATTCAGTATATCGGGTGCTTTGGTCAAAACCTACGTTTATTATTGGATAATGCGGTTTATTTTTGACCGCCTCTAACGGAGACCGGGCAGGAACGGGTCATGATATGGGTGGTTTTGACGCTACCGGCTTGATTTCTGAGGTTATGCATAACTTCCGCCGAGGCCGGTCCCAGCAGCGCGATGAATTCACGCGCGCTGCGGACCTGCCGGTCCGCCGGAAACGGCCCACCCTAACCGGCATGTCATTGACATCATTTTCCTTGTTTCGTCAATCGCTACAACTCCAATGGATGTTTGGCAGGTCTCACACTGGGGAAGGATTCTTTCCAGTACAAACCCACCAACAAAATGAAGCCCCTCCCGACGCGTCCGCGACCTCCGCAAATGACCCGTGGGAAATGAGGGATCATCTGAGCCGAAAGTACAATGGAGCGAACACACCGTTCAGGGCTTCAGTATAGTATTTTCGGCAATATAGCCCGTAAGCTTAAGGTCTGCCCACCGGCTGACCATGTTTCCGGCAGTATCACCCGCTGAGCAGGTCTTACGGTCCGATTTTGTGCCTACTCATTCGAAAACACCAACCAAGCGTTCAAGTTCTGACCAACGAGTAAAAACGTTGCCGCGACTGGTATAACAGATATATTGATGGCCTATAGATGAGAAAAATAAGTCGCTACATATTGGCCGAACATGTTGGGCCGTTTATATTTGCTTTTTCGATCACAACTTTCCTGCTGATCGTCGACCTGATCCCAAAAGCGGTCGATCACGTCATTGACAAGGATCTGGGTGTCGGTGTCGTTTTCGAGATTATCGGCTACAACCTGGCCTGGATGCTGGCCCTGTCGGTGCCGATGTCGGTGCTGGTGGCCACTCTTATGGCTTTTGGACGGCTCAGCTCGGACTTTGAGATTACCGCCATCAAGGCTTCCGGCATCAACCTGGTGCGGGTATTGGTTCCAGTGATCGTGGCGGCCGGGGTCATCATGGTGGGCATGATTTACTTCAACGACCATGTCCTGCCGGGTCTGAATCGTAAAGCCAGACTTCTGTGGGGGGATATATCAGCCATGCGTCCGACCCTGATTTTCCGCTCGGGCGCCTTCATAACCGATATTCCGGGCTACCTGATCCTGGTGGACAAGGTCAACCATGTCACTTCGCGGGTCGATGGGGTCCACATCACGGATTCGCGCGAGGCCACCAAACCGTGTATTGTGGTCGCCGAATACGGATTTTTGGAGAACCACGAAGGCAGCACCGATATGACCTTCACGCTCTATAACGGTGAGATTTACACCCTGGATTTCGCCGAGCCGGAGAAGGACCGCAAGGTCAACTTCGACAACTACGTAATCAACGTCTCCGACGCCCGCTCGGAGTTGGTTCGCACCGACCGCAGTACGCCCAATGACCGCGAGATGTCGATTGACGAGATGAGGGCCAAGGTCGAAACGGCTCAGCAGGCTATCGGACCATATCGGACTCAGGCCAAGGCCCATATGGCCGGCGTGTGGCAGCTCTTCTCGGATGACGACTGGTCCATCAAGGCCGGGGGGGAGCCGATGACTGACTCGACCGCCTACGCCCACGTCAAAGGCAAAGCCGCCGCCGCCAGTTCGCAAATGAACCGGTTGTACCAGAACATCAAAGCCAGCCAAAAGACGCACGACCAGTACAGTATCGAGATTCATAAGAAGTACGCCATTCCGGCCGCGTCAGTGATCTTCATTATCATTGGCGCTCCGTTGGCGATTCTGTCCAGGCGGGGAGGTATGGGGGTGGCCATCGCCATATCGATCGCTATGTTTATCATCTACTGGGCCTTCCTCATCGGGGGCGAGGACCTGGCTGATCGAGGTCTTATCAGTCCGTTCCTGTCGATGTGGGCAGCCAATCTCCTCATGGGCGCCGTCGGCATATACCTGCTGTATATTGTCGTTTCGGAAAAGCCGATCTTTTTCATACTCGGCTCGCGGAGGAAATTCAGTTGATACTCCTGAGAAAGATGGACCGCTACCTGATACGGCTGTTTCTGTTGTCGCTGCTGGTGGTCTTTCTATCCACGGCTTTGACTTTTATTGTCATTAATGCCGTGGAAGAGTTGCGCGATTTCATCGATCACGAGGTCCCCCTGAGCACCATAGCCGAGTATTATTTCTATTTCGGCGGCTGGGTGGTGAAGTCATTCTTGCCCATGTTCGTACTCCTGGCCACCCTGTTCTCCATCAGCATCCTGGCCCGTCGTCACGAGATCCTGGCCATGAAAGCCTGCGGCATTTCATTGTATCGAATCGCTGCGCCCCTGCTGTTGGTGGCGGCCTTGCTGGCCGGCGGGCATTTTTATTACAGCGAGTACATTTTCCCACCGGCCAATCAGCGACGGCTGGAGATAAAGGCCTTTACCATCGACCAAAAACAGAAGCGGGCGCACCAGCGTGTTCGCAACGTCTCCCGTCAGATTTCGAAAGACCAGTTCTACACCCTGACCGCTTTTGATGTCGATCACCAGAGGGGCATGGGCTATCGCTCCGTCCGGTATGAAGGCAATAGCATCGCTCGCATTGTTGTGGCCGAGCAACTGCTCTATTTGGATTACAAGTGGTGGGCTATTGACGGCGTAGAACGGATCTTCGATACCACTCGGATTGAAACATATCATGCTTTCGACACCCTCGAGGTTGCGGAAATCGATGCTAAGCCGGAGGACTTCGCCAAACGAATCGGCAAACCGGAGGACATGGGCTACCAGGACCTGAAGCGTTACATCACGCTCATGAAAAAAACGGGCGGACCACATATTCGGGAGGAAATCGATCTACAGGTGAAGGTGGCGTTCCCGTTTTCATCCTGCATCGTAGTGCTTCTGAGCATCCCCTTTGCGGCCAATCCGCGCCGGGGTGGCATCGCCGTCTCCATCGCCATGGGTGCCATAATATCGCTGGCTTATTTCGTCCTTTTCAGAACTCTGCAGTCGGCCGCCTATAGCGAGAAGATCCCTCAGTTGGTGGCCGTCTGGGGCGTCAACGGGCTGTTTTTTGTAATTGGCTTGGTATCAATGTTAGGTGCGAGGAAATAATGTCTCACCCTGATCACGAAACAAATCGGCAGGCCTGGAACGATATGGTCGACGTGCACTGGCAGCACCCGAAGTACAAGGTCAAGGAATTCCTGGACGGCTGGAACAGTCTCAAGGAGATTGAGCGGAATGAGTTGGGCGATGTCGACGGCAAGACGCTTTTGCATCTCATGTGCCAGTTTGGCATGGATACCCTCAGTTGGGCCAGGCTGGGAGCTCTGGTCACAGGCGCGGACATTTCCGATCGATCTATCGAACGTGCTCATCAACTGGCCGAGGCAGCCGGACTCAAGGCTGAATTTGTTCGTAGCGATGTCCTCGATCTGGTCGGCGTCATCGACCGGCAGTTTGATATTGTCTACCAGTCATACGGCACCCTCTGCTGGCTGGCCGATTTAGAAAAATGGGCCAAGGTAGTAGCCCATTATCTTAAGCCGGGGGGTACCTTTCTGATCATCGATGATCACCCGATTATCTGCATCTATGAAGATCTCCCCTGCGCCTACCTGCACCAGGACGCCATCCGATATAGTAATGAGCCGGACTACTGTGACCGGGATTTCATTGTAAAGAAAGAGCGGGTCGAACATCAGCATCCGCTGTCGGAGATAGTCAACTGCCTGATTTCGGCCGGGCTGGTGATTGTCAATCTGCACGAGTATGACAAGGGTTACTACCCCATCCGGGAAGACTGGGTCCGACAGGGCGACTTTTGGTATCCGCCCGACGGATCGCCGCTCTACCCCCTGATGTTTTCGCTCAAGGCGTTTAAGCCGGGACCACGCCGGCATTTGTAAACTGCCGCCAACGGCCCGCCGGTTCGCCCCCAATTATTAGTTTGCCTTGTCGGCTGCCTTTGCAGAGATTGTCAGGCGAGACGGCCGCATAAAACCGTTATGGTGGACTTGTGAGTGAGGCAATGTGCGAATTGTTATAGTAGGTGGCGGTGTCGTCGGCCACAGCCTGGCTGAGCACCTGGTTCAAGACAATCATCATCTTTCACTGGTCGAGTTGGACGCCGAGTTGTGCCGGTCGATCTCCGAAAAGCTCGATCTGCAAATTCTGAACGGCTCCGGCTCGTCGCCATCGGTTTTGCTTGATGCCGGACTGGACGATGCCGATATGGTTTTGGCCGTGACACCCAACGATGAAGTCAACATGGTCGTGTGCGGGATCGCCGCTCAGTATAACGTGGGGCGACGCATCGCGCGTCTGCGCAACCGCGAGTTCGCCAAGGAGAACGCGGTCATCGACCTGGAGCGGATGGGCATCACCCATGTCATTCACCCGGAAGAAGTCCTGGTTGATCACATCCTGCAGTTTGTCGAGACGCCGCACGCGGTGGAATCGGCCAATTTCGAGGACGGCCGTATTCTGCTGCGCGGTTACCGCGTGCGCAACGACATGGAACTGGCCGGCAAGACTCCATCGGAGATTAGAGGCCAGATCGCTCCGGCGGTGGTTCTGTTTGCGGCGGTGGTGCGTCACGGCGAGGGCATGATTCCGGACGGCGATATGCGCTTTCAGGCCGGGGATATTGTGTACACGATCTTTCCCCATGAGTCGCTGGAGCGCTTTTTGGGATTGGTGGCGATCGAGCACAAGCCGAGCCGCAAGATTATCCTGACCGGCAGCTCCTATTCCACCATCCAACTGGCGCGGGCATTGGATACGACCGACCACAAAGTGGTTCTGGTCGATCCTTCGGCGGAGCACGCCGAAAAGGCGGCCGCGCAACTGAGCAGGGTCGAGGTAATTCATGGCGACGCCACTCAGCACGACCTACTGCGGGATATCAACGTTGAATCGGCTTCGTTTTTTATCGCCGCCTCCGATGCGGCCGACTACAATATGCTCTCAGCCCTGCTGGCCAAGGCGGAAGGTGCTCACGAGGTCATTACCACCACCACCGAATGGCAGCATGATCGGCTGTTTCAATCGATCGGTATCGACCATGTGCTCAATCCCCGTTTGACCACGGCGCGGGAGATTCTGGAGATTATCGCCAGGGGCCATATCGGCGCGGTGGTGAAGCTGGCCGAGGTCGATATTGAAGCCGTGCGATTTGATGTCGGGGCGGGAGCCGCCATTACGGGCGAATCGCTCAGAAACATGGGCCGCAAACTGAAGGGCGCGCTGGTCGGCATTATCATCAGGAACAAGGTGATGATCCTGCCGACCGGTGACACGGTTATCGAGGAGGGCGATCACGTGATTGTGGTTGTTCATCAGAAGCGCCACGCGGCGATCTCAAAACTCTTCCAGGGCCGCTAAACCGCCGGCGCGGAGCCAAACCATGCACAAAACAGCAGTTGCTCTGGCTATTGGCAAACTGATGCAGGTTCTGGGCCTGATCCTGTTGGTCCCTCTGGCCATTTCCTGGTACGACTTGCGCGGTCTCGACTGGCACCAGATGCTCGAAACTCCGGAGACATTCGGCCTGGTCTGGGCTATCGGTTTCTCGGTCGTGGTTGGTAGCTTGATTACCTGGCTGTTTCGCGAGGGCCGAGAGTACCAGGGAATACGCGAGGGCTATGCCATCGTCACTTTCGGCTGGCTGACCCTAACTTTTATCTGTGCCATTCCCTTTACGCTATACTTCATCAGCACCGGCGGCACCGGTTGGGGCGGCCTTTTGCCGGCTTTCACCGATGCTTACTTCGAAGTGATGTCGGGTTTCACCACTACCGGGGCGTCGATTCTGACCGACATCGAAATCCTGCCCCGTTCGCTGCTGTTTTTACGGGCGCTGACCCACTGGCTGGGCGGCATGGGGATCATCACTTTGGCCATTGTCATCTTCCCCGCCATGGGAGTTTCCGGGTACCAGATGTTCCGCGGCGAAGTACCGGGACCGTCCAAAGACAAACTACTGCCGCGCCTCAGACAAACAGCTTCGATCCTGTGGGGCGTTTATTGTCTTTTCACAGCGGTGCAGACTGTCGCCCTGTGGGCTGGTGGGATGAGTGTTTTTGACGCCGTATGTCACTCCTTCGCAACTATGGCGACCGGGGGCTTCTCCAACAGCAACGGTTCGATTGCCGGCTACAATTCGCCGTTTATCGAATGGGTTGTGATCATATTCATGTATCTGGCCGGCGTGAATTTCGTGCTTCACTGGCGTGCTCTGAGGGGTGACACTGTTTCGGTCAGGAAGAACAAGGAATTCGTTTTTTACAATGGCGTGATTCTCGCGGCAGTCGTAATCATCACGGCCGTCTTGCAATTCCACGGTCTTGCCCCGCTGGAAATAGCCGCCGACCAATTTCGACACAACCCTCTGCCGCCGGAACAGTTTGCTGAGCATTACTATCAGCAGGCCGGCCTGATCAGCAATTTCGGAGATGCTTTTCGCATAGCTGTCTTTCAGGCCTTGTCCATAGTCACTACCACCGGTTTTGCCACCGTTGATTTTGATCTCTGGCCGGATTTCCTGCGGATCATCATGGTTATGCTGATGTTTTTTGGTGGCTGCGCCGGGTCGACCGGTGGCGGCATGAAAATGATCCGGGTCATGATCACACTCAAGGTGGCGCTGACGGAACTCCGCAAGCTGATGCAGCCGCGTTTGGTGGCCCCGGTCAAGGTGGGCGATCAGATCATCGAAGACAAGATGGTAATCAATATTGTTTCGTTTTCGATTCTGTTTGTGCTGCTGTTTGTGGTGGTGGCCATCGCGATGACGCTCTTCGTGCCCGACTTCACCACCGCCGTAACCTGCTCCATCGCCACTATCGGCAACATTGGTCCGGGTTTAGCGGGAATCGGTTCGGTCGAGAACTACGCCTGGATACCTATCCCGGGTAAGTGGATCCTGGTTTTTTCGATGCTACTCGGACGGCTGGAGATCTTCACCGTCCTGATAATCTTCCGCGCCGCCGCCTGGCGACGGTAGGCGTAGGTCGATTGTCGTCTTTTTGTTAGCATAATAGGGTAGTCAGGGGCACAGGGCCCCTGACTTACTACTGTATAAAGGCGATCCTGCGAGCGCAAAGCGCAGATAGTGACTCTCCAGGCCGTCGTCGGTGAAAATTGAAGCGGGCAGGGGGACATTCGAACCCTGATAGTAGACAAACAAACCATCGGTCACAGTTACTGGCTGCAGGCCACTGGACCACAGCGGGGTTTCGCCCATAGGCATGGGGCTGTGTTCGGTAATCTGAAAGGTGATATTGTAATCACCGTCTGCCACCGGTTGACCGGTATCATCGGTCAGGCGACCCTGGTAGCTGATTTGATTGGGAACCTCGCCGAGCGCAGACATGGCCAAAACGGCCACTAGAACGCATGAAATCATTGCAAATCGTGTCATAAAAGACCTCCTGATTTGAGCACCCGTAAGAACTGCCTAAATATAGGCATACATCGATAATTTGGGAGGCAACTCTGCCGCCAGCGACAGCCTGCCTCGGGGAGGTTCAGGTCCCGCGGATCCGATCAAGCAACGGTGGCTTCCGACCGATAATTCCAGAAACGTATGCCGCCACCGCTTATGAGAGGATACCTGAATTGACCTACGAGCGTCGTAAGAGCGATCGACGAATTACCGACGCCAATTTCCTGGTCATCAACTGTGAGGCTGGGAAGCTGCTGGGGCGTGTCCTGGATCTCTCCTGCGACGGTCTTCTGATCGGTAGCGAGGAGAAGGTCGAGGCCAACATCACCATCCCCTGCCACATGACCTTTCCCTATTGGCACGGACTACACCAGTTCGTTACCTTTGAGGCCACCAGCTGCTGGTGCAAAAAGAACGTCCTTCTGGATTGGTATGAGTCCGGCTGGAGCATTGCCAAAATGTCGGAGGTCGACCGCGAGATTCTCAGAGAGTTGATTGCCGATTGGAAGACCAAGAATGGCCGGTCGGTGTTTAGGATCGATGAGACGAACCCGAAATAAACACACCTTCGCCAAACATTCGCTCGCCATCCCCCATCATCTCGAAAACGATCCGCCCAGCTCCAAAGCCTGTTATAACTCGCTGAGGTGGCCTAGGCTCCCTGCCTCATGCGACTCAAAAACGACGAGCGCAGACGATCACTGGCCAACGCCTTCTTCACCGGGGGCAAACGCAGGAAACCTCCCACCAATCCGCGCATGAAAGCATGGCTGCCGCTCTGGGGATTGCTGAAAATCAGGTTTTGGAGGTTGCCCTGCTCCAGATGCTGGAGAATCAGTCTTTCAAAAGTGTCCTCGGGGTGAAATACCCGCCTTTCACGTTTGACCAGCCGCAATGACTCCGAATCGCATCCCAAAGCACAAACGCCGCAACCAACGCACCGGTCCTCATCAACCGTGATACGCTCATCAGCATCCATGGTGATAGCCTTGAAGGGGCAGTTTTCGACACAGGAGCCACAGGCCAGACAGGTCTCGGGGTCGTTCCGGGCTAGGAAGGTCGAACTCACCAGGACTCCCGGATAACCCATACGGCTGAAACCGAGGATAACATTGCAGCAGCACGAACAGCAGTGACAAATGAAGGAGACATCCTTTTTGACATTGTCGGCGCAAAAGACCAGACCGGACTCGCGTGAGCGAGCCAGGTTTTCGCGCATTTCCGACTTGGACACTTCTCTGGCCATGCCATGACTAATCAGGTAGTCGGCCGAGGCGTTAAACGACGAGCAGGTCTCCAGCGGGATGTCGCATGTCTTGGTACCCAGATGCATTTTCTCGTGGCGGCACGAACAGATACCGATAGTCATCTTGTTGGCCTTGTCGACGATCGCCGAGGCTTTTTCATAGTCGAGGATTTCAACAAAATCGGCGTCACCAATGACCTCCTCGTGGGGAAGGGCCCGCAGCGGCGACATCGTTTGTCCCTTGCCGAAATTGGCCCGGAAGAAGCCCTGGTCATCCTCTAAATACGACCGGAACAGCCCGGCCCATTCCTTGGAGTTTAGTTCGCCCCGGGTACGCATCATGGTGAATTCAAAGATCCCGATTATGAACGGCGACAGC
Organism: bacterium; assembly: GCA_043819515.1. Taxonomy (GTDB): domain Bacteria; phylum Zixibacteria; class MSB-5A5; order GN15; family FEB-12; genus DAOSXA01. The sequence goes on from JBDRES010000067.1 coordinate 46,727, forward strand.
GTATAAAAATACCGCTCGCCGGCCCAGATGTCGATGACCAGACCCTTCTCCGACAGACCGTCCAGAAGGCGCTGCAAATCGTCTCGATCCCAGCTGGTCACCTGACCGATCTTATCGATGTCGGCCAGCCCATAGGGCATGCGCACTACCAGCTCGGCCTCTTCGGCGGTGTAGAGCTCTTTCAGGATCTTGTAAAGGGTGTCGTTCCAGGGCGCCCGCGTTGAAAGGCCGTCGATCTTTCGCCCCAGCTTTCTGTAAATGTCCTTGCCGACCAAATGTCCCATACTGCCATCTCCGGTTTGAAGACGTGGCCATACCCAACGGCCGGGGTGGACAATACTATCGAAGGGATTAACAAGCCTATCGCCACCCTGTGAAGACAGAAGCCGAATAGCCCGGCAGCCGGCCCGCGCGTGATTTGGATCAATATACCAAGTTAGCCTAATCGGCGGTCGCTGTCAAGCCGAGCTGACTTTTGTTGTGGCCTGCCGCGATTGTCTGCGTATAAATTGCCTATGATCAGAAGCCAGGATATCTCTTATGCGTGAGTTTTTTCCGCTAGTCGCTTTAGTCATCGCCATCGGCCTAGTGGGGGGTATCGGAATCCTGATGCTGTTTGCTCTCAACCGCCCCTGGTGGAAACGGCGCTGGATACGCCGGACCTCGTGGATGCTGCCGCTGAGCGGCATTCTGATGGTCGGCCTCTGGGGTTTGTCTGTCTACAATTCGTGGGATTGGCTGGCCACTGGCGCCGCCGTGCTGGCCGTGGTGGTATTTGTGGCCGAGATGGCGCTGATGCTGTCGCTGCCGTTTTCGGGGCTGGTTCATTTGGCCGACTGGCTGACGGGACTCTTTGTGCGCCGGCACGCCCGCAAGGTTCCCGAGGCAATCGACCGCAAGCGCCGCAATTTCCTGAGGCTCGCCGCTGCCGCTCTTCCGGCGGCAACCGTCGGATTGGGGGTAGTCGGAGTCGGACGGGCACTGACCGGCGCGCGTATTGTCCAGGTCCCCCTGCAATTTAGGAACCTGCCCGCCGACCTCGAGGGACTCAAAATTCTGCAGCTTTCCGACATTCACCTGGGGCAGTATGTGCGACTACGCCACCTGGAACTTGCCCTGGACAAAGCCGCCCCCTTGCATCCGGACCTGGTTCTGGTCACCGGCGATGTGGCCGATAATCTCAGAGTTCTGCCCGACGCCCTGCGGATGATCGCTGATCTGAGGCCGCCGCTGGGCAGTTTCGCCTGCGTCGGCAACCATGAATATTACCGTGGGATGGCCCAGGTACGGCAGTCCTTTGACCATTCGCCCATACGGCTTATGATCAACGAATCGGAGACCCTTGCGGTTGGAGCCTCGCGACTGCATCTGGGCGGCATTGACGACCCGCGCTACATGGGCCGATCCACCGACGAATTTTACCGGGCCGCCCTGGCCGGAGTTGTGGCTGAGGGGGCCGAAGACACTTTCCAGCTCATGATGATTCATCGCCCCGATGGGTTCCCTCTCGCCGCCGCCGGTCAGGTCGACCTGACGCTCTCGGGGCACACGCACGGTGCCCAGTTCGGCCTTGACGGTCGGTCCCTGTTGGAACCATTCATGCCCCGGCGGTACCTCTGGGGGCACTACCGGAGGGAGACCTCCCAGCTCTACACGACGGCCGGCATGGGTCACTGGTTTCCATTCCGACTGGGATGCCCTCCGGAAGCTCCCCTCTTCACTTTGGAGCGGAGCTGATTTTCCCTATGGAATTGGTCCGCCCAAAGGGCTATTTTTTGACAGCTTCACACTATTTTTTCTTGCTAATGGATTTTAATAAAACTTATGTTGATCGCAGATAGCTAGGGTCTCTGGGAGCGCCTCCAGGCTGTCTGTTGTCGTGACAGAAGGAAAAATAGACAACGATTTCCATAAACTGAACTGTTTGTCAAAGGAGTGACCGATGGCAGTAGCCAAGAAGAAGCCGGCCGCGAAGAAGACGGTGGCTAAGAAGACCGCCACGAAGGCGGCTCCCAAGAAGAAGACCGCCCCCAAGAAGGCCGCCCCGAAAAAGAAAGCAGCTCCCAAGAAGGCCGCCCCGAAAAAGAAGGTAGCCGCCAAGAAGGCCGCCCCGAAGAAGAAGGCTGCTCCTAAGAAGGCCGCCCCAAAGAAGAAAGCTGCTCCCAAGAAAGCCGCCCCGAAGAAGAAGGCTGCTCCCAAGAAGCCGGCTGCCAAACGTAAACCGAATGCGGCCTTCATGCGCCCGATGGAATGTTCCGGCGCTCTGCAGGAAATCGTCGGCAAGCAGCCGATTCCGCGCACCGAGGTTACCAAGAAGCTATGGGCTTACATCAAGAAGAACGATCTGCAAGATCCCGCGAACAAGCGCATGATCGTTGCCGACGACAAGCTCAAGCCGATCTTCGGTTCCAAACCGAAGGTTTCGATGTTTGAAATGACCAAGCTGGTCTCCAAGCATTTGAAGTAGTCTTTTTAAGACACCTGTTGAATACGCATCCGAGGGCCGGACATCTGTCCGGCCCTTTTGTATGGTGGTCGCCCGCCCGATTCTTCCTGGCATCGCGACGACCGCCGGCGTCCCGGAGTGTCAAGGACGCGGGACTCCTCGTCGCTTGGTGTATAAGGTCTTGGTAAAATCGGCAATCTTGCCTATATTGGGTTCAGACAACTCACTAGTACTAATCAATAGCGCCTAGCGCGCGGAGGAAACTGCAATGCGTGCTCCCAGAATCCCCCGATCGCCTCTGGCTACGGTGTCGCTGCTGGTCCTGCTTCTTCTCATTCATGCCGATGGCCGGGGCCAATCCTCACGGGTGACCAGCTACCAGGGCCGGTTGGTTGATGCCACCGGTGCTCCCATCGATACCACCGTCGACATCACTTTTCGCATTTATGACTCGGACAACGGCGGCGCTCCGGCATGGACACAGACCCACCCCGCCGTAGTAGTCCAGGATGGCGTTTTCAATGTCATGCTGTCGTTTGTCAGCAATGCACAATCGATCTTTACCGGTTCCTCGCGCTGGATGACCGTTCAGGTGGGCGACGGCGCTGAGTCTGATCCACGTATACAACTCGGCCAAGCTCCGTACGCATACCATGCCGAGGTGGCCGACACGGCGGACTACGCCCTGGCCTCAGCCACCAGCGGTGGCAGTGGATGGACAGACGATGGCACTGTTGTCAGACTGACAACAGAAAACGATAGCATTGGCATAGGGACTTCCAGTCCAACGGAGAAGCTGGAGATATCCGGCAACTGCCGCGTATCGGGGAGTATCATAGTCGGTAACAACACTGTTGTGTATGGCTATGACGCCAGTGCCATTGGAGCCGATTGCACCAACCGTGGTGATTCCAGCCTATTAGGTGGTTACGGGAGTATTATCAACGAAACGGCTACCCATGCCGTTGTCTTCGGAGGATACTTCAATCAGACTGGCGGGCGCTATGCTACTATTAGTGGGGGTATGAACAACCAGAGCAATCACTCAGAAGGTACGACCATCGGCGGCGGCCAATTTAATGTAGCGTCCGGTGACTATGCCACTATAGCAGGTGGCGGCTTCAATGGCGCCCGAGGTGCCTACTCATTTGTGGGTGGCGGTGACCACGACTCTGCCACGGCGGATTACGCCACAATAGGCGGCGGATACTGGAATCGAGCAACAGGAGCCTATTCCGTTATTGCCGGTGGCGACAGTAACTTGGTTGACCAGATGTATTGCTTCATAGGCGGCGGTACAAAAAACGAAGCAACTAGTCATTATGCAACCGTGGCCGGAGGAGTTTATAACGTAGCCGGCGGCCATAACGCCACTGTCTCCGGCGGCTGGGATAATGAGGCCGGATTGGATCACAGCACTGTCGGCGGCGGACAGGGCAACAGGGCCAATGGCAGGCACACTACTATTGCCGGTGGTCAGGAGAATTACAGCAACGGCCCCTGGGGCGGCGTTGCCGCCGGTTGGAGCAACCGAGCCGGCAATCTCACCAGCGATACCGCCAACTTCATTGGCGGCGGCTACGACAACGATATTTACGCCTGTGAGTTTGCGACCATCGCCGGTGGATATGGCAATCGTGCCCTCGAAGACTACTCTTTCGTGGGCGGCGGTAGGCAGAACGCCGCCCACACGCGCTATGGCACCGTTGCCGGCGGAAGCAGCAATGAAGTTCAAGGGGAAAGCGCAACTGTCGGCGGCGGATACTACAATGATGCCGATGGGGTTGGAGCCACGGTTCCTGGCGGAGCCTATAACGATGCAGCCGGCGACTACAGCTTTGCGGCCGGGAGGTATGCCGAGGCCCAGCACGACGGCTGCTTCGTGTGGGCCGACGACGGCATCACTCCCTTCACTTCGACCGGACCGGGCCAATTCCTCATCGAGGCCGCCGGAGGCGTGGGGATTAACAACGCCACTCCCCTGGGTGCACTCGACATCGCTCAGAACGCGGATGAGGTCTGCCTGCATTTCTCCAACGGCACTCGTGATATCACGTGGGAAGAGGGCCACACTCTGCAGCTCGGCGAGTGGAATGGAACCTACTGGACCGAGCGAATGCGGATCGCTTCCAACGGGAATGTCGGTATTAATGAAACTAATCCGCTCTATAAGCTTGATGTCGACGGGGACATTCAGTGCACCCACGTCTACGAGACATCAGACGTCCGACTGAAACGCTCTATTGGCCATATCGATCACGCCCTGGACAAGGTGGAGAACATACGCGGCGTGTCGTTCGAGTGGACCGACGAAGTAGACTCCGATGACGGTCGGCAGTTGGGCGTGATTGCCCAGGAAGTTGAAACGGTTCTGCCGGAACTGGTTTCAACCGACTCAGAGGGCTACAAATCGGTTGACTACGGCAAACTGACGGCGGTCCTGATCGAAGCTGTCAAGGAACTGCGAAGCGAGAATCGTGATCTGCGAAGCCGTCTTGAGGCACTTGAAGCGAAGTAGGGGCCCGGATACACTTGTTGATATGGTTCGCGGCCGGAAGTATCATGTTTAACAAATAAACAAGAGGTCACTTAAGCCAAGGAGGCATATCATGCGCAGGCTTCTTACATATGTTACGGTTCTGACGGTAGTTCTGGCCACGTTTGGGGCAGCGTCGGCTGTCGATACCGATGTCACCAACAAGGCGACCATTGTAGTCGGCAAGATCACCTCCAAAGCCAGCCATTGCAGCGGTGGTTCCGCCGACGGCATCGGCGACATGCTGGCCGCCTCGCTGGCCAAGACCGGCCAGTTTATTCTCGAATCCGATAAGAGCATCAAGTCGGCCAAACCAAAAACATCGGATTTGATGATATTGGGCACCGTCACCGAATTCGAGACCGATGCCGGTGCCGAAAGTGGCGGTTGGAGCGGCCTCAAGAAAAAGACACTGGGCAAAGTCGGGGTTGATTCGAAAGAGGCGAAATTGACAATCAAATTGCAGCTTGTCGATGTGGCTTCGGGCAAGACTCTCAAAGAAGAGAAAGTCAGCGCCAGCTCTACCGACGTCAAGAAGGGTATCGGCAGCGGTGTCGAGATGAGCGGCCTGTTGAAGAAATATGAGAAGCAGCCGATGGGCCAGGCTATCCATGCCGTCGTAGCCGAGATGACCGACGCCGTCACCAAGGAGGTGCCGAAAGAGTATTTCAAGCACGTCCCGGCGAAGGCAGAAGCGTCGGAGAAGTAATAACCGTGCCGAGTCTGGCCGCAGTGGAGAATCCAGCAAGGGCGTACCGCCGGTAGCGAGGTTATTGATCTGCGGGCGTGTGAACAGAGAACATCCGCAGCACGATTAGGGCATGTGACGAAGGTAAACCTCAGCCAGAAACTCGCCGCTTTTGACTCCCATTGGGATCCAAAGATTGTTGGTGAGCTCAATGGCCAACAGGTCAAATTGGTCAAGTTCAAGGGTGAGTTTGTCTGGCATCAGCACGAGAGTGAGGACGAGCTGTTTCTGGTGATCAAGGGTACTTTTGATATGCAATACCGGGACAGAACAGAGACGGTAAGCGAAGGCGAGTTTATCATCGTCCCGCATGGTGTCGAACACCGGCCGGTGGCCGAGCATGAGGTCCACGTGATGCTCTTTGAACCGGCTTCGACGGTAAACACCGGCAATGCCGAGAGTGACCGGACAGTCAGGAAACCGGAGCGGCTGTAGGGGCAGCTGTAGATTTCGTCGTCCCTGATGATGCAGGGGCCCGTTAGGCAAGCCCCCCTTCTCCTTTAACAACTTACGCCGATAAGTCTCTATGGAATATCCCCCACAAACCGCTTGACGGATTGTGCAAATTCCATATATTGCGTCGCTCCGCTTGACCGCAGGGACCGTTCGCGAATCCGCGAATCTGAAGTCCCGAAGACGGTGAAGGGGAGTTATGGCTGTTTTTTGACGTATGGCCGCCAAGTATTATGTCACCCTGAGCGACGTCGAAGGGTGACGAAGAAGGAAGACTGGATTCCCACTTTCGCGGGAATGACGAGATGCCAAGACCGCTGTTGGGCGCGGTTCCGAATGGCCGACCGGCAGTGAATGATGATCTTGGCAGTGACGACGCGACGGACTCAGAAAAATGTTTAGCAACCTTAGCGACAAGTTAGACGCGGTATTCAAAAAGCTCCGAGGTGCCGGCAAGCTCTCGGAGAAGAATATCAAAGACTCAATGTCGGAGATCCGTCGAGCGCTTTTGGAGGCCGACGTCAACTACAAGGTCGCCCGCGATTTTGTTGCGACGGTGACCAGCCAGGCGGTGGGACAGGAAGTCCTGGATTCGATCGAGCCCGGCCAGCAGGTAGTCAAGATCGTTCATGACGAACTGGTCAATCTGCTGGGTGGCAAGACTGAGCCGCTGGCGCCGATGGACAAAGCGCCCACGGTTTACCTTGTCTGCGGCCTGCAGGGTTCCGGCAAGACGACGCTCACGGCCAAGATCGCCTTAATGGCCAAGAAGAAGAACAAGAAGGCATTGGTGGTAGCGGCCGATATCTATCGTCCGGCTGCGGTCAAGCAACTGAAAGTTCTCGCCGACCAGATTCAGGTCGAGCATTTCTATATCGAGAATGCCAAGCCGCAAAAAATCTGCGCCGAGGCGGTCAAATACGCCAAAAAGAATTTTATCGATCTGGTGATTTGCGACACCGCCGGACGGCTCCATGTTGATGATGACCTGATGACCGAGCTGGAAGAGATCAAGGCTCTGGTCAATCCCGACGAACTGCTCTTGGTGGCTGATGCCATGACGGGGCAGGATGCTGTCAAAGTAGCGGCGCAGTTCCATGAGCGTCTGCAGATCACCGGCGTGGTGCTGTCCAAACTCGATGGCGACGCCCGTGGTGGTGCCGCCCTGTCGATTCGGTCGGTCACCGGTTGCCCCCATCAAGCTGGCCTCAATCGGCGAGAAGCTCAATGAACTCGAGCCGTTTCATCCGGATCGGCTGGCTTCGCGAATTCTGGGTATGGGTGATGTGGTCACCCTGGTCGAGAAGGCCCAGGAATCGATGGACATGGACAAGGCCGAGCAGATGCAGGCAAGGCTTCTGAAGGCCCAGTTCAATTTTGAAGATTTCCTGGACCAGATGGCCCAACTCAAGAAGATGGGTCCGCTCGATTCTCTTCTGCAGATGATACCGGGTGCCGGCAAGGCGCTCAAGGGAATGAAGGTTGATGAGACGGCCATGGAGCGGATGGTGGCTATCATCAAGTCGATGACGATTGAGGAGCGCCGCAATCCGAATATAATCGGTGGTTCTCGCAAGCGGCGTCTTGCGGCCGGTTCGGGCAACAGTGTCCAGTCGGTCAACCAACTGCTCAAGCAGTTTTTCGCAATGCAAAAGATGTTTTATAGTATGAATAAACGTAAGTTCAAAGGACTCCCCAAGGATATGCTCCCGAGCGGGTTCTGAGAACACAAGCAAACTGGAGGTCTTGTTGGCTGTACATTTGAGATTGCGTCGGATGGGAAGCAAAAAGCGGCCGTTCTATCGGATCGTAGCCGCCGATTCCCGTCGGGCCCGCGACGGCCGTTTCATTGAAACGCTGGGTACCTACAACCCGATCACGGTCCCGGCCGAGGTCAAAGTAGTTGAGGACAAAATCGTCCATTGGCTCAACGAAGGCGCCGAGCCGTCGGATACGGTCCTTTCGCTGCTGAAGCAGATTGGCTTCACCGTCAAGTACGAGAAGATCAAGCGCGGTGAAGATGTCTCGGAGATCGAGCTGAAAACGATCATCACCGAGCGCCCGAAAAAGACACGCAAACATAAGAAGGCAGTAGCTAAGGCGGCCGAAGAGAAGTCCGCAGCCGAAGCCAAAGCCAAGGCCGACGCCGAGGCCAAGGCCAAGGCGCAAGCCGAAGCCAAAGCCAAGGCGGAAGCTGACGCGGCAGCGGCAGCCGAGACACCGGCGGATGAGGCCTCCCCCGAAGAGCCCGCCGCGGAATAGTCTGCCGGGAGCCCAATGAAGGAGAACGATTTCCATGTACTTGCCGGAGTCTGACCGGTTCACCCCGATTGCAGGTCACTCAATATGATGCAGTTTCTCTCTCGGAACCGAAAAACAGAAGGGACCACCGCCATGAAGGAATATCTCGAGCATATCATCCGGTCTTTGGTAGACAATCCGGATCAAGTCGACATCAGGGAAGTCGCCGGCAGCCGGACCATGGTTTACGAGTTGCGTGTGGCTCAGAGCGATTTAGGTAAGGTCATCGGCAAGCAAGGTCAGACGGCGAAGGCGATTCGCCTAATCCTGTCGGCGGCGTCAGCCCGGAAGGGTATGCGGGCAGTACTGGAAATTCTGGAAGACTAGTCAACCATGTCGGAACAAAGCCCAATCGTTGTCGGCAAGCTGGGCCGTCCGCGCGGAATCCACGGCGAGATCTATGTCACGCCGTTTACCGATTTCCCCGAGCGGTTTGAAGGTCTCACCGAAATACTGGTGCGGACTTCGAGTGGTTGGGAAACACTAAAGCTGGTTCAGACCGCGTTAATATCGGGTCGACCGGTGCTGACTTTCGAAGGTGTGAGCAACCCGGAGCAGGCGGCGCAGATGACCAACCGAGAGTTGGCCGTGCCGCGCGACCAGGTGGTTCAGTTGCCCGAGGGACGACACTATATTTTTGATCTGATAGGATGCCAGGTGTTTGACAACGAGAATGGTCAACTAGTGGGCGAATTGGTCGATGTGAGACAGCTGCCGGCTAACGATGTATATGTGATCGAGGCCGCTGATGGTACGAGGCATCTCCTGGCGGCAGTGAGACAGTATGTCAAAGACATCGATCTTGACCAACGCCGGATTTCCATCGGCACTTCGGGACTGGTAGACAGCCCGTGAAAATTGATATTGTCAGCCTTTTCCCAGGTTATTTTGAATTGTCGCTTCGGCAATCGCTCCTGGGTAAGGGGCTGGATAAGAAGCTCTTTGAAATCGAAATAACCGACCCTCGCGCTTTCGCCACCGACAAGCACGCCACGGTTGATGATCGCCCCTTCGGGGGTTCGGCCGGGATGGTGCTGAAAGTAGGGCCGCTTGATCGGTGTCTGGCCGCCCTGGGCCACCCGCGGGCGGCGGCCGGCGTTCCTCAAGGGAAGGAGACGATTATCCTGACTTCAGCGGCCGGCCGGCCATTCGACCAGAGTATGGCCAAACGCTATTCACTGAATGATCGGCTGACGATCATATGCGGCCACTATTTGGGCGTTGATGAGCGACTTCTGCGACTGTATGACATTGACGAGGTGTCCATCGGCGATTACACCCTTTCGGGCGGTGAACCGGCGGCGCTGGTGATGATTGATGCTGTCGTCCGGCTGCTGCCGGGAGTGCTTGGCAATTTCGAGTCGGCCCTGGGTGATTCGCATATGGAAAGAGGCCTGGGCAGCCCGCACTATACGAGACCGGCCGAGTACGAAGGACTGGCTGTCCCCGAGGCGCTACTCAGCGGCGACCACGCCCGCATCGAACGCTTTCGGCAGGCGGCGGCGTTGAGAAAGTGTCTGGCCAATCGGCCGGATTTGCTGAGCGAGGATCGGTTGACCAAGGAAGAGCGAAAGATATTGGACGAATTTGAGAATAATAAGTAGTGAACAATAGACATAAGGATTTCTGATGAAACGCATTGCCCAGATCGAACAGAGCTACTTGCGGGATGACCATCCCCGGTTTGGCTCGGGCGACACGGTGCGCGTGCATTACAAGATCAAAG
>JBDRES010000068.1:0-8160 GCA_043819515.1 bacterium
CACCGTGAAACGCTACCTGCCGGAGGGTAAGAGGATCAGGCTTCAACCCGAAAACAACGATTTTGATCCCATCATAGTCACTCGAAGCTCCGGTGATTTCCGCATAGCCGGCAAGGTAGTTGGTTTGTTGAGACGACTCGGCTGATCTAGGCCTTGTCGGCGGCAAACAAAAAGACAGCCCGCCGATGTTCTTCAGGGAGCCGTCTTATAGGGGGATCAAAATGCTCTGGCTTGGACAGCTGCCGATCACATCCTGGCAGCTTCTATCTCGATCGATATCTTCACTTCGTCGCCAACGACCAAGCCACCAGAGTCGAGGGTTTTGCTCCACGACACGCCGAAATCCTGTCGATTGATTTTTGCCGAGGCTGAGAACCCGGCTTTGGTGTTGCCCCAGGGATCGGTAACCACGCCGTTGAATTCGCAGTCGAAGGTGACTTCTTGGGTAATGCCCTTGATTGTCAAGTCGCCTACAAGTTTGAATTCTGAACCTTCGCCCGCGATCACCTTCTTGGAAGTGAAGTTCATGGTCGGGAATTTGTCCACGTCAAAGAAATCGCCGCCGCGCAGATGCTCGTCACGCTTTTCATCGTCGGTATTGACCGAAGCCATTCGCGCGGTAACCTCTACCTTGCCGCCGGCGGCCTTCTCACCATCAAACTCAACAAAGCCGTCAAAATCGGCGAATGTGCCGGTTGTAGAACTGATGACCATGTGCTTGACCGAGAAGCCGATCGAGGAATGAGCCTTGTCGAGCTGCCATTTGGCAGCGCGGGCGGCCGGGATTGTGAGGACCGTCAGGGTCAGGATTATGAGTGCCCGTCGAAACATAGTTTCATCTCCTTCGTTGGCATATGTGTTATTCGATTGCTCACAAAGGAAACAAAGTTAGTCTGGATTAGTTCCCAGGGCAGATCGGGGAACCGGACGGGAACTCACCTGGAGAGACGCTGCCTGACGGCCTCAAACAGACATACGGCGGTTGCCGCCGAGACATTTAGACAGGAGACCGATCCTCGCATGGGTATGCTGACCAGATAGTCGCATCGGTCACGCGTAAGCCTTCTCAGACCTTTCCCCTCGGCTCCCATGACCATTGCCAGCCGTCCAGTCAGATCGGCATCATAGAGCGACTTGTCGGCCTCGTCCGCGGCACCGACCAGCCAGAAGCCGCACTCTTTTAAGGTAATCATGGAGCGCGCAAGATTGGTGACCTGGATCAGCCGCAGTGACTCGGCGGCGCCCGAGGCGATACTTCGGACGGTACTGGTCAGGCCCACCGCCCTGTCTTTGGGAAAGATCACGGCCGAAACACCGGCCGCGTCGGCCGACCTGAGACAAGCACCCAGATTCTGAGGATCCTGAAGCCCGTCCAGCACCAAAACCAGGGCGTCAGCTTGACTGTCGGCCAGCATGCGCCCAAGATCTTCCTCGTCATACAGCTTGATATCCGTCGCCAGATCTGCGTGCCGCGAATCGCGCCGTGGACGTGTCGCCGGGCTTTTCGGTTTATGACTATTCATAATCTGCCACCAGAGACTAAACGCATTTGCCGTCAGAATGTCAAGCCCGTCACAGACCTTGATTCACAGCGATGGTTGCGACCAGCTTTTTCCTTGCTGAACCCCCTTTGTTTGCCAATATTGTGCACCGCTACTAAAATGGCGATTTGGGCTGGCAAGTTGATGCCGATCATGCCCGACGAAGTATAAGATCGAAAAGGAGCCGCGTAGATGACATATCGTTTGTTGGTTTTGGTCCTGGCGCTGGTAGCTATCGCATTAGCCGGATGCAGTGACGACAGCTCAACTACACCCACCGTGGTCAAACCAGGTTTCTCCTGGTCGGCTGTTTCACCCGGCACGGGCAATTATCTCTTTGACGTCTGCTTTGACGCTACCGGTGAGTCATATGTGGCGGTTGGTGCCAATGGTGCCCTGATTCGCTCTGCCCATGCTGACCAGCTTAGCCAGGTGGACAGTCCCACCGAAGCCGACCTGTTCGGCGTGACGTATACGGGTCAGGCGTTTGTTGCCGTGGGTGACTCGGCTACTATTCTCCGATCCAACGCCGACGGCGCGTCCTGGACTAAAGAAGATCTTGGAGACCTTGATCTGAACGCCGGTGACTGGTTATACGGCGTCGCATCAAGCGGCACTCAGACGATAGCAGTGGGTCACGGCGGGATCATTCTGACAAGCACCGAGGGGTCATCATGGACACGCGTCGAAGCGGCCACCGTACCCATATTGGCCAATCTGTATGGAATCACTTACCAGCCTGATGCCGATCTGTTTGTGGCGGTTGGTGCCGGCGGCTCCATCATCACTTCATCCAACGGCACGACCTGGCAATGGGATTCGACGCTGTATACGACAGCCGTTCTTTATGACGTAACCTGGGCCGCAGAACTCGGCCTGTACATAGCCGTGGGGCAGCACGGCACGATAATAACCTCGGAAGATGCCCACAAGTGGACGGTGGTCGAAAGTCGACCGGAGGGGTATTTCTACGCTGTCGAATGGTCCGGCGACAAACTAGCTATTGTCGGCGACGATGGCTGGTTGCTGACATCCACTGATGCCGAGACCTTTACTTTGCGCGACGCCCGCCTTCAGGACTGGCGAGGAGTCAGGTACTCGAGTGCCCGCGGAGGATTTGTAGCGGTTGGCCTGGGGCAGACTATTATGGGCTCCGCAGATGGCGACGAGTGGGAAATCGAATTCGACGGCTGGCAGTTGGATCTTAACGCCATCGCCGGTTGGGATACCGACGACACCTTGTGCATAGCAGTCGGCTCCCAGGGAACCATTTTAAAAGGATCTAACGGCATTGACTGGGGATTGTGCTTCTCAGGACCCAATGTTTGTTTGAACGGCCTGACCGGCCGTTTTGGGACAGATACGATGATCGTTGCCGTAGGCGACTTGGGCACGATTTTGACCAGTGCCGACCTGGAAACCTGGGATACTGTTCTTTCCAAACCGGTGCTGTTGAATCTGAACGCCGTTGTCGAAGGTCCGGCCGGGTTCGCCGCCGTCGGAGATAACGGTACGGTACTTCACAGCAACGACGGCGTATCGTGGGCATTGGTCACTGACCTGGCCGTATCAGAGCAGGATCTGTATGGAATCGCCGCTTCTCAGGGTAACTATGTCGCTGTGGGCGACAGCGGGACGGTCCTGACATCAACCAACGGGCAGCAGTGGGTCTCTGGATCCGTGGGATTAATCCGCGACCTGTCGGGCGTATCCTGGTTGGATACGATGTTTGTCGCTGTCGGCGATTCAGGGGCTGTCTATACCTCATCCGACGGTAGCTCCTGGAGCGAGCAACAATGGTACACCGATGATACCGTGGCTGTTGCTTTGACGGCCATCGCCGGCTCGGACAACGCCATGGTTGCAGTGGGACTTGACGGTGGTTGGTTGGTCAGTGAGGACGGTGGCCTGAACTGGACGTCATTCGACAGAACCGTTGACTTTCGGGGCATAGTCTGGACTGGTGACAAATTTGTTGCCGTCGGAGCATACGGCACCATTATCACGTCGCCGTAGACCGGTAGCCCCCGGCCGTTCATGCTACCCCAATCTCCGGAGAATCGCGTGAAGCTGCTCATGATCTTCTGTGACAAATTCGGTTACCGCACCAGCCGGAAGGGCTTGGACACGGCGCCTAGTATCGATGAAAGCAGGACGATAGGCGACGCTCTCGTTGGCTTCATCCACGTCGAACGGCAAGACGAAAGCGACCCGGGTTACGTCGAAACCAAACTGGTCAAGAACCTCAAATGGGCTGCCAGAAAGAACGACAGCCAGCGGGTGGTGCTGCATTCATTCACCCACCTTGCCGATGGCAAAGCCTCTCCGGAAACCACCAAGGACATCCTTGATCGAACCCAGGCCAGACTCGTGAAAGCCGGATACGAAGTTTGTCAGACGCCTTTCGGCTATTTCCTGGATCTCCACATCGAGGCACCCGGCAGTCCCCTTACCCGCCTATTTAAGGACATTTGTCCCTCAGCAGAGGCGGATTTGCAGTAAGGCAACCTGTGCGGGCTGCCGAGCGACCCGGTCAACAAACGCGAAGAAATGGGTTGAATATGGCGATCCGTACAATCCTCCAATTGGGCAATCCTGATCTGCACCTTATTTCAGAGAAGGTGAGCCGGTCGCAGCTGTCTGAATTGGACGCCATTGTGGTTGATCTCCGAGACACTCTCTTGGAGTTTCGACGAGTCCACAGCCGCGGCCGCGCTATCGCCGCACCCCAAATAGGAGTAGCCATTCGGCTCGTGTATGTTCACTTGCCACAACCGACAATAATGGTAAACCCCAGCCTTGACCAAATGAGCGGCGAGACTCTCGAAATCTGGGATGATTGTATGTCGTTCCCGGGATTGTTCGTCAGGGTCGAACGGCATGTTTCCTGCCGCCTGAGCTATCGCGATCGCGACTGGAGACGGCGCACGCGACTGATTAAGAGCAGCACGGCCGAACTACTTCAACATGAGTGCGATCACCTGGATGGAATATTGGCCACCGAGCGGGCCGTCGACGGCCGTGCATTTTCGCTTGGAATACTCACTCCGGAAAGCTGACTGTCGCGGCCATCAAATCGCCGTGATGGCGGCATCAGTCGCTCACGGACACGGCACCAGGCACTCGGGGCAGCCGTTAAACATGTAGTTCACCAGAGCCACCAGGTCGGCTATATCCGGCACGCCGCCGCTCCCATTGATATCCACTTCCGGGAACAGACCGGTGTTCGGAGGGAACTCGCAAGATGGCTCGGGCCCACCGTTGAACATGAAATTCACCAGGTACACCAAGTCACCAATGTCGGGACCTACACCGTCACCGTTGGTATCACCACGAATAATACAGCACGATGGACCCATCTCCAAGCGCCCAACTTCCAGATCAATAACAACCGTCGATGGATTAACCCAAGCCACCGAGAGGTTCACGTAGGCATTGTCCACCACCGCAGGACAGGCCAGATCCAGACCGTCAGCGTAGTCCTCGGCCCCACCCGGGACACCATGGAAAACACTGTATCCGCCGTCGATACAGGCATGCGGGACACTTCCCACATTGAACTGAACGTACATTCTGTCCCACGATTCCGAATTGACATTGACGACATGTGTGACAAAGGCGAAGTCGTGAGAATAGGTTGCGGCGAGTTCCTGCAGCGCCGACCGCGCTGTCGCACAAGAACTTCAGGTTGTGTTTAGGCCAACCTCCAACAGCATGCGATGAGTACATCCGGGTGAGCCGACACTAGTGCCCTGGCCCCCGACAGCGGCCGTGGCCACGGCGTCGACCGGATGCATCCAGAACCATCGCTCATTGGGCGGGATGGCGTCGGCAAGGACGCTGTCGATATTGAAAAGCGCTACCACAATTTTGAGATTGGCCAAATCAATGGGGTCCCAGCCGGCCGCGGCAGCATTCCATTGAAGCGACTGCGTCCAGATATCGCTACCGGTAACCGTGACCTCCTGCACCAGAGCCCAGTCCAGAAACGCATTGGCAAACGGTTGGCCATAGGAATCTGAAAAACGGGAGTCGGGCTCGACAACAAACACGCGCAGGATTCCGGAGTAGGTTGAATCCACCGCCTGAACTGGGTTGGACAAGATCAACAGCACCAGAAAGAATGCCGCAACGATCGCCCGGCCACGTCTGCGATTATGGTTGCTTTCGCCCATGATAATGTTGCTCCCGGTTGGTAGAAAGAAAGTCTCTACTGCCACCACAATCTAACACACATGGGGACAAAACGCCACATGATAATGCCACTCGATGGAATTCCGGAGCACGTGGCCAGCCTCTGCTCCTTTCAGAGACGAGAGAATCGGGCCTGCCGAATCCTCATCATAGATCACTCATCATTGCAAACATGGCGCCGCCCATGGTCAATAAGGCAATGGCGGCTCCGAGCAAACCGAGGAGCATCAGGACGCCATTAATGACAAAGTACGTCTTGAGTCTCTTGAGGGTTTCCACCAGTTGCGTTTTGTCGCCGCTGATCTGGGCGCTCTCGACAGAGCCGGCCGCCTGCATAAGCAGAATGCCCATCCAAATCGGCAACCAGCAGAAGATGATCCCGACAATAGTGAGAGCCGTTAACACTCCCTGAAGGATCATGACAACACCGAGCAGCTTAAGCCATCCCTTGGACTGAAAAATCGGCGCGCTCAATTCCTGAACAATGACCTTTTCATCCATACCGGTCTCCAAGCAGTTGATTCTGATTAGTGGTTGCTTTGTGTTATCTATACGAAGGTTAGGTGTCTTTGGGTGCTGTTGTCAAACAGAATACCGAAAGAGCGACCGTCGAAAAACAATACAAAAAAGAACCTAAAATATGTGTTGACTTCTCGGGGAGTGTCGATGTTATTAATAACGAGACTGTTCTCCTGGCTGAGGTTTGTCAAAGATCGCTCATCAAAGTTCGATTCCCCGAAAAACTCAATCCGGTAGGACCCGCGCAATCATGCGCAAGAACGAGTTTGTTTGGCACTAGACCACTTAAATGACGGCACAGAACCAGGCGAACAAGACGAGAAGGTAGATATGAACATCTACGTAGGCAACCTGTCGTTCGACACGAACGAAGACAATCTGCTCACTGCTTTCCAGGCCCACGGCACTGTTGAAAGCGCCCGCATCATCACCGACCAGTATTCCGGTAAGCCTCGCGGCTTCGGCTTTGTTGAAATGCCGAGCCAGGAGGAAGGCACTGCCGCGATCGCAGCCCTCAACGGCACCGACCTTGATGGTCGTACGTTGAATGTCAACGAAGCCCGCCCGCGCGCCGACAAAGGTGGCGGCGGTGGCGGTGGCAATCGTGGCGGCGGTGGTAACCGTGGTGGCGGCGGCGGTCGCTGGTAAGCTGATACAGCTATAGGTTGCCATTGGCAACCAAACGCGCAAAGGACCGGCTCAATGCCGGTCCTTTTTTGTTTTTGTGTGTGGGGTTATTTGCAGAGTGTCAGAGTTGCGATGAATCTGCCTTCCATTACTTGCAAACAAAGGTCCTTGCTGGTTGGGAGCCTTGCGCTCCTGACGTCTGCGCGTGGACGACCAAGAATGGATGTCAGGACCGTTAGCCTTGTGTAGGGCAGATCTGTCTTCCGACCCGCCATTGTGAGCCCGGCGGATCCGAAGACGGAACCGCCCTACAATACTTCAGACCGGGCATTTATTTGATCTCAGCAGAAGTCCTCGAGCGTGTCATTCCGGCGCAGGCCGGAATCCAGTCAGCTCTGAATCGGCCGAGGCTTTTCCCCTACCCCCCAATATCCTCGGACAGATCCCGCCACGTGGGATTGACAGACTCAATCAGCCTAATCTTCCACCGCCGATGCCAATCCTTGTATTTTTTCTCCGCGGCAATCGCCTCGCGCATATCATCGTGACATTCAAAGAAAACGAGTCGATGGACTTGGTACTTCGAAGTGAACCCACCAGTCAAACCCTGCTTGTATTCGTACACACGCTTCACAAGATCGCTGGTCACACCGACATAGAGTGTCCCGTTACGTCTTCTGGCCATGATGTATACGTATCCGCGGCTCATATGCAGATCACTCTGAGTTCGTTAAGTGACTGGATCCTGGCCTTCGCCAGGATGACGGCTTCGGGGGGGGCTGCACAATTGACGGTGTCCCATATATACAGAGTGTAGCATTAGACACTGACAGAGGATGTCAGCCGAATCGTAGAATCCAGGCAACTTATACGAAACCGTCATTCCGGCGGAGGCCGGAATCCAAACCCCATATCCCGTCACTCCGGCGGAGGCCGGAATTTAGTCAATGACCGTTGAGCTGCCCAGTGGCAACAAGACCCAACCTCACGGTTGGGCCACCCGGCCTTTGAAATACCACCGTACTATTGACAAAGCAAGCAGGATCAAGAAGTAATGCAAGACCACTCGTCGCGCATCCAGCTTTGCGTCCGCATCGTAAGTGTAAAACAAATCATCTTCTTGTAGCTTATTCTCCAGATGACCTTCCCCCGGTTTGGTGGACACATGAAGAAGCCATGTTATATTGGTATCAGGAGGTGTCCGAATGTCAAGAGATCGAAGTCGTCGTCAGTTTGATGCGGAGTTTAAACGGGAGGCTGTTCGACTTAGTCAACAGCC
>JBDRES010000069.1:0-104164 GCA_043819515.1 bacterium
TGTGGGGCAAGCATCGCCGCCAAACGACAAAACGAAAGGAGGCGCCTGTGAAGTGAGCCATCTGGATCATGTTGCGTCATGATCCATCCATGCAAAGAATGCATTTACAACAAAGGAGACATTTATGTCTTACAAAAGAACAGCAGCTCTGCTGCTAACACTCACGCTAGCCGGGTCAGCGCTGGCTGGCGGCGCTCGCGCCATCAAGAGCAAGATCCGCATGGGCTCGGAGTTCGCTCCCATTGTCTTGGATCCCGAAGGCGGCATCTCGAAGATGCAGATGGACTTATTCGTAACCAGCGCCTGCGAAAACTGCCCAACGGCAACGGTCACTTTTCAGGGTGAGAATGGACTTGAGTTTGTGAGTCCAACGGAGTGGACCTTCGATGTGCAATCCGACACGACTCACACCTTGTCGATAGAGTTCATCATCCCCCCCAAGGGTGTGGGAAACTTCTCTTACGAGCTACGTGCCGGCGAATACAGTCGCGGCATGCGTATTTACTTCGATGCCATCAGCGACTCGGTCTGGTGGGGTAACAGACAACCGGGGGCGGACCCGTGGCACGAGGAGCGCGATTTCAAAAAGCGAATGGCCGCCATTGATCCTGAGATCCTGGAGCAGAAAGTAGAGATCATCGTCGATCTGCGCGGGCACGTGGGTGTCGAGCGAGACACTGTCCATGCTCTACTGGGGTCAAGCATGATCCCGACTGACATTCCCCAAGTGTACCGAGTGGTTGTTACTCGACGCATGGCGGGGTATTTGGACTACCTGCACATCTTCATATACGACCCCTCCTTGCTGTTTCCGCCACAACCTACCCCCCCCCCCGCAACGAGATAGCGACAGCGCCTCTCAACCTAGGTCTGTCCCCGAAAGTAAATCCCAGTCTGATTCATCCAAGAGTGTGGGGCAAGTCTATCTTGACCATGTCAACGGCTTGTCAACCGGCGGACAACTTCCGGCCGGAGGGTACGCCTCTTTCATAATCCGGCTCCACAACGACACCTGGCAATACATGGCGGGTATCAGCAACGGCTTTCGCGTTTATTCGCCCGATGGAGCGACCTGGAGCAGCACCGTGGGTGACACGCTTGGAACCCTGGCCTGGCATTCCTCTTTTGACCTGGGATTTTGGATCAGTCATTACTCTCCGACAGGATCAGTCGCGGACACAGTAGGGTTCGCCGGAGCCAAGTTCACGAGCGGAACCGGGCTTCCCTACAGCTACAATGATACCGCCTATTCAATCACGATAGGTCCTATCACGGCAACCGGTGCGGGCAAGAACATCTGCATTGATTCCTGTTGGTACCGCCCGGAAAACAGATGGATATGGACAATCGACTCGTACACATCGACCTTTCCCACCTGGGATGGACCCCATTGCTATACGATAGGCGGCGGCGAGGTCGATATCATTGGAACGCTCTACTATGTAGACTCAACACCGGGAGGCGGACCGACGCCGATTCGAAACGCACTGGTTCGGGCTTACGATCACGATGTGTCACCACCACATGACTATCTTGGACAAGACGAAACGGGTAGCGACGGCCGCTTCTACATGTGGGATATCGACAACACGGACGCCGACGAGACCGGCAGCCAGGACATCTACCTCCGGGTCTGGGCGACCAACCTGGCCGCGAATGTCGTCCAGACTCTGGACTCGATTCGATACGAATGCAACACTCCTGTTGACTACGATGTTCCCAGTGGTAACTACGTCGTGTCTCGAACGCTCGACACAATGAGTGGAGCGTTTTTCATTGCAGATGTCTTACTGGACGGCTACGACAAATGGAATTCCCTGCGATCCGGCGACAATCCGGGTGATTCCGCCATCGTGATTTTCGCTACTTTCGCCGATGACGTAAGCCTGGGTTATCTCCCTACAGAGGATTGGATTCTGGTAAACGACTCTTCCAATGGCACAGACGTGTGGTGCGAGGCGTATGAACGATCGGGCCTTCTGCATGAGTATGGCCACCGAATATGTCACAGGCTCGGGTTTCTGACGGCTGGTGACCACGGCCACCACCTCACGGACAGCACTTCGCTAGAAGCAGCCGCCGGTGAAGGCTTTGCCAGTTTCTATGCGGCGCTAGTGGACAACTCGCCGATAGATGTCGATTACAGGGGCCCTTTCACTGACTCAACCTGGGTCAATTGGGAGACGGGCGAGTTTGGTGGGAATACGAGTACCTGGGGAACGGTGAACACCCTCGGGCCGCACAATCAGGGAGCCGTGGCAGGTGTCTTCTGGGACATCTGTGATCAGGAAGCGACACTCGATGACTTTAGTGGCCTCATCGATTGGGGCGATACTACATTGCCTCACCATCCCGACGGACGCGGTGACAATCTCCACGATGGACCGGACAACATCCTGAAAGTGCTTCTGGATCGTCAGGTTGACGGACACAAACCAAAAACGTTGACCGAATTCTGGCGCGGGTGGTTCGACAAACCTGATTTCGGGTCATGCCCACAGATGACCGATGTATGGTTCGAGCATGGGGATTCGTCAATGCCGATGCCCAAGGGTGGCTGCTGCTGCCTCACAAGGGGCGATGTGAATCACGATGGCACCCAGCCGGATATCGGCGACCTGGTGTGGTTGGTGAACTTCATGTTCAATGGCGGACCGCAGCCGGGCTGCATGGAAGAGGCAGATATCAACGCCGATCTTGGGGGGCCGGATATTGATGACCTAGTCTACCTTGTCGACTACATGTTCAACGACGGACCGGCCATTCCGGACTGCGATGGCTAGCTGGGGAGCGATGACACGACCAACGGGGAAGGATCCTTTTCAATAAACACCTAAGGGGAGTTCCCAACAAAAAAGACAAACCAGGCACCGCAGCAACTATCGTCATAACAATCCCGGTAAAGGCTGATCTGCGTGTCGAGATTTGCCTACCCACACGCCGCGAGGGCTGGGCCGCCATTAAACATGAAATTGACCAGCCAGACCAAATCGCCAATGTCGGGGACAATAGTGTGATCACCGTTGTGATCGGTTTCATCCAAACACGGCGGCACGGGACCACCGTTAAACATGTAGTTGACAAGATAAACCAGATCCGCGATATCGGGACCGGCACCGGAGCCGTTGGGGTCATCCGCAAATCCTTGGCAGCAGCCGCCGATCTCCCAGCAATGCGGTCCATCCCAGGCGGGATCGATCTCGCCGCCCGGCCCCAAAGCCCAAACCCAGTGACCGATCGGGGGATAGTAGGCCGAATCCAGACAAAGCGTCTTGCCGACCTGATCGGACGCAACCTGCGTCGTGAGCATGTAGGCAATGGCGTCGAAGTCATCCGGCAGCCCGGGCATCTGCATGGCAAAGCCGCCAAACCCGATCGTATCGGCCCCAGTACCGGTGACACCGAAAGAACTGAAATAGAGACCGCCATCGTAGATGTTGCCCCAGCTCAGTGCGACCGAGTCGGCAGTGATCGGACTCCAAGCGGCGCCATCGGGTGAATAGACCCGGAAACCGTTGGTGGAACCGCCGATGGCCTGACCGGTCCCGTTGGTCAGTCGAATATGAAAAACAAGCGGCTGTGACGTTCTGAGCTTGCCGTCACCTGTCAAGCCGTCCACATGATCCAGGCTGACGGCATTTTGGGCGTGGCTTGCCGAGAAAGTCGCCAAGACAACTATCAGGGGTATGAAGAATGCAGCAATTGTGCGCATCAAGAATCTCCGCTGGGTGGTCGTTTGTGCGTGTTGGGCGGAGGCCTGCCTCATGACCGACTTGGAGGCGGTGCGGGTTACCTACTCCAAAGCCGGCCTCGCCTTCCTTATGTAGTGGAATCGGCACAACCACCGGGCCGCTTGAGGTAGGTGCGGCGAGGTTACTGCTTTTCTTCGAGTTGTCGCTTGAGTATGTTTACACGCGTCCTGGCGCGGCGAACATGCTCCTCCTGGTCGTCGGGAGCCAGCTCAATGAACTTCTCAAAAGCGGCGATAGTCTTGTCCACATAGCCCGCCTTGTCGCAGGACGAGGCCATATTGTAGTAGATCTGGTAGTTCTTTGGTTCCAGCTCGGCGGCCTTTTCGTAGTCGGCGATGGCGTTGTCATAGTCGCCGGCAAAGTAACAGGCCAGGCCCCGATTATAGTAGACCGGGGCATAACTCGGATCGAGCGCAATGGCCCGATTGTAGTCGGAGAAGGCCAGATCCCACTCCCCTTTTTTGGCCAGGGTCAGGCCGCGATTGTTGTACGGCAGATTGAATGTCGGATCCAAGTCGATGGCCTTGCTGTAGTCACTGAGTGCCTCGTCAAATCGCTCTTGCTGGCGCAGAATCTCACCGCGGTTGTTGTACGCGACGGCGTCATCCGGACAGAACTCAATGACCCGCGTATAATCACTTTCGGCCAGTTCCCATTTACCGCGAAGACGGTAGGCGTTGCCGCGATTGAAAAGAGCACGGGCTAGGTTGGGGTTGGCAATCAGGGCCTGATCAAAGTCCTGCATGGCCGGTTCGGGGCGCAAGAGCGCGGTGTTGGCCGCTCCCCGGGCGTTATAGGCCAGGGCCAGGTGGGCGTCTAACTCCAAAGCCTTGTTGAAACTGATCATGGCATCCGGCAGCCGGCGCAGACGGGCCTGGGCATCGCCCAGCAGAAAATGAGCAACGGCCTGGTCGGGGTGGGCGGTGACAATCTCCTGGGCAAACTTCAGCCAGTCGGACAGATCTCCCTCCCGGCCGGTGGTATCGATAATGAGTCCCGGATTGTAATACCGATTGGTGGCCTGGGCGGCATGATCAAGCAGGATTTTGGCGACCGCATCCGGGTTGCTCCCGGGCTGAGACAGAGAGGACCAAACCGCCTCCCAGTCCTGGGCCAAAGCCGCGTTGATCGTTTCCTCGGTCGCACTGGTGAACTTCTCCGTCTTACCGGAGCAACCTGTCAGCCAAGCCGACCCCAACAGGATTACAAGAATCAAAATCGAATTGTGCAGCAGCGGTCGCATCATATGTTCCTTCCGAAGTTTCCCGACTCAGGGCCGGCATGCTCCCGGATTATCCCGGTAAGGCGAGCACAAGCGAACAAAGTACAGGTTTTTCCTTCAATGGTCAATACCGAACAGGTTTTTGCCGGCCGGACAAAAAGATGCCCCTCCGACGGGTGCCGGAAGGGCAGAGGGTATACTGCCAAACGCGTCGGGGAGGGAGGCACGACACGCCCGGCGCAATCATTATAACGTCACCCCGGCGAAGTCGTCAAGGGTAACGAGGTGTCCTTGGCCGTCTTTTCGCCCGCTCGCACCCCGGCCCGAGCGTGGCCTACGGGTGTCCCGGCGGCGGACCATTTTGGAATACATACAAGACCAGATGGACTAGGTCGCCAATGTTAATCCCGGCCGATCCGTCGACATTGGCGGCCTCAAAGTACTTCGGCAGTGGTCCCCCACCAAACATGTAACCGGTTAAGCTGGTGATATCTATCATGTTCACGATGCCGTCACCGTTCAGATCACCCGATACGTGACCCAGAGCAGTGAACTTGCCGGTCATGTCCAGCACCGAATCACCCCAAGCAGCATGGACGGTGTATTCGATTTGTGTTGCATCCCACCATGTGGGATAGCTTTCGATGAATTCCTTGGGTGGTACCTCTATGACCAGGGCTTCACCACTGTAGCCGGGCGGATTCACCGCCAGGTAGGAATTCAGAGGCGCAATCGTCCCATTTATGACAATTGAGCTTAGATCGATGCTTCCAAGAGACACGCTATCGGGGAAGTTCCCCACCGAGACTACAAGAGGATCGGGGTCGACCTGGTTAGCCATCACAGACAGGATGATAGAGGGCTCAATTGTAGTCATGGGCTCGTCACCTAGTATGGCGTCAATCAATGCCCGAGCGTCTTCATGTTCCATAAGATAAAGATGAAAACCAAAGGCGTAGGCTTCGGATTCATCTGTCTTCTTATGCACTCCAACTGGTTGGCCTTCAATCATTGACTGATCCGGCATAATCGTGTTGGCGATGTGCGTTACCTGCGCCCCGGGACCGGGTACAAAGCTGGCTACGGATGGCGGAGTGGGGCCTGGCCAGACACTGCTGAAGTACGAGGAAAACACGTTTCTGTCGGCGTCATGGTTCAATGTCGGATATGGGGCCAGGAGACTGGAGGCCGAAGCAAAGCCCAGTAGTGTGTCAGGGCAGGGCCAGCCGGGATAGCAATAGCCGGGCGGAGCAAAGAACTCCGAGTCGACACCAAAGTATTGCCCGACGAAGTCGCCATAAATGCTGTACGTGCCCGGAGATCCTTGGATGTAGTGACAACCGATGAAGCGGGTGAAGGCCCCGAAGTACATCACGACACCACCATTTTGCAGGTAGTGCTGGAGTTCGGCGGTGATAGCCAGTCCGTAGTGGTCAGGACTCAAGAGGTCATCCCTCAATTCCATATCCATGACCAGTAGCCTGGCATCAGCCAGATCTCGCCAGCCAGGGCACGCGGTCCAAGCCGGTTCGGCACACTCCGGAATCGAATCCCAACGATTATAGATGGCATAGTCTAGACCCTGAAATACGCTATCGTAGAAGGTCGTTATAGAGTCGAATATTGCGTTGGGAAAATTCGATTGGTCGCTGGTGAAAAGCATGACGTCCTTAGTTGGAATCACAGCGTTGTAGGCCGTTATTTCCGTCGAGAACTCGGATTCGAAACCGTAGATGTCTACTGCTGTTATTACGTATACCGAACCGTCGATTAGCGCACTCTCAGCGAATTCCGTTGAGAGTCCGCCTGTCTGCGCATACGGTGCCATCTCGTAGTAGTAGTAAGTACGACCTGTTTGGGGAATCTCGATTGTGTCGACTGCCGGAAATGTGGGCATCGCTTGACCTTCGTCGTAGAATGGGTGGTAAAGCATGTGGGAGTCAGGGGAGTCGTCGAAGCGATAAATGTTATAGTGATCGACATCGACGCCTGATGGGGGTGTCCATTTAATAAATGTGTATTGTCCCTGGGTGGTGTACAGAAAGTCCTTTTCAGGCACCGGCGCCGGGGCACGATTGCTCAACTTGACAAAAAGCGGTCGACCATAATCGCCGAGACCTTTCGACGACTGCGATGCGACATTGACCGCAAACAGCATGTTCGGATCAAGCCCCGTTAGCTCGTAGCAGTAATGATCCGCAGAGACCTGATCATGATACGCGGGTGTTTCCGGTCGGTGCCATGGCGGCGGCACGCCGGGGTGTGGCATGGCTGCCTCAGGAATTTCAGTGACAAACAGCTGATAGCTATCCACGGCGTCAGACAAGGTCGGATGCCAGCAGATCAGTGCCATAGTATCGTCCTCCGAGCTGACCCGTTGACCGACTATCGGGAGTAGCGGGTTTCGAAGTGAATCTAGCAGAATATCCGCCATGTCAGCGCTGACCAGAAGACTGTCAATCAACAAGTGGGACAGGTACAGATCGGGATTGTCTGGCAAGTTGTCGAGGTTATTGGGGTCGACTTGGAAGTACTCAGACGTGAAGGTAGCAAACGTAATCCTCTCCCAGTCGCCGGAGGCTAAGTCGAGTGCTCCCACAGAAAGCAGGAAGCGGGTATCGTAGCCATCAGTAAAATCATCACTAAGGTTGGTATCGGGCCACATCCAGACCGGGTCATCTTCCGGTATCGTGGCCGTGAATATCTGGTCGTAGTCCCATTCGTTATGCCTCATGATGTAGTACCTGTTGACGTCACCCTCAGGGGTACCGAGGCAGCCACCTATGCCAAAATCACGAAACGGATCCTCAAGTGTCCCTTTCATGCGGGGACCAAAATCACGGGCAGGGGATCCGTTGCTCAACCACCAATTGAAGCTCGAATCGGTGATTGGGAAGGACGCCTGCAAAATGTCTGCGGCAAGGACGCGAGGCACGGGGTGGGCGCTACCGTCCGGCCACGTGTGCCAGTAGTCACCATCGTTATCTAGGCTGTAGGCGGCTCCGCGACTGCCAAGACTACCGGTGATGTCGTCGACAGCGTCTTCAAAATCAGCGCCTGACCAGCCGATGTCGCAGTCGAAATACAGCCCGGTATACATCTTCTCGATCAACTGTGCACCCACATTGCGGATGACCAGATCATAAAGCACGATCTTATCGAGTCCCGGGAGATCCAGAACCAACGAAGCCAAAGACATGTCCAGATTCAAAGGGATGTGCGGGCGACCGAAGTAGTCGTCATCAACACCCTCGGTGAAAGTGTCGGTAAAAGTAGCCACAAAGGCGTGGAGTGAATCAGACTCGTCTTCCACCACGGAGCCGGCGTTCGGGGAGTGAGGGAACATTTCGTATGAGTTGTGCCAACCGTCGGTACCGACTGAGACTAGGGTGTCGTCTCCGATGATGCCACCGATCCAGATTGCCCCGCCGAACATATAATCGGTTTCGCTGAAAGCGGGTGTCTCGAAGCTCACCTCTGGAGATGGGCCGTAGGGGCCACTATTTCCAATTATGCCACTGCAGCTAAACGACGCCCGTAGCTGTTCCGTTTGTTGAAAGCCATGCCAAGTCGGCTGGCCCGGCTGATCCCAGTGTATGGCTCGGTCCGGAAAGTCGCCGCTGTCGGCCGGCGTAAACCCCCGCAGATCACGGGCAAATGCGGGTGAGGCTAGCAGTAGAATCGCCACCAGAATCGAAACGAATCGGAGACAGGTACGATAGGACATGATTGGCCCTCCAAAGAATCCAGGTGTCAAAACCTGATTTCAGTTTTTTCGTCAGCACAGTGATTCCCCAATATAGCCGCAAAAGCCGCGGGGCGCAATGCCAACCCCCCGTCGCCGCGCTAACATCGGTTGTGCGAATTGGATGATCGGATCATGTCAAGTCATGCTCAAAGGAGAAGCCCTGTCTGTTAGGATAAAGCACACGGGGAGGACAGACAGGGCCTAGGAGGGCTTTTCGATTTCATGAAACATAGGTGCTTTTCATTTTTTGTCAACACGAAAATCGGCTGCGACATGTTATCGTGTTGTCATGCAGTCCGTTACGGGAGCTATCGGGGGTGTCGGACAAGTCTGCCCTTTATCCTGTTATCGGCCGACAGGGTATGTCGACATTGTGGACCCTAACAGTCCGCACCCTTTCCGGGCTCTCGGTTCTTTGCCCAAGAAACGCGTTGATTGCGGCCCTCGAATGTCCGATGTTAGTAACATGCGCCGATTGCTTTTCCATTGTCTTCCCCTGTTGATAGCGGCGACTTGTCTTACGCCCTCGCGCGGACACGGGGCTGCCGTCGATTGGGAGCGTCTGACCACCGCCCCGACCGATACGGCCGAGGCGCGGCGGTTGCGAATATGGCTGCCGCTGGAAAAATCTTCCCATTGCCGTACCTCGATCGACATCTTCGACCAGTCGGGGTGGGCCATCTGCCGCCTGATCGACCAATTGATGGGGCCGGGCTACTACAATTTCTACTGGGACAAGCGCGATGACTCGGGACATTTTGTCGAGCCGGGTACTTACCGCTGGCGAGCCATCAATTGCAGCGATACCATTATCGGCGAGTTGACGGCGCAGTATCATGAGTGGGAGCGTTCCTCGCGGATTGAGGTCATCGACAGCGTTGGTCAGGCGCGATTTCTGCTTATCCTGGACAACGACTCCGCCCTGGTTTCAGCCGTCATATGGAACCATAGGGGCCGCCACATCAGCGATCTGGTCCAGGATACGCTGCTGAGCAAGGGTCGGCACCTCCTGCATTGGGATCCGCCCAGCGGCTATGCCGGACGATTTGTGATCTCGGTCACCGTCGGTGGTTTTGACCACCGTCAAGGCTTTTTGATGAGGCGCACGCCTCGTTAAGCCCCCCGGTAATCCAACTTTTTCGGGAGATCCTGGTCATCGGCGGGGATAGGTGCGGGATCCGCCCCACCGAATGTCCAACTATTGAGCAGCCATCGGGCTCATAGGTCCATCCCAGTATCCGATATACATATACAGAGGATCTACCAGGGACGGCAGCAGCAACACACGTAGCCCAAAGGTGTAAAGAATGTCCAATATTCTCGTCGTTGACGACAAGGATTCGATGCGCAACATGCTCACCGAGACGCTTCTCGAAGAGGGTCATCAAGTCGATGCCGCCGAGAGCGGCCGCAAGGCGCTGGATCTGATCAATAATAAGTCGTACGACTTAGTCGTGACCGATCTCAAGATGCCGGATGTGAGCGGTCTGGAAGTTCTTGATGGTGTCAAGGAGATCGATTCCGAAACATCGGTCATCGTCATGACAGCCTACGGCACCATCGAGGATGCCGTCATGGCGATGAAGAAGGGTGCCTACGACTTCATCACTAAGCCGTTTGACACCGAGCACCTCTGTGTGATGGTCAAGCGGGCTATGGAGAACCGCCGCCTGGTGGCCGAGAATGCTCTCTTGCGGCAGGAGCTGTTTCAGTTCGAGGGGTTCAGCGACATCATCGGCAAGACTGAAAAGATGGTTGAAATCGGCCGCTTGATCCAGAAGGTAGCCGGCTCCGATGCATCGGTTCTTTTGCAGGGGGAAACCGGGACCGGCAAAGAGCTTTTTGCCAAAGCGATCCATTTGCTATCGCCAAGGCAGGGCAAACCGTTCATCGCCATCAACTGTGCCGCCATCCCCAGCGAGCTGTTGGAGAATGAACTCTTCGGATCTGAGAAGGGTGC
This sequence comes from bacterium, assembly GCA_043819515.1. GTDB lineage: Bacteria > Zixibacteria > MSB-5A5 > GN15 > FEB-12 > DAOSXA01. Next base: position 10,683 of record JBDRES010000069.1, read on the forward strand.
CTTTACCGGCGCCCACGCTCGCAAGATGGGCAAGTTTGAGATCGCCAGCACGGGGACCATCTTTTTGGACGAAATCGGCGACATGGACATTGCCCTGCAAGCCAAGCTATTGCGGGTGCTTCAACAGAAGAATTTCGAGCGACTCGGCGGCACCAAGACTATTGATGTCGACGTGCGCGTTATCGCCGCTACCAACATGGAACTGAGCGAGCAAATCAAGGCCAAGCGATTCCGCGAGGATCTGTATTATCGCCTCTCGGTTTTCCCGATCAACATTCCGTCGCTACGCGAACGCGCCGACGATGTGTGTGATCTGGCTGAATATTTTATCGCCAAGTATTGTAAGGACATGCGCAAACCGCTCAAGTCGCTGAGCAAGGAAGCGATCAAGCTGCTCGAACAATATCATTGGCCCGGCAATGTCCGTGAACTTGAGAACACTATTGAGCGCGCCGTGATTCTTTCCGAGGGCAAAAGAATCACGCCGGATCATCTGGCCATTCGGATTCGTCGATCGGATGAAGTCTTCCTGCGCGAAGGGGCCGGGCTGAAGGAGATCGGAGCGCATGCCCAATCGTGCGCCGAGCGGGCGGCGCTGGTGCGCGTACTCAAACAGACGCGTAACAACAAACGGAAGGCGGCGCGGTTTCTCAAGATCGACTACACGACGCTGTTCGACAAGATGAAGAAGTACGAGATCGACAAGGAACTGCGCGACGAGTAGCTGCTCCCAGCTATAGGGCGGAACCGTCCTCGGACACGTCATGAGACAAACAGATAGGAACCCTGCGCTTGAGACGGTGCTTACGCCCTTTTGTCGGGACCACAAGGGTCTCGATCCACGAAGAACTGATCAAAGGTCAGGAGCCCTGCGCTCCTGACGCTCTTGAATCGTCATCCCTGCGAAAGCAGGGATCCATTCTTCTAAACGCACGAGGAATAGATTCCCGCTTCCGCGGGAATGACGAAAACGATGAAATCGTAGGGCAGATCTCGACGAAGTGAGATCTGCCAAAGACGTGCCAAAAAACCACTTCCTGTGTTTTCTACACAGCCGGGCCGCCCACGGATGGGCGGCCCTTTTTGTGTGGCAGAATCGCGCCCAAACCAACCCCAAAAACACACCCATCGCGCAAAAACCAATTGACTTAGCCGTCGATTATATTAGAATTGGAGCTAATCTGCCGGGTTTGGCAACATTACTGACCGCGTGTGAGTACTATACTTCCCGGGCGGCGATTACAAAACGCTTACCATGGCGGAGAGTGGGGCAGCGACGATCGATCGCAAAATCCCACAGCGGAGTGACCATGAACGGATCGGTCATTAATAGACACGTGCTGATGCTCAATCAGAACTATGAACCGCTCACGATGTGTTCGGCAAGGCGGGCGGTCGTGCTGCTCTTTCAGGGTAAAGTCGAGATGGTCGAGACGGCCGACTCCCTCAAGATCCGCACCGTCAACCGCGCCTACGACGTCCCTTCGGTGGTGCGACTCTGGCAGTATCGCAAGGTCCCCTACAAACGCATTATGCTCACCCGCAAGAATGTCCTGGCCCGCGACAGCAACCGCTGCCAGTATTGCGGCACTTTCCGCGGCCCCATGACCGTCGACCACATCGTGCCCAAAACGCAGGGTGGAACTGAAACCTGGGACAACCTGGTGGCCGCCTGCGCCAAGTGCAACAATCGCAAGGGGGACCGTCTGCCCGAGGAGGCCGGGATGAAACTGCGTCGTCGCCCCTTCCGCCCGACCATCGTCACCTTCCTGCAAAAGAACGTCAGTGTCGCCGACACCTGGAAACAATATCTGTTCATGGGCAACTAGGCTATTCCGGGCCTAGCAGATTCCTAGTGGAGTCTATATTCGAGAAGATCCCGCCCGTCGCTTCGCTCTCGGTGGGGTACCTGTGTAACCTCCTCTATGACAATTTATGGTGCGGACTGGGTGCGCAATCGGCGAATGAACCGACTGGCACCCAGATCATAATATCGCTCTATCTTGAAGCTGTTCAAGTTGAGCATGATGAGTAGTGAGTCCCGCCAGTCGGCGGCCACAAGCCATCGGCCATCAGGAGTCAGCGCGAAATTGGCGGCGCTCCAGTATTGAGGGACCGAGCCGTCGACAAAGCCTGTAGTACTTATGCGGCGTGCGATGGAGTCGGCAGCAATATCGACAAATGTCAGTTCCATAGGCGGATCCCAGCAATACGTCAGCCACCAACCGGAATTCGTGTATACCAGATACCGCCCATCCTTAGTGATGTCCAGCATCCCCCACCCGGGAGATACATTTGTTCCGAATGACATTGAATCTCCTGCCAAGTCGAATCCGTCGATGCGATAGTAGCAGTCGCTGATGATTGAATAGTAATACAACTTGGATTCGCTATGGCAAGGTACGACCTGATATGTGCCTGACCGAGGTACAGGCGATCGCGAGATCGAAAACCCGTCGTCCGCATTAAGGCGCAGGATCTCCGCCGGATCGGTTACACAATACAGGATATTGCTATCAACGGCAAAACAACCATCGGTGGCTCGAGAAGTATCGTAAAAGAGTGGTGAGTTATCGGCAGCATCCAGAATGTACACATCGTTGCCCAGAAGCGCTATCAGGCTGCCGTCCGGTGATACGCAGATGCCGTGAGGGGCCGGGTATGGGATCACTTCCGTGTGATGGGTACTGTCAAGGTCTATTGCGTACGTACTATTGCCGTCGCCGACATATAACCGTGTGCCATCAGCGGACACGTCCAACCCATAGTGCGGATTGATCGGCACTGTGAATGAGTCAATTGCGCCGGTCAGTGTGTGGACTCCATAAACCCCTCCCTGCGTATTAGCATCATAAAACCACACCACATAGTCCTTCTCCGGTTCCGGCGGTGGGGGCTGGGTTGGTTTGTCGTTGCAGGCCGGGACGTACAACAGTACTGTGACCGGCAATGAGATAATCAGTAGTGCCCCAATGATCGTCATTAGTCGCTTCATAAGCGTTCCCCTGTAATATGTGTTGTCAGCAGCAAAGTAACCTCCCGCGGTCCCCGATGTCAATCCTCAGAGTGGCAATCGCTGAAAGTCGCCCAAGTCAGATTAGTTCACAGGCATTACCCTGTGATACGCGACAGCTTCAGTACGCCCTAACCGACCGTTCTCCCGAACGAACTATATCATCTCTAATGTCCCCGCAATTGTACCGATTACTCCACTATTGTAACGTACGGGGGGGCTTGTCAAGAGACTTTTCGTCGTGCACTCCGATCTGAAGCGATTGCCCCCTACCCCCCCAAAAAAAGTTTTAATTGATTTCCATACCAATAGAGCCTACTATCACCCGGTACGATGGCGTATCATGTCTACCGATGGGCATGCAACCGAATGACAGACGGAGGCCGTCGCAAAGAGTAACGCAGAGAGTTCTTATGACCGACGATTCGAAAACACAACCGGCCGCAGCCTCAAAGAGACAGACTATTCTGTCGGGTATGCAGCCGACCGGGGCGCTCCATATCGGCAACCTCGAAGGGGCGCTGGCCAACTTTGTGCGTTTGCAGAGCGACTACTGGATGTACATATGTATCGTCGACCTGCACGCTCTGACCGCCGACTGGCAGGATCCCAGCCCGCTCAAGGGGCGGATCTTCGAGATGGCTGTGGATTTTCTGGCGGCCGGATTGGATCCCGACAACTGCGCCATTTTCATCCAGTCCGAAGTGCCGCAGCACTCCGAACTACATCTGATCTTTTCGATGATGATCACGGTTCCGACCCTGACCCGCATGCCCACCTATGTCGAGAAGAAGGACAAACTCGACTCATACGGTTTCCTGGGCTACCCGGTTTTGCAGGCGGCCGACATCTGCCTGTACAATGCCGACAGAGTGCCGGTCGGCAAGGACCAGGAGAAGCACATATGGCTGGCCAACGACATGGCCAAGCGGTTCAACAGCACCTACAAAAAGGTCTTCCGTGAGCCGGAAGTGCTCTTGACCGAGGTCCCCCTGATTCGGGGATCGGACAACCGCAAGATGTCGAAGTCGTTTGACAACCACATCCCGATAGGTTACACCGACAAGCAGACGCTCAAGCGGCTCAAAGGATTTTATACCGATCCGGAGAAACTGCGCCAGGGCGACCTTGGTCATCCCAAGGGCTGCCCGGTCTTCCTGCTCCACAAGATTTACTCCGAAGATCCTGATAGCGAGATCGCGCCCGACTGCCGCAGCGGCGAGCTGGGCTGTGTTGATTGCAAGCTGACCCTGGGCGAGCGACTCAATGCCCGTCTGGCCCCGATCCGGGAACGTCGCTCGGAACTGCTTAGCGGGCCCGACTACATCTGGGATGTCCTGGCTGCCGGTCGTGATCGCGCCCGCGCTCGGGCTGAGAATGTCATGGAGAAAGTCCGAACAGCGATGAAGATGGATTATCGCAAGGCGAAGAAAACTAAATGATGGATGTAATTATAGATCCGCAGGCCGACGATTACCGTGTCGACCTCAATGTTTTTCAGGGACCGCTTGATCTCCTTCTGTATTTGATCAGGAAGGAGGAAGTGGATATCTACGATATCCCTATAGCGCGCATCACCAAGCAGTACATCAAGTACATCGAGATGATGACGGTGCTGAATCTTGAGGTCGCGGGCGAGTTTATTTTGATGGCGGCCACGCTGATCCGGATCAAGGCGCGACTTCTCCTGCCGCGCGGCGAGACTGATGCCGACGAAGCCGATCCGCGCGAAGAGCTGATTATGGCTCTGATCGAGTACAAGAAATTCAAAGAAGCCGGGGAGATCCTGCGCGAGCGGGCGCTTTTGGAAGACCGCAATTTCGTGCCGCCGTCGCCGGTCGGCAAGCTTGATTACTTTGTAGACGAGATTCCCGATGTCAATCTGTTTGATTTGATTTGCGCCTTCAAGGATGTCATGCAGGCCAAGCCGGAGGAGGTTTTCCACCAGGTGGATCCGTTTGAGGTCAGTGTCGAAGATCGCATGGGCTTCGTTATGGCTTGGCTCAGCCGCAGCGAACAGGCCAGTTTCCAGGAGTTGTTCGCCGACATTCCGCGAAAGATTGTCGCCGTCGTGACCTTCTTTGCGCTCTTAGAGCTGTCGCGCTGCCGGCGCGTTCAGATCTCTCAGGCGCGGCCGTTTTCGGAGCTGCGCGTGTATCGTGGCGAGCGCTTTGGCGAGCCACGTGGGGCGGCCGACCTCGTCGATTTCAACCTGCCCGACCAACCTGAGGCGGTACAAAAGGAAACGGTTAGCTGATTATGGACAATGGCATCAACACTACCGTCGTCGAGGCTCTCATACTGTCGTCTCCGGAACCGTTGCCCGGGCGCAAGATTATCGAAGTTCTCAGCGACATGACGCCCGGCAAAGTGGGGCAGGTTGTGGCTGCGCTTAACAATCGCTACATGGAATCCGGCAGCTCCTTCCGCATCAGAGAGATCGCCGGGGGGTACCAATTCTACGTTATACCGGAATATGCCGGCTACGTCCAGGAGCTGTTCACGCGCCGACGTACGATGCGTCTGACGCGAGCCGCTCTGGAGACGCTCTCGATAGCGGCCTACCGGCAACCGGTGACCAGGGCGGAGATCGAGCACATCCGTGGGGTCGCCTCCGACGGCGTCATCCACACCCTCCTGCAGAAGAACATCCTGACCATCAAAGGACGCGCCGATACGGTCGGCAAGCCCCTGCAGTACGGCACCACCGACGAATTCCTCAAAATGTTTGGCCTGGGTTCCTTGGCCGACCTGCCGAAAATGTCCGAGATAGAAGAACTGATCAGAACCAAGGAACCTCAGGATCAGACCGAGCTGCCTTTTGCGGTTCCGGAGGGCCTGGGGCAGACGGCACAGAAATTCAACATTGCCGATGGTACCTATGTGCCGCCGTCCGACGATGACGAGCCGTCAATAGGCTCGGTCGGTTCCGATCCGGAGAAGGTCGAATTGATACTCGATGAAGTCTCCGAACATTCCGGCACCGACGAGTATGCGTCGGCGGAGGATGCCTCAGGCGATCAAGACGAGTCAGACCTTGCTGACGAAGAAGCGTCCATAGCTGAGGTCCCGGCGTGCGAGCCCTCAGTGGTGGAGGATGTCGCCATCGAGGCGTCAGCCGAAGAACCCGACCCCGAACCGACTGTAGAGACGGAGCTTGCCGTGGGGGGATTGGCTGTGACTCTGGATGAATCCGAGGGCGTCATTGTCGATATGGACCTGACCGACAAAGTGGAATAGTCCTGGCAGCTCCGGCGCGCTAACCACTGGATCAAAACGAGCCCGCGTTATTAGGACCCCCATTGGCCGCAACACCGTCACAAGTCCGCATTAACAAGTACCTGTCGCTCTGCGGCGTCACTTCGCGACGCGGGGCGGAGAAGCTCATTGCCGAGGGCAAGATCGTAGTCAACGGTACGGCCATCACCGAGCTGGGAACCATGATCGACCCCGGCCAGGATGAGATCAAGGTGGACGGCACCGTTGTCAAGCCGGTGGAAACCAAGTTGTATGTCCTGCTCAACAAACCTCGCCTCGTGATGACCACTCTTCATGATCCCTTTCGACGTCGCACCGTAGCTCAACTGGTCAAGGAAGTTCCGGAGCGGGTTTATCCCATCGGCAGACTCGATTATGACACCGAGGGCGTCCTTCTATTGTCCAACGACGGTGATCTGGCCTACCGCCTGACCCATCCCAAGCACCAAATCAAGAAGACATACCTGGCAAGTGTCTCGGGCATCTTCATGCCGGCGTCAGCCGAGAAGCTGCAAACAGGGATCAAGCTTGATGATGGCGCCGTGGGTAAGGCAACGGTCGATCGGATAGAGCAGGGGAAAGGCAAAACGAAGCTCTGGCTGACCCTTACCGAGGGTCGCAAGCGTGAAGTCCGCCAGTTGTGTCGCAAAGTGGGCCACCCGGTCTTGACTCTGGAGCGGATTGAATTCGCCGGGATCAGACTCACCGCTCTAAAGCGAGGTCGCTGGCGCTATTTGACGGGCGAGGAAATTGTTCAACTCAAGCGCCTGGTAGGTCTGGCTTGAACATGCCGACAGCCAAACAAAAAGCGACCCACCGGGTCGCTTTTTCTGTATTTCATGCCGCAACTTGACAGCAATCGGATCAAAGATCCTCAAGCTGATGCCATTCGGCGTCGGCCAACCAGGTCTTCGGGTGGCTCAGAAACTGAATGACGTTTTCAATCGACTGCCAGTGCTTGCGCTCTTCATCGGCAATGCGATGCCACACCAGCTTCTGACCGTCATCGGCGGTCTCCTCGGCCTTCTGACGATAGAAAGCTTCCGATTTTTTTTCAACTTCGCGGGCCTCTTCCCAGGCTCTGCCGGCATCGCCGGGAAATTCAAAATCAGGATTCTGAGCTTTGAGAGTCTCGAAGATGTTCTTGATCGAGGCGACGATTTTGGTTTTCTGGGCCTCCGGGTAGGTTACGACCTTGCCTTCAGCCATACCCTTGAAGAGGTTGTAGTGCTTCTGCTCATCCGAGGCCAGTTCCAGCAGCAGGTTTTTCAGTTCCGGTAGGTCGGCCTTGGCGGCCTGCTCTTCGTAGAAGGTTTTGCCATCCATTTCCATCTTCATGGCAAATTCAAACGCGTTCATAGTATCTCCGATTTGTGTTTGGTCCACTTTTGATTAGCAACAATGGTAATGGCTGCCGGTTCCGAGGTCAACAGCCAAAATTGTGGCTTTGGTTGCCACCGCCTTTACTTGCCAATCGGTAAAAGCCGCATATCTTGGGGGGCATGATCAGATATAGTGTCGTCGTGCTCCTGTTTTTGGTCGGCCTGCCGCTGGTGGCGCCGGTCCAGGCGCGTATGCCTCGGCCGGAGCCGATTGAGCGCGAACACTTCACACTCTATTTAGACAACCCGCACCTGTCCGACCGGGTCGATTCGGTCTTGACCCATGTCCGCCGTCGCCTGGCCGGGCTCTTGGGTGACAGTCTGATTTCCCGACCGCAAGTCTTCGTGACGGAAAGCGAGGACTATTTCAAATACTTGGTAGGCGGGCGTTTCCCGGACTGGGGAGCGGCGGCGGCGATCCCTTCGCGAAGCATGATAGTGCTGAAATCGCCGGAGAAATTCAATGTCCAGAAACCGCTGGAGCAGCTCTTGGCCCACGAACTGGCTCATCTGGCTTTGGCCGAACGCCTTCATGGTTTTCGAGCGCCGCGTTGGTTTGATGAGGGCCTGGCCATGATGGTCTCAACCGAGTGGAGTTGGAACGACAACCTCACTATGGGTCGAGCGGCTGTGTTTGGCAGCTTTGTTGGTCTGAATGATATTGAAGGGCTCAATCGCTTGGGTCAGAGTCGGGCGCATCAGTCATATGCACAGTCCTACCTGGCCGTGAAGTATTTCTACGACGAATACGGCGCAGCGCAGGTGCGGCTCTTTCTGGACAGCCTGGCCACCGGCACAAAGATGGATCTGGCTCTACGAGCCGCCACGGGGGCTGATAGTCATGAATTCGAAACGGAGCTGTTTGAGAGCTTCAGGCAGCGATACAATTTAACGGCATTGCTTATGGATACTATGTTCATCTGGTTGGGTCTGGCGCTAGTTGTCGTGATCGCTTTCATCATGCGCTACAACAAACGCCGCGCCTACTATAAGAAGTGGGCCGAGGAGGAGAAACTCCACTCGACCGACTTTGACTACGGCGACTCGGACAACCCGGAGCAGGTCGACGACGACGAGCCATGGCGAGGTTGAGTCACGTACTGGAATACATCCCGGTTCTGGCTGGTGTCAAGCTGGCGCAGGCCTTGCCGGGCGGTATGGCTGATCGGATTGCATCCGGTCTGGGCGGTTTGGTCGGTTTGCTGTGGGCATCCCGGCGCCGGATTGCTATGGAAAATCTCGAGCGAGCCCTGGGGGCGTCACTATCGGTTGCCGAGCGCAAGGCGATAACCGCTCAGGTGTTTCGCCAGACCGCAAAAACGCTGTTTGATTTCGCCCGCATGGGCAAAATTGCGCCTTTGGCGCCACGCCATTATTTCGTCTCCGACGGCCTCGACCAACTTGAGCGGATACATAGTCAGGGCAAGGGTGGTGTTATCGTTTCGGCTCATTTCGGGAGCTTTGAGATGTGGGGGTTATGGCTGGCTCTGACCGGTTTGCCGATGACGTTTTTGACCGGGGTGCAGCATAATCCGCTGGTGGATCGCATTCTCAGCGGCTTTCGTCATGAGCTGGGTGTCCAGATTATCCCCAAAAACCAGGCCCTGCGCGGGGTCTTGCGAGCGCTCAAGGAGGGTCGTTTTGTGGCCCTGCTGGCCGACCAACACGATGCCAACGGTGTCGTGATCGACTTTTTCGGACGACCGGCCGGCACGCCCAAAGGTCCGGCGTTTTTTGCGATCAAGTCCGGGGCACCAATCATTCCATACATGATGCGCCGGGAATCGCATGATCGCCATATCCTGATGGCCGGCCAGGCCATCTACCCGCCCGGCTCGGGAGATATCGAGGCCGATGCCAGGATTATGACCACGGCCTACAGCTCGTTTTTTGAAGAGTGCATCCGCCGTTATCCCCAGCAGTGGCTGTGGACTCACAGGCGGTGGAAATTGGACTGAAGGAAACGCAACTTGTGGCACCATATCAGTGTAAATAGTCTTGTGGCCGTTCCCGCCTCGGAGTATGTTTGACTTCGAGCGGGAGTATCTGAGGCCTTCTGAGTGTCATAGTCATATAGGATAGCAGTAGCAGAGGAATACATGAAGAAACTGATCTATGCGGCGGTCGTGATCGCCATCGTCCTGGGCGGCTACTTGATTGTAAATGCCCTGTTCACGCCGTCGTATGAGATTCCGACCATGTCCGTTTCCAAGGGCGAGTTTTTGCTGTCGCTCAATGTCAACGGTGAGGTGGACGCCAAGCGAGCTTATACTCTGAGCGCCCCGCGCATCCGTGGTCTCCAAATCACGTGGCTGGCTCCCGAGGGAAGTACCGTCGCCGAAGGTGATCCGGTGATCAGGTTTGATGCCACTGAGCAGACTGCCGATCTGGCCAATTACGAATCCGAGTTGAAAATCAAGCAGGCGGCGTTGGAACGAGCCCGCAAAGAGTATACCATTCAAGACAAGGAGCTCAGGCTCAGTCTGGAGAAGGCGCGTCGCAACTTTGACGAGCAGAAGCACGAAGCGCCGCGGGTGGCCGAAGAAGCCCGGCTCGAGCTGGAGTTGGCCGAGCTGAACTTTGATGCCAAGCTGGAGCAGCTCAAAGGCGACGTTGACAAGACCGAGGTCGAAGTCCAGCGGGCCCGCGACAATCGCGATCTGTCGCAGAAGGAACTCGATCAGATGACCATGATGGCTCCCATTCCCGGGCTGGTGGTTTATCTCGAGATCTGGAAAGGCGGCACCATGAGCAAAGTCCAGGAGGGTGACTCGCCCTGGCCGGGCATGGGCCTGGTGAAGTTGCCGGATCTGTCGGAGATGATCGTTGACGTGGCCGTGAGTGAAGTGGATGCCAACAAGGTCGACTCCGGTCAGGAGGTGGTCGTGGTTCTTGATGCTTTTCCCAATATCGAGTTCAGCGGGATTGTCACCAAGAAGGCCATCTTGGCTCACAAAAAGGACCAAAACTCCAAAATCAATGTCTTTGATGTCGAAGTCGCCATCCAGGAAAGCGATCAACGGCTGAAGCCGGGCATGTCGGCTTCGTGCAATATCGTGATGGAGCGGGTCGGCCAGGCGATCTCGGTTCCCATTGAAGCGGTTTTTGAGAAAGAGGGCCGGGCGGTTGTTTATCTCCAGAACAAGAAAGAGGTTGCCGTTCAGGTTGGCCGTCGCAACGATGTTGCCATCGAAATAACGGATGGGCTGCAGGGTGGCGAGGTCATCTGCCTGCTTGACCCGACCCTGGGAGAGCAGGGACTACCCGGCGACAAAGCCACTGAGCCGGAGCTCAACAAGGGCAGGACTTCCGAGTCGCCGCCGCCATCGGGCGGGCCACAGCGTGGACGGGGCCGCGGTCGATGAAGTACCAACGCATCTGGCACATTTCTTTTGGTTCGCTGCGTGAACATCGCATGCGAACTTTTCTGACCATGATGGGTGTGATATTTGGCGTCGGGGCGGTGATCTCTATGCTCTCCATCGGTGAAGGGGCCAAACGCGAAGCCATGGAGCAGATCGCGATCCTAGGCATCAACAATATCATCATCAACGCCAAACCGCCCAGCGAGGACCGCAGCTCGGATTTGGGCATGAGCCGTTCGGCCGGGCTGTCGGAAGAGGATGCCGAAAATATCAGGACTTTCTCCGATTTGGTGAGCTTTGTCATTCCGCAGCGTTTTGAAATTATCAACACGATCTACAACGGTTCCCGCGAGGCGGCCGTACGGGTGGTGTCGACCGTGCCCCGGTTTGTTCTGTCTTCCTCAATCGAAGTTGAACGGGGAAGGTTTCTCACTGAGGCCGACCTTGACGATTTCTCCCAGGTCTGCGTCTTGGGTGCCAAAGCCAAACGAGCCCTGTTCACCTTCGAGGACCCGATCGGTCAGTTCGTGCGTATCGGCGATCTGGATTTTGCCGTGGTGGGCGTCATGGCTGATAAGTACATCGGCCGCGGTAAGGTTGAAGGGTTCGAGCTCAAGAACTTAAATGAGGATGTCTACATCCCGCTGAGTACCGCCAAAAAGAAGCTTGATCGCAGCTCGGGAACCACAACCTCATTTGGGGGCGGACGCTATTTCGTCTCCACAAGTGATGGCGAGGGACCGGCCTACAACATCCCCGAGCTCGACCAGTTGACCGTGACCGTGAGTGACCTGGACAACGTCGCGGTCGTGACCAATCTGGTGAAGACGCTGATGCAGCGGCGTCACCGTGGTGTCGAAGATTATGAAATAGTTGTCCCCGAGTCGCTCTTGCGCCAATCGCAAAAGACTCAGAACATTTTCAATATCGTGATGGGGACTATCGCCGGTATTTCGCTGCTGGTGGGCGGTATCGGGATAATGAACATCATGTTGGCGACCGTCCTGGAGCGAACCCGTGAAATCGGCATTCGCCGCGCCGTCGGCGCTACCCGCATCGACATAATGCGGCAGTTTTTGCTGGAAGCGGTGGTGATTTGTCTGCTGGGCTGCTTTGTTGGTCTCGGCCTGGGATTGTTCCTGGCCAAGGCCATTGCCTTTTATGCCGATTGGCCGACGATAGTCTCGTTTTATTCCATTTTGCTGGCGGTCGGGGTCTCGACCACGGTGGGCGTTGTCTTCGGCCTGTATCCGGCGCGCAAGGCGGCCTCTCTGGACGTTATCGATGCTCTGCGATATGAATAACAACCTGGTTTTTTGAGGCGATGATGAAGACAGGAATCGGTGTGGCAAGTCTGATGGCAGTGAGTTTGGTTTGTCTCGGCGCCGGCACTGCCGCCCGCGAACTGACTCTGCAGGAGGCGTTTGATATTGCTCTGGCCGGGACCGGACGAGGGATGATTATCGACGGCAACCTTGAAGTAGCCGAGCAAAACTACTTTGCCGAAAAGATCAATTTCTATGTGCCGGAGATCTCGATCAACGGATCGTTGCCCGCCTACCGGGTCAACGAAACCTACGATTTTTTTCCCGGCACCGATGTCAAAGGGTTTGGTCGTTCCACCCGTTTGGACTTTGATGCCGACATTACCCTCAAGCAAAACCTGATCACCGGCGGTGATCTGACCGTTCGCGCCAATCTGGTCGACAACGACTGGGATTACCCCTTGCGGACATCTTCGACCGTCGACGGCAACACCGTTTTTAGTTCGCGGACGATCACCGAGGCCCGCAAACTGGGCACCTTCAGTTTCGACCTGGAGCAACCCATCCTGAAACCATCCGACGCCAAACACCAGCTTCGTACCTCTCGGGATGACATGGATTTGGCCCGACTTGCCGGGGTCGAGGCGGCCGCCGAACTCAAAAGCGAAGTTGTCCAGGCTTTCTTGGGTGTCCTGCAGGCGGAAATCAACTTGTCCATAGGTCAGGCTGAGTTGGAGTCGGCCCAGCTGAAGGCTGAGATCGACTCGATGAAACTGAATGATGAGATCATTTCCGAAGAGGACTGGCTGCTGTCGTCTTCGAACCGGTTGGACGCCGAGCTGGGGAAATTTGATGCCGATAATGTCATGGATCAGTTCCAGCGTGACTTGATGATGCTCCTGGAGTGGGAGGACGAAGCGCCGCCGCGGCCGCTCTTGCCCGACACCGTCATCCACTTGAGTGAGTCGGAACGGCAGGTGACGATTGATGCCTGGTCGGACTGTGTCGCTATCCGCAAGGCCCGGCTGAAATATCGCAAGGCTGAGCGCGAGGCCGACTATGCCGCTTCCGCCCATGGGTTGACCGGTACCATTGCAGCGTCATACGGGATGGAGCGCGGGAAAATCGAGGACAATCGATCCGGTCTGTCGGCCGGCGAGGATTTGCAGACTGATAGCTGGGGCATATCGCTGAATTTTCGATATCCGCTGTGGGATGGCGGGGCATCGGGGGCCGCCGTCAAGGCCGCTCGGCTGACAGCTGAGCAGGCCGATCTCGAGCTGCAAAAAGCTCAGAAGTCGGCCCGCGCCGATATCGCCAGCCTGGTCAACAAAGTCGACCTGAGTCATCGCAAGCTTGGTGTGCTCAAACGGCAGATCGAATTGGCGGAAAATCGCATGAACATATCACAGAGTCGCTTTGATGACGGACAGATTTCAAAGTTGACCTTCCTTGAAAGTCGCATTTCTTATCTGCAAGCAAGGGACAAATATCTACAAGAAATGAAAGATTATTACCTGGCCCGAGTTGAACTCGAAGGTAAGTATCTGCGCTAAATGGCTTTCAAACTCCTCATCCGCGTTCCCAACCATCTGGGCGATTGCATCATGGCCTTGCCCATGGTCAATGAAGCTCGCGAAGCCCACCCCGGATCGACTGTGACCGTGCTGGCGCCGGCCGGCCTGGCGGAACTGTACGCCCATAACTCGGCCGTCGACGCCGTCATGACTATCCCTGATCAGTATCTTCATGGCTGGATTGCGGTTTTCAAGATCCGCGATATCATTGCTCCGGGTGCTTTTGATCTTGGTTATGTGCTGCCGCCGTCATTCGGAGCCGCCTCCGGCTTCAAACTGGGCGGCGTGAAGACGCGTATCGGCTATATAGCCGACGGACGACGCTTGCTTTTGTCAAAGCCTTTGCCGCTGCCGACGCCGTTGAACTCGGTCCACCGGTCGGAGACCTATTTCAGTTTGCTCAGGCGCGGGTCCGGCATCGACATGGAGTTTGCGCGCCCAAAGCTGTTTCTGAACGAAGGAGATGTCACTGCCGCCGAGGAGCTCCTTTCCCGGTTTGAACTGAGTCCACAAACAGACTATGTCACGGTCGCCTTTCGATCTGTAGCCGAATCCCGCCGCTGGGGGGCGGAAAACTACACTGAGTTGGTTAAGAGGATTCTCAGTCGTTACAAGCTGTTGGTGGTCCTTATCGGTGGCCCTGACGATCGCCGCGAGGGTGAGGAACTGGTCGCCGCCGCGGGCGGCAAAGAAGTGATCAATCTGGCCGGAAAGGCGACTCTTAGGCAATCAGCGACCGTCATTTCCCGCTCGCGGCTGTTTGTCGGCAATGATTCCGGGCCGGCCCATCTCGCGGCCGCCGTCGGCGTTCCCTTGATAGTTTTGTCCGGTGCCGACGATCCGGCCGAAACCTCGCCTCTGTCGCCGCGCAAAACGCTGATCAGACTGGATCACCTCGATTGCCTCAGTTGCGTGAAGAACACGTGCCCACTCAAAGGCGACCAGCATCTGCAATGTATGAAGGGCATATCGGTCGACAAGGTCATGTCGGAGGTGGACCGTTGCCTGAGCTCCGCGCCATGAGCCAAAAGCCGTGACCGTCGATCTGACACCCTCATTGCAGCGATAGCGTTTTGACGCCTGCCTGCCTCGTTGCCCCACCGACCGGTGGATCTTCCGTACGTTTTCCATAAAGAGAGATGCAAAAACCACTTGGCTTGACCCCTTTGGTTTGTATATTCCGCGATCGCCAGTCGGGATGATGGTCTCGATTCAATGCCGATCGGGACCGGCCTGCCGTCGGATCGTTTTTGTAGCCGAGTACCGCGACCGGCAACCGGGTGTCGGATAGGTCCGGCGCCGTAGACAACAGAAGAAGGACTACCTGATGATAAGCAAACTCGCCTGGCTGGCCTTGGCCGGGGCCCTGGGTACGCTGGCTCGATACGGTTTGGCGCGGCTGGTACACAGGATCAACGGTGTGCCGTTTCCCTTTGAAAACCTGGCGGTCAATCTCACCGGCTGTTTTCTGGCTGGAGCTCTTTGGGTCTTGTTTGAAAGCCGATGGCCTGTCTCCGGTGAGATCCGGGTCCTGGTGCTGATCGGTTTCATGGGCGCCTTCACGACCTTTTCTGCTTTTATCTTGGAGACCAGCGAGCTGATGCGTTCCGCCCAATGGCTTCCAGCGGTTGCCAACATCATGCTTCAGAACGGTCTGGGGTTTGCGGCGCTGTTTGCGGGGGCGGCCCTGGCCAGGCACGCCTAAGTGTCGGAATTATGCTTCCGATTACGATCAAATCGGGTCGGTCAGAGTAGATCCCCAGGGCCACAATAACCGATGTTTAGTTATTGTCAGCTAATATCTTAATCCACGATTTTCAGCGGGAGAGCCGGATCGCTCACGCCCGCCGTTAGTGCGTCGCAGTATCTGCGCCGCATAACGTATTGCTTGACAAAGGTATAGTATTCCAGTAGTTTATGCGTGGCAAGGTATGCGCTCTCTGTCGCATACTATTTGTACACGATTTTGGCTTCCGCCTGCTTCTCGCAGCCGGATAACCCGTAGGAGGCTAAGCGTAATGAAAAGCAACAGACTCATAGCAGTGATGATGCTTCTCTCGTTTGGTTTTGCCTGCTTTTTCTCCGCGCCCGCTCTTCATGCTGAAGATCCCTGGGATGTAGACAACGCTGATGCCGGCGGTGGTCGTTTGGGTGGATCCGGTGGGGTCAACCCAGGTGACACAACTGTCGTCATCGAACCCCAACCGGAAGATCCGCTTGGCAGCGTAGCACCGGGTGGTACCGGCTGGCTGCAGCGGCTTCTCTGGGAGGTATCTCTCGACGTTGCAATGCATCTGATCTCCTGTTTTGAAGAGACCCCGGCGACCGGTAATTCGGTCGCGAGTACGGTTGGCGGAGATTCAGCAGCCCGATAGCGCCAGAACTGGGCAAATTCGGCAAAAACATCGGAGAGCAACCAGTGATGCATCCTTCCTCACCAAAGATCAACTTTGATAATCGCCTTTTGGCCATCGAAGAGCTTTTCCGCCAGCGGAAGTACTTCGAGGGCAATCGGGAACTGAAGGAGTTGGACCGATCCCTCTTCGAGGACACCAGTTTGGAGCTGGGTCTTTATCTCCTTTTGGTTGCCGACGGAAGTTTCTTCGGCGGTAAATATAATGAGGCGATCAGTAGCGGACTGCAATCAGCGCGGCTCCTGGCCGAATCACCGCTTCATCGCCGGTATGCTCGAATCCAACTGATCTTATCCAAGGCGTACTACGCGGTCGGTGACCTCAAAGTCTCCGGGATGCGGGCCCGCGACTCGTTGTCGGCTTATCGCCGCGCCGACGATCGCAACGGGCAGGTGGACGCCCTGAACCAGTTGGCTGGTATTGCCCACCTCCAGTGCGACTACATTGCCGCCGGTAGCTTCCTTGAAGATGCTTTGGAGATGGTCGATGGTGACCAGCGCAAAATCGCCCAGCTGACGGGTAACCTGGGTCGAACGCGTATCCGCACGGGACAGTGGGAGCAGGCCGAGCAGGACCTTAACGATGCTATCGAGTATAATCGCGACGACAAGCAGGAAATGTCGCTGGCGATGAATTTGCTGTCCTTGGGGTATCTGCAACTGCGGCGGCGGCAGTTTATCCTGTCCGGTCGCAGCCTTGATACGGCTCTGGAGATCATCGCCCGCCTGGATCTCAAGCGCGAACGTGTTATTTACGCTGAGTACGCGGGCGAACTGGCCTTCGAGCGGGGCGATACCTTCAAAGCCAAGGCCATCCTTGGGGATGCCTACCATAGAGGTATGCTGCTGGCTCCGAATTCAGCCTTGGTGTCTCAGTCATCGAGGCGATTGGCTGAAGTTGAGCTGGCTCTGGACAACTACGACGACGCTATGAAATACGCCCAAAAGGCGCTGGATATCTCCTTGATGTTGGGTGAGAAGATCGAGATCGGCCTCTCGCGGGCAGTGATTGCACGGGTTTTTGGGGCCAAGGATGATCTGGACTCGGCCGCCGAACACCTGAGGCAGTCATTGGATATCCTCAGGCAAGTGGGCGACCCTTACGAGATGGGGCGAACCCATCTGGCCCTGGCTGACATCTACATGGCTGCAGCCGATGTAGACTATCAGCGCGTGCGCAATACTCTTGATGAGGCGTACAAGCTCTTCCGGAAACTGCACCTGGATTATTGGATGGCAGAAACCAATTTCAAGGCCGGCGTTTTTGCCTGTCAGCACGGTGACCTGTCTCGCGGTTTCAAGAAGCTCAGTAGAGCCGAGAAGGTTTTCTCCAATCAGCAGGCCAATGTGCGGGTGCGGGCGGTTTCGACTTTTCTACGCTCGTTGGCCGAACAGGCGGTGGCCCTCTCGGTCTCAGATGAAAACGAATTCAAGATCTTTGGCAACCTGGTGACGGCTGATGAATACACCGACCTGAAATCGCGTGATGTCAACGACATTCTGAAAGTCATCTTGAAGCGCACCGGTGGTGACAGGGCCCTGGTATATATCCCTGATGAGCAGGAACCCTCAGTCCATGCCAGTTTCTCATTGGGAACAGATCAGGTGGCGCGCTTTTGTGAAGGATTCACCAATTTGGTCGGCGAGGAAATCTCTACAACCAAGCCCACTCTGATTCTTGACTGCCGTCGGGATCCGTTCATAAACGGCTTGTTTGCCGACGTCCCCGACTCTGTTTGCAGCGTGATGGTAGTACCCTTCCGGATCAGCGACGGAACGATGTCTTTCCTTTATATCGATCGCCTGGCCCGGGACAATCGGCTCGATCCGTTCAATCAAATACAGCTCAATTTTGCGGTCGGATTCACCGATCTCATTGCCTTCAAATGGGTTGAATTCCAGAAGGTGCAACTGGTTGAGGATAACCAGAGACTCAGGTCGCAACTTCAAAAGCAAGCCGCTTTCCCGGCGATCATTACTCAAAATCCTCAGATGCTGTCGATGCTTTCGCAGGTTCGCCAAGTTGTTGATTCAAATATCGCCATTGCTATTGAAGGCGAGACCGGATCGGGCAAAGATCTCCTGGCGCAAGCCATCCATTATAATTCGAATCGCCGGGCCAAGCGCTTCATCTCCGTCAATTGCGCCGCCCTGCCCGAATCGCTCTTGGAGTCGGAGCTTTTTGGTTACAAGCGAGGCGCTTTCACCGGGGCCGACCGGGACAAAGCCGGCCTGTTTGAGGAGGCCGACGGGGGGACATTTTTCCTGGATGAAATCGCCGATATGCCGGTGAGTATTCAAGCCAAAGTGCTGCGAATTCTGGAGAACCAGGAACTCACTCGCCTGGGAGATACCGCTCCGCGAAAGGTCGACGTCCGGATAGTATCGGCGACCAACAAGGACCTCAATGTCCTGATGGAACAGGGTCGGTTCCGGCAAGATTTGTACTATCGGATGGCCGCCATGACCTTCCGGCTGCCGCCACTCCGCGAGCGCAAGGAAGATATTCCGCTGTTGGTGAAGCACTTCCTGCGCGAAACCGACAAGCAAGTATCGGCCGAGGCCCTGCGGTATTTGGTCGAGTACGATTGGCCGGGCAATGTTCGCGAGCTGGACAACGAGACCAAAAAGATGACTTTGTTTAGTGGCGATCAGACGACAATTGCCACTTCGCATCTAACCCCCCGGTTGGTGGCGGCGGTCAAGAAGACCCCTGAGGCCTGCAGTCAGCGGCCGGTGGCTACGCCTGACGACGTCGCTTTTGGTGACGACTATTCGCTGTATGATTATCTGGCCGATCACGAGAAGCGCTTCATTATCAGAGCTTTGCGTCAGAAGCGCAGAGTCAAAAAGCACGCGGCGGCAATGCTCAATATCCCCGAATCGACTTTGCGTCTCAAGATCAAGCAGTACGACATTGATCTGGACGGACTTCCGGCCGACGAGTGACCATCACTCCCGCTGGTCGGCCCACATACGTATTCTGCTATTATCACCGGGACACCTATAAATCCATCCGGTGCTGTCTGTCCGGCGGCCAGGGGCCGTCACCTTTGGTTCTGCCGGAGGCTTGTCGGGGATTGCCAGGAGCTGTTTCGGGCCGTATCTTGACCACGTTATGAAAGCCTACTTCCACAAGTGGCATGCCGGTGACCCGCACTACAACATGGCCTATGACGAATGGCTGCTGGAGCGTGTTGGAGCGCATCCGAAGGAAATCCATTTGCGTCTTTATAGCTGGGCCGAGGGAGCGATCACGATCGGTATCAATCAAGAGCTGGAGCGCGCCGTCGATAGTGATCTGGTCGGCGCCACGCCGGTGATTCGCCGGGTGACCGGCGGTCGCGCGCTTTATCATGATCTCTCCGAGCTGACTTACAGCTTTGCCTGCAACCTTGATGGTGGCACGGTTGGTATTGCCGCGAGCCGGTCAACGCTTTATCGTTCGATTTCATCGGCTCTGGTCCGATTTCTTGAGGCGGTTGGCGTCGAGGCTGCGTATGTCAAGCGATCGAGCCGTGATTTTACGGGCCGGGACAGCTTTCACAAGGCTCCCTGTTTTACATCAACCGCCCGCTACGAGGTCACTGGCGAGGCCGGCAAGATTGTCGCCAGCGCCGCCTGCTGGCGTGGTAAGTCGTTGATGCAACACGGGTCTATCAAAATCGGCGGCATCGCCCCTCACCCCGCTCTGCCTGTCGCCGGGTCCGCCGCAAGGGCGTTCTCAGCCGGGGTACCGGAGACGTTGTCATTTGCAGCTCTGACCGACTCCTTTGAGCGAGCTTTCGCCGAAGAGTTTGGGTTGAGATTCACGTCGATGGATCTCGCTGATGACTTTGCCGCGCAGATCTTGCAGGCCTCAAAAACGATCAGGAAAAATCCAACTTCCACCCGTCTTTATTTTTGAACAGATACCTAGCCCCGGCAGTCTATATCGTGTATGGACAGGCTCTTGCCGGGCAAAAAAGCGCTTGACTTGCCCGGTGTATCGGGGCATCTTGAGCGCTTGAAAAGGACCTATAAGTGGCACCACACGCCGCTTGGACAGAGACGAGGAACGTGTTTTGGGTTGGGCAGTTAGCAGGCTTCGACAGCTACGTTTTAGGGCCCCTCGCATTGATATTTGCTGCGGTGAGTTTTGCCCCTTCACGGCCCTCCGTCCTAATGAGGTATGAAGATGATGATGTGTAGCTATATGGAGGAACGATGATGCCACGCAGGCACAATTCGCATTTGGTGCATCTGTCGATCTTTGCTTTGGTGTTGATGGTTATGCCGGCCGGTCTTTTTGCTGCCGGTGTTGGCCAGATCAAAGGGCAGATTGTCGACAAAGAAACTGGGGAACCGGTCCTTCAGGCATCGGTGCTGGTGGTAGGGACCAAGAGTGGGGCTATGACCGATTTCGACGGCAGGTATATCATTAGCCGCCTGGAGCCGGGCACCTACGCGATTCGCATATCGCATTTGGATTACCTTACGGTGGAAGTGACGGGCATCGAGGTGAAGACTGACCATACCACCGAGCAGGATCAGGCCATGGAGAAGAAGGTCACAGAGTTGGACGAGACAATTACTGTGACTGCCGTACGAGATGTTATCGATCGTTTTGAGACTGATAACCGCAAGGTGATTTCGCAGGAAGTTATCGAGAGAGCCCCGGTGACCTCGGTTGACGAGCTACTGGGGCAGGTTTCCGGTGTTATTGCCGACAACACCGGTGAGATTTTCATTCGCGGCGGCCGCGCAGGCGAGGTGGCCTACATTGTCGACGGCGTTCCTATCGGCGACCCGCTTGGTGGTCTGGGACAGGCCGGTGCCAATTTGTCGCTGGTGTCCGGTTCGATCCAGGAGTTTACCGTTATCAAAGACGGCTTTGACCCGGAGTATGGTGATGCCCTGTCGGGTATTGTCAAAATCACCACCCAGACCGGTTCGAAGGACAACACCCAGGTCAATCTGCATTACATGACCGATGACCTGGGCAACTCCACGATGAACAAGTATTCGCGTAACTACGACTACGTGCGCTTCAAGCTCTCCGGACCGGACCCGATTCTGAGGTCCCGAGTTCTGCCCGCCCTGGGTCTGAACTTCCTGGAGGACAAGGAATTTACATACTTCTTCTACGCTGAGGTTAGTAAGGACGATGGTGTCCATCAGTACGAGGACTATGATACTCCGACTATCACCAGGAACTTCAATTCGTTCAATCTACTCGGTCTGGACATTCCAGAGCGTTTGAACAACCGCTATTACTGGACGCTCAACCTCAAGTTTCGCCCCAAGCAGAATTTGAAGTTTATCTTTTCTTACAAGGATTCCAAAGACCGGTGGACTAGTTTCAACTGGAATTATCGCTATTCGCCCAATACGGCGCCCGTCTTACAACAGGATTGGCGCTCAATATCTTTGGAAGTCTCTCAGACAATCCGTCGCAACATGAGTTACGAAGCTCTGTTTTCGTATGCCATGAATAGTATTTCTCAGAAACCGGGTGATCCGACCAACCCCGGCAAGGGATTGAACCCCGACGATTTCGTGCTCAACTCCGAATGGGAGAGCTACGACGACAACAATGACAATGGTGTCTATGATGCGCCGGAGCCGATTATCAATCTTTTCCCCGACACGGCCGAATACGGTTTCGGTTTTTCCGGTCCGGCCTATACGGCCGGAGAGTGGACCTATAACATGGCCACCGGTCAGTGGGAGAGGCTGAGAGACGTAAACGCGCAGGCCGGTGAGAACTATATCTCGGATTTCCGGTTCAATGACAACGGTATCTACGACAACCTCGAGGGCGAGCCGTTTATCGACTTGAATGGAAACGGGGTCTGGGATGCCGGCGATTTCTTGCACGACCAGAATGGCAACGGTATTTTGGATCAGGCTCGCATCAAGAACGTCGACACCCGCGAGCCGGAACCGTTTGTTGATGGTGACTCGATCATAGGTGAGGATTTTGTCGACCTGAATGGCAACAACACCTATGACGAAGGCGTCGACATTTTCGTCATGTCGGCCGGTCCCGACAACATGGATATCAATGACAACGGTAAATATGACGGTCCCAATGATATCTGGCAGCCGGGCATTCCCTATCTGGATCGCAATGGCAACGGTATTTATGACTACCCCAACGCTCAGTACGAGCTGGGTGAGCCGTTTACCGACGTCAATGGCAATGGTGTCTACGATGATGGGGGCAGCAAGAACTTCCTGTCGCCTAACAACCATCTTGAGAATGCTCTGTGGCACTTCCATTCTACCGATACATATCGTGGCGAACTTAAAACCTTCTGGCAGCTGGGCTCCCATGAGCTCAAGGGAGGCTTTTCGATACAGAAGGACTACCTGAAATTCCGCGAGATAGAACAGCCCTATTATCCTTACAACAGTCGCTCCGACGGCGGACCATACCCGGATCGTGGTGCTTTCCGCGACATGTTTGATTACGAACCCTGGAAAGGTACCGTTTATTTCCGCGATAAGCTGGAATATGGATCGATGATCGCGTCGCTGGGTTTCCGATGGGATTTCTTCATCCAGGACCGCTATAATCTGGTCGATGTGGCTCGGCAGGACGATCTCGGGAGCGGCGTCATCTACGGCGACCGGCAGAAATTCTCGCCGCGTATCGGATTTTCCTACCCGATTTCGGACAAGGCCAAGATCCACTTCAACTATGGTCACTTTTATCAGTTGCCGTCGCTGCTGAATATGTACCAACGAAACACGGTTTCGGTGGATCGTAACGCCGTTATCGGTAACTATAACCTCGATTATCAGAAAACCGTGCAGTATTCGTTTGGTGTGAAGTATGCCATGAACGAGAATTACTCGGTTGACGTTTCGGGTTACTTCAAGGACGAGTTTGATAAGGTCAACAGTATGGAGGTTCTGGTCGGAGGGATGACTTTCCAGCAGTACCAGAACTCCGATTACGGTCGCAGCCGTGGCTTTGAGCTGCAAATCGAGAAACGCGGCGGCGGCTATGTCAACGGTTCGGTTAACTACACTTACGCTTTCGCTTTTGGTAAAGCCTCCGAGGCCAACCAAAACTACCTGGGCAATGAAGAGCTCAACCGTCAGCCGCTGTCGGAGGCTCCGCTGGATAACGATATCCGGCACCGGTTGCAGGCCAACGTTCAATTCTTTGTGCCCAACACTGTAAAGCCGCGACTGTTTGGGGTGCCGATCCCCAATGGTTGGTCGCTGGCGATCGAGACGTTGATCGAATCGGGTCGACCCTTTACGCCGGATCGGTCCTACCCCAACCTGGCTCAGATCACCGGTGAGGACATTCAGCGCAACGTACTGCGGAAGCCGTCGACGATCGTCTTTGACTTGCGTTTCACCAAGGACTTCAAGTTCGTCGGCATGGACTACAGCTTCATTGTCTGGGTGGAGAATGTGTTTGATAGCCGCAACGTTGTTTACGTCTATCCTGCGACCGGTCGTCCGGACACCCAGCGCAACCAGAACCAGATTGTCAAGGGTGGTACGGCGTACGACCTTAACCCCTCCAACTGGGATTACGGTCGCCAGATCAGACTGGGTATCGAGGTCAACCTGTAACGATGATAATAACGATGAATCATAGATCAGAGGAAGACATGTACTTGCAAAGCAGCAGTTCCGTGATCGGATTCGGTTCGCGGGGCGCCCAAGGGTTTCTACTGCTCCTGCTGGTGTGCGCCGTATGGTTGCTGCCAAGTTCAGTCTCCGCACAGGCCAAGGTGGGGACGACCGGGGCACAATTCTTAGAGCTGGGTGTTTCGGCTCGGGCCATGGGTATGGCCGAGGCCTACACGGCGGTGGCTGATGATATCTCGGCGGTTTACTATAATCCGGCCGGTCTGACATCCCTGTACGGTCGTGAGGCGATGTTCACCTACATTAGTATGCCTGCCGATGTGGGCTATGGATTTATATCCTACGGTATGCCCTTGGAGTCTGTCGGTGGCGTCTTGGGTCTGGCCGCCTATGGCTTGACCTCGGGTGAGATGGATGAATATCTCGCCACCAGTCCGCCCGACGGCAGCGGCCGAACCTTCTCTTATAATGATCTCGCTGTCAGCGCCTCCTACGGCCGCTATCTAACTGATCGCTTCTCGATCGGCTTCACTGTTCGCTATATCGGTGAATTCGTTCACGATTATTCGGCTAACGGTTGGTCGGCCGACGTGGGCACCTCATATGACACCGGACATCGAGGCTTCAAGATTGCCATGGCGATTTCAAACTTCGGTCCTGATTTGACCATGGACAGGCTTCCATATCCTTTGCCGATCAATTTCAAGTTCGGTGGCTGTATCAATGTGATCGAGGACGATGAGCACATGGTGCTCTTCGCCGCCGAAGGTTCGCATCCGGCGGACAATCTCGAGAAGTACAACGCCGGCCTCGAATATACCTTCAAAGACATGTTCAGCCTTCGGGTCGGTCGTCGCTTTAATTACGATGAAGATGGCTTCACGGCGGGCGGCGGTTTGAGTTTGCCATACGGCGAGGACAGGGAGATCAAGGTTGACTACGCCTGGCAGGACTTCGGCGTCCTAACCCAGGTTCACCGTTTCACTGTCGGTTTCGCATTTTGACCGGGGGGATAGAGTAGATTATGAATAACAACCTAAGTAGAGCTACTGTCATCCTCTTGCTGGCCGGGGTCGTGATCATCGGCCTGGGACTGGCGCTGACAGTGACGATGAGTTGCACCAAGACGCTCGATGGGAACTTCAAACCCAACCAACAGCCCATCGTATATTTCGTGAATATCCCTCCGGAGGGAGAGCAGTTCTCTCGCAATCCGGTAGTCTATTGGGTCGGCACCGATCGCGATGGACTCATTTCGGCGTTCTTTTATCATGTCGCCACCGCGGCCGAGATTGGCGTCGGCGTAGATCCCATGAGCTATGCTCAGTCATTGCCAGAGAGCGACTGGATCAGGCTCGATGTCGACCCGAAAGGTCCCGATCCGCAAACTACGAATGTGGTCTCGATGTCGGCTAACCTGACGGATCCGGTGCGCAGCTTCGTGGATCAGTATGTATTCCTGAAAGCGATCGACGAACAAGACTTGGAGTCGGACATCATCTATAGGCTTTTCTCGCGCAACGATAACCCGCCAAACACCGAAATTTGGCCGGTGGCCCGGCCGTCCATTGATTCGGACACCACCGTTGGCGGTATTGTGACCGGTGTGCGGCTCAAGTTCAGTGCCAGTGATCCCATCGACTACCCGGCTGACCCGCCGCCGTTCGAGTTCCAATGGCGTCTCTACGGCCCTTACTCTGAGGCCGAGCTAGCCACTCTGAACAGCGATTATTTCACCTCGGTCTGCGTTACGGCCGACGGGATCGTGTATCAGTTGGGCGAAGACATCATTCGGTGCGACACCGCCTTCACCGATTCTGGTATCGTTCAAACCTGCGATACCCTCAGGTGCGCAGAAGGGATGGTAATCCCGGAGCATCTGGCCCACTTCGTCATGGTTGAGGATTACTTCGCGGTTGAAGATCTTCCCGAGGAGCTCCTTCGGTTTGGCGACATCTCTTACGATGGTGACCAGACACAGTGGATGCCGGATTGCGGTCGCGGAGCCAGCGCCTATAAGTGTCTGGCCAAGGATAATCTGGATACATGGTTTACCGATACCATGGAAGCCACCTGGGTTATTCAGACCTCGGAAGTAATGGAAGACACCGTCTTCAATGTCTATTGGGACTATGAATCGGATACGACGCTGGCCATGAACTATGTTTTCTGGGTTCGTAGTCGCGACGACGCCAAGGTCCCCGATCTGGTACCCGAATACCGAACTTTCTCCGTCATTAGCCCTCAGTACGAGCGAGATGTGCTGGTTCTCGACTTTCAGGTGTCTTGGCTGCCTTGGAACCAGCCGGACACATCGGATGGCTTCAGGGTCAAGGGTTATTGGAAAGATGCGCTTGAAGCCTGGGCCGCTCAGGAACCACGTCTGGATGGGATCGTATTTGACACGACTACTTTGAACATAGGTCATTGGCAGGGCCGGAATAGTGCGGCCGACTACATCAGGGCCGCAATGTATGACGCCGGACCCCCTATCGCGGAACTGCTCAAGCACAAGGTAGTGATTCTCTACAATGACTGCTTAACGCCGGTACAGGCGCCGCTTATGCAGACGGTTTGGACGGCTATCGACGCCGGGGTCAACGCTTGGGCAACTTGGCGGGCGCCCGCCGTTGGTGGTGCCTCTAATCCCCCCTTGCTGGCTGTAGTTCCGCCGAGGGAGTACAATTTCTATTTTGGCGTGGAACGCACCGCTTGGTCTGGCTGGTTCTGCTTTGCCGGTCCGCCCGGACTTGGTAACTGCACGCCGGCCGGGTTTTACCAGGATTTTGTGGGCACTCTGTCCAAGTATCCAGAGACTTGGCCGAACCTGACTATCGACCCCGATCTTCTACGTGAACGGTACAACTGGATGGCCGCCTCCTTTGACTTGTGGGAGAACGAGCTCGGCGTCGGCGTTGTTCAGAACCCCGGCCTCCCGGAAGTGAACTGGAGCCAATTGCGGGCCGGTACAAAAGCAATCTACAAGTACAAGTCCTCTTATGGCGAGAGCCATCCGCTGGGGGCTGCCTTCAAGTTCCAGGGCAGGCCGGTGGGACACATTTATTACACCAGCCTCTTCAAGACCGCTTACTTCAATTTCACGCCGTTAGCGATGGAACCAGAAGCAATGCAGAAGGTCACCAACAATGTTCTGACTTGGCTCTATTTTGATGGTGAGCCGCTGCCGCTTGATCCGGGGGAAGCTTCCCTCGAGCCGGTTGAAATCACTATTGAACAGGCCAGGGAAAACGTCCGCGCTCGCGAGGCTGAATACGGCGATGACTGGGATCGGTTGTTGCACTAATCTGACCTGAAACGATGTAAATCAGAAGCGAGTCGGCTGTGGTCGGCTCGCTTTTCTTATGCCATTCGCATGAGGGGAAACGAAGGCCGGTCTGGACATTCAGCACGACGGGCACTCGAAGCCCTTGAGCCGGACTTGCCTACTTCGGCCCTGAGCCGAGCCGACGCACCAAAGGATCGTTGGGGAAGCGGAGTTTGATCACCTGCACCAAAGAATCGGCTTGATAGAGACTGCCCTGCTGTGCCAGAGCCGAAACGAGGTTGATCCAGGCTCCGACCAGAGTGCTGTCGTAGGCAATTGCGGTCTCGCTTAGAAGCGCCGCCCGCGCGAATTCCCCATCAAGGCCGAGCAAGTAGCCCAACTGATGATGGGCCTTGGCCAGCTCTGTACGCCATGCAGCCGTGCTATGTCGGAACTCAGTTTCAAAAGCGGCATCGTCGGTCTCAATCGGAGGTCTCTGAGCGACGATAGCTTTTCGCAGCAGTTGCCTGGCCCTCGGGCGATCACCGCGCTCGCTCAAGATCACGGCCGCTTCGTTAAGCAAGTATAGGTCGTTGTCGGTGTTAGCTAGTGCGCTGTCGATTAGCCCGGCCATCGCCGCGTTGCTGAGATCGGCTGAGGCCGCTGCTCTCAAAAGGACCTGATTGGCCAGTCTATCATACGGAACTCTCTGCACCGCCTGACGGGCCAGAGTCAGCGCCTCATTCGGGTTACCCGATAACAAGGCCATGGAAGCCAGATTGATGTAGGTCCGATGTCGGTCCGGGTGAAGCCTGAGTTCCTCCTCGAGATAAAACGACGCCGAGTCTGTCTGCCCGGACCGGAGGTAGCAGGCAGCCAGATTCAGGTTGGTCTCGGCAAAATCAGGCCGCACCTCGCGAGCTCCCCTAAAGAAACGAATGGCTTGCTCGTAGTCTCCGGTATTGTAATAAAACAGACCTTTCGAGATGAGCCCCATCGAGCTACTACCGGCCGGAAGCGGAACCAGGGGAGCCGCCGAAAACAGCCAGCCCAGAATGACCACTGCGGCAATCATCCAGGTCGATCTGTGTCTTGAGACAATGCGGCCCGCAAGCACATTTGCCCCGCCGGCGGCCAGCACGATCCAGAAGGGAAGAACCGGCAGGCGAAAGCGGCTGCTAAAGAAAAAGGCTGCAATCAAGGCTGTATTCACCGCTATCAGCAAGGTCAGCCAGCGAGTGCCGGGGGATTGTCGCCATGTCCAGATCATTCCAACCATGGCAAAGGCAAACACAACTGCAAAAGAAATCGGTATCATACCGAGTATCCACACCTGCGAAAAGAACTGTCCCAGATGCCTATTGTTCGATACTTCGTCGTTGGATACCGTATGGTATAGCTTTTTTAAGTACAGTACGGCGGCGCTAGTCGGTTCAGTCACTATCCAATCGGCCGCCCGGTCAAGCCAGAAATCCGACACTTCTCCCGGTTTTAACTGCCGCCCTGATTCCTTCTCGGCGACATGCGTGACATCGGCGATGCGCCAATTGTGTCCCAGGGGTTCCGGCAGGCAGGCTGCGATACCGTCGGCACCCTGATGATTGCCGATGAAGAAATTCACTCCTCCCTGAGAGGCGATCAGCACCGCGTCCCCGACCACGACCAGGTTCCTGATGGAAATTGGAGCCACCAGAATGACCAGCCCCAGGACTACAGGAGCAAGCGTCGTTCTCAGGTAGTCGACCTGGCGATATCTAAGCAGGATCAGCACGACCGCAAGAACAGCAATCACCGGCAGGGCCGTCGGCCTGGTGATTGATGCCAGACCAAAGAGGAGTCCGCACCCGAGCGCTGCTCGGCCTCCGGGCTTGGCAATCAGGCGCAACCAAGCCAGGACACTCAGTTGCATGAGCAGTGTAAAGAGCGAATCGAGCAGAATCTCACCCTCAAAGTACAGCACCGCCGGATAGAACGATTGGATAATGGCGGCTGTCAGGCCGGTACGGTGATTGAAGATGCGGCGAGCAATGAAATAGGTCGTTGCTACTGACGCCAAGCCCAACAGCATTCCGATTACTCTCAGTGCCCACAAATCAACGCCAAAAACAGATATCAAGCCGGCCAGATACCAAATGTAAAACGGGGCTCGGAAATAGGTTGTATCTCCCAGTAGGTCACCCTCGGCGATCCGTTCGGCCCAGTGCAAATGGAAATAGTTGTCGACAGTCAATTGGTGCCAATCGGGCATTCCGGAGTAGATCAGCAGATACACGACACGGATTGCCAGAGCTAACAGCAGAACCAGCCCCAAGGCCGCGGCCCGGCGCCGCAAACTGTCATACGGTGAAGTCATCAGTACAATATATGTGTCTGAGATGCAGTGTGTTCTGAAAAAGATTGCGATCTTTAGGCAATACAGAGGTCAACCCTCCCAGGATTTGCTCATTGCGCAAACCCAGCGCTTTCCTCGGCTACACTCGCCCTCTCCGGGCCACCCAGTTAAGTGATTCGTAATAAACGTGTTAAGCTGCGCGCTGCACCATTCGGCGCAAAACGTTTCACAGGCGCCGCCGGTCGTCACGCTTGGCGACAGCGGCACGACCTTTGCTCAAGGTCAAGTGAAGATAGTCCAAGGAGAGTTGGCTTGAAGGCATATCATAACATCATATCAACTGCAGCCTTGTTTGTCATCGCACTGACAATTGCTCCCGCCGTTGCCATGGCCGGGATGCTCTCTCCCGGACTTGATTACCGGCTGGATCAGACTACCGACCTTTCCGGTGACGATTTGGTAGCGGTGGTGGTGTTTTTGGAGCATGACCTGCCGGTGGCCGTTTCTGCCATCAAGGGAGATCCGCGGGTACGTCGAGACCAGCGCCTTAAGCTGGTCAGTTCCAGTTTGCGCCGACGTGCATTGCCCGCCGCCCCGGCTGTTTACCGATTTCTTTCGGACTGCGCCGACGGAGCCGTGAATCGGCACTGGTTGGTACCGGCTTTTTCGGCGACCATTCCCTTGAGTAAGGTGAGCGAGCTGGCGTACATGAGCGGTGTCCGACTGGTGGTCGAGGATGCCCAGTTGACTTTTGACCAGCCCATTCAGATCAGCAAGGCTCCGGCGATGGTGTCGGCCTCGGATCCATCACCCCTGGACATTCTGAACGTCCGCCCGCTCTGGAATCAGGGCATTACCGGCCTGGGTCGGCTGGTGTGCTCTTTCGATACCGGTGTCGAGGGCGACCATCCTGCGCTGGCCCGGAAGTGGCGGGGAAATCAATCCGATTTGCAGGCTGCCTGGTTTTCCAAAGTGAGCCCCGAAGCCGGGCCCATCGACCGCTCCGGACACGGCACCCACACCATGGGTATCATGGTCGGATCGGACGGCGCTGATACTGTCGGCGTGGCTCCCGGTGCCCAGTGGATATCGGCCGGCGTTATTGATCAGGGCCGACCGCTGCAAACCACTCTCAGCGACATAATCGATGCCTTCCAATGGACTCTGAACCCTGATGGCGATACGGCCACTACCAGCGATGTCCCCGACGTTATCTCAAACAGCTGGGGGGTTCCCAAAGGTTTGTTCAGCCCCTGCGACAATACTTTTGCGACGATAATTGAAGCCGTCGAAGCGGCCGGCATCGTGGTGATTTTTGCTGCCGGC
Organism: bacterium; assembly: GCA_043819515.1. GTDB lineage: Bacteria > Zixibacteria > MSB-5A5 > GN15 > FEB-12 > DAOSXA01. The sequence continues at coordinate 41,475 of JBDRES010000069.1, forward strand.
AATGAGGGGCCGGATCCCATGACCATGCGGAGCCCGGCCGACCTGGCTACGACGACGCTCAGCGCCTTCGCCGTCGGCGCCGTCGGCTACGATCGCCAAATAGCGAATTTCTCCAGCCGCGGTCCCAGTTCTTGTGATCCGACCGAAATCAAGCCCGAGGTCGTTGCCCCGGGTGTGCAGATACGGTCCTGCTACAAAGACGGCAGCTATGCTTACCTACAGGGGACTTCGCAAGCGGCACCGTTTATTGCCGGCTTGGTGGCCCTGATGCGGCAGTACAACCCCGATGCCACTGTCGAGCAGATTAAAGCGGCCCTGATCAGCGCCGCCGTCGATCTTGGTGAGCCCGGCGAGGACAATGCCTACGGCTACGGTCTGGTCGACGCCGCTCGTCTGGTGGACTACTTGCCGACCCCGGGTGTCCCCGATTTTGAGCTGATCCGCACGGAAATGTCGGGTGACGGCCTGGCCCAGCCGGGAGAGACCATCAGTCTCCATTTCGTTTTGGCCAATGCCTCCGGTAATGCGCCTACGGTGATCGGGCACCTCAAGCTCCAGGACGGCACGGCCGCCACGATTCTTAATCCGGAGACCGGCTTCTTTTTCGGCAACGGCGGTACGCTGGCGATGAATTTCGAGCCCTTTCAGATAGCTCTGAGCTCGGACTTGTACAATGGAGAAGAAGTCTCCATGGTCCTTTCACTGAGTTCCACCACGGGCGAAGTGTGGGAGCAGCTGGCTTACACGCTGACAATCGGTATCTCTCCGGAGGGTTCTCTCACAACCCATCAGACGGCGCGGGTTGAATTCTCGGTTTCGGACTTCGGCCAGTATGGCTTGGGCCCCAATTCGATTTACAATGCCGGTGGCGCCGGCCTTTCGTACGATGGCGGCTCCAACCTGCTTTATGAGGCGGGTATCGTGGTGGCCAGAAATCCCCTGCAGTTGTCCTCATCTTTGCGCGACAGCCTGGGCCGCTTCCGGCCGTCCGATTTTAGAGCCGTCGAATCCTCCCAGGAGTTCTTTCAGGACGGCTATGGGTCTGCTCATTCCTCGGCCGATCTTACCGATGCTTACTCCCAGATCCCGATACCCGTCACTGTGAGCCAGGATGTTAGCACTTTCGACGGTGTTGATGGCGTCGTCCTCATGCAGTTTCACCTGAACAATTCCTCCGTTGAGCCTGTCCGCGATCTGCGTTTTGGATTTATGGCCGATTTTGATTTGAGCGCTGGCGCTGATCGGTTCGTCTATGACAGTGAGACAGGGATGCTGGCCCAGAGCAGTCCTGCCGGACCATGGATCGGCCTGGTGCCACTGGACGGCCTGAGTTCTATTCACACTATGCTCAATGGGCCGTCCAAGACGGGTTTCAGCGGCGAGGAATTGTACAGCCTGCTTAGCGGCGAGACTTCCGCGCCGGTCGATACTATGACCGGTGATATCATGTTCCTTTTCGGCAGCATTGAGTTTGATTTGGAGCCCGGGCAGTCACAAGCGCTGGCCCTGGCTTTGGTTGTCGCCCAGGATAGCGCCGGTTTGATTGATGAAGCCGGTCGGGCTAAGGAGTTGTTTGATATGGCCACCGACGTAGACGTTGAGGCTGCTGAGGCGGTGCCGCAGGTTTTCACATTGGAACAAAACTATCCCAATCCATTCAATCCGACGACCGCTATTTCGTTCGCTCTATCGGCGAGTACTGAGGTGGAGCTCGAAGTCTATAATACTCTGGGACAACGGGTCATCAGCCTATACCAAGGTTCCCTTGGAGCCGGCCATCATGAGATTGTCTGGAACGGCGATGATGCCTCCGGGCAAGCCGTGGCCTCAGGCATATATTTCTACCGGCTGGCGACCTCTACCAGTGCACAGACCAGAAAAATGTTGCTGTTGAAATGACGGCTGCAGTGATATATTGGTGCGAAACCAATCTGTGCCTTTTGTGTTAGATATAGAAAATAGAGGCGATTGAGGATATGATCATAGTGAAGAAAAGAACGATTTGGTTAGTGTTGCTTTTGGGGACAGTATTGGTGTCCTCTTCGATACTGGCGGTATCGCCCACCAAAGAGGCGATCGAAAAATGGAAGGCCGAGGGTGTCTGGGAACAGAAGGTGGCCAACTGGAAGGCTTTCAAAGCTGCCGGCGGCTGCTCACCAGAAGAGCACACGCCTCTGGATCGGGCCAAGCGGAAAGAACGTCTGGCCTTGGGTGAGGAAGTTGTCGATACCGTCAATGTAATCGTACTCCTGGCTGAATTCAGCGATAATCCGGCCGGCAGCCAGCCAAATCAATTCGACTCGATCCTGTTTTCCCAGGACAAGCTGAATCCGACCGGTTCCATGACCGAATTCTACATGGAAAACTCTTACGGCACTTTCTTCATTAAGGGCGACATCTACGGTTGGTACATGATGCCTGAGCCTTACGATTACTACGTAGGCGTAGACGACGGCATGACCAACGGCAGATATGTCGTAAGTCATGCCGCTGTCCAGGCCGAGCTGGCCGGGGTTGATTTCTCCAAGTACGATAACAACCATGACGGTTGGTGCGATGGCTTGATTGTCGTTCACGCCGGGCCTGGTGCTGAGTCCGGAGCCTATGGGATATGGTCACACAAGGGCAACCTGAGTGGATCAATCGTGTATGACGGTGTAACGCTCAGCGGCTACACCATGAATCCGGAGAAACAGGGTGGCTCGTTGAGCAATATGGGCGTCTTTGCGCACGAATACGGCCATTTTATTGGGCTGCCCGATCTCTACGATGTCGACTATTCACCGGCCTCGTCAGAGGGCGTAGGCGACTGGAGCATAATGGCCACCGGTAGTTGGAATGGCGGCGGCGCCAGACCGGCGCACTTTGATGCCTGGTGCAAACGCGATGTTGGTTTCGCCGTGCCGGTCGACATTCCGTTCAACATGGATAGCGTCGAGATTCCCTGCGTCGAATATAATCCCGTCGTTTACCAGCTCAAGAACACGGCGGCAGCCCCCAGCGAATACTGGCTGGTGGAGAATCGTCAGCAGGTTGGTTTTGATGCCGGTTTGCCTGGAAACGGCCTGCTCATCTATCATATCGATGTGGGAGCCTGGGGCAACACTGATCCCAATCGCTATATGGTGGCCGTGGAGCAGGCGGATGGCCGCAACGATCTGGCCTGGACCAATAACAACCAGGGTGATGGCGGTGATCCCTTTCCGGGTGCCAGCAATAATCGAGCTTTCAATGATCGCAGCAATCCCAGTTCCAAGGCTAATGTGTATGGCCCCAGTAATGGCGTTACCACCGCTATCGGCGTTTGGGACATCACTGATTCCGATTCCATCATGTGGGCCGATCTCGATGTGTCGTACTCACGGCCGTGGGTGGAGCTGTCCGATGATATGCCGGTTACATTTGATGATTCCGAGTATGGCGATGGTGATGGCCGCCTCGAAGCGGGGGAGACGGTCGATTTTTACTGTTGGGTGAAGAATTACATGAAGGCGGGGTACCACGCCCACCTCAGTGTTTCGTGCAATAATCCGGCGGTCAGTTTTGGACAGAACGATGTCATGTTTGCAGAAATGATGGTCTCTCACAATGTCGGCAACGCTTCGCCCGACAGCCTGCCCATCGAGATCATCTTGGCCAACGAGTTTGATCCCACCATTGATACGCTGTGGCTGACGATTACCTCGGATGCCCTTCAAGGAGTACCCGGGACTCAGGATTTTCAGTCGTTGATCCCACTGGAGGTTGCCCTCGGTGGTCCTCAGGTTTTGTTGGTGGACGATGAAGCCAGCGCCGCCGATGACTACGATCTCGTCTATACCCGAGCTTTTTACGACTTGCGCGTGCCCTTTGAAGTGTGGTCGACCGCTGATTCCGGATCGCCAACTGCCGCAGATTTGTCTCAATACCAGATGGTGTTCTGGCACACCGGCGATGTCGAGGCGGGCGCTATCGAAGCCGGCGATGTGGCGGCCATGCGAGAATACATGGACGGTCACGGCAACCTTCTTCTTTCTACATTGGGTGGCATTCAAGACATAGTGAGTATAGATCACGACTTCATGCGCAACTACTTCGGCGCCGAGGCTGTTGGTACGGACAGTCTCGTTCCGGGGATTTTTGGAGTGACCGGCAGTGATATCGGCCACGGGTTGTCAGTGAGGTATGACTCTTGGGTGGCACCAATACCGTCGGATCATTTGCAGACGATTAACGGTGGTCAGGCTGCTTTCTATCAGATGGTTTCGCCTCAATTCATCGTTGGCGTTTCCTTTGCGGATTCTCTGGCGCATTCCGCGGTGCTGTTGTCGTTCCCGCTCGGGTACTTGGGAGACTACGGTGACCCATGGAAGCCCCCAGTTTTCCTGATTGAAAGAGTGGTCGACTTTTTCGGAATGAGCAGTGGCTCGCCCACCGATGTCGGCGAAACTCAGGCCTCTGTCTTGCCGCGTGGTTTCGAACTGGGGCAAAACTATCCCAACCCGTTCAATCCGGTTACTACAATATCGTATACCATCAGACCAACATCCGGGCGGCCGCCGCAGACGACTTTGTCCATATTCAACATGCTGGGCCAGCGGGTACGCGTTCTGGTCGACGAACCGCAGTTACCCGGCGTCTATACTGTGACCTGGAACGGCACCGCCGATGATGGCCAAGCGGTGGCAACGGGGGTGTATTTCTATCGCCTGAGCCGCGGCGGGGATGCCACCACGCGAAAGATGGTTCTTCTGAAGTAATTGCAGAAGTCATATCGATCTCATATATGGCCGCTCACTCGATTGGGCGGCTATAATCTTTTGTATCAACAACTTACGAGAGCCAATCATCTTTGTGGTTGTTGTCGATATCACTTGACCTTCACTGCCGACAATTGTATTTTGAGTGAAAATGAATGTCGATTTCATCTAAAATGGTAGAAATGCCGACGAACACAGTCGAAAGCACTGACCGCATTAAGGAGTTCCTTCGGGGGCGCGGACTAAAAATGACCCCTCAGCGAGAGTTGATTATTAACTCGTTTCTGGAACTTGGCGAGCATGTATCGGTTGATGAGTTGTATCAAAGGGTTCGCGGCAAGGACAGCTCGGTCGGCTACAGCACCGTCTGGCGCAACCTCAAGCTGATCTGCAGAGTGGGATTGGCCACCGAGGTGAACATAGGTGACGGCATCACTCGTTATGATCGCATCACCGAGATCCCGCACGGACACTTCTATTGCCGCCGATGCCGGCGATTTTTGGAGTTCGACGTGGAGCAGATCGTGGGGCGGCTGAACCGGGAAGCGTCTTCGAAGGGATTCGTCGCCGAGGGCCACAAGATCGAAGTGCAGGGTCTGTGTGCCGAATGTCTGGCGGTCGAGTCCGGCGATCAAAAGAACCGTCAACAGGGACTGAGCTAGCACATGTACTATCTTCTTACCAGACCATTAAGGATCACGACATGACATCATTGGATCGCATGGTTCCCGGTCAAACCGGCGTGGTCGTCGGTTATGCAGATGATTCACCGGTTGCCCGGCGGCTGATGGAGATGGGCTTGGTGCCCGGTCGTTCGGTGATTTACATGCGCCAGGCGCCCCTTCATGATCCCCTCGAGGTGAAGATAGGCAGCAGCTTTCTTTCGTTGCGGCGTTCCGAGGCTTCGCTGGTAGCGGTCGAGGTTGACGAGTGAGATTGCTGGATTTTGATGAGACCAACCTCCCCCAAATCATCTGGTGTCACCTACCGCTCTATTGCTATTTGCGGCAATCCTAACAGCGGCAAAACAACCATTTTCAATGCCATCACCGGTCTCAGCCAGAAGGTAGGCAACTATCCGGGGGTGACAGTCGAAAAAGTGGTCGGGCAGTTCAGCTTGGACGACGACCGTCGCTACGAACTTGTCGACATTCCGGGGACCTATTCTCTTTCGGCCTTTTCGCCTGATGAATACATAGCTGCTTCGGCTCTTTACGGCGGGATTGATTGCGAACGATTGCCCGACGCCCTCATCTGTGTCGTTGATGCCACCAACCTGGAGCGCGGATTGTACCTGGTGCAACAGATTCTCCAGGTCGGGCGGCCTATGGTCGTGGCTCTGAATATGAGCGATGTGGCCCAGCGGCGGGGAATCAGAATCGACACCAACAAGCTCACTCAGGCGCTCGGCGGCATTCCAGTGGTAGCCGTGGTCGGCAATCGCCGCCGCGGCATCGACCTCTTAAAGGCGACGGCCGCAGCCCAGGCTGACGGCCGTCAGATGCATACGTGCCACGCTTATGACCCTGATACTGAGCAACTAATTGACGAACTACAATTGCTCAACGGCGCCCGCACCAGAACCCGCGCCGAATACTTGCGCATCACCCTTGATGTCGACGGACCGGCCGAACGAAAGTTTATTGCTGAAGTGGCGTCGCGTGAAGTCGGACCGGATCAGGTCACGGACGTTTTGGCCGAAGGACGAGCACGGATACGGAAGCGGTTTGGAACGCTCTCTGCTGCCGAGACGATGATCCTCACGCGCCGGGCATCCGAGATCAGCCGGGAAATACAGACCGACGTCAAGAGTGCCAAGCCGACCCGTTCGGAAGTCATCGATCGTTTCTTGCTGCACCCGGTGTTGGGGCCGATTCTGCTGGTCTTGATGATGACGATTGTCTTCCAGTCGATCTTCAGTTGGGCCGAGCCCTTCATGAATTTGATCGACGCCGGCTTCGGATCGCTGGCCGAGGCTGTCGGACGGGTTATGGCGCCGGGGCCGCTGAAGTCGCTGGTGACCGATGGCATTGTTGGCGGCGTCGGCTCAGTGCTGATCTTCCTGCCGCAGATTGCCATCCTGTTCATGTTTATCGCGTTGCTTGAGGATTCCGGCTATATGGCCAGGGCCGCCTTCCTGGTGGACCGCATGTTCCGTTGGTGCGGACTGTCGGGTAAGTCATTCATTCCCATGCTGTCATCGTTTGCCTGCGCGATTCCGGGAATCATGGCTACTCGGACAATTGAGGATCGCAAGCTCCGCTTCATCACCATTATGGTCGCGCCGCTGATGACCTGTTCGGCGCGACTGCCGGTTTATGCTATCATGATCGCGGCGTTCGTCCCACACCAGACCTACCTGGGTTTGTTCAACTTACAGGGCATGACACTCACGCTGCTATATCTACTCGGCATCCTGGTGGCGGTGGCGGTTTCGTTTGTCTTGCAAAAGACCATCTTCAAAACCGAGCGCGGGACCTTCATCATGGAGATGCCCTCGTACAAGATCCCGACGCTCTCTTCGGTGCTGGTGCGGGTAGCCAACCGTGTCAAGTCGTTCTTGATGCGGGCCGGGACGGTTATCTTTGCCATCACGATCATCATCTGGGCCCTGAGCTACTATCCACATTCCGATAACATCGCGCGGGATTTTGCCCGGCAGCGGCAAGCGGCCGAAGAGAATTACACGGCTTCCCTGGCCGAACTTGGTCTGGCCCGGGAGCAGCTGCTGGCCGAGAATGCGGATGCGACCCGGCGTGCCGAGGTTTTGGCCGCTGCTCTGGGTGCGCTTGGAACGCAAGAGGAGATTCTTCGGGTGGCTGCTGACGCGGCCGACCTTCCGGCCGATATCGCCGGAGTCGTTGCCGCCGTGCCCCTGTTGCGGCTACAATATGAGGCCGAACTTAGCGAGTTATCCAATAATGCCGCCGGGACCTTCATTCGCGACTCCTATTTTGCCCGTGTCGGGCAGGCTATCGAGCCGGTCTTCCATCCCTTGGGCTGGGATTGGCGCGTCACTATGGCGGTCATGGCTTCATTCCCGGCGCGCGAGGTCATCATCGCCACCCTGGGGACTATTTTCAACCTGGGGACTGATTCCGGGGCGGAGTCGACCACGTTGGTCGAGAAAATGCGGCAGGCTACCTGGGAATCAGGGCCGCGTCAGGGAGAGCCTCTTTTCTCCCCGGCCGTGGCTTTGTCGATTGTTGTCTTCTTTGCTTTGTGTTGCCAGTGCGGGGCGACCCTGGTTACAATCAAACATGAAACCAACAGCTGGTATATTCCCATCTGGGTGTTTTTGTACATGACCTCGTTGGCATACGTACTTGGAGTGGCTGTCTACCAGGTTTTCAAACACGGGGGTCTGGGATGAGCATCGCCGCGCAGGACATAGTCATCGCGGCCATTGTGATTGCCGCCGCCGGCTATTTGTTGGTTATGTGGATGCGACGGAGGCGCCGGCGATCCTCGTGTGAGGACTGCGCCTGCGGACTCAAACGTATTCACGACCATACGGGGCGATCATCAACGGATCCTAAGTCGTCAGCGTCGTGAGGGACGAGCATGACACGGAATGCAGCCATAATTCTCGGTCAGTATCGGCCGCTGGATTCTTATCTTCATCGGCTGGACGCCCGCAGCAAGATAATACCTGTCTTGTGCGTACTGGTTTTGGCGCTGCTGACACACTCACTCTATTTTTACATTAGCTTGCTGGTGTTGTTGGGCGGGGCGTTGCTGAACGCCGGTGTAGGTGTCCGCAACTTGCTGACCAATCTGCGTCCCATCGGCATTCTGGTTACTATCACCATGCTCTACCACCTGGTATTCTCGGGCGCCGGTGGTGACATCCTCTGGCAGTTGGGCTCTCTCACAGTTACTTCCGGAGGTTTGTCCAACGCGGCCTTCTTCTCGTTACGTCTGCTTCTGTTTGTGGCTGTAGCTTTCCTGATTACGCTGACCAACTCACCATCGGAACTGGCCGAAGCTTTCGGCCGCACTATGGCTCCGCTGGCCAGGTTGGGATTGCCGGTCGGGGAATTGGCGATGATTTTGTTTATTGCGATCAGGTTCATTCCGATTTTGCATCAGGAGTTTGTTGTTATCCGTAATGCCCAGCGAATTCGAGGCGTGGATTTCTCCGGCTCCTGGCTGTCGCGTTTGCGTCGCACCTCGGCTATCATCGTACCGGTTTTTATGGCGGCCAGTCAGCGAGCCGATGAGCTGGCTTTGGCTATCGAGGCACGCGGTTATGACGGCCGTCGACCGCGAACGGCATACTCCCGTTCCCGCTTTGGTGCTCAGGAGTGGCTCTTCACCGCCTCGGTCAGTGCCGGGGTGCTGGTGCTGTTTTTTGTCAGCAAATGAAAGAACGAAATATCAAATTGGTCGTCGAGTACGATGGTACCGCCTATGCCGGCTGGCAGATTCAGCCGGGTCAGTCGACGATCCAGGGGCAGTTGACACAGGCGATCAAGAATGTCACCGGCCAGGATGTCAAGGTGATCGGGGCCGGACGAACCGATGCCGGTGTACACGCCATTGGGCAAGTCGCCAATTTCCGAATCCAACACAGTCTGCCCGGCGAGCGCTTTGCACCGGCGGTCAATTATTATCTGGCGCCTGATATCCGGGTGCAGACTTCGGTGGATGTCCCTTGGGAATTCCACGCTCGCTTTGATGCTCTGTCCAAGCGGTATCGCTACTTGATCGGACCGGCCGGATCAGCCTTGTATCGTCACCGCCGATGGTGTCAGACGGGCGCTCTCGACTTCGAGAAACTAACGGCGGCGGCCGGTATGCTGCTCGGCGAGCATGATTTCGCGCCGTTTTGTGTGGTTTCGAGTCTCAAAGAGGACAATCGCTGCCGTATCGAGCATTCCCGTTGGTTCCGCCTGGGGCCGCTTCTGATATTCGAAATACGCGGCAACCGATTCCTGCACAACATGGTACGAAGCCTGGTCGGCGGCATGGTCAATTTGGCCACCAACCGACCAACAGATAACATCCAGAACTTGACTCTTGAGAGCTTTCAGGATATTATTAAATCCCCTGAGGGACAAAGAGTTGTGTTTACCGCGCCGGCAGCCGGGCTATACCTGGTTTCGGTCAAATATAGAGAAGGAAAAAGCCAATGAAGATTTTCATCGATACGGCCAACCTGGATGAAATCAAATCCGCAGCCGAAATGGGTGTGCTTGACGGTGTCACCACCAATCCGTCGCTGGCGGCCAAAGAAAAACGTCCCTACAAAGAACTGCTGGCCGATATCTGCAGGGTGGTCGAGGGTCCGGTTTCGGCCGAGGTTTTTGCGACCGATCATGACGGTATGATAAAGGAAGCCGAGGTGCTGGCGGCGATTGCCGATAATATCGTCATCAAGATCCCGGCTATTGTTGAAGGATTGAAAGCGATTCGCACTCTGACCGATCGCAATATCAAGACCAATGCCACCCTGGTGTTTTCACCCAGCCAGGCGTTATTGGTGGCCAAGGCCGGAGCCTCTTACGTGTCGCCATTTGTTGGTCGACTGGATGATATTTCGTCCGATGGCATGGACTTGATCAGTCGCATTTGCACGATCTACAGCAACTATGTGTACGAGACCGAAGTATTGGTGGCCTCGGCGCGCCATCCCATGCACCTGGTCGAGAGCGCGCTGATGGGTGCTGACGTGGTCACCGTGCCTTACGATGTAATTACTAAACTGATGAAGCACCCCCTGACCGATATCGGTCTGGAGAAGTTTTTGGCCGATGCCAAGAAAGTGCCGCAGAGCTGATGATTAGTCGTTATACGCTGCCCGAAATGGGCGCGCTCTGGACCGATGAGGCCAAGTACCGGTCCTGGCTGGAAGTAGAAATCGAGGCTGCGCGCGCTATGGCTCGTGGCGGAATCATTCCTTCGAAGGCGTTCAAAGTGATCGAAAAAAAGGCGGCTTTTGATGTCGCTCGTATCGACGCCATCGAAGCCGAGGTCAATCATGATGTTATCGCCTTTCTGACCTCGGTAGCCGAGTTTGTCGGGGAGGAGGCCAAGTATCTTCACTTTGGAATGACTTCATCCGATGTGCTCGATACGGCACTATCGCTCAATATCAAACGTGCCTCGGCTATCATCGATAAGAAGGTCACCAAGGCCCTGGCCGCTATAAAAAAACTGGCCCTTAAGTACCAGCTGACTCCGTGTATGGGACGGACCCATGGCGTTCTGGCCGAGCCGATGACGGTCGGCCTCAAGTTTGCTGTTTGGTACAGCGAGCTGCAGCGGCGCCAGAAGACCTTCAGAACTGCAGCCGAATCAGTGGCGGTCGGCAAGATTTCGGGTGCCGTCGGGAATTTTGCCAATCTGGATCCCGTCATTGAGGCGGCCGTGTGTCGCAAGCTGGGACTGACGCCGGCTCCGGTGTCCACTCAGGTAGTGCAGCGTGATCGACATGCCGAGTTTCTGACGTCGCTGGCTCTGATGGGGTCGTCCATCGAGAAATTCGCCACCGAGGTCCGCTCGCTGCAGCGTACCGAGATCGGGGAGATGGCCGAGGGATTCAGTAAGAATCAAAAGGGTTCTTCGGCTATGCCGCACAAGAAGAATCCGATCACGGCCGAGCGGCTGACCGGGATTGCGCGCCTGTTGCGCGGCTATTCCATCTCGGCTATGGAAAATATCCCGCTCTGGGGTGAGCGAGATATCGCCCATTCGTCGGTCGAGCGGGTGATCATCCCCGATGCGACTATCATCATCGACTACGGTCTGCAGAAATTCATCGATTTGCTGCGTGGTTTGGTTATCAACGAAAAGCGCATGATGGAGAATATTTTCTACCGCGGTGGGGTGGTCTTTTCGCAACGATTGCTGCTTCGACTAACCGGGCCGGTAGGCTCCCGCGAAGTTGCTTATCGAATTGTGCAGCGTAATGCTATGGCCGCTTCGGAGGGGAAAGGGTTGTTCAGGGAGTTGGTCAAGCACGATCCTGAAGTACGCCGGCATCTTGGTGAGGCTGAGATCGATCGTTGTTTTGATTTGGAGTATTATACTAAGAACGTGGGTAAGATATTCAAGCGGGTCTTTGGGCAATGATAGCACGCGAAGGGCTGACTCTCATCCTGACCGGCGCCGCCATCACGGCGGTGCTTCTGCTGGCCGCGGTGCGCTGGGATAGCCTCATCCTGGCGTCGTTGGCCGGAGTCTTTGCCCTCTTGAGCGTCTTTACGACATTTTTCTTTCGCGACCCGCCCCGTGACATTTCATCGCAGCCGGATGTTTTGGTAGCACCGGCCGATGGCCGCATCCTGGCCATTGATTCTTTGGCCCATCATGATTACATCGGGGGCGAGACGATAAAGATCTCGATCTTCTTATCCGTTTTTGATGTTCACATCAATCGCATCCCGACGGCCGGAGTGATTGATTTTGCCGAATTTCACCCTGGAGCGTTCTTTAGTGCTTTCAAGGATGAAGCCTCGCGAGACAACCAGCATTCGGAGATTGGGATGGTTGCCACGGGCGGCCATCGGATAGTTGTCAAACAGATCACCGGATCGATCGCGCGGCGGATCATCTACCATCTCAAACCGGGGCAGAAGGTAGCCACCGGCGAACGGTTTGGTCTTATTCGATTCGGCTCTCGGACGGAGTTGTTTGTACCGGTCGGGAGCGATATAGAAATCAAAGTTGGTGACAAAGTAAAGGGTGGCCTGACCATAATCGGCCGCTTGCCGGAGGCACAAGTCGATGAGACGCAGACAACCGCACTCGGACAGGATCGCCAGTTATAGAGGGATCTTCCCCGGCACTTTCACCATGGGCAATGTTGTCTGTGGCTTTTTGTCGATCCTGTCGGCGTTTGAAGGCAATGTCACCACCGCCTGTTGGCTCATAGTCCTGGCCGCTTTTTTGGACGCTTTGGACGGCAAAATCGCGCGACTGTCCGGGGGAACCTCGCAGTTTGGGGTAGAGCTTGATTCGCTGGCCGACGTTATGTCTTTTGGAGTCGCGCCGGCCGTGCTGGTTTATACCGTCAAGCTTAGTAGCATGGGCAAGTGGGGCTGGTTGATCGCCGTCGTCTACCTGATGGCCGCCTCTTACCGCCTGGCCCGTTTTAACCTGCTGGCCAGCACCGAGGAGAAGAAGGACTTTGTGGGACTGCCGGTTCCGGTGGCAGCCATAACATTGGTCGGCTATGTCATATTTTGCTATCACCTCTGGGGCGAAGTGCAGTACAGTCAGTGGCTGGTGTCGATGATTGTGCTGTTCGCCTTCCTCATGGTGTCGCAGGTGGAATACGAGACCCTCCCCGAACGGTTCTCCTCTCGCAAGAGCCGCATTAATCTGCTGATTCTCCTGGTCGCCGGGGCCGCCCTCCTGGCCAGTCCAAGACTGTTGTTGTTTCCCATATGTGCGGCCTATATATTGAATGGCATGATTCGGGAATTGTACCGCTTATTCAGTCGGGGTGTCGATCGTGTAGCTATGCGGTCGAATCACTCTCACGGAATTGATGATAGGAAAACAGAGGATGAGCAATAACCAAAAGGCGACTGTCTACGTAAAGCTAAAGGAAGGAGTCCTCGACCCCCAGGGAGTGACCATTCAGAAAGCCCTGGTTCAGATGGGGTATGATGAATTCCTTAGCGTGCGTACGGGTAAGTTTTTCGAACTCGAAATCAGGGCTGATGCTGCCGATTTTGAGGAGAAGGTCAGGGAAGTGAGTAGTAAGTTGCTTTCCAACCCGGTCGTAGAATCGTTTGAAGTGGAGCAGGCGCAGTGAAAGTCGGCGTTGTTACTTTTCCCGGTTCCAACTGTGACTATGACGCTTACGCGGCGGTCAGGCATGTGTTGGGCGAAGAGGTCGATTTTCTTTGGCACAAATCATCGGAGTTGGGCAATCCCGATCTGGTGGTTTTGCCGGGCGGTTTCTCCTATGGCGATTATCTTCGGGCCGGAGCCATCGCGCGTTTTTCTCCGATAATGGAAAAAGTCATCGAGTATGCCAATAGCGGCGGCCGTGTCATAGGTATTTGCAACGGTTTCCAGGTGCTTACCGAATGCGGCCTTTTGCCGGGGGCTTTGATGCGCAACCGCAGCTTGCGATTCTCCTGCAAATTCGTCCATCTGAAGGTTGAGAATTGCCGCACCGATTTTACCAATGCCTGCCGACCCGGCGAACTGCTCAGGATTCCGATCGCGCACGGTGAGGGCAACTATTACCACTATGACGGCGACATCCGGCGTCTGGAAGATGATGGTCAGGTGGTGTTTCGCTATGTAGATGGTCGTGGTCGTGCCAGTGAGGAGGCCAATCCCAACGGCTCGATCAACAATATCGCCGGGATCTGCAATCGGGCCGGTAATGTTTTGGGCATGATGCCTCATCCGGAGCGAGCGGTCGAAGAGATTCTGGGTTCGGCCGATGGCCTCAAAGTATTTCAATCAGTGCAGGCGGTTTGTAGCACGCCGGCCGGAGCAGAGCAGCTGTGAAATCCCGGGAAGTAACTTTTATCGTCACCGCCCTGATCCTGGGCGCGGTTATGGGTGGTCTGATTGGGGATATCTTGGCAACCTTCCTACCGGAAGGGGCGGCCAAGACAGTTTTCACCAAGAACATTCCGATCGGCTTTGATACGGTCAAAGTCGATTTCTACGCCATATCGTTTGTAGTGGGACTGATGGTGAAGATCAACTTCATGTCGGTCCTGGTGGTACTGCTGGTAATAGTCTATTTCCGATGGTGGTACCTATAACGCCCTAGCAAGTTCGTGAGGTGTGTCATGTTTGGCATGGGTCCCTGGGAACTACTGGTTATATTTGTAGTGATTCTCTTGCTCTTTGGCGCCAAGAGACTGCCCGAGATTGCAAAGGGTCTGGGCAAAGGTATACGGGAGTTTAAGTCCGCCGTCAAGGACACGACCGACGAGATTAAGGGGGCGGTCGACACCGAACCTGAGTCGATGAAGCCAAAATCTCCCGACAAGGACAAGTAGGCGGCCGGTTACGAGATGATAGGATGAGTTGTTATGGGAGCTAACTTCACGCGAGAGGATGCCGAGCGAATCGGGGATGTGCTCTGTGCCGATACCATCACGTCCGAAGCCGATCATTTCCGGTTGGAAGTACTCAACACCGAAGAGAAGAGACGATTGGTGCTCCAGCTGTATCCCGAAGCCAACCTGGGCCGTACGCGAGGTATGCTGGTGGTGGTCTATACCGGTAACACGCATCTACAACTGCATAATTGTACCGGTTTTGTTCTCTCGGATGATCTGGGCGAAGTGACCTTCGTGGCCGAAACCTCCGAGCGTCTGTCGGGCCTGGTGGTTGAGCGGGGTGCTTCCTGTTCGCTTTATGCGGCTCTAAACCGGGACCTGATTTCATCGGACTTCACGCAGTTGGGAGTCGAGGTGATGCTGTCCGGGGTGGCCTTGTCTCTGGCTGAAGATATCCTGTCGCCCGGCGGCCCCAAGAAGCCGGAGTGACTTCGCCGGTCGCCTAGCGGCCCTCGTTGAGAGTGCCGACAAACGGCCAGATTCCGGATATCGCTCGGCGCGGAAGTCCCCCAAAAGAAGACGCCGTCACCAGTTGGTGACGGCGCTGTCTTGTCTGGTCGCATAATCGATCAGTTGGCAAAAGCCTCCACGAAACTAGCCAGGTCGACCATCAGCTCCGACGCTTTTTGATAGCGATTCTTTGGTTCCTTTTGCAGAGCCTTCTCGACGATGTGGTCAAACAGCAGCGGTACCTGTGGGTTGACGTTCGAGGGCTTATCCGGTTGGTGGTTCAGTACCGAGTATATCAGCGAAGTGATGTTCTCACCACGGAAGGGCCGCTTGCCCAACAGCAGTTCGTAGATGACCACGCCCAGCGAGAAGATGTCGGCGCGGTTGTCAATCGTCTGGCCGCGAAGTTGCTCAGGTGAGATATAGTTGGGAGTGCCCATGGCGATACCGGTCTTGGTCATGGAGTGCGATTCTACGCGGGCGATACCAAAATCCATAACCTTGGTCTGGTAATCCTTGAGGATCATGATATTGGCCGGCTTGATGTCGCGGTGGACTATCTGACGATCATGGGCGTATTGCAGCGCCGAACAGATCTGCATGATGATCTGCGCCAGGATGCGATAGTTGAACTGCACCTTGCGCTTGATCATATCCTCCAGAGTTTCGCCTTCGAGGTACTCCATGGCGATATACTGAAGTTGTCCTTCCGAGCCGACGTCGTAAATGGTGACGATATTGGTGTGCGACAGCTTGCCTGCCGCTTGAGCCTCACGATGCAGGCGCTCTTTGAGTTCGGCTTCTTCCTCCGGATCGTTGACGAAATCCAGACGTATAGTTTTGAGAGCGACCGGTCGATTGATGGCCGGATCGAGGCCGCGGTAGACTTTCCCCATAGCCCCTTTGCCCAGAACTCCGGTAACTTGATAGCGGCCGAGCGATTTGAGCTGAGTGCCGCCGGACTGAGAGGCGGCTGGTCGAGGCTGATTCGACGTTTTGTCACGAGGCGCGTCGGTGGTTTCTCGTGAAGGGGTGACGATGGCAGCCTCGGCAGAACGACCGAGTTCCTGGTCATTGCCGATGATATTCAGGTTGCCGCTGTCGTCGGGCGCCGCGGCCTCCGGGGCAGTAGCCAGGGGTGTTTCTACCTCGCTGCTGTCGTCGAGGGTGATAGCCTGGTAGTCCTGCATCTGTGTCGAGCCATCGGTCACTGCGACGGTGTCCTCGGCTGCCAGGGGCCGGCTGTCGATGTGTCGCGTCGGGACATTTTCCGGGTCGGAGACAGAGGCCGGGATTTTGCGTACGGGGACGCTCTTGGATTTGTCTTTGTCGCCTTGTTTGGCAGCTACTGTTACCGCAGCCATAGCCTCCTCCCGGGCGCCCTTGGCCGCCAGAAGGATGGAATCCAGGAACAGGGAGGCCGCCATAAACAGCAACAACTCCAGGGCGAAAAACACCGGTTGGATCAGGGTGTTGTTGAAGGCGGCAAAGTAATAGGTGACTCCGACCAGAACCACCGTCATCGCCAGGAGCGACAACAGCCGCCGGGCCAGGCGCAGTTGCGGCAGAAAGAAGGCGCCAAGAGCACCGATGGCAAACATGATGATCATGTCCACTGCCGCCCGGTCGGTGCGGACAGTGAGCATGTCGTCACTAATGATATTGTCCAGGACACTGGCCGTGACCTGCAGTTTGCTGACCTGCTTACCACCGGGAATGTCAAACATCACGAGGTCGTCCGGCTGGGCCGCGCCGATCAGTACCATGCGACCTTTGAGGAGCGATCGGTCAAATCCGTCGCTGAGCAGTTCGGCCGCGGAATAGGTCGTGAAAGCGTCGGCCGGTAAATGTCGGATGTAGTATTCGGAGCCTTTCCCGATTGGGATCGAACGTTGCACTCCGACGAGAATCTTGTCGTCTTCGACAACCGTAACCTGTTCGGTTGGAATTCTAAAATAGGCTGCCGCCGCGGCCAGGGCCAACGATGGATAATTGTAGCCCTCGTACGTCATCACCATCGCTTGCCGCCGCAAAACGCGATCGTCGTCGGGCATCGTGTAATCGAAACCCAGAAGCGGCTTGGCACTAAGAATCTTTCCCGCCGGGAGGAAAACCTTGCGGACCAGCAGGCTTGAGCGCTCGTCCATGACTCCCAAAGGATTGTCCACCGAAAGAGAGTGGTCAAAGAGGTACTGGGCGGTCTTGGTTTGACTTGTCCGGTAGGTGGACAAGGCGATATCGTACGGCAAGACGACGTTTTTTATCCAACCAAGTTGTCCGGCCAGCACAGCATTGTGACCGGCCGAATCCTGGAAGGCGTCTTCACTCAGATCCATGTCGAGGGCGATTGCTCGCGGTTCGCCGGCGGCACTGGCCGCCAATAGATCCGCGACCAAATCACGATCCCACGGCCAGGCGCCGTACTCCTTCCGGGCCTGCTCGTCAATCATGACCAAACAGACGTTTGGCCCCTCGTTGGTGCTCGTGGTTACGCGGGTCAGCCAGTCATGGATAGTCTGCTGAAGGCCGCTCATGGGACTGAAGTCATTGATGTATAGAACGACCACCAGAACTGCGATCAAAAGGTACAGTATATATGAGGAGTACTTGCTCATAATCCATCCGCTCCAATGCTTAGACGCCTGCCGCCAATCGCTTCGCGAGAACATCGGGCAATTGCGCCAGTTTCATCTTCTGTTGGGCCTGCTCAATATCATAGTCCACTCGATGATACTCGATGCAGTATTCAGTGTGGTCAAATATTACGTAACATGCGCGCGGGTCGTTGTCCCGGGGCTGCCCGACCGAGCCCACATTAATGAGGTAGCGCGCGTCGGGGTCCGGCTCAAAATCATGGGCAGTCCGGGAGCGGGGGCCTCCCGAAGCCATCTCCACAATAATAGTTGGGATGTGGGAATGGCCGCAGAAGCAAAGTTTCCCCTTTTGATTCTCGAAGGCTCGCATGGCTTCACCGGTATGCAATACGTATCGCCATTGCTCCGGTTCAAAGGGCGATCCGTGAACCAGATGCACATCATTCTGAACGTGCTCGAGTTTGAACTGCGCAATAAACTCAAGGTCTTGGCTGCTCAGCATTTGTCTGGTCCACTCGGTGGCCGCTTTGGCCGCGGGATTGTAGTACTCCAGGGACTGCACACCCAAAACGGCACTCTCGTGGTTACCCATAATCTTTATTTCGCAATGGCTTGCGACCAGACCGAGGCACTCCCGGGGATTGGCACCGTATCCGATGACGTCGCCCAAGCTGTGGACAACGTCGACTCGGCAGGTGCTGATCTCGGCCAGGACAGCCGTGAGAGCTTCAAGGTTGCCGTGAACATCTGAGATGAAGGCGGTACGCATGGATCACTTGGCCTCTACAAACCTCAATGAAGATTTCCCGATTGAGATAATGTCGCCGTTTTTCAATTCGTGCCTGGAGATGGCCTCACCATTGACCACGGTTTTGCCCTCACGACCGAGATTGATGAGTTGGTAGGTTTCCCCATCTTTGACAATCTTGGCCTGGATCCCCGACAGCCAAAATCCCTTGGTTCGGACATGGACGAACTTGGCCTTGCCAAACGTGGTGACATCGCGATCGAGCTTGTGTTCGGCGAAGTCGGTATTCTCCAGGCCAACCAGGACCGAGCCGCCATAGTGGCTGACAATTTCGCGCTCGTGTCGATCGTTGGCCAGTAGTTCTTTCTGTTTTTTGGTGTTCAGCACCATGGTGCCGTCAAAGTCGGCCACGTCTGTGTTCTGATGCTGAACGTCGGCGTGGAAGACCAGGCTATATTTGCCGATAGTGATCACGTCGTCATCGTGCAGAATCTCCTCGCTGATCTTGCGACTGTTGACAAAGGTGCCGTTCAGCGATTCGTTGTCGATAAGAACGGCCTCACCCTCATTGAACTCGATCAGGGCGTGCTTTCGGGAGACACCGCGGTTTTCGAGCATGATGTCATTGTCATTGGTCCGGCCGATCGAGATCCGCCGTTTTTCAGTGACAATCCGCTCGATGATTTTGTTTTCAAACTTCACCACTATCTCTGGCATGGGCTAACCCTTTCAACCACAGTGATTATATTCCATCATCCTTGAAGCGTCGCTATATACAGTAAACAAGCACTTGCGGCACAAGCTCTTGTTAGGGCACAACGACTTGCTTATATTGTCGGCATGAGACTTGGAAATCTGAATATATCGGGTAAGGTATTGAGCGCACCTCTGGCCGGTGTGTCCAACCGTCCATTTCGGGTCCTGGTGCTGCAACTTAATGCTGCCCTTGTATATACGGAAATGGTGTCGTCGGAGGGTATCGTCCGCCGCCAGAAGCGGACGCTATCTATGATGAAGATTGAGCCGGACGAGCATCCGATTGGAATACAGTTGTTTGGCGCCCGGCCGGAGGCGATGCGGCAGGCTGCCGAAATCTGTGCCCGAGAGTTCCGTCCCGACCTTATCGATATCAACTTCGGCTGCCCGGTGAAGAAAGTGGTCGGCAGAAACGGTGGGGCGGCAGCCCTCAAGGACCTTTCCCTGACTCATGAGATAATCCAGGCTACCGTCGAAGGTGCCGGGCAGACTCCGGTGACAGTGAAGATCCGAACCGGGTGGGACGAGGCTAGTCCGGTTTATCTTGAGGTCGGGGAGATAGCCGAGCGGGCCGGGGTGGCGGCGATCACGCTGCACGCCCGCAGCCGCGCCGGAGGGTTTTCAGGCGCCGCCGATTGGGGAGCTATCGCCAATCTGAAGGCAGCCGTGGGCATTCCCGTGGTTGGTAATGGGGATGTCAGGTCCCCCGAGGATGCTCGACGTATGCTCGATCAGACCGGCTGCGATGCTATCATGGTCGGGCGGGCGTCGATGGGTAATCCGCGCATTTTCAAAGAGATCGACCACTACCTGCAAACCGGCGAACTGCTGGACCAGCCTACCTCGATAGAAAGGATGCAGTTGGCGCGGACGCACGCGCGTCTGATGGTGGAGGAATTCGGTCCCGTGCGCGGGGCAATAATGATGCGCAAGTATTTGGCTTGGTATGTCAAGGGAATGCGCGATGCGGCCCAGCTAAGAACCAAAATGGTTCAGGTCAGCTCGCTTGAGGAGATCGACACCAACCTGACCGAATATTTTGCAGTTGGGCTTGATACTGAAGACTCCTGAGCGACTCTCGTCAACCGTTGCGCCCGGAGGGGCTTCTTTGTCCTTGCCTGGCAACGCCGGGCCGCCTATATTAGGAGCCAACTTGCTGATAACATTGACCTTACAGGATGTCAGGTGGCTTGATGAAAACTCTGATTATCGCCCTGCAAAAAGAGGGTAAACTTCTTCCCGGGTCGTTTGAAATGGTAACTGCCGCCCAAGAACTGGGAGGCGAAATTATAAGTGCCGTGCTGGCCGACAGCGCCGAGCCTCTGGCCAATGAACTGGCCGGACGGGGTGGCGGGAAGGTGTTGGCAGTGTCGCACGGCTCGCTGGCCAACTTCAATGACCAGGTCTACGCGGCCGTTTGCTCGGAACTGATTGCCAAACACACCCCCGACGTGATTTTGGCCCCGGCTGTGAATTATGGCAGAGCCTTGCTGGCGAGACTGGCCGCCAAGCATGGTGGCTCGCAGGTCTCTGATGCTATCGGCCTGGCGGTCGATGGCGGCAAGGTGGTTGTGACCAGACCTGGTTTTGGCGGCTCGGTGATAGCCAAGGTAGAGAAATCCGGTGGCTCGCCGTTCTTTATCACGGTGCGAGGGAAGATCTTCGCCGAATCAACCGGCGGCAGCGGCGAAGTGGTGGCCGAGACGGTTGCGGATTCATGTTTTGAATCGAAAATGAATGTCAGCGAAGTCAGGGTCGAGGCCGGCGATGCCGTTAGCCTGAATGATGCCGATGTTATCGTATCAGCCGGGCGCGGTCTCAAGGCCGCTGAAAATATCCCTATGGTCGAGGAGTTTGCGAAGGTCCTTGGCGCCGCCGTGGGAGCCTCGCGCGCTATTGTTGATGCCGGTTGGGTGCCATACTCCTGGCAAGTGGGGCAGACCGGCAAGACCGTCAACCCCAAGCTTTACTTCGCCGTGGGTATCTCCGGCGCTATCCAGCACCTGGTCGGTATGCGTTCATCGCAGACGATTGTGGCCATCAACAAAGACAAAGATGCACCGGTCTTTAATGTGGCCAACTATGGCATCGTGGGTGATGCTCTGGAAATCCTGCCGGCGCTGACGGCCAAATTCAAGGCTGCGCTGGGCAAGTAGACCCGACTAACATATTGTGTAATTAAAAACACCCGCTGCCTGGGCAGCGGGTGTTTTTGTTATCTAACGAAAGACGACGGCGGCTCGATTCAACCGCGCATCGGTTACAAGGCCGTCACTGTGAATTCAGCGTAATCCTCCCTGCCGCAGATGTTTACTACGCGCAAGGTGATGGTGTATACGCCCGCATTCTGGATGGTAAGAGGCCAAGGCGCCGACTTGGCAGTCGTGGCTTCGTACGATTCGATACTGGCGCCTGTGCTGTCCTTCAAGGTCCACTGCCACAGCGTAATGAATCCGGTGGTGTCGGCTGAAAAATACGTCAACTGGCCGAACTGAACGGTATTGTCTCCACTTATCGCGGCGTTGGGAGCTGCGTCCGGAATGACCCGAATGTGTTCGCTCTTGAACTCGAGGTCTGAGTAAATGCCGCTGCTGTCCGTTGCGGTCAGCTGTACATTGTACAAACCGGCTTCTTGATAAACGAAGGTTGGGTTCTGCTCGTTGGATGTATCCGAAGCGTTGCTGGTGAATTTCCACAGCCATTGGGCCGGATCGCAGTCGGACAGGTCTGTAAACTGAACCTCCGTCCCGGCACAAACGATAGTGTCTGAGACACTGAATTCGGCCACTACTTGTTGGACACTGATGTAGTTGACGGAATCGGTGGTAGCCGTGAAGTCCCCCTGCGTGACGGTGAGCCCCACCGTCCTCTTGCCGGTTTGAGTATAAGTGTGCGTTACAACTGAATCGGTGGTCGTCAAGGTGCTGACGTCGCCAAAGTCCCAGACAAACGAGTCGACCGCACAACCCGGAGTCGCCGTAAATGTTGCTATCATTCCGATACAGCCGGCCGTGTCCGGGGTAGAGAACGCAGCCGACGGTCCCAGGATCGTAACCTGCCCGTAGGCGGTGTCGCTGCCGTACACGGTAGTGACAACATGCTTGACTATCTGGTTGCCGACAACATTCATCTCCTTGATCGGTTCAGCATCGGCAACGGCGATGGAATCGTTACCAAAATACCATTCATGCGTGGCGGTGACGCCGACGAGGCAGGTAGTGTCTTTTAGGGTGAAGGCGATCTCAGTCCCGGAGCAGGTAGTATCCAGACTGGCCGTGAATCCGGCGTCGGGTCCTTCGACATCAATCAGCTTGCTGCGAAGGCGGCTATGGGTGCTGTCGTCGTCGACCACGATATCGTCGTTGAAAACGGCCGTCAGGATGACAGTAGTCCAGCCGGCGGTTGTGAGAGTGTCTGTAAAGGGCGGGAAGATGCCACCCTCTTTTTGCTGCAGGCGCGTCTTGAGCGTGTCGCCCGCGTTGTTGAGGTAATACCAGAGGCAGTGTTTGATGTTGGCCATATCGCGAGAAGTGTTGTGGAAGGTCACCTCCAGCGGCGCGCAACCGTCAACAGCACTGACCCAGAAATTGGCGGCCGGCTTCCAGACCTCGATGAAGCTGTGCTTGATGGCCGCCACCGAATCCAGTGGTGTCACGATCAACAA
This sequence comes from bacterium, assembly GCA_043819515.1. Taxonomy (GTDB): domain Bacteria; phylum Zixibacteria; class MSB-5A5; order GN15; family FEB-12; genus DAOSXA01. The sequence goes on from JBDRES010000069.1 coordinate 64,469, forward strand.
CCGGACATCATAGAACCCCGGTTTGGTATATGTGTAGCTCGGGTTCTGCTCGACGGAAGTATCCGCCAGCGAATTGGGATCACCAAAGTCCCAGAGCCAATTGGTGATCTGGTCTGATGGTTGCGAATTGTCGGTGAAGTGCACCGTGAAGGGGGCATGGTCAAACTTCCAGTCGGATGCAAATGCTACCTGCGGTCCCAAAGCGCGGATGCTCTTGGTGGCGGTGCTCAGGACCGTGACCGAATCGCGGGCATCGATGATTTTCAGGCTAACCTGGAAATCACTAATAGTATCAAAGGTGTGCACTCCGGGATCTTCCAGGATGAGAGTGCTGTCGTCGCCGAAGTCCCATTCGTAATAGATCGAATCGACATCAGCGCACGTCGACGAATCCATGAAAGTGACGTCTAGTGGCGCAAAACCGCTGTCGATATCGGACCATATTTGCGCCTCGGGCCCCCAGACCGTCACGACACCGGCCTTGCTTACGGTGTCGACGTGGCCGCGGTGATCCTCGACAATGAGAGTCACGGTGTACACGCCGGGGTTGGCATAGGTGTAGTCAAATCCGCCCTGGTTGTCGAGGGTGTCCTCGATTATCCATCTCCAGCTTTCGATGCCGCTCATACTGGTCGAACGATCGGTAAACTCAACCGCTAATGGTGCGCAGCCGTCGCTGACGCTGACTTCGAAGTCGGCGTGTGGCGGCGAGTCCTCGGACCACACCGTCAGAGATTTGCTCAGCAGAGCGCCAAAGAACCTGGGATTGTGCACGCCCCGGGAGCCGTCCGACTGGTACAGCAGATAGTTGTGAAGCACGTCGATCTGCTCGTCGTTGAGATCAGCACCCGGATCGAAGCTCCGGCGGGTTGGGTCGTCGGGATCCAGAATTCCCCAGGTAGCCAGCAACTGCCGGAGGCTGTCGGCCAAAATCGGTAGAGAATCATAGTTGGAGAAGTGAGCCAGCGAATCCAGCCGCCTCAGGGTTGCCGAGTGACAGCCGCTGATCCGACAATTGGTCAAGTACCCTTCGCCGGTCTGTGGGTTGGACAACCGGAATGTGTGCTCGCCAAACAGGTAGCCTTGCCCCTTGCCATAGTGGCAGCCGAGACAGCCGTCGGTAACCTTATCGTGGGAATTGGTGTCTGGAGGTTCCTGACCGAACCAGGCGCCGTTTTTGCCGATCAGGACATCGGCCTGTGGGCTGAAGTGTGGTCCCCAGTCGGCGCTCAGAATGCGTTCGGCCGAGTTTGAGGGGGCACCGTTCACGGCCTGGTGACACATAGCGCAGGCGTTGGATTTGCCGTGGGCATAGACCGCATTGCCGGCCAGGAGGGTGTAGTCGGATCCGGCGTCGGCACTGATCCCACGCAAAGAGTCCGACCAGGAGCGGGGATCATCGCCGGTGTGTGGGGCGTGGCAGGTAAAGCACTTGATGACGTTAGGTGATGACTGCCCACCGGCAGTGCCTTTGGCAATGTAGTCCAGGAAACCTTCGTGAGTATGGCAGCGTGCTCCGCACTGTGAGGCCAGACCCAACTCACCGTTGATCTCCACCGGATGCTGAAGGAGTTCATCGGAAGCGTGGCGTGAGTTCTCGTACTGGCTTTTGGGCCGCAGGTAGCGATTGTAGTCGTCGGTGTGACACGTGACACACTCCTGCCCCAGGGTGCTGTCATACTGGATGACGGTTGTGGACTGGGTGACGAGTTCATCGCAGCCCGGAATGACCAGAACCAGCCCCACGATTGCCAGGGCCGCAAGCGGCAAAAACGATCTGAGATTCATCTATGAATTTTCCTTTGTAAGCGGTCTCATGCCCACGTTATATAAGCGGCCCCGGCGGGAGTGTCAATTGTTTACTACGTTGTACCCCGCGCAGTTGCGCCCGTTCCCCGGAGAACGGCCTGAGCTGCGGTTTCAGGTGGTCAAGATCAGTGGCTATTCGGTCGAATAGTACCAAAAGAGCTTTTTTTTTGGAGTAATTATGTCAGTCATGATCGAGATCCTTGAATGGGTCGACCCGACCGGCGATGAGATGATCTACCGCATTCCGCAGGAGGGCTCGGCCGACATTAAGATGGGCGCGCAGTTGATTGTCCGGGACAGTCAGATGGCCATGTTTTTCCACAACGGCCACGTGGCCGATTCATTTACAACCGGTCGTCACTCGTTGTCGACCCACAACCTGCCGATTATCACGCGGCTGCTGGCTTTGCCGTTTGGATTTAAGTCACCGTTCCGGGCGGAAGTCTATTTTGTCAATCAAAAAGTGTTCACAGATCTCAAGTGGGGCACCAAGCATCCGGTCACATTCAAAGACAGCAAGTTGGGCCTCATTCGCTTGCGCGGCCACGGCGCCTTTACAATGCAGATAGAGAATCCAATGCTGTTTCTCAATTCCATCGTCGGTCGCCAGGCCCGGTACACGACGGCCGACATACAATCTTATCTGCGCGATGTCATCATTGCTCGTCTGAACGACCTGCTGGGTGAGGAGTTGGAATCGGTTCTGGATTTGCCGGCGGTATATACTGAACTGGCCGAGAAGTTCAAGAATGTGGTGCACCGGGAATTCGACAAGTATGGTCTCGAATTGGTCGATTTCTACATTGCCTCCATCACCCCTCCGGACGAAGTCGCCAAACTCATCGACCAGCGGTCCGGCATGGAGGCGGTTGGTGATGTCGACAAGTTCCTCAAATTCGAAATGGCCCGGGGCCTCGGCGCTCCTGGCGGTCCCGGCGGGGCCGGAGCCGGTATTGGTATGGCTGCTGGAGTTGGCGTCATGATGCCGAGTCTGATGAACCGTGTTTTTGCTCCCGAGCAGACCGATTTGAAGCGGGAGCCGGTTTCTACCGTGGCCTGTCCCAAGTGCCATACCGAGACACCCGAACAATCACGCTTTTGTTATCGCTGTGGCCATCAGATGATCGCCCTAAACACCTGTCCGTCATGCAACAACGAGCTGCCACCGGAGGCCAGCTTCTGCCTGCATTGCGGTCAGAAGCTCAACGCCCGGCATATGTGTCCGCACTGTAAGGCCGAGATAATAATGGGATCCCGGTTCTGCGGTTCGTGCGGCAAGCAAATCGAGGCCGATGACACACCCTCAACGACAGCCAGTAATCAGAGCGGCTTTTATATCGGCCTGGGTTGCCCCGGCTGCGGGGGCGAGGTAAGGCAGCAAGAGGATTTTTACGTTTTGACCTGCGGTCATTGCGGGTCGGTCCTGCGGGTGCGAATGCCGGATCAGCCCCCGGCCTTTATGGTCTCGGCCCGAATCGATGCCGGCCAGGCCAGATTCCATATTGATCGCTTTCAGAAGAAGCAGGCGGCGCCACTTACCAACCCCGGTCTTCAGTACAAGTTCCTGTACTATCCGTACTGGAAGGTCGACGCCATCATGCTCAAGCTTCGTAATCGGGTCGAAGAACGCGTTTACGTTACCGAATCCGGTGAAGGCGGGTCAATCGAGCACCGCACCGAGACCCCCACCACCAACATCAACCTGGTGCCCTACATGACCACTGTTCCGGCCGGCCCGGAAATGAGTGGTAGACCGCCATCGATCGGCTCACGGGCTGATTATATCAAGTTGGTGCCGTACAGCCGGGAGAACACGCAGGATGGATTTGATTCGCTGCCCATCTCCCGGACCTGGGCCGAGGTATGGGAGGAACTGAACAAGAAAGTTCGGGCTGTGGGGACCATCGAGACGGCCGGCTTCGGCCGCAATCGTACGGAGATGTTCAGGCCGCTGCCACGACTCGTCTATTATCCCCTGGTGGTGGCCGAGCAGTATGGCCACAGTTCATTTGATCGGTGGGTACTTGACGGGCTCAGCGGCCGCGTGGTTGATCATCGTCACACCATCCCTGAGGATAGTATTACCTCCGAGGAAATGCCGGTGGTCAAATTTGGTGAGTTGGAGATTGATTTCCATCGTTGTCCGAACTGCGGCGATGATCTGCCGGCGGACGACGCTTGCCTGTGTATCTGTACGAACTGCGATCAAGTGATCAATCTCGATCTGCAATCGCGTGCTCCGGACAGCATAGATATCGTCGATGGCCCGGTCGACAGCACCGCCGAGCTGTTTCCATTTTGGGTATTGGATTTGCCGCCTTCAGACGAAGCCACGCTGCGGGCGGTAGTCGGCGGACTGTTTGAGTCGACCAGCCTGGTGGTGCCGGCCTTTCGCATGTCTGGTTTTGACGGCTGCTATCGCCTGGCTCGGCGCATGTCGACGGCTCATCCGCGATTGCCGCTCCGGCCGCTGGATACTCATCAGGAGCGGCCCCACGCCGTCAATGTGAGTTTCTCCGAAGCGCTACTGATGGGCCAACTGACCCTTTACCGCGCTCGCCTGTCTCAGAATCCCGACCAGGCGCTTGTCTGCCGGAGTCTCGAACCCGGCCGGGTCAGGCTGCTTTACGTCCCTTTCCAGAGGCAAGCTTACTTCTTTGTTGATACCGTCACAGATTCGGTGACCTTCGAAAAGAAACTCATCTCTTAGAATCCTGGAACAAGCCTATCTTCGCGTGGTAGAAAGCCTTGGGAGGCGCTGCCGCCTCTGGATTTGTCTTGCGGACGGCTTCGATATTGGGTATTTTCGCCCGGACAAAATGTTGGAAGAACACATACAGCGCCCGAAAACACCACGTCTGCTTAGCTGCCCCAGGCAGCTTCTCCCAGGCTCGAAAGGCCCGGCCGGAGTAGTGTAGTGGGGCTGTTTTTTGGTGGGGACAACAGTGAATAGAAAATCGGCGTCACTATTAGCCCTGACAATCTTGCTGGCCCTCAGTACCGTCCAGGCTCAGTCGGTCCTGCCCAAGCCCGCGGCGGCACCCGATTCCGGGTATACCAGTAACGCCGCCACCGACGTCGCCTTGCACGGCGGCGGTATATGGATGGCCACCGATGAAGGCGCCCAGGTGACCTACGATCAGGGGCAGACCTGGCTGCGGATCGGCCAGGGCACCGGGTTGATCAGCGAAATCGTCTCGGCCATATACTCGAGCGGGACGCGGCTGTGGATGGGAACCAGTCACTCGCAGATGTATGATGGCGGCCGATACGCCTACTCCGATGGTGTTTCCTTCAGTGATGACAACGGGACTACCTGGCATCATATCGATTTTTCCGAGAGTGGACAGAACATCGATTGGGTAAGTGGTGTCTCCCGAACCGTTTTTGACATCACCGGCCACATCGATGAGGATCAAGATGCGGAGTGGGTTGTCTTTGCGGCTTTTGCCGGCGGCTTTCTGGCATCTCGCGATGGCGGCCTCAACTGGCGACGGATTTTCCCGACCACCATCGACTCGGTTCAATTCGTTTTTGGAGGTACGCCCTCGGAGAGGAACCGCGCCTTCTCCTGCGTGGCTGATACCTCGCGCGGCGACACGTTGTACTTGTGGACCGGGACTGCCGAGGGGATTTTCCAGTATATCTTTGCTACGCCGAAACAGAAACCGCATTCAAAGCACATCAATCGGATTGCCTTTTGTGACGAATGCCCCGATTCGAGTTGGGTGTTTTATGGCGGCCACGACGGTTTCACGCGCGGGCTGACCACCGGCCGTCCGTATATCAGTCGCCTGGAAGAAGACGGCTTGCCGGGGCCGGCGATCTCGGCTCTGATTGATTTCCGCGGCCGCTTGCTGGTGGCCACCTATGATGATGCCACCGATCTGTTCACCGGCCTGGCCTGGTCGGATGATCGCGGCGAGTCGTTTCAAAGCGACGATCATCCGGTGACGTCTTACAACGGTCGATTTGCCGGTGGTGAAGCGCTGGTCACAGATTTTGCTGCTGTTAGAGAACGGCTGTACCTGGCCGGTGGTGCTAACGGGCTTTTTGTTTCGTCCGACTCCGGGCTGACGTGGGATGACATTCTCGTAGATTCCTCGGCCGCATCCAGTCTGCTCAACTCCGCCAACGCACTTTTTGCTGACGGCGACACGCTCCTGGTTGGTACGGACTCAGGCTTGGCCAGCCTCTTTCTTGATCCGTTGGGAGTCATCGATTCCTCCCGGTTCCATGTCTTTGGCGAATTTGATTCCAGCGCTTTCCATGTCGGCTCGACTCGCGTGATGCGGGTACGCGTGCAAAAATTCTCTGACGATGACACCGGCGAACTGGATTCTATGGCCTACTGGACTGTCAATCAGCCGTTGACCTCGGAGGGACGCAGGATGGTGGGCAGGAACAATCCTGACTCCAGCCTCTGGAACCACTATCAATGGCGGGCTAAGAGCATTGACGTAAACTTTATTGGAGACACCGCCATTGTCATGGGTGAGGATGGCATCTGGTTCACATCCGACGGGGGCAACCCCGGAGCCAAGTTCGCCATTGAGGAGCATTCCGGGGGCAATACTGTCGATTCTTTTGGCAACGATGTCGTGACGACGATGGAAGTCATGGGTGATACCGTCGCCTTTGGATCCAACAACGGCTTCGCAATCTCAACCAACCGGGGCGCTGATTTCGATGTGGTTCGAGTCAACACCGATCCCCTCAAGGCGGATCTGGTCATACACCATTTGGCCAGTCAGACGGCGTTCGAAGGACTCACCGGCGATTTTGTCCCGGCTCTTGATGTTCAGTATGTCGATGGTCAGCCGGCCCGCGTTTGGGCTTCCAATCGCAGTACCGCCTACTGGCCGGACAGCAACGCCATCTCAGTGGGACAAGTGATGGAAGTGGACGCAGACGGGGAGTATGTGCCGCTGGGCTCGGCCGATTCGGTAAATGGTTATGTCTGGGTCTGGGATCGCGTCTATAACAAGACTTTCGCCTGGAATCACGCCTTCTATGGTGATTCGGTTTTTGCCGCCACCGACAGCGGCCTGGTGCTGTTGGAGCCCAACGAAACGGCGACGGTCTGGACAGCAACAGAAATACCTCTTGAAAACGAAAACGGTGAACCCTGGCTCGCGGCCGGCACTTCTGTCTACGGCGTTGAAGTGCAACCACCGTACTTGTGGGTGGGTACGGATGATCGCACGCTGCGTCTGCGGCTGGATGACCTCGGTGATCAGACGGTCTACCAGGTCATCGATTCGACCACTCCGCCGGACGAAGTCTACGCTTTCCCAGTGCCTTATAGCCACGCTATGGATGGCGCCAGTGGTGGACTGCTCGACTTTCACTTTGTCCTGGACCGGCCGGCCGACGTAACCATTACTGTTTACGATTTTGCTATGAACAAAGTGGCCACGGTGATCGAGAATCAACCGTTCCCGGCCGGGATTTACCCGTCGAGCGGATCGCTGCGTCCCCGTTGGAACGGTATCAATGACAAGGGCGATCAGGGGGCCGTGGGAGTTTACTATTTTAAGGTAGAGTACTCGACCGGCGAAACTTACTGGGGTAAACTGGCCCTGATCCCATAAGAGGAGATGATACGGATGCAATCTAGACAGCTTATTGCGACGGCCCTGATCCTATTGCTGACGGCCGCTGTCTCCTCCGCGGTGGCAGGTGATGGCGACGGTGGTTATGCCGGGTCTTTTCTTCAGATGCCGATTGGAGCCCGGCCGGCCGCTATGGGCGGCGCTTACCTGGCCGTTTCCAATGACGGCGCCGGGGTGCTGTACAATCCGGCTGGCTTGACTTCCTTGCAACGCCCGATGCTGGCCACTTCTTATCGTCTGATGAAACTCGATCGCAAACTGGGTTATGCTACCGCCATGCTGCCGGCGCGTGGCAATTCCGTGATCGGTTTGCATTGGCTTTATGGCGGATCCGGATCGGTTGAGCGACGCAATTACGACGGCGATGCTCTGGGTGACCAGATCAGCATGAACTCTCATGCTTTTTCGATCATATTTGCCAAACGCTTTGAGAGTGCCTTTTCGGCCGGAGTGAAGATGAACTATCTGCACTCGCAATTTGCCGAAATGTCGGCCTATTCGGTCGGCATCGATTTTGGCGTTATGTTCTATCTCGACCACCTCTTTGGACGCGAGAAAGTCGGGTTACTGCCGATTGATGATGCGCAAGTGGGAATTACCCTCAATAACCTGGACGCCACCTACAACTGGAATAACGAAGCGTACGTTCACAAACACATCAGCGGCAGCGGCGTAGGCACCGAGCAAGCGGATGAAATCCCGATGGAATTTGGGCTGGGCTTGTCGGGGCGTTTGATGCAACGCAAGCTGTTGCTGGCGACCGACCTGATCAAGAACGCCAAGCAGGGAGCGGAACTTCACGCCGGGGCCGAGTATTTTGTGAAACCGGAGTTTGCCTTCCGGGGTGGTTTTTCCGACGGCCGCCTGACCGCGGGGACCGGCTACGTGTTTAGAATCGGCAGCCAGACTCTTGCGATCGATTACGCCTTCTCGACCGACAAAGCCGATGAAGGCTCCGAGCACATATTCTCTTTTGACCTCCTCTTCTGAGGTGAGACGATGAAGGTACTAAAATTCAGTCTCTTGGTAGCCGGCTTGGTTGTCACCATGAATGCGTCCGGAGTCGCTTCCGATGCCGGTCTGGCTCTGCTTACCAACGAGTATTCCGCCCGACCGGCGGGGATGGGTGGCGCGGCAGTTTCGATTCTGTCCGATCCCAACGCCATTTGGTACAACCCGGCTGCGGCGGTCGGACTGGACACGTTTACGGCTTCATTCGGCCATACGGTTTTCTGGGAGAATATCCGCTTCGAGTCCGGTTGCTTTGGAATCGGCTTGTCGCCCAGATTCTACCTGCATGGTGGCATTCGCATGGCCACCATCGACGATATCGAGCAACGGGGTGAAGTACCGACAACCCAACCGGAAGCGTTGTTTGGATCGCACGATATCTCCGGCAAACTAGGTTTGGCTTATCGGATGAGCGACGACGTCGCTGTAGGGGCGGCCATTGGATGGATGTTTGAGGAAATCGAATCCTGGCGCGGGTCGGAGTTCAACGTCGATGTGGGTGTGAATGTCACGCCACGTATCGAGGGCCTCACCCTGGGTGCCGCCGTCACCGGCCTGGGCGGCGACATGGCTATCACCAAAGAAGGGACTATCGGTTCGCGCGAAATCCCCTTGCCGACAACCTATCGATTCGGCGGTTCATATACTTATCGCTGGCTGCGCGGCGCGGCCGATTTGGTTTATCTCGATGACCAGGCCCACGCCCACCTGGGAGTCGAGGGCACTGTGTCAAAAGAACTCAATCTTCGCGCCGGCTACATGTCCGGCTATGATACTCGCAACATCACGGCCGGAGCGTCATTCGCATATCGCAACGTGCGCGTCGACTATGCCTTCCTGCCGTATTCTGATAATCTCGGAACAAGTCACCTGTTTAACGTAACGTTTAGTCTTTAGAGAGGAAGAGACACACACGATGGCCAAGTATCGCATTGCCTGGATGCCTGGTGATGGCGTTGGTAACGACGTCATGGAGGCAGCAAAAATCGTCCTGGACAAACTTGCCCTCGACGCTGACTATCCCCATGCCGATATCGGTTGGGAATTCTGGAAAACCGAAGCCAACCCGCTGCCGGACCGGACCGTCAAGCTGCTTAACGAAGTTGACTGCTCGCTTTTTGGAGCCATCACTTCAATGCCCAAAGAAGAGTGCGAAAAGGCGCTCATTCCCGCATTGCAGGGCAAGGGGCATGTTTATGCCTCGCCGATCGTGCGGTTGCGCCAGGAGTTTAATCTCCGAACCAACCTGCGGCCGTGCAAAGCCTACCCCGGCAACCCGCTCAATTACAAAGAGGGCATCGACCTGATGGTCTTCCGCGAGAACACCGAGGACCTTTATGTCGGCGTCGAGTTCCACCCTCTGCCCGATGAAGTCCGCGACGTGCTGAAGAAGCATCACAAAAAGATGGCGCGCTTTGACGGTACCGCCGGCAAAGACATCGCCGTCTCGCTGCGCATTAACACCCGTCTGGGCTGCCGCAACATCATCACCGACGCCTTCGAGTACGCTAAAAAGACCGGCCGCAAGAGTGTGACCGTGGTCGAGAAACCGAATGTCGTGCGCGAGACCTCCGGGCTGATGGTGCGCACGGCTCGCGAAGTTGCCAAGAACTATCCGGGCATCGAACTCTGGGAGACCAACATCGACGCCATGTGCATGTGGCTGATCAAGAACCCGCTCGACTATTCGGTTCTGGTGACAACCAACATGTTCGGTGATATCGTCAGTGACCTTTGCGCGCAGCTAGTCGGTGGTCTCGGTTTTGCCGCTTCGGGCAACATCAGCGACAAGCTGGCGGTGTTCGAGCCGACCCACGGGTCCGCGCCGAAATACGCCGGTCAGTACAAAGTCAACCCGATGGCTATGCTGTTGACGACGCGGATGATGCTTGAATGGCTGGGCGAGAACGATATGGCCGAGCGACTCGAAAACGCTATCGCGGCCGTCATCAAAGAAGGCAAGGTCCGCACCTACGACATGGGCGGTACTTCGACCACTCTCGAAGTCGGCCAGGCGGTCGCAGACAAGCTGTAATCTGAATCGTCATTCCTGCGAAAGCAGGAATCCAATCTTGAAGGCAGGCCTCGAAAGGGGCCTGCTTTTTTTGTGATTGACTAAGGTGACGGTGTCTGCTATGAATAGCATCGGAGGTATAACAGAACTTAAGCAGGACAGGGTTGCGTCATGGTGGACAAGATACCATTCAATGCCTATGACTTTTTCGGTTACTTGGCGCCCGGTGCTATTGCGTGTGTCAGCCTCGACTATGTGCTGGGTCTGGGTATAGTGCTCGTGAAGGATCCGGGTGCGTATTTCACGGTGCTTATCGTTATGGCGTTCTATTTCGTGGGGCATGTGGTGGCTGCTGGATCTGCTCTGGTGTATGGCAGGGTAGTCGCACGCATTGTGTACGGTGACTACTATGAATACCTGTTTTCTGATGATCGCATGACAATGTGGCGACGACTGACCGCCTGCGCTCCGTTGCCTGCGGAGATCCAAACCGCAGTTTTGAAACAGGCGCGTGGTGTTGCAATAGAGAAGGCTGGTCAAGCCCTATATCAATTTGCCTGCAGCGTGGCGCGGCGATCCCCTGAATACGGCCCGAGACTGAGAGTGTTTCTGAACCTGCTTGGCTTTTCCAGGAATGTGTCAGCGGCATTTGCGGTAGCAGGGATTGCTTTCGCATTGTCGTCGTATGGGGGTGGTGGCAGCACATCGATCGGATGGATGACAGCTGCAGCGCTGTTTGCATCAGCCGTGATGTTGGTGCGTTTCATGCGATTTTATCGTCTCTATGGAGTCGAAGTGTTCTCAGCGTTGGCCTACCACGATGATCGGAAGGATGACGCAGCTTGCTAATACAGATCTTCAACGTGGGGCATGGATTTTGTGCGTTGGTTCGTGCGGACAACGGCAACAGCTTGTTAGTCGACTGCGGCTCGGGTGGACCAAACGACTTCAAGCCATCCAGGTACCTACCATCGATAGGCGTTACAAGGCTTCAAAAACTGGTGATCTCCAATTACGATGAAGACCATATGTCAGATTTGGCGGAGTTGCGGCGCAGCGTGCACATAGAAATACTAGCCAAAAACTGCAGCATTAATCCGGACCAGTTGGAAAAGCTGAAAGCCGAATCAGGTCCTATCGGCAGTGGCATGAGCTCGCTCTTGGATATGCTCCACATGTATACGAGCCCTGTGCTGGCGGAGCCTGACTTCGCTGGATGTGGCTTTCGATTCTACCACAATCAGTATCCAGGATTCCAGGACACCAATAATCTGTCGCTCGTCACTTTTGTGAAGTACGGCACTCACCAAATCGTCTTTCCTGGAGACCTTGAGACCGCTGGGTGGGATAAGCTGTTAGAAAGATCTGACTTCAGGGCCGACTTGGCGTGCACGACGGTGTTCGTTGCATCCCACCATGGTAGGAGATCCGGGTATTGCCCTGAAGTCTTCGGCTACTGCAGCCCCGGGATTATAATCGTTTCAGATTCCGGAATCCAATATGACACCCAAGTGGTCCCATATGATGCGCATGCGCGCGGGATATCCCTTGGTTCGCAAAGGAGGTACGTCTATACAACGCGCAAAGACGGAGATATTACTCTACGATACTTTCCTGACGGTCGATGGGAGATATAGTCCAATGTTCGGTGATTGCCCCTGTCTGCTTGAGCCTCACCCCCTACCCCCTCGGCCTCTTTAGCCTTTCCTCAATGATGAAGCGCGCGCCGCGGACGGCCAGGCCGCGGTGGGAGACACGGTTCTTTTCTTCGAGGGTCATCTCCGAAAACCGTTTGTCGGCGTTGGGATAATAAAACACCGGATCGTAACCGAACCCCTGTCGGCCGACCAGGTCCTCGGCGATGTAGCCCTCAGCCTTGCCCTCGACCGTGTCGGTCGTGCCGTCGCCCCAGTCGATACAGATCACACAGCGGAAGCGTGCCGTGCGCTTCTCGGGCGGGATACCTTTGAGATCACTCAGCAGTTTGCGGTTGTTGTCTTCGTAAGTGCAGCCGGGTCCGGCGTAGCGCGATGAGAATACGCCCGGCGCGCCGTCGAGAGCGTCGACCTCCAGCCCGCTGTCGTCGGCCAGCGCCGCGCAGCCGCAAAAGGCCGCTATCTCATGCGCCTTGATGAAGGCGTTCTGTTCGAGAGTGGTGCCGGTTTCGTCCGGGTCGGGAAAAGAATCAAAGTCGGCGCTAGTCAGTATCTCGACCGGCAGGTCGGCCAGGACCTCTTTGATTTCCCGGATCTTGTCTTTGTTATTCGTCGCGAGTACGATTCTCATAGATGGCCCTTGTCTCTGTTTGTTGAACCGCAAGATATGCGTGGCCGGATCGGGAGCAAGTGAGATATTATGGTGTCACCCCGGCGTAGGCCGGGGTCCAGACATTGGTGGATGCGCATTGCTCACGGATATATCTCGGCGCGGCCAAGTTGCCTGGATTCCCGCCTCCGCGGGAATGACGAATGTTGAAGGGCCTGAAAGTTGCGGATACGCTGAACCGAGTTTGTGGGTGACAGACTCAGACGGTAGTATGGCGGTTGTCATCCCTGCGGAAGCAGGGATCCAATCTTGAGGCCGAACGAAGAATAGATTCCCGCTTTCGCGGGAATGACGAATGTAAGGGAACCTTCAGTCTCTGTAGGGCGAAGCCGTCTTCGGACCCGCCGGACTCGCAATGGCAGGTCTGAAGACAGATCTGCCCTACACAAACCGCCTCGTGATAGTGGGGAGAAACGGCGGATCTCACTTCGTCGAGATCCGAGAAAGACTAAGTCTGTCAGGTCCCTAAGGGGATCTGACCTACAAATCCACAAGAAGAACGGATTCCCGCTTTCGCGGGAATGACGAATGTAGAGAAGGCTCTCAATACCTACTAATGTCCACCCGGGTGATGCCGTCGACGATTTGGCCGAGAAAGCGTGTGGCGACGGTTGAAAATCTCTCCGGCACATCGCTGACGAAGAACTTATGTTCGCCCATCGGCGCACGACCGCCGCCGTTGGCTTGGGTCGTGGCGGGGGAGAGGAGGCCGGCTTCGACGAGCTTCTTGCGCGCGAAGCGGGCGGTTTCCTCGCCACTGTCGATAAGCGTGACCTTGTCGCCCATAACCTCGGCGATGATGTGCTTTAGCAGCGGGTAGTGCGTGCAGCCCAGCACCAGCGTGTCGACCTCGACATCGAGCATGGTTTGCAGATACTCCCTGGCGATCAGCCGCGTAGCATCTCTATCGATGTAGCCTTCTTCCGCCAGCGGCACGAACAGGGGACAGGCCAACGAGAAGATTTTTGATTTGGCATCCAACGAGTGAATTATGCGGGCGTAGGCATTGGATCCGATGGTGGCGTTGGTGCCGATGACGCCGATGCGTCCATTATCTGTCTTTGCGACGGCTGCCACGGCGCCGGGTTCGATGACGCCCACCAGTTCGATAGGATAGTCACCCTTGATTTCATCCAGTGCTGCTGCCGAGGCCGAGTTGCAGGCGCAGATGATATACTTGACCTTATGTTCAATCAAGAACGCCACGTCCTGACGCGTGAACTGGGTGATGATTTCCTTCGAACGCCCGCCATAGGGCGTGCGGCCCTGATCGCCGAAGTATATGACGTCTTCGTGAGGCAGGATTTTGAAAATCTCCCGGGCCACCGTCAAACCGCCGACACCGGAATCAAAAATCCCGATGGGAGCGCTACTCTTGACATCATCTTTGGTCATATTGTATCTGCCGGTGATCAGTTGTTCTCATACTTTTCCTTAAAGCGCTTGATGGCCTTGTAGAGCGATTCGGCCACCTGCTTTTGGAAACTGTCGGACTTAAGGAGTTTTTCTTCGTTCTTGTTCGAGATAAATCCGGTCTCGATCAGCACCGACGGCGTGAAAACTTGGTTGAGCACAAAGAACCCGGCCTGATCAACACCCCGTGCCGGTATCTTGAGCTTGCGATTCAGTTCCTTGGCGACCATCATGGCAAAATCGTGCGATTCCTCCTGGAATTCGGTCATGATCATATCATTGAGAATGGTCAGGATCGGATCGAGTTCCAGATCGTCGGCAGTGTTGGCATCATCATCGGTTTCTTCAGATGTCCCTTCCTCACGCAGGAAGAATGAATTCTCAAACTGGGCGACGGCTCGGGCGGAGTCGTTTTTCGCCGGCGCCAGGAAGAAGACATTCCACCCGCTAACCCGCTTCTTGGGAGAGGCGTTGGCATGGATGGATATGAACAGATCGGCTCCGGCGTTGTTGGCGATTTCGGCCCGCTTCTCAAGCGAGATATAGGTGTCCCGATCGCGGGTGGTAACAATCCTGAATTGCTTGTCGGTACGCATCAGCTTGGCCAGCTCGCGCGAGATGGCCAGGACAACATCCTTCTCGCGCGTACCCCCCTGACCGATAGCACCGTAGTCGCTGCCGCCGTGGCCCGGGTCGATCACGATAACGTCGATCTTGTCATCCGGTCCGACAATCTTGGGAGCCGTATCCTCCGGATTGAGATTGAAGTCGGCGTCGGCTATAGAGATTTGGATACGCGGCGGGTCGTAGACAAGTTTGTGTTGCCAGGTGCCGACGTTCTTTCGCAAGCGCATCGATATCTGTCCATTGCCGGCTGACTGATGGGCCGTAAGCTTGTACATGTAGCGCCGGTCTTTGCGAGCCAGAATCTGGCTGGTGTTGATGCGAGCGTCGGTGATGGAAATATTGAGCCAGTTGCCCTCGGTCAGAAAGACATCGTACCCCAGGGCGCCGGTCAGGAGTACTTCAATCAGCAAACCGTTGGCCTTGCCGTTGACGGCCAGGTCCAGGACATTGAAGTACTCGGAGTCGATGCGCAACACGTCGAGCATTTTGTCATACATAATGGTCTGACGTTGGACGCCATTCAGAAACGGAATGAACGTCTGGGCCGGGACAAAAAGTTGGCCGTCACGCAACTGGGCCGGGAAAGTCTGATTATAGACCTTGTCGTTGACTTTGAAGAAGGGGGATCCAAGAACAAAGTCAAAACGACAGGCGTCGCCAACGTAGCTGATCTTGTGGCCCATCAGTTCCCAGTCCAGGCGGCCACCCAGTACCTCGGCTATCTCCGAGAGTGACACGTAGGTGATTTCATGGTGCTGAAATGAGGACAGCTTCGATGTCCCGCCCGCCGTCACGATCTCGGTGGCCTCGGAGATCGATATGCCGGCGCCCAGCAGCAAAGCCAGGATAAGCGCGGCCAGGCGATATTGTCCGTCGAATCTCATCACCGGTCTTTCTTGAGAGCCTGTTTCATGCGGCGCTCGGCGTCAGCTTTAGCAATAGCCTGGCGCTTGTCATATTTCTTACGTCCGATGGCCAGGGCCAGTTCGATCTTGGCCAGCTTACCTTTGAAATAGATGGTCAGAGGAATCAGTGTCATGCCGCGTTGTTCGGTCTGGACATACAGTTTGCCGATTTCTCGTTTGTGCAGCAGCAGGCGACGTGGCCGGAGGGGATCGAGCGCTTCGGTCGTGGCCATGCCGTAGGGAGAAATATGCAGATTTTTGAGAATCACCTGGCCGTCAAAAACCACGGCATGGGCGTCGGAGAGGTTCACCTTGCCGTCCCGCAAAGACTTGACCTCGGCCCCCTTGAGTTCGATCCCGGCCTCAAAGGTCTTTTCAATATGAAAGTCGCGCCGAGCCTTGCGGTTGCGAACCACCACCTTGATGTCATCGGATTCAGCCATAGCGGCAACGATAGGTCCCAAAGCCCCGGCAATCAAACAAAAATCGGAGTCAAGGGTCCGATCTGACGAAGTTCTATGCAGACTCCAGGCCGGACCACGGGCGAGATATTGCCCTATGTGTGCTATGTCCGAGATCCGTTAAGTAATTTATTGCCAGCCGGTTGCCAGGACAAGATTGGTCCTTCGGACAAGAAAGACCTTCGGGAAATAGTTGATCGTACTCGATGAACTGCCCCTCAGGGCTTGGTTTCGGCTGACAGGTCCGATAGCCGCGGCCTATCGGGGGGGAGCATAAGATCAACGGACCATAGGAGATAACAGCCGCCTAACGGACATAAGCTCGGCTTGGCTGCAACCGCGGCTGTTACCTAAAGAAAGTCACCCCAAGTGCCGAAGTATAATGTAGCTATAGGGATTTAGTAGCCTGTGAGCAAAAAGCTTAAGGAAATGCCTGTGTCCCAGAAAATACAGACAACTACCGCTCGTGTTCTGGTTGTTGATGACGAACCGGAAATCACTGAGATAGTGGAGACCTTTCTCACCGAATCGGGCTACCAGGTTTCGGTCGAGAACACTCCCAACAATGCTGCCGCCCGGGCTCGTGAGTTTCACCCGGATGTTATCCTGTTGGACATCATGATGCCCGGCATAGATGGTTACAGCATTTGCGAGGATCTCAAATCCGACCCCGAGTTCGCTTCAACGCCCATTATCTTTTTGACCGGCAAAGATCGTAATGACGATATGGGTCGGTCATTCCGCAGTGGCGGCGACATGTTCATCAAAAAGCCGTTTTCCTGCGAACGGCTCTTGGAAATCGTCAACATAGTCCTGATGTCCACTGGAAAACGCTAAGCGGCGGTCCCCCCAAACGACCGCCGTCTTTTGTTGACATTTTTGGTGCACCGCACTATAATACCCGTATAAAGATAGAGGGACTCAAGCCGGCATGAGAGAGATACGTCGATATAGCAATCGTCGGTTTTACGACGCCCGAACCTCCAGCACGCTGACGCTACCGGAACTGGGTTGTCTGGTTCGTCGCGGGGCGAACCTCAGAATTGTTGATGTGCCGACCGGCGGCGACATTACCCTTGAGGTTTACGGCAGAATCCTTATCGCGGAGTTGGCCGGGCAGGCCGACGGCACTAAGTCGACAAAATTACTGAAAGATACCATAATGCAAACAGGAGAAGCGTCCATGTCCATTCTAAAAAATACCATTCTGGCATCAATCGGTGTCATTCAGGTCACTAAAGCTAAGGCCGAGAAGGTCATTGATGATCTGATCAAGAAGGGTGAACTGGATAAGTCAGACCGCAAGAAGGCGGTCATGGAACTTCTGGAGAAGGCTGAAAAGTCGACGGCCAAATTCACCGACAAGGTGAGTAGTCAGGCCGGAAAGCTTCAGAAGGAAGTTGTTTCGGCTGTGCAGAAACTCAATCTGGCCAAGCAGACCGATCTAAAAAAACTCGAGGGCAAGGTTGATCGTCTGAACAAGGCAATCAAGAGTCTGACCGAGAAACTTGACCAGCAGTAAGCGGGTGGGCCGGCGCCTGTCAGGTGCGGTCGGATCAGCTCAGGCCAAAAGATTGTCCAACTGTTGCTCCGTCAAGATTTCCAGGCCCAGTTTCCTGGCTTTGGCCAGCTTGGAACCGGCCTCGGCGCCACACACCAGGTAGTCGGTCTTGGACGAGACTGAAGCGACCACCTTGCCGCCGGCATTTTCGATGAGGTTCTTGAAGTGCCCCCGCGGTTGCGATAGGCTGCCGGTGATTACAAACGTCTTGCCTCGCAGTTGTAGGCCTGTCTCGGCTATCTCAAAACGTGGAAGCTTCACGCCACCGCGGCGAAGCTGCTTGATCATCCGCTGATTGTCTGCGCCGGCAAAAAACGCAACGATGTTACCGGCCAACGTCGGACCGATGCCGACAATCTGCTCCAATTCCTCATTTGTCGCTTGAGATAGTCTCTCGATGACCTGGAAATGTCCGGCCAGGGCGCGGGCGGCGGTCTCGCCGACGCCGGGAATTCCCAGCGCATAGATCACGCGAGCCAGATCGGTGTCGCGAGCACGATCGATGGCTGCCAACAAGTTCTCAGCCTTCTTGTCACCCATCAAGTCCAGTGGCAGTAGATCTTCCTTGGCAAGATAGAATAGGTCTGCCGGCTGCTTGACCAGTCCCCGACCGATCAGCTGCGCCACCAGCTTGTCGCCCAATCCCTCGATATCAAAAGCTCCCTTGGAAGCAAAGTGAAACAGCCGTCCTTCCCGCTGAGCCGGACAAGAGGCATTGGCACAACGGTAGGCTGCCTCGCCCGCGGCGCGACTGATCGGCTCAGCGCAGGATGGACATAAATCCGGATACGAAACGGCCGGGGCATCTTTCTTTCGCGATTCGGTAACAACCGAGACGACTTCGGGGATGACATCTCCGGCCCGGCGAACGACGACGCGATCACCTTGGTGCAGATCCAGACGCGTTAGTTCATCCTCGTTATGCAGTGAAGCGTGAGTGACGGTAACCCCCGCGACATTGACCGGCTTCAGAACCGCTACCGGTGTTACAACGCCGGTCCGCCCGACCGAGAATTCGACATCCACGAGTTCGGTCTGGGCCTCTTCGGCCTCGAATTTCCAGGCCACCGCCCAACGCGGCGCTCGGGCAATATTGCCCAGAATGTTTTGCTGAGCGAAGTCATCGACCTTGATCACCATGCCGTCAATATAGTAATCGAGCCGATGGCGATCCCGGTTCAGTTGTTCAAACAGCGTCGGAATGTCACGGGCAGTCGTGCCGGTGCCAATGCGGTCGTTGATAAGAAACCCCTCACCCTTGAGAAACTCAAACACCGTTGACTGGCAGTCAAGATCGGGTAGATCGGTATCGGAGATGCCGTAGGCAAAAAAGACTAGCGGACGCGAGGCAGTGATGGTCGAATCCAACTGACGCAACGATCCGGCGGCGCCGTTACGGGGATTGGCTAACACCTGCTGCCCAGTCCTCTCAAGCTCTTGGTTAAGTCTCGCGAAGGCGCTGCGCCTCATGATGACCTCGCCGCGAACTTCGAGCAGCGGATACCGTTCGGCAGTCTCAACAGAGAGCCGCAGGGGGATCGACCCGATCGTCTTGAGGTTGGGGGTGATGTCCTCCCCGGTATGGCCGTCGCCACGAGTCGAACCCAACACAAACCGACCATTCTCATAGACCAGCTCGACCGCCAGGCCGTCCAGTTTGGGCTCGACTACATAGGTGATGGCACTGTCAGTTTCCAGCCCCTGGCCGACCCGCCGATCAAATTCGGCAAAGGCCTGCTGCGAAGTGACCTTCTGCAGCGACAGCATCCGATGGCGGTGAGGCACCGTTTCGAACTTCTTTGAAGCCGGGGCTCCCACCCTCCGGCTGGGGGAGTCGGCGGTGACCAATTGCGGGTAGGAGTTTTCGATCTCGATCAGACGGTCAAAAAGGCGATCGTATTCGGCATCGGAGATCTCCGGTCGATCCTCGACGTGGTACAGGTGCAGATGACGTTCAACCTCGGTGCGCAATCGCGCCAATTCTTCGATTATCCTGGCGTCTGGTTTGGGCATGGCTTAAGTAAGTAACCTCGGCCGGGCGAGTCAATCATAGATCGTTGTCGGGCGCCGATGTCAATCGCCTTGATCGGCCGGGTTGGCCAGATGCTCACGGCAATACCTGCGGAAGGCAGCGATCTCCTGCCCGGCCAGGTCGTCAACAATTCCATCAATCCAGAGGGAGATAAGTCGGTGGTCCTGGTCGGTCTGGACCGCCACCCGTTCGGCGATCTGGAAACTCCGCGATGGCGTCGTTTCGGCAAACCGGATTTGAAGCAGGGCAGCGGCGTTGTCCGTGATCAGAGCCACCGGTTCCAGGCGCTGGCGAAAATCCAGCCATCTGACATCGGCCATTTCTGTTGGCGCGGGAAAAGCGAGCGCACCTGATTTGGTCCAGCGACGGCGAGGCAAGGCGACCTCAAGAAAAACCAGGCGACCCCGGCGTTCAAACTCCATCCGCAATTCGTCGGATTCCAACCAGGAAAAAAACGCGCGCTCGTGAGTGCAAGGTCCGATCTGGACGTAGAGGGCGTCCTCTTCAAGCTGATAAAAACCCCGACCGGGTGGAATGGGCTCGGTCGGGGTCGAAATCTCCAGCTGTGGCAGACATAAAGGCATGAGATCAGCATTTCAACATCTTCAACTGTTCCTTGGCCTGTTCTGATTCCAGGGTGCCGTCGTGATCATCCACCAGGCGCTTAAACAACTCGCAGGCCTTGTCCTTGCGGTCAAGTTCCTGGTAGGAGCGAGCCAACTTGAATATGGCGCGACCGATATTGGGGGAGGCTTGGTAGGTCTTAATCAGAAACTCCAGCTCAGTGACAGCGTCCTGGTATTTCTCCATCGAGTAGTAGCACTCGCCGATCCAATAATAGGCGTTCTCGGCGAAGTCATGTTTCGGACAACTGGCTAAGAATTTTCTGAATCCTTCTATCGCGGCCTCGTACTCGCCCTGACGAACGTCCAAGAACGACTCATCATAAATCTCGGTACAGTCTACTCCCGGTGAATCAGTCACGTCGGTCCGCGGTTGCTCCTCTATTTCGGTGCTCGCCCCTGGTGAGGGTTTGAGGATCACCTTGGTCGGCTGCGACTCGATCTGCTGGATCTTGGCCATGAGCTGCTCGTTGCTCTCCACCAACTGCGCGATTTCATCGCGCAACTCACTCAATGTGGAGTTTACGTCGGCCCGCATTCGACTGTTTTCCTGAGCCCCGGCGGCAATAACAGAATCAGTCCGCGCCACCATCTCCTGAGTATGGGTGCTTTGGGATTCAAGGCGGCTGATATCGGCGCGAATGTCGCGGACATGCCGGCTGGTAGCGCAGCCACCGACCAGTAGTCCGACAAACAGAACCGCCATCGTTAAGATGGCGGTGTACATGTAGTTCCTAGACGTTAGCATGGGCAATTCCTGACGACCGTCACTGTGAGACGATCCTGAACTCGCCGCGGCGATTCTTGCCCCAGGCCGCTTCGTTATGGCCGGGATCCTTTGGCTTCTCCTTACCGTAGCTTATCACCGACAAACGACTTCCGGCAATACCGCGGCCGACCAGATACTCCATGACGGCCTTAGCCCGCTTCTCACCGAGCGACATGTTGTACTCAACCGTGCCGCGTTCGTCGCAGTGCCCTTCGATCTTGACGATGACATCGCCAAACTCAGCCAACAGCTCATAGTTGGCATCCAAAGCCGCCTTGGCGTCGGCCCGGAGGTTGTACTTGTCAAAATCGAAGTAGACAGTCTTGAGCTGCTCTACCTTGAGCTCCGGCTTTGGCGGCGGCGGGGGTGGCTCTTCAACAACAACAGGGGTTGTGTCAACCGGTGTTATCTCCACCGGCTCTTCCACCGGTACTTCCTTCGGTCCGCCACAAGACATCACCAACAGGGCCAGCAGAGCCAGACCCACTACTCCGAGTAATCCCAAATTTCTCATTCTTCACCTTCCCTAAAAGGCTATATAAACACCAATTGTTACTTTCATACCTATAGTCTAGCTAATCTATCAATACTGTTTAACAAGGTCAACATTTAATAGATCATTAGGCCGCATTTTTGACTATCCCGCACCTAACTTTGCCGGTTGCGGACTGGGTATCGTCGGCCGGGGGCAAGGCCCCACCTTCTGTAGCTCATATTCGTTCTATACTAACCTCCCTTGGGCCACCGGCACCACGCTACCCCCCACTTTCACAACGATCTTCCCGCACGTCTCATCGGCCTGGATACACAGCCGGGACGGCCGACCCATCTGGACACCCTGCTCAACAACCAGGGAGATCTTGTTTTTGTCCAGAACTCGGTGTTTTACCAGGTAAGCGGCCAAACATCCGTTGGCTGATCCGGTAGCCGGATCCTCCGGGACGCCATAATAATCGGCAAACATGCGGACATTCAGATCGCAATCGGGATCATGTGTCTGGCGGCAGTAAGTGAGGATATCTTTGCCGTCCAGAGGCTCAATTAGGGCTTCGCAGCGGGCCCGATCGATTCTAATCCTATCCTGAGCCTCAAGCGATACCAGTGGAGCAATAATCGTCCAGAAGCCGGTCGAGACCTCCTGAACAGGAGATCTGGGTTCCAGGTCGTCCGGTTTGAGCCCCAACACTCGGGCCACCTCGGCCCGGTCCAGCTCCCGGCCGAACGACGGGGGCAGTTGCGTCATGGTCAGCCGAGTTGGCTCTCCATCCGCAAATTCAAACGCTACCGGAATGCGACCGGCCGGGACCGCGAGCGTCACTTCGGTCAATTGTCCGTTTGATAGGTGCTGCCGGATAATATAGGCGGTGCCAAGCGTTGGGTGGCCGGCAAACGGCAATTCATGCTGCGGCGTAAAAATCCTGACCGGCCAGGCATCGTCTTGCGGGCTGTCGGCGGTTATGAAAGTGGTCTCCGAGAAATCGAATTCGCGCGCGATTTGCTGCATCTCGGCGTCGGTTAAGCCCGACGCATTCAATACCACGGCCAGTTGATTGCCGGCATACTTCTGCTGCGCAAAGACGTCGACGATATAGAACTTGTGATCGGCCATTGCTTCCTCCGGCGGATTCTCTTGACTAATCGCATCATGTCGACCGGCGTCGTTATCTCAACGGTCCCCAATCCGGGCTGGATGTTCCCTGTGAGCGTGTCAAGCGGCGCTGGTTGCGTCCGGTGATGTCCATTGTGAAGAGTTCGGGGTGAGGAGTGATACGATCGGTCGAAGTGAATATGATATGCTTACCGTCGGGAGAGAAGTGAGGATTCTCGTTATGTCCTACTTCGGTCAGCACTCGAAAGTCGGTTCCGGAAGTATCAATCGAAGCCAGGTCAAAACGACCCAGCTTAGTGCGCGTTACGAAGGTAATGCGGTCGCCGCGGTCGGACCAGATGGGGGAGTCATTGTAGCTGCCTTTGTAGGTAAGACGCACCGTGTTCAGGCCGTCGGCATCCATGATGTACACTTGCGGTGCTCCGCTGCGGTCGGAAGCGAACGCAATCCGACGGCTGTCGGGCGACCAGGTCGGTGAAGTGTCGATCGACCGATGGTAGGTCAGGCGCTTGATAATCTTACCGTCGGTGCGGAGGGCGTAGATTTCGGAATTGCCGTCTTTGGAAAGGACACAGGCAATCTGCCGGCCGTCGGGACTGACGGCCGGGGCGGCGACGATGCTGCCCTCAAATGAGGCGACCTTGGTGAGGTGGTTGTTTTCCAGGTTGATTACAAACAGTGACGGATCGCCGTCCTTGTAGCTGACGAAAAACACTTCATTACCCAGAGGGGAGAAGGATGGGGAGAGATTTATGCTGCCGTTGTTGGTTAGCTGCCGCTCGTTGGCGCCGTCATAATCGGATAAAAACAGTTCCTTGCCTTTTGCGTTTTGCTTGGCATAGACGATTTGCGTCAGGAAAATCCCAGGATCACCGGTCAGATTGTAAACGACATCGTTAGCGATGTCATGACCTAACTCGCGCCATTGTTCCTTGGGGCGGGCAAGCGTACCCCGGGCGAATTGTTGACGGCCGGCAACGTCCCACAACCGCCAGCGAACGCGCATATTCTCAGCCGGGAATTCCGCCTCGAGCCGAAGCAGATAAGTCGCTCCCAATCGTTGCCATCCGAGGACATCCAGTTCCGAGATTTCGTAGGTTTTAAGATAGAAACTGTCAACAAAGACCAATTCAAAGTCGGCATAAAAATCGATATCATTGCGCACCACGGCGGTCGCGTAGGCCATCAGAGTCGAGTCGCTCTGGGTGATATAATCGGTGCCGATGTAGCTCATATCGCCTACGCCGATGGGGGTGGCGGCGACATCGCCGGTAACCAGCGTGTCGAAGTACACATTTCTGATATTGTCGAATTGGGCCTCGGCCGTTGTTGTCACGATCAACAACAGCGCCAGTGAAAGTACCAACAGAAGACACTTTGATTTCATGTTCTCACCTGGGTTCGTACTTGAAGGGCAGAGTGATGCCGATGATTTCGTCCGTGAACTGACGGGGCAGCGGCGGGAAGGGGCTGGAACCGTTCACCGCTCGCAAGCAGGCGTCGTCGAACTGACCGATTCCGGAAGATTGTTCAATGCGAGCCTCAATTATGCGTCCGGACTTCATTACCTGGAAGTAGACGACGCATATGATCGAGCCGTCGGTGGCGACCGGGTTGCGCCAGTTGCGCAGGATCTTGTTAAAGGCTTGAGTGAACCAATAGGGGTAGTTGAACGAGCGGCTGTCGACCGTGGCGCCGGCCAGCGCTGAACCCTGGCCGGTGACCGGCGAGTGGATTTGCTGCTGGCCGGTATCCCCCTCGGCAGGTCGGCGATTGTCGCCGGTGGGTTTGTCAGGCGGCGCCTGGTCGGGTTCCTTGACAGACTCCACGACCGGTTCAGGTTTGATCTCCGCCTCTTGCTTCGTAGTCGGGTCGCTTATGGGGATTTCTTCGGGGGGCTCTTCGGCCGGTGGCGGGATGCTGGGTTGCACCATTTCCTCAGGCTCGGTCTCTTCGACCGCGGGCATTTCCTGTCCGGCTACCTGCGACCAATCGAGAACATCAACCCTGATGACCTCGCCCAGCAACGGCATTTCCCGGCCGCCCAGCGATGGCGCCACGACCATCAGGACGACGGCCAGGACATGCAGGCCGACCGACAATGCTATATCCCGTCTCATAATAAGTTATCGCTTGCGGCGCCCGAGAATGCCTTTTTCCTCGTGACCGGTGACCAGGCCGATGGCATCGACCCCCGATTCCTTGAGCTTGCCGACGACCTTGATGGCATAGCCGTAGGAGAGGGCTGAGTCGCCGCGAACGTAGACGTTTCGCGTGTTTTCGCGATCCATCGCCTCCTGGACTTCATCGCCGACATTCTCCAGTCGACACCAGACATCGTTGATGTAGATCCCGCCGGTTGAGTCGATGGTAATTATGACCCCCTCGACTTCGCTCTCAAGAGCCGCAACTTTTGTTTTGGGCAGGTTGATCTCGATCCCGGATTGCAGCAGGGGGGCGGAGATCATGAATATTATCAACAGCACCAGTACCACATCGACCAGGTTGGCAATGTTGATATCCGATATGGCGTTGTAGCTGCGTTGACGTCGTCGGCGCACTAGCGGGACTCCTTCCTGGCCCGGGCGAGAAAGCCCAGGATGAAGCCGCCGGCGGCGTCGTTGGCAATTTTGATCTGGCTGTTGGCCCAGTTGTAGGCGATTACGGCCGGAATGGCCGCCGCCAGACCAATAATAGTGGCCAGCAATGCCTCGGCAATACCGGGTGCCACCACCGCCAACGAAGCCGAGCCCATCTCGCCGATTTCCCAAAACGAACCCATGATGCCGACCACCGTGCCCAGCAGGCCCAAAAACGGCGCGGAATTGCCGGTCGTCGCCAAAACGACTACCAGATGTTCCAAACGACCTATTTCCTCGGTGACCGTTCTCTCCATGGTCATTTCAATTATCTCAAAATCCTCCGCTTCCAGCGGGTGGCGGCTTGACTGCAAGGCACCACCTTCGTTGCGCAGTTGGTCCAGGCTGGTCAACTCTTCATACCCGGCCAAAAATGTTTTAGCCAGAGGCGAAGCGCTTTGCGACTTGGCCTGACCGATCGCATCGGCCAGCCGACCGGATCTTTTGAACGAACTTAGGAAGGCGTGGCCGGCTCTGCTGGAATGGCGGAACTGGCGCCACTTGTGGAAGATTACGACCCAGGAGATCAGCGACATGCCGATCAGGACAATCAGGATGAACTTGCCGAAAACTGACGTATTCTGGATTATTTGCCAGACCGCGCCTGAAAAAATGGAAGGGAGAATCAGTGTGCTCATATCAATCTTACGCCTTACTCCTGCAAAAGTTTGCCGGCAATCAGAGAGCAACCGCGCTCTTTGGTCGCCGGGCAGATAACATCACACTTACTTATATGCGCGCCGGGTTCCAGGACAACAAAAAACGCATTTCAAACTTGACCGGAGGCCTGTTTCGCGTGCTACTTCGAAATGAATGCAGGTCTGTTGTCTTTGGAAGGAGGAGAAATCATGAAGGTGTTGTTGATGTTTGGGTTGATTTTGGTCTTTGGGCTTAGTTTGGCCGTGATCGGCTGTGGCCAGAAGGAGGCCACTCCTGACAAGCCGCCACTCGAGGTCCAGGAGGCTGAGAGCATGGATTCGACCGCTATGGACTCGGCCGCCATGGAGGATGTGCCGGTCGATTCGATGGTGCAGCCGCACGACAGTATGTAACGGCCGCATCCGACAAACGAATACGGCCCTCGCCTAATAGCAAGGGCCGTAGCTACTTATACTATTCTCGCACTAATCTTCGATCATCTCAACATTGGCTCGGGGAACAATCACGCGTTCGCCGCTCTCCAGTTTTACTTCCAGTACTCGTGCTTTGGATTCCGATTCCAGCACCTGCAGCGGAGCCGGCAGGTCGACAACATCACCGAGCTGGCCGAAATAGGGGTGGCGGATGACGCGGATCGGTGATCCGGCCGTCAGACCCTTGATCTCAGCCGCCTTGGCATCGTCGACAGCCGTGGTTGTATCCTTGGCGGGGATAACCACTTCCGGCCTGATGACGCCGGCGCGGATTTGGGTGGCCCCGTTGATGCAGGCCTTTTCGCCTTCATGGGCTTTGAGCAGGTTGAAGGTTTTGCCGGCCATGTTGATCTGACCAAAACCTTCTGTCACCACCAGGGTGATGCCTTTGTCCTCAGCGCCGGTAATGGCCACACCGATATCATACCCCAAAAAGTCGCGCAGGTCCTTGTCATCAAAGCCACCAACGACGATACCTTTGGCACCAACTTGTATCGCCTTTTTCAGGGCCTCGGCCGTTACCAACGAACCGCCGACAATCACCTGACCTTTCATTTGGTCGGTGATCAGCTTCTCGTCGAGTACGGTCGCATTGTCGGGCGTGGCCATCATGATGTTGCCCGAGGTCTCACCGCCGATACCAAAAATCCCTTGCATAAACGAACCATAGCAGGACACCACCACGCCTTCTTCCGGGATTACTTCCGTGACCTGGCCGCTGAGGTACGCCTTGACCTCAACCGGAATGGGTTCGCCGCGCTGCAGCACTTGACCGGTCACTTTGGAAATCGACTCGATGGTTCCGCCGATGGTCGCCTCGCAGGAGGAGGAAAACCACTTGATGAACGACTTTTTGAGGGCGATGACTTCTCCTTGTTCCATGGAATCGCCGACCTTTTTGGTCATCACCAAGTCAATATCTTCCGGCGGAATGCTGAGCTTATTGGCGACATTGAGGGGGACAACATTACCGGGCAGGTGCGTCCGCGCGATGACGTCTTCGGGGGTGACCCGGTCGCCGACCTTCACCACCACTTCGCCCTTGAGGGGCAGGATTCGTCTTTTCTCAACCAGATGTCTTTCCGTGACCTTCAGTCCCGGAGTATAGGCATGAGCCATCTGATTTCCTTTCTATATATCAGCTTCGTTTTTTCCGTTTACGTCGGGCTACGGTTATGATGACGACAAGGACTCCGATCAAGACGACAACCGGTATACTTCCGCTGGTTTCGGATTTGCCGCTTCCCGGTTCGTATTCTGACCGTTCCGGCAGAGCAGCGTCGGTGACTTTCACTTCCTCCCGCGGAGCCGCCGCCTCGATATTCTCGGTGGACAATGATGCCACGACTTGTTGCATGGTCTGAAGGCCGTCTTCGAACAGCGAGTCCGGGGCATAGTAAAAGAAGGTCGCAATCCCCTTTTCGTAAAATCGCAACATGACTAGACTGCGTTTGACGGTCCCGCCGGCGATTCCAATCTCATTCATGACCGAGGCGACCTTCAGCTCGGGATCGTACGAGGGGGAGTTGGCCCGAAGATTGGCCAGAAGCTTGGCCACCGGAAAGTAATTCAGCTCAGAGTTGAAGGTGCTGAAAAGATCCTCCATAACCGAGTCAATCTCAGGCTCGTTGAGTTCGCCGACCGTATCGACCGTCAGGACGAAATACTCCCCATCATAGAAAGCCTCGTGGAGGGTGTCGGCAAAGACGGCGTCGTAGTCCAGGATGGCATCGCCGGCTTGATTGATCATTAGATAGGCGTCGGCCTTGGCGTAGTCGATCTGCCTCCAGGCCTCCGGGTAGCTGATATAGAAACCACCCTTCCACGACACGTGATTTCGCGCCGAAGCGGTTGTCGCCAGAGCCGCAATCATAGTTAAGTACAACAATGCGGCTCCGAGTAGCCATCCAGAGCGCTTTGTCTTCATAATAATCCTCGCCAATTTCTCATCCACCAACGACAGGTTCCGGGCGACTTCTACAGCCGATCGGTCGGGTAAATATCCAATTCCCTCATCCATTTGCGCAAATGCGAAACGCGGTCGTCCTCGGAGAGCGTCGAAAGATCAAAGGGTCGTCCGCGACCGTCCAGGATGACGCCCACCACACCGCCGTGGAGGGTCGTTTCGAAGCGGTGACCGGGACCACCTCCGACATCAAAATGACGCTCCGGTTCCAGAACCGCTTTGGCGGTTTGAGGCAGACCGTTTTCGCCCAGACCCAACTCAAACTTCTTCATCTCAAGATGATCGAGGGTCCCGGAGACGGTACCGGTAGGCAACTCAATTGTGTATTTCATAACCGGCCCCGGCTTCTTGGCCTGGCCCACCGGAGCGACGCAGGTGCCGAGGTGGATCAAGCAGTCCTTGATAAATACTTCGGTGGCGGCCTTTTCGTGGACCTCGGTAAGAACACCGAGCTGGGGCATCATAAAGATCGAGTCGACCGCCAGCCGGGTGACACCTTCGGGCAGGAAGGCATCAATCATCATCAGGGCCGACTGTTGGCGGCGCGGCGCATGAGACAGCACGCCTCCCGAGCCGATCAGCATATCGAGGGACATCATGTTGACGATCGTGGCGCCCGAGGAAGATTGATCAAAGGCGTCGGCAATGGTCCGCTGCTGCTGTACTCCCTTGAGTACCGTAGCGAAGCTCTTATGCTGAATGAAGGCCAGGCGCAACGCCTCCTTGGCGATAGCCTGTTCGAATATCAGCTCTTCCATAGACTGCGGAATGGTCGTTGGGCGGATCATCTTGTTTTTGACCCGGTTGCGCAGATCACGCTCATCCATTTTGAAGGGTACCCAGCGCATGACCATCGGCAGGGTGGCCTCGGCAAAGACATTCGAAATAGAGTATGACATGCCCAGGTTGGCCGACACGGTCCGATTGAAGACCGGTTCTTTCTCGGGCATGAAAACCGAGAAGACGTCAGTTGTGGCGCCGCCGATATCAACTCCGACCGCTTCGATCCCGTACTGCTTGGCGATGGTCTGAATGATAAGCCCGACGGCCCCGGGCGTGGGCATGATCGGTGCGTCGGCCCAGGACATCAGTTTCTTGTAGCCGGGGGCCTGGGCCATGACGTGCTCCATGAACAACTCATGAATCTCCTCACGAGCCGGAGCCAGGTTTTCGCGTTCCAGAACCGGGCGCAGGTTGTCGACGATCTTCAGGTCGCATTTTTCTTGGAGAGTCTCTGCCACGGCATCCCGAGCGGCGTAGTTACCGGCATAAATGATCGGCAGCTTGTAGCTTGATCCGAGGCGAGGGCGAGGGTCGGCGGCGGAAATCAGTTCAGCGATTTCAACCACGTGAGTAGTGGTGCCGCCGTCGATGCCGCCCGAAAGCAGGATCATGTCCGGGCGCAAGTGCCTGATACGCTCGATCTGCTGATGAGGCAGGCGTTTGTCGTTGGAGGCGATCACGTCCATGACGATCGCCCCGGCGCCGAGAGCGGCCCGTTCAGCCGATTCGGCTGTCATCGACCGCACCACCCCGGCCACCATCATTTGCAAACCACCGCCGGCCGACGAAGTGGAAATATAAACGTCGGTGCCGTCTTTTCCATTGGACGGAGAGATGAACTTCCCGTTATCATCCAGGAGCTTGCGCCCGGAAAGCTCTTCGACTTCGGCCACTGCGTTCAGGACGCCCATGGTTACATCCTCGAAGGGAGCCTCCACGGTTGTGGGAGCTTCACCGCGAGTCGTCAGGCGGTACTCACCGTTTATATACTCGATCAGGATAGCTTTGGTGGTGGTAGAACCACAGTCAGTAGCGACGATTACCTTGATGTCATCCGGGTTTTCGAATTTGGCCATTACCTTTTCCTGCTATATTGCACCGTCACGTTTTTTCGTATCAGTATGGGTGGCACCATGATAGACATCGCCAGGCGCGCCCAAACGGCGCCCCCCAAGCCCAAGATTATAACACATGCCGGTAGGGATGTAAAGAGCCATCGGGACCGCTGCCGCCATTTTTTGGAGCTGCCGGTTGGGTCCCGTTGGGTGGTTCGGTGGCGGCTCGGTCGCCCGGACCGGAATGACGTGCTCCAGACTTCGGACGACCGGTGCGGGGCGGCAGTACAGCTTTTGAGATTCTCGGGGCGACATCAGCTTTCTCGTTCGTCTCGCCTGGTGTTGTTTGCGTCGAATGCTAACGACAAGCGGCACAAACAAATACGGAGAGCGTTGCCTTTTTTCACTTGACTTGAACAGGAGCACGTCTATAGATTGGCAAAGTTGGCTTGCACGCAGTAGAGGGTATCCTCGTCTGCTGTATGCCTATATGCCGGTCTGATTTGTTCCAATCGGTTGTTGGTTGGGCCTATAGTGGTGTGCCGGCAGCGATGCCGTTCGAACGTAAGATACTTACACATTGTAATATACAGGATCGACGATTTGAGTCTTCACTGTCAAACTTACGGTAGTCCAGGAAGGCTGCTGTTGGTCGCTGTCCTGACACTCGTTTCACTACTCTGGGGAGGTCCAACCGGCGTCCGGGCGCAGGATGAGACGGTAGTGGATGAGACTGTCTTGGCGGATTCGGCCATCGACACTCTGGCTACCCAGCAGACCCCGGCCCCGGCCACGGGACTTGCCGTCAAGGATAAGCCGGGCGATGTCGGCGGAGCTGTCAGACTTACCTGGAACGCTTCGGTCGATGATGGCGTCGGCGGCAAAGTACGCCTCTATCGCATATTGCGAGCCGACGATGTCGGTGGACAGGCGGGCGAGTTTCGGGAGGTAGGAAATGTCCCGGCTGGAGCAGCCGTTTATACAAACGATGACGGCAATACGGACGACGACAAGTCATACTTCTATCGCGTGCAGTCCGTAAACGTCTTTTATGATGAGAACGCCGATGTGCATGAGTACACGGCCGACTCGGAGATTGTCGGCCCGGTGTCGTCGTCGGCTCAATGGTTCAATTCGGAGCGCTTGAAAACGCTGATCGGGACTATTGTCCTGTCGTTTTTCATAATCTTCTTCATCAATCAGGCCAAAGCCGGTAAGAAGCTGTTCATTCGCAAAATGGCCGGCATGGAAGCGGTTGACGAAGCGGTCGGTCGCGCCACCGAGATGGGCAAGAAGATTTTCTATATCACCGGGCTTGGTGACATGGACAATATGCAGACGATTGCCTCAATAACGATCCTGGGGCGCGTCGCTCAGCTGGCCGCCGAATACGAGACCTATTTGGATGTGCCCTGTTGCCGCTCGATGGTTATGGTAACGGCCCGTGAGGTCGTCAAGGAAGCGCACTCCAAGGCCGGTCGCCCTGATGCATATAACGATGACATGATTCACTATCTTACCGATGACCAGTTTGGATATGCCGCCGCCGTCGATGGCGCTTTCGTGAGAGAGAAGCCGGCCACGATCTTCTTTATGGGTCAGTTTTTTGCAGAATCGCTGATTCTGGCGGAAACCGGCAACTCCATTGGCGCCATTCAGATCGCGGGCACGGCCATGCCGTCGCAGTTGCCGTTTTTTGTGGCGGCATGCGATTACACTCTGATCGGTGAGGAGTTGTTTGCAGCCTCCGCCTACCTGTCCCGGGAGCCGAAACTGCTCGGATCTCTCAAGGGTCAGGATTACGGCAAAGCGATCCTCTTAGTTGCCATTGTAGTCGGCCTGGTTCTGGAGACTCTCGGAGTATGGCAGTTGTCCAACCTGTTTCAAGTGATAGGGGAGTAGCTCGATTATGAGAAGAGAAATTCCACTATTTATCACAGCGGTTGTCGGCATCGGTTTTGTCCTTCAGTACTTCATACCCCATTTCCCGTTCGGCAATCTGAGCAACTGGTTCTCCGACTGGTTTTCGATTGTCGGCGCCTGCGCGATCATTCTCGGCGCTCTCAACCTGCTCAAGGTGTCGGCGGAGAAGGCGTACAAGAAGCAAAGCGATTGGGGCTACGCGGTCGTAATCATCCTGTCATTCCTGATTATCGTATACATCGGTTTGAGTTCCGGTAAGGGATTCCGCGATACCGCCGGATGGTCCTGGATGTACAACTTCGTTTACATACCGCTTTCCGCGACGATGTTTTCAATTCTGGCCTTTTTTGTGGCCTCCGCTTCCTATCGCGCTTTCCGCGCCAGAAACTTCGAGGCCACACTCCTTTTGGTCGCTGCCTTTTTTGTGATGTTGGGACGGGTACCGTTCGGCGATGTGCTTTCCGGATTCATGCCGGAAGGGGCGCGTTTGTCGGACCTGGCTTCCTGGGTTATGAACTATCCTCAGGCGGCCGGTCAGAGGGCCATCATGATTGGTATCGGCCTCGGCATTGTCTCGACTTCGCTGAGGATTATCCTCGGGATTGAGCGATCTCACATAGGTGGGGGGAAATAGATTATGAATACACGAGTCAAAGAGATTATCGCCCTCATCGCCATCGCTGTTTTTTGCATAGTCTTCTATTTCGGCAAGGTCAGTGGCTGGGAACCGATTGAGTTCTCTCCGCTGGTGTCGACTGTTGTGATAGGTCTCCTGGGTTTGTCCATGATCTGGATCCTTATCCTGACTCTCCAGGGGAAACTCATCGAACGGCGGGTCGTATTCCTGTATGTCGGCGTGGCGGTGTCGCTGCCGCTGTTCATGACCATTACTCAGAAGATCGTGGTCTCGCCGGAAGTGACTTCGCTGCACCAGGCGATGGAGGCACTCCAGCCGGGATCGCGAGTGTTGGTATCGTTTGACTATGATCCCCCTTCGGCTCCGGAGTTGCAGCCGATGGCCGAGTCGGTGCTGCGGTTTTGCTTTGAGCGCGATCTCAAGGTGATCATCATGGGGTTGTGGCCACAAGGACCGGATCAAGCCAATCTGGCTTTGGACAAGGTGCTGGCCGAGGAGACTATCGCGGCCAAGGGCCTGGAGTATGGAGTTGATTACGTCAATTTGGGCTTCCAGACGGGCAATGAATTCGTGATTCAGCGCATGGGGACGAGTTTCAAATCGATGTTCCCGACCGATTACGCCGGTACCCTGTACGATGAACTTCCGCTGGTGCGCAATGTCAAGAATTTCTCCAACATTGATTTCGGTTTCAACCTCTCTTCCGGTTTCCCGGGATCGGTGGAATGGGTGCAGATTGCCGTCGATCGTTTCGGGATGCTTCTGGGCATTGGCAACACGGCGGTTCAAGCGCCGGTTATGTATGCTTACCTTGATGCGGGACAGCTGACCGGAATCCTGGGAGGAATGAGCGGTGCCGCCGAGTTTGAGAAAGCCTGTAAGATAGCCGGCAAGGCGACCAAGTTTATGCTCTCACAGTCTTTTGCGCACATGGTCGTCATCGCGTTTGTAATCATCGGAAACATCGCCTTCTTCATCGGCGGTCGAAAAACAGCCCTGGGCAAGTAGGCGGGAGCGAGCATAGATATGGAACATTTTTCTCTCTGGTTGGCCGCTTTCTTGACTATCGGGATTATCTCCTTCCTCTATAAGGACAACCCGTGGTACAAACTATGTGAAGCGATTTTCGTGGGGGTATCGGCCGGTTATTGGGTAGTGGTGCTGTTCTGGGACAATCTGGTCGGCAAGCTGGTTGAGGGCGTTTTCCCTCCCGAAGTGCTGAACGAGGCCGGACAAATGGTGCCGACTGCCGAGGCCGACTATACGCTGCTGATCGGGGGTGTGCTGGGTCTGCTCATGTTGCTTCGTTTGGTACCCAAGATCGGTTGGTTGTCACGCTGGTCGCTGGCCTTCATCGTTGGTGCCACGGCCGGGCTCTGGATGATGAACTACATGGCGTCGAATATCATGGCCCAGACGCAGGCCACTATTTTGCCGCTGTTGTCGGTTGAGTTTGGATCCGGCTTTGATGCCACCATAGGTATCATTATCGGCCGTCTCGTGATTGTGGTCGGCACTGTGACGGGGCTGATCTACTTTTTCTTCAGCAAGGAGCACACCGGTGCTTTTGGCGGCGCTGCCCGGGTCGGGATATTCTTCCTGATGATTACTTTCGGTGCCTCGTTTGGGTATACCGTCATGAGTCGTATGTCGCTGCTGATCGGCCGAATTGACTTCCTCCTTCACGATTGGCTGGGGATGATCAATTAGTGAAGGTACTCTCGAAGGACACGACCCATTTACTCCAGCACTCCTGGCTAGTTGCGCTGATCGCATTACTGGGCCTGCTCCCGGCGTGGTCGCCGCCCGCCCTGGCCCAGGAAATCGATGCTGCTGCTGTCTCTGCGGTCCCGGACAGCACTCTGGCGCAAGTGGCGCCGCCTACCTCGGTGGTGGCCAGGGACTTCAAGTACGACAACGGCGAGGCACTCGATCTGAGCTGGGTACCCTCGATAGATGACCAGTTGCAGGACAGCCCCGTCATGGGCTACAAAGTGTACCGTATCGCCGACGGCTCCGAACCCCAAGAGATCGCCAGTTTGCCGCCGAGAGCCAATTCGTTTCATGATGATGGCGTCGAGCTCGGTCATGAATATCGTTACTATGTCGCTACCGTCGGTGGTCAGGCCGAGTATCCCTCGGTGATAACGGCGCCACTGTCGCCCCAGTGGGAAATGGTGAACCTGAATCTGGGCTACCTGTTCTTGATGGCCTTGATTATCGGGGGAGCCGTGCTCTTTTACATCATCTGGGCCCAGACAGGCAAGACGCTCTTTGTCCGCCGGATAGCCGGACTGGAGGCCGTTGACGATGCTATCGGGCGAGCCACTGAGATGGGTCGGCCGATTCTGTTTATCCCCGGCATTCACGATATGGACGATGTCCAGACGCTGGCGGCCATTACTATCCTGGGTCGAGTGGCTCAGCAGGTGGCCGACTACGATACAAAAATCCGCATGCCGGTATCCAGATCGCTAGTCATGACGGCGGCCCGGGAAACAATCAAAGCCGCCTATCAAACGGCCGGCCGGCCCGATGCCTATAGCGACGACATGGTCAACTATGTAACCGATGAGCAGTTTGGCTATGTGGCCGCCGTCGACGGCATCATGGTGCGCGAAAAGCCGGCCACGTGTTTTCTGCTGGGCGCCTTTTTTGCCGAGTCGTTGATTCTGGCTGAGACCGGAAACTCGATTGGCGCCATCCAGATCGCCGGCACTGCTCGTCCGGCGCAGTTGCCGTTTTTTATTGCCGCCTGCGACTTCACTTTGATTGGTGAGGAATTGTTTGCGGCCAGTGCTTATCTCTCGGGCGAACCAAAGCAGTTGGGCTCGCTCAAGGGTCAGGATGTCGGCAAGGCCATCGCCATGATAGCCATTGTGGCGGGGGTGATTTCACTCACCATCGGCCAGACCTGGAATGTGGAATTTTTCAACCATATCACCCGAGCGCTCCTGAAGCTTCTTTCGGTGAACTGATAGAACTATGCGTAGAACCATACCGCTTACAATCACTTTTCTCGTCGGCATGTTGCTGATTGTCTCGGTCTTTTTGCCGCCGCTGGAGACGATGGGCGAAAATTTCACGTTGTTTTTCGATATCATAGCCGTGTTTGCGTTTTTCCTGGGCGGTGGCAATCTCCTGCGCGTGCACATCAAGAAGCTGGCCAACAAGAAGCACGATTGGCCGTACTCGATAGTCACCATCACCGGCTTCGCCGTCATGCTCGTAGTGGGCTTGTTCAAGATCGGTAATCCCGGCGACATTGCTTCGGCTCTGACTACCGAGGGATCGGTATTCCAAACGATTTACGAGACGGTCTTTGTCCCTTGCGGCTCGACAATGTATGCTCTGCTGGCTTTCTTTGTGGCCTCCGCCTCCTACCGAGCCTTCCGAGCTAAAAATGTCCAGGCGACTATTCTATTGGTGGCCGCTTTTATTATCCTCTTGGGCCGGACTCCCTTCGGAATGATGCTGACCTTCTGGATACCGGACGAGTTTTCGATTATGCAGATCCCGAATCTGGCCGTGTGGATTATGAATTCACCCAATTTGGCCGGTCAGCGAGCGATTATTATCGGCATCGGTCTGGGCGTGGTCTCGATATCGCTGCGGCTGATTCTCGGTATTGAACGAACCTATTTGGGGGACGACGGTGCTTAACGGCTCACCTCACATAGTTGCTGTGACACTGAACGATGTCGGCGTCGGTGTGTCATTGATGGTCATCTTGGGTGGGCTGTTGTGGCTGTTGCTGCGGTCGCTCAGGGGTCGCGAAGTCAACCGCAGGATCATTTTCGTTTTTATCTTCGTCTCGGTGGCAGCGCCTTTGCTGTTTCCCGTTACCTTCAAAGAGAAAGCTACGCCCGCCGTTTTGGGTGTGTTCGAGAAGATAGAGCAGCTGCCGCCCGGGTCGCGGGTGCTGTTGTCCTACGATTTTGATCCGGCCATGGCGCCGGAGGTTCAACCGATGGCCAACGCCTTTACTCGCCACTGTCTGGCCCGCGGTCACAAGGTTGTCTACATGTGTCTTTTTGCCACCGGGCAGGGGCAATTTGCGCGGACGATGTCGGACGTTATCGAAACGGAGTTTGCAGACAAGATTGACGGCGTCGACTATGTCAACATGGGCTACAAAGCGGGCAATGAAGGCGTCCTGAATGTGATCGTCACTGATTTCAAGAAGATGTTCCCGACCGACGTCAACGGCGTTCCGTATGATAGTATCGATGTCTTTGACGGCATCAAGTCCTGCAAAGATCTGGATTTTATCATCTCCATCGGCGGCGGTCGTCCCGGCATAAAAGAGTGGATCCTGTTTGTCGGCGACCCGACTCAGGTGCCGATCGGTTGTGGTGTCGCCGCCGTGGTAGCGCCTCAGCTTTATCCATACTTCCCGCGGCAGCTCTTGGGTATTCTCGGGGGCATCAAAGGGGCGGCCGAGTATGAATCGGAGTTGGTCATTCGCTACCCTCGATTCGCCGATAGTGATACGCCCGGACTGAGAATGATGGGTCCGCAGACGATGGCACACATGGTCATCATGGCCTTCATTATCATTGGTAATATCGTCTTCTTTGTCCAGAAGCGGAAGGCGGGTGCTCAGTGAAGCACGCTCGCTGGATAGTTTTTGGAGCCGTGGTGCTGCTGTTTGCGATCAGCTGGGTATCAAAAGCAGGCACGGCCGGGGCCGATGATGTCAGCCCGATTGTGAACGGTTTCCTGGTGACTCTGGCGGCCTTCCTGACGCTGGCCATAATGTCTTTCTTATATCAAGACAACCCGTACTACAAATTTGCCGAACATCTGTTTGTGGGCGTCTCGGCGGCCTACTGGATGTGCATGGGTTTTTGGTCGACCATCGTCGGCAATCTCATCCCGCGGCTGTCGGCCGACCTGGCCGTATCTTTCAAGGTCCCCTATATCGAATCTAGTTTCAACATCTTCTTCTGGGTTCCGGTGGTCATGGGCCTGCTCTTGCTCATGCGACTTTCTTCAAAGCATGGCTGGCTCTCGCGCTGGCCGCTGGCTTTCATAGTCGGTACCACCGCCGGGCTCAATTTTATCCGGTATCTGCGTTCGGATTTCATCAAGCAGGTTTCGGCAACTTTCGTGCCGCTGTTGGTAGATTGGCAGGGGTTCGGCCATTTCTTTTCCAACCTCAGCCTGAACGCCACCGGTCCGTTGGTTATGATGGCGGCCAACTGGGTCATATTCCTGGGCGTTATGTGCGGCTTGATTTACTTTTTCTTTTCCAAAGAACATACCGGTGCCTTTGGCCGCGCCTCGCGCGTGGGTATCTGGATCCTGATGATTACCTTCGGCGCTTCGTTCGGCTATACTGTTATGGGGCGTATTTCGCTGCTGGTAGGGCGGATCACGTTTTTGTTCCACGATTGGTTAGGAATAATAGACTAAAGCTTGGAGAATAGATCAAGATGGGAGCAGCTAATGAAGCTTAAACTCCTGACCGTGTTACTGATGTTAACCATGGTCACGGCTGGGGCGGTGGCTCAGACCGATGAGGCCACCGACCAAGGCATGATGGTTGACTCGGTCCCGGCCATGATGCCGCCGGCGCCTGTCAGCGGACTTACAGGGCATGACAAACCCAACGACCACGGCCATGCAGTCATACTGAACTGGGAGCTCTCGCCGGATGACGGCGCCGCCGAGAACCCGGTGCTGCAATACGAGGTGTTCCGATGGGTGCCTTTCCTGAATGATACTCTGAATGGGTTGCGCAGCGAGTACAACACCGCCAACGGTGAGCTGGCCCTGGCGACCGGATCAACATCAGATATCAAGGTGCGCATCCGCGATTTACGAACCGAGATAAAGGCGGCGATTTCCCGGTTGCCCGAAGCTCACGCTCAGTACCCTGATGGTGGTTACTGGACGAAGCAGGCCGTCACGCCATCCGGCAGCACCACCTACGAACACTCGGGCAGTAAGGATCGCTACTCGGGAGAGTTCGTCCCGGACGACGCCGGATTGTACTATCGCATCGACGCCGTCACCGCCAACGAGGAAATCCGAGCTCAATCAGAGGTTTTGGGACCTATACAGAGCTCCGCCCAGTGGTTCAACAGCGGTCGCAAAGTGGTTCTGGTGGCGGTGATATTTTTCACCATCGCGACCATCTACTTTGTCGCCAGGGCGCGGCGGGGCGCGGAGCTTTATGTCCGCCCTATCGGCGGTATCGAGGCCGTTGATGATGCCATCGGACGCGCCACCGAGATGGGACGACCGATTCTATACGTCCTTGGGTTGGGGACCGCGGCCGACGTGGCGACGATTGCCTCCTTTACGATACTCGGACGGGTGGCCAAACGGGTCGCCGAATATCAGACCACGTTGATAGTGCCGACCTACGATCCTATCGTGATGTCGGTGGCTCAGGAAGTTG
Organism: bacterium; assembly: GCA_043819515.1. Lineage (GTDB taxonomy): Bacteria > Zixibacteria > MSB-5A5 > GN15 > FEB-12 > DAOSXA01. Next base: position 103,788 of record JBDRES010000069.1, read on the forward strand.
TCAAGTCGTCCTTCCTTGATGCCGGGCGGCCGGATGCCTACAATGAAGACATTGTCCATTTCGTTACCCAGTCGCAGTTCGCCTATGTGGCCGCCGTTAACGGCACCATGATGCGCGAGCTGCCGGCGACTAATGTGTACATGGGTAAGTTTTACGCCGAGTCGCTGCTGTTGGCCGAAACGGGGGCCGAAGCCGGGTCCATACAGATTGCCGGGACCGACGAAATCGCCCAGATTCCGTTCTTCATCGTGGCCTGCGACTACACCCTGATCGGCGAAGAACTCTACGCGGCATCCGCCTACCTGGGACGCGAACCCATCCTGTTGGGTTCGCTCAAGGCGCAGGATCTGGCCAAGGCGGCCATCCTGGTGCTGGCC